>CAZIGK010000009.1:0-87366 GCA_964538615.1 uncultured Rickettsiales bacterium | reverse complement strand
GGCCTGGCGGTAATACGCGTGGTGGCTCTGTGACCTATACCCCAAACGGTCAGTAGGTATTTGCTCCATTCTCAGGTGGTTGCACATATGATGAAGGAAATGATGCACTAGGTTCAATCGCCATTTAGCATTTAATGGATTGCAAATGCTGAATTTCTGCGCCTCCGGCTTTCATGTACATTTAGGTACACTGGAACTTCCGGTTCTCGAAATCTAGCATTTTCGCCACATTCTCCACTAAATAGTGATTGAACCTAGCGAATTGGACGACAGAATCTAGGAAGTGAGCTGCATGCAAAAAACATTCAATTTATTTCCATCTAAATCCCTGAAATAGCCTGCATAAAAGCCCGGCCAACGTTCCCCAGGTTTGCCTTCATCTGCCGCGCCCAGTGATATAGCCAGAGAATGAAGGCGGTCTACGTCTGCTATATGGGCGCATTGTAATGCCACCATAACGCCGTTGCCGATGGTGGCAGGTTGGCCATCAAAAGGTGTTAGCAATCCCAGAGAGGTTCCTTCTCCATTTGCCCATGCAATGCCACGTTCAAATTCAAAGCTGCGTCTGGCACCCATCGCGCCGAGGAGTGTATCATAAAATGCTGCGGCGCGGGGCAAGTTATTGGTACCGAGGGTAATATAGCCAAGCATTGAGGAATATCCTGCATAAATTATGAAAAACGGTGGCCAAAATATCGCCAGTATGAAGGGGAATCAAGCGGTGTTCGGGAAGGTATGTGTGCACTGAGGTTTCCATTTGCCAGCGGGAACGCCCTTGGGTATGATGTGCATCATGAAAAAGCTGTTTTTGCGTCTATTATTGGCTGGTTGGCTGGTGCTGAATATTCCTGTTCTGCATCAGGCGATAGATGGCGCCAGCGGTATGTGTCATAGCGATGGCCAGTTGCTTTGGCAGGGCAATGTTTCCTCCTCGCATGCGGTGGAGAGCCATGGTCATGCGGCTATTGCGTTAGAACCGATAACGGACGCCACAACAGATGCCACAGCACTGGACGATGGAGAGTGCGAAAGGACGCACCATCAGCATGCCGCATTTGATGTGCCTTGTGGCATGCAGATGTATCTTCCGGCCATGCGTCAGCAAACCGATGCACGTATGATGACCGCCGCTGTGATGTTCCACACGGCGGAGCCTCCGGCGCGCCCTCCTCGTCGAGAGCTATAGACGGATCCCATAGGCATGCCGTCCGATATGGGACTCTGATGCGATGAGGCGATGGTCGTTGGTTGCATGGAGAGAGCAGGGCGGGTTACATGATACCCTTCATAGGTGAGACATCGGGATGTCTGGCGGTTGTATCTCTGCCGGACAAAGGGATGTGCGCACGGAAAGCGTTTAACGATGCGATTATATACACGACACCTGCTGCTGTATGGCATGATACCCATGCTATGGACAGGTATGGGGTCATCGGCGGCGGTCATGGCGGCAAAAGCCGTGCCGAATGCTGTTGCAAAAGAAGAAAAGGCAACAGCAACAACAGCAGATATAGCCATGCCGGATGCCGTGATGAACTTGCAGCAAGCCGTGGACAAGGCCTTGGCACATGCCCCGACCTTGCGGGCAGCAGGGCAAGCGGTACAGGCGGCGAAAGGGCTACAGGAGCAGGCAGGGTATCGCCCGAACCCGCAATGGGATGTACTGCTGGAAAATGTTGCGGGAAGTGGTCGGTATCAAGGGGTGGAGCAGGCGGAAGTGACCTACAGCCTGCAACAGGAACTGGAAACCGCTGGCAAGCGCAATCACCGTAGCCGTATGGCAGAACAGGCCATGGTGGGTAGCCAATATGCCAGAGATATAGCGCGGCGCGACCTGATACGGGATGTGCGGGTAGCATATTACCAGTGGGTGGCGGCGTATCAGGTGCATATGTTGGCGGTTGAACAGCGGCAACTGGCAGAGGCCATGCAGCGCACGGTGGGGCAGCGGGTGGCCGCCGCCCGTGAGCCGGATATGCAATTGGCCAAAGCGGAATTGTTGATCGCAGAAGCACAGCTTGCGGAACAGACAGCCTTGCGGGAAGTGCAGCATGCGCGGCACACATTGGTGAGCCTGTGGGGAGGGCATGAGGAGCAGATTATCCCTCCGCAAGAAGGGTTTGCGGATCTACGTACGCCACCGGAAGAAGAGGCTGTAGAGCGCGGGTTGATGCAACTGCCGGATATGCAGCAGTGGCAAACACGCCAGCAGCAGCAGGAAGCCTGGACAGACTTGCAGGAAGCGCAGGCGGTACCTAACCCGAAAGTGATGCTGGGCGTACGTGATTTACGTACGACTGGCGATCAGGCATTAGTGGCCGCAGTGACGGTGCCTATTCCCGTATTTCAGATGAACCGTGGGAATATTCGGGCAGCGAAGGCACAAGCTCAGCAGGTGAGTTACGAGGCAGAGGCCGCGCATTTGCAGTTGCGTAATCAGGCATTTCTATGGTTGGACAAGCAGCGCAACAGTTACCATCAGGCGGTGACCCTGCGCGATGCGATGTTGCCTGCGGCAGAGCGGTTGTTTGCGCGGGCAAGACGTGCGTATGCAGAGGGGCGGTTGGCGTTCTGGGATGTGCAGGATGCACGCCGCAGCCTGTTTAACCTGCGGCAAAATTATCTACAGGCACTACTGGCCTATCATCTGGCGCAGGCTGAAGTGGAACGGCTGATGCCCGCCACGGCGCAACAGGAACCGGAAGGAGATGCATCATGAGACAGCAACAGAAACAGCGCCGGAGACTGGGGCAGATACACTGGCGGATGATGGGTATTCTGCTGGCATGTGCCTTGTTGGTTTATGCATTGCTGGTACTGGGAAGAGTGCAGGGCTGGTGGATGCGGGAAGAAGGTTCCGCGGGAAGGTTGTCTGTTACGGGGCATGTACATGATAACCCGATGACAGACGATATGGAGCGTGGATCGCATGGGGGGCGTTTGTTTCGGGATGGCGATTTTGCGTTAGAGGTGCGGGTGTTTGAGCAGGGGGTGCCGCCGGAGTTTCGGGTCTATGCCTATCAGGATGATGCATTGTTGCCGCCGGAGCAGGTGGAAGTAACCATTACGCTGACGCGTTTGGATGGGGAGGTGAACCGGTACCGCTTTCACCCGCTGGATGAGGCATTGCAGGGGGAGGGTGTGGTAGCAGAGCCGCATTCGTTCGATATGCAGGTACAGGCGACCTATGATGGCGAAACATACCAGTGGCAGGTTGCCTCTTATGAAGGGCGAACCCGAATTGCGCCGGATGTGGCAGAAGCACAAGGGTTGCAAACGGCTGTGGCAGCTCCGGCACGGTTGCAACAGTGGTTGCCCTTGTTGGGACAGGTACAGTGGAACCCACAGGCTATGGTTGAACTGGGGGCGCGCTTTCCTGGCATCATCACAGACGTGGAGGTAACGCTGGGTCAACATGTGCGGAAAGGGCAACCGTTATTGCGGGTGGAGAGCAATGACAGCCTGCGTAGCTATGCTATCACCGCTCCGATGGATGGGGTGATGACAGAACTGAAGGCACAGGTAGGGGAAGTGGTGGGGAATGAACCGGTTATCGTCATGGCGGATACGACGCGTCTGTGGGTTATGCTACCGGTCTTTGCAACGGATCAGGCGCGGGTGAGACCCGGTATGCCGGTACGGTTGCGTCCGGTGGGGACAAAGCCAGTGGATGCGGTGGAAGAAGAACAGTCTATTGCCTATTTTTTACCGGAGGTGGATGCCGATAGCCAGAGCCGCATGGCGGTTGTGGCATTGCCTAACCCGGACGGGATATGGCAGCCCGGCATGCGGGTGCAGGCTGAGGTACTGCTGGCGGAGCGTGAGGTGCCGCTGGCGGTGCGTACAGAAGCCTTACAGCGGTTTCGGGATTTTACGGTGGTGTTCGCACAGGTGGGGGAGACTTATGAAGTGCGTATGCTGGAGACAGGGGAACAGGATGCGGAATGGACAGAGGTACTGGGTGGCCTGAAACCCGGAACGCGCTATGTGGTGCAGAATAGTTACCTGTTGAAAGCGGATATTGAGAAATCGGGGGCATCGCATGACCATTGAGCGCGGGCACGAGGGAGTAGACGGGATATTGCGCCGATGGTTGGCGTGGGCCATCCATCATCCGGTATGGATGCTGGCTCTGGCTCTTATGTTATTGATGGGGGGAGTGTATGCGGCGCAGCATTTACCCATGGATGCCGTGCCGGATATTACCAACGTACAGGTGCAGGTGAACACAGAAGCACCGGGATATTCCCCGTTGGAGGTGGAGCAGCGCATTACCTACCCTATTGAGACGGCGTTGGCCGGGATTCCCCGGTTGGAGGGGACACGTTCTCTGTCGCGTTATGGGTTATCGCAGGTGACCGTGGTATTTGAAGACGGGACGGATATGTATTTTGCACGACAGCGGCTGAGTGAGCGGTTGCTGGCCTTGCGCAGTCAGTTGCCGGAGGGGTTGGAACCCACCATGGGGCCGATAGCCACCGGACTTGGCGAGATTGTTATGTACCTGCTGGAAGCAGACCCCGCAGCCCGTACCGATGAGAATCAACCCTACAGTGCCATGGATTTGCAAGCCTTGCAGCAATGGGTGGTGCTGCCGCAGTTGCGGCAGGTGAAAGGGGTAGCGGAGGTGAATTCTATTGGAGGCTATGAAAAGCAAATTCATATTCTGCCACATCCGGCAAAGCTGATGGCTTATAACCTGACTCTGACGGATGTGCAGGCAGCGTTGGAAGCGCATCATGCCAATAGCGGCGCGGGGTATATTGAGCAGCAGGGCGCGCAATATCTGGTGCGGGTGCCCGGTCAGGTCGCGTCTTTGGACGACATACGGCAGATACCGGTCGCACAGCGGGCAGGCGTGCCCTTGCGGCTGGAGCAGGTAGCGGATGTGCGGCTGGGGTATCCGTTGCGCACGGGGGCGGCAACCCACAATGGGCAGGAAGTGGTGTTGGGAACCGTGATGATGCTGATGGGAGAGAACAGCCGTCTGGTGGCGAAGGCCGCCGTGGAACGGTTGCAAGCGATTCAGCAGGGATTGCCGGAAGGGGTGCACCTACGGGTGGTGTATGACCGCACAGAACTGGTAAACCGCACCATTGCTACCGTGCAGACCAATCTGTTGGAAGGGGCGTTGCTGGTCATTGCGGTGTTGTTTTTCCTGTTGGGGCATCTGCGCGCCGCGTTGTTGACAGCCAGCGTTATTCCACTGGCGATGGCCATGACCATGAGCGGGATGGTGGCGCAGGGTATCTCTGGTAATCTGATGAGTTTGGGGGCGCTGGATTTTGGTCTGATTGTGGATGGTGCGGTGATTATTGTGGAAAATGGCCTGCGTCGGTTGCGTCTGGCGCAGCAGAGAATGGGGCGCACCCTGACCCGTCAGGAGCGTATCCCCCTGATGGTGGATGCAACAGCCGAGGTGGTGAAACCCAGTGTGTTTGGGGTCGTGATTATTACGGTGGTTTATATCCCGATGTTTGCGCTGACGGGAGTGGAAGGAAAAATGTTTCACCCGATGGCCTGGACCGTGGTGATGGCGTTACTGGCGGCTTTGGTGTTATCGGTCAGTTTTATTCCCTCTATGTTAGCATGGTGGATACAGGATGCGGGAGGCGGCGCGGATCACACCGCGCCAGAGAGCGGGCAACGCTGGATGTTGTGGTACCAACGCCGTTTGTGGTGGGCAATGCGCAACCCTGTACCGGTAGCGGTGCTTGCGGTGGTGATGGTGCTGATGAGTGTAGGGATGGCCAGTCGGATGGGGGCGGAGTTTATTCCCCAATTAGATGAAGGGGATGTTGCGCTGCATGCGTTGCGTATTCCCGGTACCAGCCTTAGCCAGTCGGTTGCGATGCAACGTCTGCTGGAAGAACGGTTGAAGCAGGTGCCGGAAGTGCACGAAGTCTTCACCAAAATAGGGACTGCCGATGTCGCGACCGATCCCATGCCGCCCAGCGTGGCAGACACATTTGTGATGTTGCACCCCAGAGAAAAATGGCCAGACCCGCGCAAACCCAAGGCGCAGCTCTGGCAGGAGCTGGAGGCAGCAGCGCAAGCGGTGCCGGGAAATAATTACGAATTCACCCAGCCGATTCAGATGCGCTTTAATGAATTACTTTCCGGTGTACGAAGCGATGTGGCGGTTAAGTTGTTTGGGGATGATATGCAGCAACTGCATCAACTTGGCCAACAGGTGGAGGCGATGATGCAGGAAGTGGCAGGAGCTGCGGATGTGAAACTGGAGCAGGTGACAGGATTACCGATGCTGTCCATCATACCCAACCGTGAGGCGCTGGCACGTTACGGGGTGTCTATTGTGGCATTGCAGAATGTGATGCGTACGGCACTGGCCGGGCAGGATGTAGGTACCGTGTTTGAGGGGGATCGGCGTGTGGAGATGGTGATTCGGTTACCGGAACGTTGGCGCAGTCACCCCAAAGCTTGGGAAAACCTGCCGGTTCCGTTACCCGTGTCCGAACCGGACCAGGGGGAGCGCCGTGCGATGCAGGCGCCACGCTCTATTCCATTGAAAGAGGTGGCAACGATTCATGTGCAGGAAGGGCCAAACCAGATAAGCCGCGAGCAGGGGAAGCGTCGGGTGGTGGTGACCGCCAATATTCGGGGGCGGGATGTGGCAGGTTTTGTACAGGAAGTGCAACGCAGAATGCAGCAAACGATTGCTTTGCCAGTGGGCTATTGGGTGGATATGGGCGGTACGTATGAACAATGGCTTTCGGCGCGTGATCGCTTGATGTGGGTCGTACCGTTGGCTCTGGCCTTGATTGTGGGGTTGCTGTGGATGGCTTTTGGGCGGCTACGGGTGGCGATGCTGATTTTTTCCGGTGTACCGTTGGCTCTTACGGGAGGGGTATTGGCTTTATGGCTGCGGGGGATTCCTTTGTCTATTTCTGCCGGTGTGGGGTTTATTGCCTTATCCGGGGTGGCGGTGTTGAACGGGGTGGTGATGGTGAGCTTTATTCAACAGTTACGACGTGAAGGAGTGCCACTGGATACCGCCATTGAGCAAGGAGCTATGACCCGTCTGCGGCCAATTATGATGACGGCACTGGTGGCATCGCTTGGTTTTGTGCCTATGGCGCTGAATGTGGGTGCCGGCGCAGAGGTGCAGCGCCCGCTGGCAACCGTGGTGATTGGAGGTATTGTGTCTTCCACACTGTTAACGTTGCTGGTCTTGCCGGCATTGTATCGGTGGTTGCATCGGGGGTGTCCGGAATGACACCCCATCGTCGCTGATCGTCGCTGGTTGCCAGGAGAACTGGTCTATAACATCCGGCATGACGATAGTGCGCAATGGCTGCTCTACCGGTATGCGAATGGAGAGGATGACGAGGTCACCGCCGCATTATCCGCTGTGGTGGCAGAGCGCCAGAGCGAGAAGCGGTGACCCGTTGCTATTTACGCAGCAATCAAATCATCGCCACCAAATACATCTTCCCAGTTACCTTGCGTGGCGGCTTTGGTGTATTCGGTCACACGGTTTTCAAAGAAGTTGGTGTGTTCCACGCCGTTCAGCAGTTCATCCATCCACGGCAGGGGGTTTTTCTCGATATGGTAGATGGATTTAAAGCCCAGCATGGAGAGGCGGCGATCTGTGATGAAGCGGATATAGCGTTTGACTTCTTCCGGCTCCAGCCCTTGTACCGGCCCTAAGCCGAAGGCGAGATCAATAAAGGCATCTTCATGTTCCACAATATCCTGCGCGATTTTTGTGATAGCTGCCACCAGTTGGTCATCGTGGATTTCCGGATGTTCCTGAACAAAGGCACGGAACAGGCGGATGATGGAGGTGCTGTGCAGGGTTTCATCCCGCGCAGACCAGGTTACAATTTGTCCCATCCCTTTCATTTTGCCAAAGCGTTGGAAGTTCATGAGAATGGCGAAGGAGGCGAAAAGTTGCACCCCTTCCGTGAAGGCGCCGAAGGCGGCCAGCGTCAAGGCGATATCGCGGTGGCTATCCACGCTGAACTGCTGCATGTAGTCGTATTTGTCTTTCATTTCTTTGTATTTCATGAAAGCCATATATTCGGTTTCCGGCAGTCCCAGCGTATCCAACAGGTGGGAATAGGCTGCCACGTGAATGGTCTCCATATTGGAGAAGGCAGAGAGCATCATTTGCACTTCGGTCGGTTGAAACACGCGGGAGTAATGGCGCATGTAGCAGTTATTCACTTCAATATCTGCCTGCGTGAAGAAACGGAAGATCTGGGTAAGGAGGTGTTTTTCCTCCGGGGTCATGCTGTGTTTCCAGTCTTTCACATCATCGCCCAGTGGCACTTCTTCCGGTAGCCAGTGGATACGCTGCTGCATCAGCCATGCATCATACGCCCATGGGTATTCAAATGGTTTGTAGACGGGTTTGGCATTCAATAACGGCATGGTATGACCCCTTTGCGTTTATGGTAGAATGGCGTTCCCTCGGTGGGGAGTGCCGGGAAGAAAAGGCTGGTGCCCTGATTCTGTGGAATGAGGGAAGCACCAGCCAGAAGAGATAGATGTTGCACCCCTTTCACACGCCGAAGCAGAGTAGAGGGGATAGGAAGCAACCGCCTCCCGCCGGAGCGGGGTGTGGGGGCTACCCCCAGAAATTAATAGCGTCGGCCCAGTAGTACGATGTTGGTGGCGTCTACCCGTTCCAGTTCAAACGGGAAGTAGGGGGTTCGTTCCTCCTTCACATACACCATGCCCTGTTCATCCAGTTCCTGAACGGTGAGCAAGCGTTTGTGCTGGTTGCGGACAATTTCGTTGGAACGAAAATCAAACTCCACATGACACTGTTGCATCGCAGGTCTCCCTCTCTCGACGGTTGGTCAAGCAACGCTGTAAAGCACGGGGGATGACCCCTAAGATGCATTACACGCGGTTGCGTAGAGGCTGGTTGCCTGTGACGGAGGGAATATCCCTCAGGCACACATCACTGGCAAGCCAGGCATTCCTCATAATTGCTGCCGCCTGCCGGTACCATATCCGGCGTGTAGGCTTCCAGTGGTTTGCGCTTTTGCATGAGCGACATTTCCAGTTGGATGTTCTTGTCCACGGCATGGCTAATCTTGTCAGACCGCTGCATGGAGGTTGAACGGCAGTAGTACAGGCTTTTCATGCCTTTTTTCCATGCATCGAAGTGCAGTTGGTGCAGCACTTTTTTATGCACATTGCCGGGCAGGAACAGGTTAACGGATTGTGCCTGACAGATGAATTTGGTGCGATCCGCTGCCAGTTCAATGACCCAGCGTTGGTCAATTTCCTGTGCTGTGCGGAAGACGGCTTTTTCATCATCGCTCAGGAAATCCAACTGCTGTACAGACCCTTCGTGGCTGGTAATGGAGGTCCAGACATCATCATTGTTCATGCCTTTTTGCTCCAGCAATTGCTGGAGATGACGGTTGCGCACGGTGAATGAACCGGTCAGCGTTTTCTGGGTGAAGCTGTTGGCGGCGTAGGGTTCGATGCCGGGAGAGGTGTTATTGGTGATGATAGAAATGGAAGTGGGCGCAATGGCCATTTTGTTGGAGAAACGCTCCATAATGCCGAATTCTTCAGCATCCGGGCAGGGGCCACGCTCGTGAGCAAGCTTGATAGAGGCTGCATCCGCCTGCTTGCGGATATGCTCGAACATTTTGTTGTTCCAGACTTTGGCCATCACCGATTCCAATGGAATCATGTTCGCTTGCAGGAAGGAATGGAAACCCATCACCCCAAGCCCTACACTGCGTTCCCGCATGGCGGAATAACGGGCTTTGGACATGCTGTCCGGTGCGTGGTCAATGAAGTCTTGTAACACGTTATCAAGGAAGCGCATCACATCTTCAATGAAATGGTCTTCGTTACGCCATTCAAAGAAGGTTTCCAGATTCAGGGAGGACAGGCAACAAACTGCCGTGCGGTTGCGGCCATGGTGGTCAATGCCGGTCGGCAGGGTGATTTCGCTGCAGAGGTTGGACATTTTGACCGTTAGTCCGGCGCGCTTGTGATGCTCTGGGATGGCGCGGTTAACGTTATCAATGAACAACATGTACGGCTCACCCGTCTCAATGCGGGCGGTGAGCAGGCGAATCCACAGGTCACGCGCCTTGATGGTGTGCATGGTTTCACGTGATTTAGGGGATTTCAGATCCCAGTCACCACCTTTCTCCACGGCTTCCATAAAGGCATCGGAGATGACCACGGCATGGTGGATATTCAGGGCTTTGCGGTTGGGATCACCACCGGTAGGGCGGCGAATATCAATAAATTCCTCAATTTCTGGATGGTCAATCGGCATATAAACAGCAGAACTGCCACGACGCAAAGAGCCTTGGGAAATGGCCAGCGTCAGGGAGTCCATCACGCAGATGAACGGTACAACGCCAGAGGTTTTGCCCGCGCCACGTACTTTCTCACCAATGGAGCGCAAATTTCCCCAATAACTGCCGATTCCCCCGCCGCGGGCAGCCAGCCATACATTCTCGTTCCACAGGTCAACAATGCCTTCCAGACTGTCTTCACATTCATTGAGGAAACAGGAAATGGGCAAGCCACGACCCGCACCGCCATTGCTGAGGATAGGGGTAGCCGGGGTGAACCATTGCTGGCTCATGTAATCATACAGGCGTTGGGCATGGGCGGCATCATCCGCATAGCTGCTGGCCACGCGGGCAAACATATCCTGAAAGCTTTCGCCTTCCAGCAAATAACGATCGCGCAGAGTCGCTTTGCCGAAATCGGATAGGTTAGCATCGCGGGAATGGTCCAGCCGGATATCAAAACGTTTAGCGGTCATGCCGTACTCCAGAAATCTTTTTCTTGTGAGGCCTCTTGGCGATGGAAGGATGGAGAAAAAACCAACCTTTCATGTTGAACGGAGTGTAGCACGGGGGAGGGGGGGTGTCTAGTGGTATATGCTGAATATTGTGTTAAAAATAGGTAAGGCATACTATATGTAGTATGGGGTGGGAAAAAAGCCTATCGTTTACCCACGGGTTGTGGTTGCCAGAATGAAACAAAAAACAACAAGATAAAAACTTGTCCACGTTATCCACAATCGGTTATCAAGAGAGGGTGGTTTCTATATTTTGCGTCAAATAAGGACAAAAATAGTCTGCATTCACCAAGGTCAGTTATGCGGCAAATGAAGGAAAGGATACTATAAATGGTAGGTGGGTTGCAAAAAATGCGTATGGCTTGTGTGCAAATGAATAGCGGAGCGGATATGGAACTAAACCGTCAGGCCATGCTACATGATGTGGAGCAAGCGAAAAGCCGCGGCTGTGACTGGGTAGCTTTTCCAGAAAATGCGGGTTGCATGGAGGAGCATTTTGAAGCGTTGAAGCAAAAAGCCTATCCGGAGGCTGTGCATCCTGTGCTACAAACCATGCGGCAAGCCGCCAAGGATCAGGCGATCTGGATCAGTATCGGGTCATTGGCCATGCCAGTGCAGGGCAGTGAGAAGCTACATAACCGTGGATATATCATCAACCCCGCAGGTGATGTGGTGACGCACTATAATAAGGTGCATTTGTTTGATGCGGATATGACCCGCCATGGGGACGGCAGGCCGTATCGGGAATCGGATCGTTATCTGCCGGGCGATATGGCCAAACTGGTAGCGACCCCCTGGGGCGGTGTCGGCGTGAGCATCTGTTACGATGTGCGCTTTGCGTATCTCTACCGCGCACTGGCGCATGCAGGGGCAAAGATGATGCTGGTGCCAGCGGCATTTGCCCGGGTGACGGGGGAGTTGCACTGGCATACGCTGTTGCGCGCCCGTGCGATTGAGCATGGGTGTTATGTGGTGGCTCCGGCGCAGTGTGGCGAGCATCCCGGCCATCGAAAAACTTATGGTCATGCGCTGGTGATTGATCCGATGGGGCGTGTGCTGGCAGATGCGGGTGCCGACAGGCCAGGGATGCTGGTGGTGGATCTGGACATGCAGGAAGTGGAACAGGCACGTTATGCCCTGCCATGCTTGCAGCATGACAGAGTTGTGGTGGTGGAGCGTGTCAGCGGTTGATGCGGCCAAGGGCATTGTCAAATGCATGAAAGTAACGTATGCAGGGCACGTAGTGATTGATGTGCGCTGTAGGTAGGGTTTGTAGCAGGCCGTGTGCGGCTGCTCTGCTGATGCGTGTGATAAAAGGGCAGGTGGTGCTATGGCACTGATTGTACAAAAATTTGGTGGAACCTCGGTTGCGAATATCGAGAGGATTCGCCATGTGGCGAAGCTGGTGAAGCGTGATGTGGATGCCGGGCATCAGGTGGCGGTGATTGTGTCTGCCATGGCGGGGACTACGAACCAGTTGGTAGACTGGGTGCGGGAGCTTTCCCCCATGCAGGAAGCCGAAGAGATGGCGGAATATGACGCGGTGGTTGCTTCCGGTGAGCAGGTGACCTCCGGACTATTGGCGCTGGCGCTGCGGGAAATTGGCGTGCCGGCACGTTCCTGGCAGGGGTGGCAGGTGCCGCTGTGTACCGATGATGCTCATGGTAAGGCGCGTATTGAAGATATTGGTGTCAAACGGCTGCAGGAATCTCTGGCGCAGGGCGTTGTCTCGGTGATTGCGGGATTTCAGGGGGTCAATGAGCAGGGGCGTATTGCCACGCTGGGGCGTGGCGGCTCTGATACAACGGCTGTGGCGATTGCCGCGGCACTGCAAGCAGACCGCTGTGATATTTATACGGACGTGGACGGGGTGTACACCAGTGATCCACGCATTGTACAAAAAGCACGTAAACTCAAAAAGGTAGCCTATGAGGAGATGCTGGAAATGGCATCGCTGGGGGCGAAAGTGCTGCAAACCCGGTCGGTAGAAATGGCCATGAAGCACAAAGTGCGCGTGCAGGTGCTTTCCAGTTTTGCGGATAGTTTGGAAGAAATTCCCGGAACATTGATTGTTGATGAGGAGGAAGTGTTGGAACGTCGTTTGGTAACCGGTATTACCTATAGCCGGGATGAAGCAAAAGTGACCCTGTTTAAAGTGCCCAATACTCCCGGTATTGCCGCGGCGATTTTTGGGCCTCTGGCAGATGCGGAAATTAATGTGGATATGATTATCCAGAATATTTCCGATGACGGGCAGGAAACGGACATGACCTTTACGGTGTCTAAATCGGATTTGGATAAAGCGAAACGCCTGCTGGATGAACAGCGTGGAAAAATTCAGTACCGTAAAATAACCTCCAGCAGTGATGTGAGCAAAGTCTCGGTGATTGGGGTGGGCATGCGCAGCCACGCAGGTATTGCGCAGGAGATGTTCCAGACGCTGGCTGGTAAGGGGATTAATATTCTGGTGATTACCACATCGGAAATTAAAATATCCGTCCTGATTGATAGTGAATATACCGAACTGGCTTTGCGCGCCCTGCACACGGCTTATGGGCTGGATGCAGTGGAAGAAGCGCCATTGAATGCGGGGGTGAAGGTCGCATGAATGCCGCAACACACACGTTAGCGGGAGGAAGAGAACGGCTGGAGAGCCTGTGGAGCCGGGGAAAAACATTTCTGGGTACAGAACTGGCGATTCTGGGGGGGGCGATGTCGTGGGTATCGGAGCGGCATCTGGTTTCTGCGATTTCCAATGCGGGCGGTTTTGGTGTGCTGGCCAGTGGTTCTATGTCTCCGGACATGCTGCGGGCGGAGATTCAGGCGACCCAAGCCCTGACAGATAAGCCTTTTGGGGTGAACCTGATTTTGATGCACCCGCAAATTATGCAGATGATTGCGGTATGTGGCGAAGAGCAGGTGACCCATGTGGTGTTGGCGGGTAATTTGCCGAAACAATCCGTGGTGGATGCGGTGCATGCTACCGGCGCGAAGGTGATGTGTTTTGCCCCCGCGCTTAGCATGGCCAGGCGTTTGGTGAAAATGGGTGTGGATGCCATTGTGATTGAGGGGATGGAAGCTGGTGGGCATATTGGGCCGGTTTCCCTTTCTGTGCTGGCGCAGGAGATTTTGCCCAATATTCAGGAAGTGCCCGTGTTTGTGGCCGGTGGCCTGGCCCGTGGGGAAGCCATGGTGGGCTATTTGGAAATGGGAGCCGCAGGGTGTCAGATGGGCACCCGTTTTGTCTGCGCGGAGGAGTCTATTGCGCATGCACAATTCAAGCAGGCGTTCATTCGCGCCAGTGCGCGGGATGCCGTGATTTCCAGCCAGTTATATGATGACTTTCCTGTGATTCCGGTGCGGGCATTGGCCAATGAAGGTACCAAAGCATTTAATGCCCACCAGCATGCAGTGGCGGAGAAATACCGTACAGGCGAATTGGATAAGGAAGCCGCACAGCTTGAAATTGAGCATTTTTGGGCAGGTGCGCTACGCCGTGCGGTGATTGAGGGGGATGTGACCAATGGTTCGGTTATGGCGGGGCAGAGTGTCGGCATGGTCACCAAAATTCAGCCCGTGCAAGAGATTCTGGACGAGGTGGTAGAGCAGGCTGTGGCATTTTTAGCGCGGCATTGACGCTGAAAATGCCGGCATGGTACGGCAAGTTCTGGCAGGAAACAAACCCTGCCGGGCGCGGGTAAAGGGAGCAGAGGGTGTCAGGGATTCCAATCGGGCAGGATACGCAAACGGCGGCAGTTTCATCGTTGCAGTTGCTGCGTCAGATTCGGGATGGAATGTCAGCCCGTCTGCCGGTGCAGGAAAAGCTGGATCAACTGGTCGTCACGATTGCACGTGGATTACAGAGCGATGTGTGTTCTGTATACTTACTGCGCAATGCCGATATTCTGGAACTTTACGCCAGTGAAGGCTTGAACCGGGAAGCAGTGCACCATGCGTCCTTGCGTATTGGGCAGGGATTGGTGGGGGATATTGCTGCCCATGCCCGTCCGTTGAACCTGGCGGATGCAGAACGTCACCCTTCGTTTGTGTTTTTACGTGAAACCGGAGAGGAGCGGTTTCATAGCTTCGCCGGGGTGCCGATTCTGAAAGAAGGCAATGTGATTGGCGTGCTGGTGGTGCAGCACCGTCTGCGCACGTTTCTGGCCCCGGAAGCGATGGAAGTGCTGCAAACCGTGGCGATGGTGCTGGCAGAACTGCTGGCGCACGCCGGGGTGATTCAGGATGCGGAAGTATTGCAGGCCAGCGGCGAAGGATTGCAGGCGCGTCACCTGAAAGGCATTGGACTGGCCGGGGGCATGCGCTATGGCCATGCTGTCCTGCATGTGCCGGTGGTGCATATTACGCATGTGGTGGCGGAGACCCCGCACGAGGAGCTGCAACGGCTGGAGCAGGCATTGGGATCTTTCCAACAGCAAATGGATGTTTTGCTGAGTAATGATGCATTGGAAGGGGAGTCTTTAGAGATATTGCAGACCTACCGCATGTATGCCTTTGATGAAGGCTGGCAGCGGCGCATTCGCGAGGCGATTCAGACAGGTCTGACCGCCGAGGCTGCCATCAGCCGTGTGCAGAATGAATTATGCAGCCGTTTGTATGAAGGCGGTAGCCGCTATTTGCGGGATCGTGCGCATGATATTCAGGAGGTCAGCCGACAACTTATTTCCGCCCTGCACGGCGAAAAGCTGCATTTCGGGCAGCGTGAGTTGCAGGATGATGCTGTGTTGGTGGCGCGTACCTTGGGGCCGGCGGAATTATTGGCCTATGATGTGAATAAGCTGGCCGGGGTAGTGTTGGAAGAAAGCCCTCTGACTTCGCATGTGGCGATTGTGGCGCGGAGCATGAATATCCCTGTGATCGGCAATGTGACCGCAGCGACCCGCTATATTCATGAAGGCGATGCGTTGGTGGTGGATGCCGATCATGCGGAGGTCTTTGTGCGTCCGCCTGAGGAGGTGGTGCAGATGGCACGGCAGGCGTATCAATCGCAGCAGCAGCAATTATCTGTCGTGGTGGATGATTCTCCCCTCTACACTGCCGATGGTGTGCGGGTCACGGTGATGATGAATGCCGGACTAACCATGGATGCCGCCCGTATTAACCGTTGTGGTGCGGAAGGGATTGGGCTGTACCGCACAGAAGTACCGTATCTGGCCAGTCAGAGTTTTCCCAATGTGGAAGCGCAATATGAAATCTACCGAAAAGTAGCGGATGCAGCGGGGCAGAAGCCCGTGTGGTTCCGTACCTTTGATATTGGTGGAGATAAACCGCTGTATTATTTTCAGCACCCCAATGAAGCAAACCCGGCCATGGGATGGCGGGGGATTCGGATTGCGCTGGACAGACCCGCTATTTTGTTGCGTCAGCTACGCGCCCTGATTTGGGCAACGGGTGGACGGCAATTACATTTGATGGCACCTTTTATTGCGGATGTCAGCGAGTTTGTGGAGTTTCGCAAACTGGTGGAGCGAGAGTTGGAGCGTGCAGACCGCAAAGGGCGTATGCGCCCATCACATGTGAGCGTGGGTGCGATGCTGGAAATACCATCCCTGTTATGGCAATTGCCGGAACTGGCCGAGGCTGCGGATTTTATTTCCATCGGAACCAATGACCTGATGCAGTTTTTATTTGCGGCAGATCGGGAAAGCCCGCAGTTGCAAGGCCGATTTGATCCGGTGCATCCGGCCATGTATCGGCTGTTAGGGCAAGTGGCGCAGGTGATGCATCAGCATGCGACGCCTGTCAGTTGTTGTGGAGAAATGGTGAGCCACCGTGCAGGGGCGATGCTGGCGCTGGCCAGCGGGTTATCTTCTCTATCGGTCACCCCTGCGGCGGTCGCGGGTTTGCGGCAGTTTATCCGGCATGTGCATGTAGGAGAAGTGCGGGAGTTTGTGAAGCAGGCAGCCGCACAAGGGCGTCTGAACCGCCATAGTTTGCAGGAATATGCCCGTGACCGTGGATGGAGCGCTGTGCATGCAGCATCATGAAGCGCAGGAAACAGTAGGGGGTATGTTGCGGCAAACCCGCTTCCAGTTGGGCTATACCCTACAGGATGTGACCGAACAGACCAAACTGACACCGCAGCAGGTGCAGGCGATGGAGCTGGATCGGTTTGACGAATTGCCGGGTGGCTCGTATACCTTGGGGTATTTGCGCATTTATGCACAGTTTTTGAAGCTGGATTTAGCCTATGTGCTGGATCGGTTTGCACTGGAACAAAAAGGGCAGCACAAAAACTTAAACTGGTTTGCGGCAGTGGTGCCCGTCAGCCACGGTGGAAGGCCGGGGCGCGGTATCATGCTGCTCTGTGCCATGATCTATCTGCTGTTGTGGTTCGGTTTTTACCATGCCACGCCGGAGCCTGCTATCTATGCGCCACGGTTGGTGGTGGAAGAGGAAGGCGGTGTGGTCATATCTCCGGCACCGGGCAAGGTGTGTTATCGGGACTGGTGGCATGGGCAGGGGCAACAACGCTGTCAGGTGGTGGCAAGCACCGAGGCGCTGAGTGCCGCCGTGCCAGACGCGTTTGTGCTGGAAGTGCAAAAAGATGGCTGGCTCAGCCTGCAAGCCACACACAACGATGGCGTCTATTGGATGGATGGATTCACGAAAGCAGGTACACGCTATTTGTTACCCCTACAGGCGGGGGTGCAAGTAACACATATGGTGGCAGATGGGTTGCGGTTGTATCATGCCGGAGCTATCGTATCGTTACCGGCTCCGGCGGATGGTCAGGGGGGGTATGTCTGGAAGGTCATGCTGGATGAACTGATACCAGAGCCGATGCCGGAAACAGAAATGCCTTCTGTGGCCGTTCCTGCTTCGTCAAACAGCGCACCTGCTGTTAAGGCGACACCGCAAGTGACACCGCAAGTGGTGCCTGAACCCGTGCGTGCGCCTGTGCAAAAGCCTGCGCCAAAAACCATACAGAAACCTGTGTCTGAGACGGCACCTGAAACGGTGCCCGTTGCCCCCAACCCACCCCTAACATGGCTGGAGAACCAATAAGATGAGTAAAAACCTGCAACCTGTGCGCGGCACCCATGATTGCCTGCCGGAGCAGCACCGACTGCGTAATCATATTCTGGCAATGGCGCGGGAGGTAACCGCACGTTATGGCTGTGGTGAAATTGCGACGCCTATTTTTGAATTCACAGAGGTCTTTGCCCGGACGTTAGGCGATGCATCTGATATTGTAATGAAGGAAATGTATACATTTGATGACCGTGGTGGGGAGAGTATTACACTGCGGCCAGAGTTTACTGCTGGTATTGCGCGTGCGCTTATATCCGGCGGGTTGAGCCAGCATTTGCCGCTGAAGCTGTTTGCGACCGGGCCTATTTTTCGGTATGAACGGCCACAAAAAGGACGGCTGCGGCAGTTTCACCAGTTAGATGTGGAATATTTGGGATTGTCAAACCCGCTGGCGGATGCTGAGGTCATCGCGCTGGGGTATCACCTGTTGCAGGCCTTGGGGTTGGCACCTTATGTGACGCTGGAGATCAATTCTCTGGGGGATGCGGAAAGCCGCACGGCTTATCGGGAAGCATTGGTGGGCTATTTCACTACGCATCAGGATGCCCTGTCGGAGGATAGTCAACTGCGCTTGCAGCGTAATCCGCTGCGGATTTTGGATTCCAAAGATGCGGGGGATAAAGCCCTGGTGGCAGGTGCGCCACAATTTGGGGAATATTTGAACGAGGCATCCCAACAGTTTTTTGCCGAGGTGAAAGCCGGGTTGGAAGCGTTGGGCATTCCCTATGTTGTGAACCCGCGGCTGGTGCGCGGAATGGACTATTATTCTCACACGGCGTTTGAATTTGTGACCGATGTTCTGGGATCACAAGGCACAGTGCTGGCGGGAGGGCGTTATGATGCGCTGGTGAAAAGCATGGGTGGGCCGGATGTGCCAGCGGTCGGCTGGGGTTGTGGTTTGGAACGGCTGGAACTGCTGCTGGAAGAGGTACTGAAGCAACAAGTGGCGGCATCGGCAGCAGTGGCGGTGATTCCGGTTGGGGAGGCCGAGGCGATGGAAGCGTTCAAGCTGGCAGCGACCCTGCGGCAAGCCGGATTGGTGGTGCAACTGGACTATAGCGGTAACATGAAAAAACGCCTGATGCGTGCCGATAAAGCCGGATGTTACGCCGCAGTGATTGTTGGCAGTGACGAATTGGCACAAGGTGTGGTACAGCTACGCGATTTGAAAGCAGGGGAGCATTGTATGGTTGCCCCAGCGGATGTGGCAACACGATTACGGGCAACGCAGGCAGAGTGACGGTTTCTATGACGATTGAAGGTAAATTGCTGGGTATCCGGCGTCGGCATGATGAATTGCAGCATGTGCTGGCCAGCCCGGATTTAAGCTCGGAGGCGTTTCAGAAAACCTCCAAGGAGTTGGCGGAACTCAATGAGGTGATGCCACAGGTAGAGGCGTATCTGGGTGCGAAAAAAGCCTACAGCGATGCGGAAGCCATGCTGAAAGATGCCTCGCTGGATGCGGAGATGCGCGAACTGGCAGAAGAGGAATTGCGTGAACTGAAAGACCAGCTACCAGATTTGGAACTGGCGGTGCGTCTGGCGCTGTTACCGAAAGATGAGGCCGATGAGAAAAACGCCATTCTGGAGGTGCGAGCCGGAACGGGTGGCGAAGAAGCAGCATTGTTTGCGGGAGAATTGTTCCGTATGTATCAGCGGTACGCGGAAGGGCGTGGCTGGCGGTTTGAGGTGATGTCGTACTCTGAAAGCGATGTGGGGGGCTGCAAGGAAGCGACCGCCACCGTGACCGGGCGTGGTGTGTTTGCCAAGCTGAAGTTTGAATCCGGCGTGCATCGTGTACAGCGGGTGCCGGTGACAGAATCCGGTGGGCGGATTCATACCTCTGCCGCAACGGTGGCTGTTTTGCCGGAAGCGGAAGAAGTGGATATTCATATTGATGAAAAAGACCTGCGCATAGATGTGTTTCGCGCTAGTGGACCGGGCGGTCAATCGGTGAATACAACGGACTCGGCGGTACGGATTACGCACCTGCCGACAGGATTGATTGTGATTCAGCAGGATGAAAAATCGCAGCATAAAAACAAAGCGAAAGCCATGAAAGTTTTGCGCTCGCGCTTGTATGATATTGAGCGAGAGAGAAAAGACAAAGAGCGTTCTGCCAACCGTAAATCGCAGGTGGGAAGCGGAGACCGCTCCGAGAGGATTCGGACCTATAACTTCCCGCAGGGGCGGGTGACGGATCACCGTATTAACCTCACCCTGTATAAAATTGAGGAAATTATGAATGGGGAAGGCTTGGGTGAAGTGGTGGATGCGCTGATTGCGGAAGATCAGGCGCAACGCTTGCAGGATGTGCAGGATTAACCTGTTGTGACGCTGGCAGACACCAAACGGCATGCTGTTGACCGGTTAAAGAAGGCGGGCATGGATACCCCGGAACTGGATGTAGATGTCCTGTTGCAATGGGTCACAGGTCTTAGCCGGACGGCCTTGTTGATGCGACAGGGGGAAACTCTCACCGCTTTACAGTGTGATGCGTTGGAGGCGGCCTTGCAACGGCGTGAGCGGCAGGAGCCAATCGCCTACATCACAGGAGTGAAAGATTTTTGGAAAGAGAGTTTCCGTGTCACGCCTGCCACCCTGATTCCACGGCCAGACACGGAAACGCTGGTGGAAGCCGCCATAGGCTATTTTGGCAGACATGCTCCGGCACATGTGCTGGAAATGGGGGTGGGAACAGGTTGTATCCTATTAAGTTTATTGCAAGAATGGCCGCAAGCAAAAGGGCTGGGCTGTGATATTAGTGTCGAGGCACTGGCCGTGGCAGAGTATAATGCAGACGCTCTGGGGATGCAGCACAGGGTGGAATGGCGGCATTCCGACTGGGGCAGTCACCTGAAACAGGGTGAAACATTTGATCTGTTAGTCAGTAACCCGCCTTATATTGATCCAGAGAGTGTGGCCAGTTTACCTGCCAGCGTTCGCGCTTATGAACCTGCCTGTGCATTATTTGCTGCCAATGCCGGGTTTGCGGCCTATCAACATCTGGCATATGCCGCAAAAGACTGGTTAAAACCACAATCTGCCTGTTTTGTTGAAGTTGGCGATGGACAAGCGGCGCAAGTTGTGTCTATATTCCAACAGCAAGGGTGGCAACAGCTTGGCCAGTGGAATGACTTGCGCGGCATCGTGCGTGTATGTGCGTTTAAAGCCCCCTAATTGCCGATTCAAGCACAAGGTAGCGTTGAAGCGGCTATTGTGTGTGACGTGTACCCTGTAACCTATTGATAGACGGAAAGATGCGAGCCTATGCGCCGTAAAAAAATGTACAATAACCAAAACCAACGTGGGCAGTTTCAAAATAACAATCAGGGTGGGAAGCGTTTTAACCGCAATTTTCGCCGTCGTCCTCAAAAGCAGAGCAATGTGTATGAGGGAAAAACCCGCCAGCAGGCATTGCAGGGGCGCGATAAGTATTTGAGTATGGCACAGGAAGCCCAGATGCAGGGGGATCGTATCCGTGCGGAATGGTGTTTCCAACATGCAGAGCATTATGCCCGTATTGTGCTGTATTTTGAAGAGCAGGATCGACAGCAGCAGGAAGCCGATGAAGCAAACCGCGCAACAGACATGGCGGATGGTGACGAAGGTGATGAGGGTGATGAGTTTGAAGGAGAGGAAGCCGACGATGCTGACGAGGATGGCAGAGAGGCCGCTCCCCAGAAGAAACCGGTCGTGACAGCCCGCCCTTCGGATGATGAGGAAAAGACTGCTGAGATGCGCCGCCAGCGTGATGAATCCCGTCGGGAGCGTTTCCGTAAGCAACAGGAAGCGGATGAAAGCCTGCCGTTACCATCCTTCATTACCGGAGGCGGAGAGCCTGTGGCTCCGGCGAAGCCGGTTAGCCGTCCGAGTGTGACACTGGAAGAGGGGGATGTAGAGGTAGCTCCGCGTCGCCGTGGTCGGCCCAAAGGTTCGGTCAATAAGCCGAAAGAGGATGATGTGCCGGAAGGTAGCCTGTTTTAGGCGCCATAATCGTCGAACATTCCATGAACTGCGGACGGCACATGCTGGTTTCGCGTCCGGCCTTGATGTGCGTTGGGTGCATTGGCGCTTCCGGTTTCCGCAATCCAGCATCTCCGCCCTATTCCCGACTCAAGGGTGATTGAACTCAGGTGATATTTTCAGAAACACGATGATGTCTTATGGCCTGAATCTTCAGGGCATTTAGGGCAGGATCTTCTGGTGTTCCTTCGGGGGGGCAATATCGGCCAGTTGCAGGCACTCCGCCTGCGTAGCGCACAGGCGTTCCAGCAACCCGATAGCTTTGCCGACCGGTGCTTTGGCGGTCAGGTAGGGTGGAGCTGCATCTGCCAGCGTTTGCGCCGCCACAGGCAGGTAGAGAACAAACACCGGCTCTTCTTTTTTTTGTCGTTCCAGTTCATTGTCTGTATAGCCTGCTAATGCCAGCCGCCGGATACGCAAGGCTGTGTACAGACCGGGGGTGGGTCGCTGGTTGAGGGAGAGAGGTGCGGCAGGCTGAAATTCCATGCGCATATCAGACAGGCGCCTGCCATCGAACATGGTCATGTTTTGATGATGAGGCAGGTTTGGGCGGGCGTGTAGCCACTGGTTCAGCAACGCCAGTCCCATGGATTGGGCATCCAACGCACCGGTACGCATAGAGATGGGGACTTCTGGCCGTTTCCAGCGTTTTTCCGGCGGGGTAGAGGTGAGTTCCAATGGCGTGCCTTCTGCGCTCCAGCGCATGGCGATATGCCGGGTGTCTTTGCGTACCTGAAAATGACTGCTGAACTGGCGGGGAATGGGGGTGTGCTTGTTCATATCCCCCTGTACTGTCGTGTAATTATAATAGCGGCTAATGGTCCAGACCAACCCCCGGCTTTCGGTTAGGGTTTGCAGAGTGTAGTGTTTGTCATCCTGTTGCAGGCTGATGACCAGATCCGCAATATGCAGGCCGCTCCAATGGATGCTGTACCAGGCATGTAGCGGGGGTGCAGCTGCATGGGCAGGCAGGCTGAACAGTAACAGCCAACCGCAGAATAACAGGTGGAGCAACGAGTGATAAACATCACGGAAAAAAATCATGATACCCGCAAATCTTGTGAAACCTTCTATTTGTACCTACATATCATATAGGTTCTCAAGGGAACATTGAAACTCGACCGTGCCACATCAGTTGACTATGTGAGGGGATTGTATGAATCTGGAACGCTACACCGATCGCGCCAAGGGCTTTTTGCAGGCGGCACAAACCATTGCCACGCGGGAAGACCATCAGCAGTGGGTGCCGGAGCATTTGTTGAAAGCTTTGCTGGATGATGAGCAGGGTATGGCCGCCCGCCTGATTGAGCAGGCCGGAGGGGATGTTGTTACCGTGCGTGCCAGCGTGGAACAGGCGATGCGGAAAATCCCTAAGGTATCTGGCGGTGGGAGTGGACTGCAACTGACCAAACCCATGGCCAAGCTGCTGGTAAGCGCAGAAGATGTGGCAGATAAAGCGGGGGACAAGTTTGTTACCACCGAAATGCTGTTGCTGGCACTGGCGTTAGCTGTGGATACAGATGCCGGACGCCTGTTGCAGGCTGCGAATGTACAGCCACAAGCCCTGAATACGGCCATTAAAGAGATGCGTGCCGGGCGCACGGCCAATAGTGCCAGTGCGGAAGATAATTATGAGTCATTGCAGCGTTTTGCCAAGGATCTGACGGCATTGGCGGCAGAGGGCAAGCTGGATCCGGTGATTGGACGGGATGAGGAGATTCGGCGTACCATGCAGGTGCTTTCACGCCGCACGAAAAATAACCCCGTGCTGATTGGGGAGCCGGGGGTTGGGAAAACCGCCATTGTGGAAGGGCTTGCACAGCGAATTGTCGGTGGTGATGTACCGGAAAACCTGAAGCGTAAAAAGCTGCTGACCTTAGATTTAGGGGCGCTGGTGGCGGGAGCGAAGTTTCGGGGAGAGTTTGAGGAACGCCTGAAAGCTGTGTTGCAGGAAGTAGAATCCGCCGGAGGTGAGATTGTGCTGTTCATTGATGAATTGCACACGCTGGTAGGTGCGGGCAAGGCTGAAGGCTCCATGGATGCATCCAACCTGTTAAAGCCTGCACTGGCACGCGGTGAGCTGCATTGTATTGGTGCCACCACGCTGGATGAATATCGCAAATATATTGAAAAAGACGCGGCATTGGCACGACGTTTTCAACCGGTGTTCGTCACAGAGCCAACGGTAGAAGATACGGTATCCATTCTGCGTGGGTTGAAAGAGAAATACGAGTTGCACCACGGGGTGCGCATTCAGGATAATGCCTTGGTGGCGGCGGCGAGCTTAAGCCACCGCTATATTACGGATCGCTTTTTACCGGATAAAGCGATTGATCTGGTGGATGAGGCGGCCAGCCGTCTGCGTATGCAGGTGGATAGCAAACCAGAGGCGATTGATGAACTGGACCGCAAAATCATTCAGTTGAAAATTGAGCGGGAAGCACTGAAAAAAGAAAAAGACAGTGTCTCGCAGGAACGCTTGGGCAAGCTGGAAGGTGAATTGAAAGAGCTGGAGCGGCAAGCCGAAAGCCTGACCGAGCAGTGGAAGGCAGAAAAAGCCAAGCTGAATGCGGCTAAAGACCTGAAAGTGCAACTGGAACAGGCGCGTCAGGAGTTGGAGCAGGTGCAACGCCGGGGTGATCTGGCGCGTGCGGGTGAATTGACCTATGGCGTGATTCCAACCCTGGAAAGGCAAATTGCGGAAGCAGAAGCGGGAGACGGCGAGCAGGGCACCATGCTGCGCGAAGCGATTAGTGATGAGGATATTGCGGCGGTGGTTTCCCGCTGGACGGGGATTCCGGTGGATAAAATGCTGGAAGGCGAACGTGATAAGCTGTTGCGTATGGAAAAAGTGCTGGGCGAGCGTGTGATTGGTCAGCGCGAGGCGGTGCAGGCGGTATCGGAAGCAGTGCGCCGCGCGCGGGCGGGGATTCAGGATCAGGAGCGGCCTATCGGTTCCTTCCTCTTTCTTGGGCCAACAGGGGTTGGAAAAACCGAGTTGTGTAAGGCTCTGGCGCAGTTTTTGTTTGATGATGCGCAGGCCTTGCTGCGGGTGGATATGTCTGAATATATGGAAAAGCATGCGGTAGCACGCCTGATTGGAGCGCCTCCCGGCTATGTGGGGTATGAGGAAGGGGGGGTGCTGACCGAGGCTGTGCGCCGCAGGCCGTATCAGGTGGTATTGTTTGATGAGGTGGAAAAAGCCCACCCGGATGTTTTCAACCTGCTGCTACAAGTGCTGGATGAAGGCCGCCTGACCGATAGCCACGGTAAGACGGTGGATTTCCGCAATACTATCATCATCCTGACGTCCAATTTGGGGGCGGAGTATCTGGCAGAGCAGAAGGAAGGCGAACTTTCCGCTGCGATTCGGGATAAGGTGATGCAGGTGGTGCGCAGCGCCTTCCGGCCAGAGTTCCTCAATCGGTTGGATGATATATTGCTGTTCCATCACCTAACCCGCAGCGATATGGGACATATTGTGGATATTCAACTGTTGCGTCTGGAGCGGTTTTTGCAGGATCGGCATATCCGGCTGGAAGTGGATGAAAAAGCGCGGCAATGGCTGGCCGAAGCAGGCTTTGACCCGATGTATGGCGCACGGCCATTGAAGCGAGTGATTCAGCGTACCATTCAAAACCCGCTGGCCAACATGCTGTTGGAAGGCCGGGTGCGGGATCACGATACGGTAAGCATCTCTGCCGATCAGGAGGGGATTACCTTTGGTGGCGGGCTGAAGGCCGTGGCTTAGGAAGCGCCGTGCCACGATACTTGAAAATTCGCATTTGGTGTGTAATAATTACACATATGAATAGTCGTGATTTGCTCAAACGCTTGAAACAAGATGGTTGGGAGTTGGTTGCTGTGAAGGGCAGTCATCACCAATTTAGACATCCTGTGAAAGCAGGGCGGGTGACGGTTCCGCATCCTAAAAAAGACCTGCCTTTAGGTACGTGTAAAAGTATTTTGAGGCAGGCTGGGTTGGAGTAGAGGCGCATATGGCAAGTTTTGTGGGGATTGTGCATAAAGATGATGCATCGGATTATGGGGTTTGTTTTCCTGATTTTCCGGGCTGTATCAGTATGGGTAGCACACCCGATGAACTGCAACACATGGCAGAAGAGGCGCTGGCCTTGCATATTCAAGGGCTACGTGAGGATGGCGAGGCTATTCCAAGCCCGATGTCTTTGGAAGAGGCAAAGCACAGCGACATGGCAGAAGGAGCGGTGGCGTTTATTTTTGTGCGTAGTATTATTCCCGGTAAGCCAGCACGGGTCAATGTGGTGCTGGATAGCGGATTACTGGAAGCGATTGATCGTGTGGCAAGCAATCGGTCTGCTTTTCTGGATGTAGCGGCACGCCATGAATTGGAGAGACGGCGGCAGTTTGAGTGAGAGTGTGTATTTAGGGTCAATAATAAAAAGGACAGCACAGTGAAATATTATTTATTGGCACTGGATGCGGGAGAAGGCGCTCCTTTTGAGGTGCATCCGAGTTATCATAGTGATAAAAACAATAGGAGCATGTTTAGCAAGAGGTGCGACACAGCGGTGGACGTTAGCAGCTACAACAGCTGTAAGGGTAAATTTTCTGAACGAGATACTTGCTTTATAAATGATATTCGAGAGGCGGTTGGTTGTAGGCCGTTCTATCGTAAGGTTCGGGTATTTGGTGCCGACGATAACTATTTGGATGCAGGCAACCTAAGACGCGGGATTGAGCACGGGTACATACGTTATCTGAGTGGGCGAAATGATTCTCCTGATTGCATGTTTCAGCTAACAGAAAAGGCTATACGTGCGTTGTTTCCAGTTGCTTGAGTTCAGGCATTGTTACTAGTCTCGAGTGTTTTGCTATATATTCTCGTTACAAGTAAGCCAGTCCTTTAGATTTATAGGGTTATTTACAACAAATCCAGATCCTGCAGCACTTTACGCAGGCGGTCTTGCGTGGCCTGGGCGGGTAGCACCAGCGGCAGGCGGGGTTTGGGGTCGTAGCCACGCAGCAGGCTTAGGGCGTATTTGGCTGGGGTGGGGTTGGTTTCCATAAACAGGGCATCATGCAGCGGTACCAGTTGGTCTTGCAGGCGAATGGCCTCCGCAAAATTGCCGCTGAACCATGCGTTCTGCATATCGGATACCAGCTTGGGGGCAATGTTGGAGGTGACCGAGATACAGCCATGGCCACCTTGCGCATTGAAGGCCAGAGCGGTCATGTCTTCACCAGAGAATTGCAGGAAGCTATCCCCCACCAATTGGCGTAAGGTGCTGACGCGGGCGAGGTCCCCGGTGGCATCTTTCAGGCCGATAATGCGTGGCAATTGTGCTAGTCGGGCGATCAGCCCATCGCTCATGTTAATGACAGCGCGGGCGGGAATATTATAGAGAATGATGGGAATTTCAGCGGCATCATGAATGGCGCGGAAATGCTGGTATAACCCCTCATGGGTGGGTTTGTTATAGTAAGGGGTGACCAGCAGCACAGCATCCGCACCGGCTTGCTTGGCGTGGCGGGTGAGGTCAATGGCTTCGTCTGTGGAGTTAGAACCAGCCCCCGCAACGACGGGTACACGGCCAGCGGCGGCTTCAACGCACAGTTCAATCAGGCGGCGGTGTTCCGCATGGGAGATAGTGGCGGATTCTCCCGTGGTGCCGGTGGGTACCAGCCCGTGGATGCCTTGTTCAATCTGCCAGTTCACTAAATCCTGATAGGCTTGTTCATCCAGTCCTTTGCCTTCGGCGGTATCGTTCATTGGGGTAATAAGTGCGGTGAGAACCCCGCGCATGCCCAGCAACTTTTCCATGGTTTACGCCTCCAGCACAGTATCAATTTTCGCCGCCAGAATGAAATCGCTCTCATGCAGGCCGTTGATTTTATGGGTTTGAATGGAAATGCGGCATTTGCCCCAGGTGAAATAAATATCCGGATGGTGACCAACCGTTTCCGCCACCTCTCCCACGCGGTTGACAAAGGCGAGGGTGGTTTTGAAGTTTTTGAACGTATAGTTGCGGGTGATCCAGCGGGCATCGTCCGATAATTCCCAGCCTGAAATCTGCTTGAGCAGGGTTTCAGCCTCTTCGCGGTTGAGGACTGTTGCATCGCCGCGACAAGGGACACATTCTTTTTGAGCCAGTGA
This sequence comes from uncultured Rickettsiales bacterium, assembly GCA_964538615.1. Lineage (GTDB taxonomy): Bacteria > Pseudomonadota > Alphaproteobacteria > Rickettsiales > RI-342 > CAZIGK01. The sequence goes on along the minus strand of CAZIGK010000009.1, from coordinate 59,335 downwards.
CATCTTTCCCCTCGACAGGTGGATGGGTTTATCGGCATAGTGCGCGGGCATGGTTGTTGCATACCTGCTGCCGCAATGAAATTGGGTTTTTGAACTTAGTGTATGAAACAGCGAAAGTCCAGCCGCCAGAAGAGATGGAAAAATGTCCTGAGCAGCCTGGGATTGGCGTGGCTGGTGTGCTGCGCCGCATGGTCTTTTCCTGCAGAAGCAGAAGATACGCTGGCAAAAGCTTTCCGGCTGGGGCAGGGCGGCCAATGGAAAGATGCCATTGCGCTGGCGCGTCGCAGTGGTGACCGGGCGACCCAAAAACTGGTCTATTGGATGTATTTGCGCAATAATGGAGCAGATGCCAGTTTTGGCGAGATTAAACAGTTCTTGTTAGATAACCCGGCATGGCCGGATCACCGTAGCGTGCGCCGGCGCGCAGAAGCTGCGATGGATGATAGTACCCCGGCAAAAGAGGTGATTGACTGGTTTACGAAATACCCGCCGGATACGCGGGATGGTAAAATGAAGCTGGTAGAGGCGTATCAACGGTTATCGGGCAAGGCGGATGACCCCAAAGCGGTAGAGATTATTCGGGATATTTGGCGATCCGGTCTGGTGGACAGAAGTCAGCACCGGGATTATCTGTTGAAATATAAGCAATATCTGAAAACAGAAGACCATATTGCCCATATTGATTCTCTGATGTGGAAATATCGCTTCACAGCGGCAAAAAGCCTGTTCCATCTGGTGGATGCGGATCACCAACTGCTGTTTGAAACACGGATGATGCTGGCGCAAGGCCAACGTGGAGTGGAAGGCAAGCTAAAGAAAATACCCTCAAAGCTGAAGTTGGATCCGGGTTTGTTGTTCGAGCGGATGCGCTGGCGCGCCAACCGCAGAGATTTTGAAGGTGTGCAGGAAATATTGCTGATTGCGCCGAAAAAACTGCCCTATCCAGAAGCATGGTGGGCGGTGCGCAACCGTTTGATACGGGAGTTGGCAAGTTATAAATATTATAAGCACGCGTATATTTTGAGCCAGAACCATGGCCAGACATCCGGCATCGGGTTGGCAGAGGCGGCATGGCTGGCGGGCTGGTTGTCTTTAGTGCATATGAAAAAGCCCGGTGAAGCGTATGAACATTTTTACCAGCTCTACCATGGTACGCAATATCCCATCAGTAAATCACGGGGGGCGTATTGGGCGGGGCGGGCAGCCATGGCTAATGGCAACAAGGATATTGGCCGTAAATGGTATGGCATTGCTGCGCATTACAGTTACACCTTTTATGGCCAGTTAGCACAACTGGAACTAAATCCCTATGCGAATGTAGTGGTGCCGGAAGACCCGGAGGTGACGCGGGATGATTTTGCAGCCTACCTGAAGGAAGAGTTGCCGCAAACCGTGTTGATGCTGCACCGGATTGGTGAAAAATGGCTGGAAAAGCAGTTTGTCATCCACATGGCGACCTATGAAACCACGCCCAAGCGCCGGGCAATGGCTGGTAAGCTGGGACAGAAACTGAACAACCTGCATTTAGGGGTCAAAGCCGCCAAGGAAGCGGTGAAAGAGGATATTTTGTTGGTGGACAGCGGGTATCCGGTCATTAGTTTCCCTCCCAAAAAGCCGCTGGAACTGGCGATGAGCATGGCGATTACCCGACAAGAGAGCGAGTTTTGGCCAGAAGCACGTAGTGGCGCGGGAGCGTTGGGTCTGATGCAGCTTTTGCCCTCCACGGCCAAGGAAACCGCCAAAAAACTGGGCATGGGCTATGATTTGCGGGCACTCACCCATACCCCGACCTATAATTTGCAATTAGGTTCTACCTATCTGTACAATCTGATTCAGGGGTGGGATGGCAATGCGATGCTGGCGGTGGCGTCCTATAATGCGGGGGCGGGGCGTATTCGGCAATATGTGAAACGCTTTGGTGACCCCAGCGAGGGGGAGATAGATCCTGTTTTGTGGGTAGAGGAATTGCCCCTTTCCGAAACGCGTAATTACGTACAGCGCGTACTGGAAAACCTGCAAATCTATCGCTACAAACTGGCGAAAGATAAAACCAAAGTGCCACTGTTGTTAAAGAAGGATCTGGGGTACCGTTAATTCGTGTGGGAACCCATGAATTGTTCCTTCAGAATCCGCTCTTCCAGATTATGTTCCAGATCAAACAGCAGGGTCATCTGGCGGCGGGAATCCACTCCCACTTCCACGGCTGCGACATTGCGGATTTCCGTAAAGTCGGCGACAGCACTGACCGGGCGGTGTTCCGGGTCAATTACATCGAAATGCATGGTGACGTTATCCGGCAGAATAGCCCCCCGCCAGTGACGCGGGCGGAATGGGCTGATGGGGGTGAGGGTGAGCATGGATGAACCCATAGGCAGAATGGGGCCATTGGCCGAGAGGTTGTAGGCGGTGCTGCCCGCAGGTGTTGCGACCAGTACACCATCGCAGACCAGTTCTTGCAGGCGAACCACGTGGTCAATGACCACACGAATTTTTGCCGCTTGCCGAACCTGGCGGTGCAACGAGACCTCATTAATGCCGAGAGCCTGATGTTGCTTGCCATCCACGGTTTGCACAAACATCCGCAAGGGGCGCAGAATGTTTGGTTTGGCGGCGACCAGCCGTTCCGCCAGATGCTCTACGCAAAAGCGGTTCATGAGAAAACCGACAGTGCCGCAGTTCATACCGTAGATGGGTAAGTTGCGTTTTGTGAAGCGGTGCAGGGTTTGCAGCATGAAGCCATCCCCCCCCAGAGCGACAATGCCTTCCGCCAATTTAAGTTCATGACGGTAATCCAGAAAGCGATATTCCGCCTCCAGTGCTTTCAGGGCTTCCTGAGCTTTGGGGGTTTCATCCGCCACGATGGCATAAGGCAGGCTACGCATGAGAGTCACCTTTCACGACCAGAGGAATAGGGAACAGGGATGCACAAAACTTTCAAGATATGTGCAATATCCCCCTTTTACCTTTAAGGCGAGTCTGGCGATAAAGTCAACGTTTTCTGTGGAGTAAAAAGTAAAGATGCTATCTTTCTTTAATGCGCCTGCGAGGATAATGCATCTGGCTTATGGGACAGAATGGTAAGCAGAAACGGCATGTTATCAATCTGTTCGTGGTAGCCAGCAGACATGATACGGCGCATCATGCGTTCCCGGTAATCGGGGGGTGGGATTTCCCCGCCATGGGTTTCCTCCAGCGCGAGGCGCAGGACGGTCGAAATAGCATCATACAGGCTGGAGGGCAGGTTGGCTGCCTTGTAGAGTGCACGGAAGCCCAGCGGCCCTTTATCCTGCATCAGTTTGCGTACATTATCGACGGAAATATCTGCCATGTGAGCGAGAGCGGATTCCACGAATGGCATATTGCCCAGACAAATCGCCTGCATGAGCAGGGAATGGGTCAGGCGCCCGGAATGAAAGAGGTGATTGACGAATTGCGTGGTTTCCAGCCAGTTCATTTGCCCTGGGCGCAACATGTCTGCCACCATACGCTCGCGGGTGGCTTCAACTGCGCGTTCAGCGGTTTTGGGCTGAATGGCATATTTTTTTGTTAGTTCCTGTCGCACGGAATCACTGACCAGAACTACCATTTTCTCTGCGACGTCTGCGGGTAGGGCGCTACGCTCTATCAGGGCGTGCAGCAGGGAGGGCTGGTCTCCAAACACTTCGGCAGCTTTTAATGCCACGGATTCGCTAATATCTGCCCCGTGGTTACGCGCCAGTTCTGCCGCGACTTCCAGATGACCTTTGCCAACCAGCGTTTCCCCCACACGGGCAGAGACGGTTTCCCGACCCGCAATAGCGAGCAGGCAGGCGGCATTTTCGGTTGCATGAATAATCCGCTCCAGATCGTCATCGGTCAGTGCCTGACTATGGCGCAGCATTGGGCTGGCCACGGTGCTATCAACATCCTGTGCCAGTTTCAAGGCGATATCCCGCGGGAGATCGGGCGCTTGTTTCAGCTCTTCCGCCAGAATCTGGCGGATGCGTAACTCCACATCTTCCGCCAGTAGGTGGAATAGTTGTAACGCGACCTTGCGATCGGACTCTGATAGCTGGCGGTTACGATAGCCCTGCGTCATTTTCTCCGCAAGGCGGATACGCAGTTCTTTTGGCATGGTGTGCGGCAATTGTGCAAAATCCGCATTCATAATGCTCTGTCCCTGTGTTTCTGTATTCTATTGAATGTATCTAAAATACCACAGATTCCTTATGAAAGCTTTAATCTTTTGTACCCCGTGCTTTGGCAAAGGCAGCGGTGACAGATTCTTCACTAAGTAATTCCGGCAGAGGGACGCCTTCCGGTGCACCCGGACCATACACAATGTTGAACGGAATGCCATAGCGACCGTGCTTTTTTAAGTAACGGCCAATGGTTTCATCCTGTCCTGTCCAGTCTGCCTCCATGGTGATTACATCATCCGCCGTCAGTAAGCTTTGCAAGGATGGGGTTTGCAGAATAAACAGCTTGTTGAACTTGCAGTTAATGCACCAGTCTGCCGTGACATCCACAAACACGGTTTTGCCCTCAGCGACCAGTGTGGGGATACGTGACTCATCAAAGGTCACCCAATGCCCGCTGAGCGAGTCCCCTTTTGTCTGATGGAGAGGGGCGGGAAGTAGGTGCGATAGTATCAAGGGCGCGGCTATGGCCGCAACCAGAGATGCCGCCAGAATAACCCGCATATGCCGGGGAGATAAATGGTGCAGCTTGCCCTGATGCCGCAGCCAGAGAAGTGCCAGCACATCCATAGCAAAAGTCAGCCCGACCAGTGTGGGGATCAGCCCCACTTGTCCAAAGAAGACGGTGAACAGCCAGATGGATGTCAGGCAGAGCAGCAACCCAAACAGATGTTTGAGGTGGTTCATCCAGCGGCCGGGACGGGGAAGCAGTCGTGCCAGTGATGGCGTGAGTGCAACCAGTAAATAAGGAGCCGCAAGCCCCAGACCCATGGTGAAAAACAGCGAAAATAATTGCAGGCTGCTACCAGAGAGGGCAAAGCCGATAGCGGTACCCAGAATGGGTGCGGTGCAGGGGGTGGCTAACAGGGTGGCAAACATGCCAGAGAGGAAGTGTCCCCAGTGGCGGTTGGCCGCTTCGGCTTCGTCTATAGTGGTCATCACTTTATCGGTGACATGGTGTCCCACGCGAATCTCAAACAACCCCCATAAATTGGCGGCAAACAGCAAAATCACCAGTGCCATGCCCAAAATAAAGGCCGGTTGCTGAAAATGCATGCCCCAACCCACCAACATCCCTGCCTGTTGCAGGGTAAAAGCAATCAACGCCAGAAGCAGAAAAGAGGTGAGAATCCCTGTGGCAGATGCCAGAAAACTGGCGCGAATTTGGGTTTGTGACAGGTCGGAATGTCGGATGACACCAATGATTTTTAAGGACAAAACCGGCAGGACACAGGGCATCACATTCAGGATAAGCCCACCGAGGAATGCCAGCAATAGCATAGACCACAAGCTGGTGGCTGCGGTGCTGTTGGTATCCTCATCTGCGGTTGTGTTATCGGTTGTCTGCCAATAATCCACTGTTTGTGGAGGGAACTCTACGGCCTTATGGGTATCCACCAGCGTCAGGCGGACGGCTTCACCCTCCAGAGGTTGATCCTGAAACGCCTGCTCATAGGGAATAAGAAAGGTAGCGCGGGTACGGCTTTTGGAAAGTGTCACCTCTGGCTTTGGGAATGCAATCGCATCCGGTCCTTCAACAAATAAATCCGGGTTTGAAAGTGGGTGATCCGCTTTGACGCGAACGCGAAGCAGGGTTTTCTCCCCTTTCTTCTCGGTGCCTAGCGCCTGAATCTCAGCCCAGAGGTTAGGGGCAGGGAGCTGGCTGGTGTAGCGAGCCAGCAAGGTTTTTTCTTCTGGCGAAGACGTATCACCCGGTGTCCATGCGGCCTGTATTTCCGCACTGTAGGGAACGCAAATATCCGCACAGACCATGTAGTCAACGGTTGCTTTTAGACGGGCAGGCTTTGTTGGGTCTTTGAGTTGGATGGCAAGAGGGTAAATGATTTCTTCTTTATAACCAAATGTTTCCAGTCCCCAGTCTTCCACAAAACGGGTAGGGGCAGGAAACAGAATATCGACGGCTGCAATATTCTCCGACTGTAGGGGGGTCAGGCGTGGTGGCAGCCCTGCCGCACCGGGGGAACGCCAATAGCTTTTCCAGCCGGGTTGCAGGACAAAATGCAAGCCGCCCAGCACCCGTTTCTCCTGATATGCCTGATCCGGTGTGAGCAGGAGGCGCAGACGGGCATGTTCATCTTCATGCCAGGATCCGGTCAAACTTAGGGCAGGAGATGCACCAAAAAGCATCCAGACCAGAGTCAGGACAAACAGACCTTGCAACAAGATAACGGATACAACAGAAGATGCAGGGAAATAGGCGGTACGGGAAAGATGTGGCCGATGTATCACGAAACCATGTCCTCTGTTGATGCAGGAACTGGTATTGTGAGATAATGCGTGGCAAGTTGCAATGGCTTCTTTAGGTTTCCGGTCGGCATAGATACAAGGGAGGGAATGTTTTCTGCCCATTTGCAGATCGAATGAAGCGAAAATCTATGCTATAGTACATGATGGAACGGAAGCATTGACGCTGGTTTTTTGTTGGCAGAGGTTAGGTATAGAGGACGTAAACGTAAGACAAACAAGCGGCTTACCTCCGGTGGTGGGGTTGAACATGCCGCAATGAAAACTACGTACTATGCAAAAGCCGGATACGGAATGAAGGCCAAATGACTGCTTATCATGGAGGACGCCATGAGCAACAAACGAACGAAAATAATGCAGGATGCAGGTTGCCAACGCAAACTGCCGATAGATGAGCATGGTTCTCTGGAGGGGCAGCTTCTGGTGGCAATGCCCGGTTTGGTCGGTAGTTGTTTTGAAAAAAGCGTGATTTATGTCTGCGCGCACAGTGCCAGTGGGGCGATGGGCATCATCATCAATAACGAACTGCAAACGGTACAGCCAAGGGATGTGCTTCAGCAATTGCACATTATCACCAGTGACCAGCCCATTCATCTCCCTGTTCACTTTGGAGGGCCGGTAGATGCAGCGCGGGGATTTGTGTTACATAGTGCGGATTACCATCACCCGGAGACGGTGCGGCTTTCTGAACAGATTGCCATGACCGCTAATGTGGAGGTGCTAAGGGATATTGCCCGTGGCGCAGGGCCGGTGAAACGCCTGCTTGCGCTAGGCTATGCCGGTTGGGGTGCCGGTCAGTTGGAAAAAGAAATCGAAGAAAATAGCTGGCTGACCGTGCCTGCATCAGCGGATGTGGTCTTTGATGCGCTCAATGATAGCAAATGGACGCTTTCGGCTCAGCGAAGCGGCATTGACCTGATGCGTTTGTCCTCTCAGGTGGGGCATGCCTGAGGTCAGGTTCAATCGCCCTTTAGCTGTAATGAACCGCACATGCTAAATGTCTGCGCTTCCGGCTTTCATGTATGTGTAAGTACACCGGAACTTCCGGTTCTCGAAGTTCAGCATGTTCGCCACATTCTCCACTCAATGGTGATTGAACCGAACGGATTCCTCTCATCACGGGATGAACAGCCGGTTGCTATGTGGGGCAGGGTTTATGAGCCCATGCGTCCCAGATTGGGAGAGGCAATGAGGGTCATAAATTCCGAACGGGTGCGAGGATCGGTTTTGAAAAGGCCGGTCATGCGGCTGGTAATGGTGTTGGTTTCGCATTTATGCACGCCGCGTGTGGTCATGCACTGGTGCGCGGCATCAATAATCACGGCAACTCCTTTCGGTTGCAGTACCTGCTGAATGCAATCCGCTATTTGGGCGGTGAGTTTTTCCTGTATTTGCAGGCGTTTGGCATAAACATCTACCACACGAGCCAGCTTGCTGATGCCCACCACCCGCTTGCTGGGAATATAGGCCACATGAGCTTGCCCAATGATGGGCACCATGTGATGTTCGCAGTGGGATTCCAGACGCATATTCTTCAGTATGACCATTTCGTCATAGCCTTCCACTTCCTCGAACGTGCGTTCCAGAATCTCTTCAGGGCTTTGCAAATAACCGGAAAAAAACTCTTCATAGGATTTCACGACCCGTTTTGGGGTATCCAGCAGCCCTTCGCGTTCCGGGTTATCCCCTGCCCAGCGTAACAGGGTACGGACAGCAGCTTCGGCTTCTTCACGGGTGGGGCGTTGAGGTAAATCGGACATCGTTATTTTCCATGACAGGGAATATGGTTGCTTTAGCTATAGGTTGTCAGGGCAGGAATCACAAGTTACAGATTCGTTAGATAGCATGGTTATGCGGATTCCCTGTATGGTGCAGGGTGAGGATACTATGTGGATGTTGTTGAGAAGGAGCCAAAGCTATGCACCCAGACCCCATGCCCTTATGGCAACCTTTCTCGGATGCAGCGATTGACATCTGGCTGACCAAGATGACATGGAATGCGGATGGGCTGATTCCCGCTATTGCGCAGGATGCGAAAAATGGTCAGGTGTTAATGATGGCATGGATGAATGCGCAAAGCCTGCGTCTGACATTGCAGACGGGAGAGGTCACCTATTGGTCACGGTCGCGGCAGTCTTTGTGGCGGAAGGGAGATACCTCCGGCCACAGGCAGCATTTAGTGGCCTGTGCATTGGATTGTGATGGGGATACCCTGCTGATGCAGGTGCAGCAGGAGGGCGCCGCGTGCCATACCGGGGAACGCAGTTGTTTCTTTCAGGCGATGATGCCACCAACAGAATAGGGAAGATAGGGAACCAATGTCTATCTGCGCTAGGCGGAGCGACCTAAAACCCGCTGTTGCCCATCGTGCAGGCCAGTGGGTTGCCTTTAGAGCAGCCAAGATTGAAATATTGGTTGGCGACATCCATCTGTCCGGCTTGCTGTGCCATGTTGCCTAAGGTTGTGCAGGCCATGGCCGTAAAATATTCCGGGCTGCCGGGTGCGGCAAACGTGGGAGAGCCGGGAGCGCCGCAAGCCTGACGCAGCGGGTTGATGGCGTCTGCCATATGGCCGGTTTCCTGCGCTAAGGTGCTTAATTGCACACAGGCAAGAGGATTGCCATTTTTTTCGCATTTGGCCAGCAGGTCTGGCTTGTGTTGTTCGTAGCAACGCACCAAATCTTTCAGACAGGCCACGGTTGCGTTATTATGGATGTTTTTGCCTTGTTGAGCCAGAGAAGAATCCATCCCTACGCTGGGAATATCTATGCTTGGCAGGGTGATGGTGGGCAGGGAGTTGAGCACCTGCAGGCGGGCATCCCTCAACCAGAAATCCAGACGTTGTTTGAGCTGATCTATCGTCGGGGTATCGAACAGGGGTTCTGCCGCATCAACCCCCCGCTGTGCCGATACAGAAGGAGAGGGTGGGTTCGGCGCCGGAGCCTGTACCTGTGTCGGATGTAGGGAAGGTATTGCTTGGGTTGCAGGAGTGGTCTGAGTCACTGGAGCCATTTCAAGGGTTTGTTGTGCCGCGGCTGAGGGTTCAGAAGGCTGTTGCTTCGATACGTGAAACGCCAACAGTGCCGCACAAGCCAGTGTGGTCAGGCCAAGCGTCAGGGACAGAGCCGGACTAGCCATCGTTCTCTTCCTGCCATACGTCCATGGCATCCAGAGCGTGGGATGTGACGACAGATTGTCGTTGCCCGCGTTTACCCATCGGGCGGTTTAAGCGGGGGCTGCGTGGCACCTGTTTGCAGGGGGCATGGGTGGCGGGTCTGCGGCGGCGTTTGGCCGTGGCAGCACCATTGCGCGGAGGCAGGATAGCTAAGGAGGACATATGCAGTCTGACGCCCTGTAAAAATAGCAAAGAAGAACTGTTGCTATGTTAGCAAGGGCATATCCAAACGGCTAGTAGGAAATATGGCAGCCGCTTTTGCTTTGAATGTCATCTACCGTCACATCATCCGGTTTGGCAATGAGATGTACACCGTCTTTGCGAATTTCAAACTCGCCCAGTTCCGTGATGACGATATTCACGACACCCTTGCCTGTGAGTGGCAGGGTGCAGTGTTTGCGTAGCTTGGGGCTGCCATCTTTGGCGCTGTGCTGCATGAGGACGACGATTTTTTTCACTCCGGCGACCAGATCCATCGCGCCGCCCATGCCCTTGACCATTTTGCCCGGTACCATCCAATTGGCGAGGTCGCCCTGTTCCGAAACTTCCAACGCGCCCAGTACGGTCAGGTCAATATGGCCACCACGCACCATGGCAAAGGAGGTAGCACTATCAAAATAGGCACTGTCTGGCAGTTCGGTAATGGTTTCTTTTCCGGCATTGATCAAATCCGGGTCAATGGTGTCTTCGGTCGGGTAGGGTCCCATGCCCAGCATGCCATTTTCGCTATGCAGCGTGACATCCATACCCTCTGGCAGGTAATTGGCCACTTGTGTGGGCATACCGATGCCCAGATTGGCATAAAAACCCGGTTTGAAATGCCGGGCAGCGCGTTGGCACATTTGTTCGGTGGTCCAGGGCATAGGTGTGGCCTTTTGCTTTGCTTCCGGCTCGGCCTACTTGCCTCGCCATGAAGCGTGTTCAAGACTGACTCCGGCCTACTGGCCTTCGTATGACAACAACTTTTGTTTGCTTCCGGCTCGGCCTACTCCGCTACGCAGAGGCTCCGCGGGCTTCGGGCTAAAAACCCCCACTGGGGGTTTTTTAATGCCCTACGCCACCATGAAGCGTGTTCAAGACTGATTCCGGCCTACTGGCCTTCGTAGGTTAAAATGTATGTTATGCAGCTCTCAGAGTGCGTTTTTCGATGCGTTTTTCCAGCTTTTCCGCCTTGAAGATACGTTGCACGAAAATGCTGGGGGTGTGAATGGCGTCTGCTTCCAGATGCGGTACAATGTCTTCCACTTCGGCTACGGTCACGGTGCCTGCGGTCGCCATGATAGGGTTGAAGTTACGGGCGGTTTTGCGGAAAATAAGGTTGCCTTTCGGGTCTGCCTTCCATGCGCGGATGATGGTTACATCTGCCGTGAGTCCTGTTTCCATTACGTAGTGACGACCATCGAATTCGCGGGTTTCTTTCCCTTCCGCGACTATGGTGCCATAGCCGGTTGCTGTGTAGAAGGCAGGAATGCCTGCGCCACCTGCGCGAATACGCTCCGCTAAGGTGCCTTGCGGGTTGAATTCCAGTTCCAGCTCGTTACTCAGATATTGTCGCTCGAACTCTTTATTTTCCCCGACATAGGAGGAAATCATTTTTTTGATCTGGCGGGTATGCAACAGCAGTCCGAGGCCAAAATCATCCACCCCACAATTATTACTGATGACGGTGAGGTCTTTGATCCCTGAATCACGGATGGCAGCAATACAATTTTCCGCAATACCGCATAGACCAAAGCCGCCGGACATGAGGGTCATGCCGTCAAACAACAGGCCGTGCAGGGCATCGTGAGCATTTGCATAGTGGGTGGCCATAGCATCCCTTCCAGTCTGTTGCGGTGCAATAAAAACGCAGAAATAAGCGTCTGTCATATAACTGTAATATTTTTGCGCCACAGTCAATATATAGGCGGTGGTTCCGCTAGGTTATGTTTTGCTCCGCACGCGGAGCAGACAGCAGAGTAAGGAGAGAGACGAATGTTCCTGAAACTGCGACATGCGATGGTTTGTATGGCGATGCTGGCTTGTAGCGCCTGCGCCTCCGGTGGTACGGGGTCAGTGGCGTTTCAGCCTGCCCGCGATACGGATACCTTGCTCACGTGTGATGAATTGCGCTTGGAAATGCATGAAGCGGAATATTACCGGGATAGTGCGCGCCGTTCGCAGGGGCCTTCTCTGGGGGGGGTGGTGGCTCCTTTATCCTACTTAAGTAATTATATGGATGCGACCGGGCGTATCGGCAAAGCCGAAGAGCGGCTGGAGCATTTGGGAGATATTTACCGTATTAAAGGCTGTAGCAACCTGCCGCCCGGTGTGATGCAGGCGCAGCAGCAACCGCGCATGCCGGTTGGTAACCCCTATGGCTATGGTACGCCCTATGCGGCCATGGCACCGATGATGATACCAGCACCGGCACCGGTCGCTGCTGCATCCGCCCCCGTGATGGGGAATGGCAGCTATCAGGCTCCCGCGATGCAGCCGCCGGCATTGGTCACAGGGGTGAGATAGCCCCTGAAATCAGGCCAGCGTTGCTGACTATTTGGCCTGCTTGTCAAAAGGGCGCTACATTCTCCGGCTTGTGACGACCGTATCGGGTACTGTACTGAAACGTGCTGGAAACTTGTATTCATGGACAATAGGCCGTAGGTTACCGGTTCTTCGCAACCATGCCGACCGGGAACTTCTCCATGACTCAGGCCGTGACACAGGCTGCTGCTTCAGCCGTTTCTTCCTCCAGTGCCAGCAAACCTCAGCTTTGCCTGATTGATGGTTCCGGGTTTATTTTTCGTGCCTATCATTCTCTGCCGCCGCTGACCCGTCCGGATGGAACGCCAGTGAACGCGGTCTATGGGTTCACCAATATGGTATTGCGCCTGAAAGAGCAGTTGCAGGTGGATTATCTGGCGGTGATTTTTGATGCCGGACGCAAAACCTTTCGCAATGACTTATATGTGGATTATAAAGCCAATCGGCCTGAACCTCCGGAAGATTTGATCCCTCAGTTTCCGCTGGTGCGGGAAGCCACGCTGGCGATGGGCATTCCCGCTATTGAACTGCCCGGTTTTGAGGCCGATGACCTGATTGCAAGCTACAGCAAAGCGGCACTGGCGGCAGGTATGCAGGTGAAAATCATTTCCTCTGATAAGGATTTGATGCAACTGGTGAATGATGACGTACAGCTTTATGATGCGATGAAGCAGAAAATGCTGGGGCGTGATGCGGTGATGGAGAAATTTGGTGTCACCCCGGATAAGGTTATTGAAGTGCAGGCTTTGATCGGTGATAGCGTGGATAATGTGCCCGGTGTGCCGGGTATTGGCCCCAAGACGGCTGCTGAGTTGATTGGGCAATATGGGGATGTGGAAAATCTGCTGGCGCATCTGGATGAGATTAAACAGCCGAAGCGTCGCCAGACATTGCAGGCACATGCAGAAAATGCCCGTCTCTCCCGTCAGTTGGTGATTTTGAAAGACGATGTGCCCTTACCCGTGCCGCTGGAGACATTGGGTTTTGCCTTGCATTGCGATGATACATTGGCCGCGTTTTTACGGGAACAGGGCTTCACCAGTCTGTTAAACCGGGTGGGTAAAGCAGCTTCCACTGGCGCAAGCAAAGCGCCTGTAGCGCAAAGGCAAGCGGCTACACCTGCGGTGGCTGCTGCCGCCATCCGGGTGCCGGTCACCCCTCTTGAGACGCAGTATGAGCTGGTGCAGGATAAAGCACATTTGCAGCAGTGGGTGGACAAAGCCCGTGCTGCTGGCAAGGTCGCTTTTGATGTGGAAACGGATAGCCTACAGGCCTTGCGTGCGAAGCTGGTGGGGTTTTCTCTGGCGGTAGAGGTGGGCAAAGCCTGCTATGTGCCGCTGGCGCATGGCACTGTCGCGGCGCAGGGTGATTTGCTGGGAGACGGTGCAACGGATATCCCGCAGCAAATACCGCTTCAGGAGGCATTGGAGGTGCTGAAGCCGTTGTTACGTGACCCATCTGTGGTGAAGATCGGCCATAATATGAAATACGATATGCTGGTGATGAGAAACCATGGGCTGGAGATAGCTCCTATTGAGGATACGATGCTGTTATCCTATGTATTGGATGGAACGGCGCACCGACATAATATGGATGCGCTGGCCGAGAGGCATCTGGGGCACCAGACGGTGACTTTCAGTGACGTAATGGCAACTGTTGGTCGAAAAGGTGCAACCTTTGCCGATGTAGAGCTGGACAAAGCCTGTGCGTATGCGGCAGAGGATGCGGATATTACCCTGCGCCTGTATGAGTACCTGAAGCCAAGACTGTGGCAGGAAGGGATGGCCGGCATGTACGAATGCATCGAGCGGCCGCTGGTGCCCGTGTTGGTGGCCATGGAAGCCGAAGGGGTAAAAGTGGACACTCAACTTCTGCAACAGATGTCACAGGATTTTGCCAAGCGGATGCACGCCCTGGAACAGCAGGCCTATGCACTGGCGGGGCGAGAGTTTTTGCTGGGTTCCCCAAAACAGTTAGGAGAGGTACTGTTTGATGAATTGAAACTGGATGGCGGCAAGAAAGGCAAATCTGGCAGTTATAAAACCGGGGCAGATGTGCTGGAAGAACTGGCAGAGCAAGGGCATGCATTGCCTAAAGTGCTGCTGGACTGGCGGCAGCTTGCCAAGCTGAAAAGTACCTATACAGATGCGCTACAACAGCAGGTTCACCCGAAAACCGGAAGGGTGCATACCAGTTTTTCGATGGCGGTGACATCCACGGGGCGTTTGAGTTCCAGCGATCCGAACCTGCAAAATATTCCTATCCGTACCGAGGAAGGGAAGGCGATCCGATCCGCTTTTATCGCGGATACCGGACGGGTGATTTTATCGGCGGATTATTCCCAGATAGAGTTGCGCCTGTTGGCACATATTGCGGAGATACCCGAACTGAAAGACGCATTTCGTAGGGGGGAAGATATTCACAAACGCACAGCGGCAGAAATTTTTGGTAAGTCACTGGATGCGGTGGATGATCATGATCGCCGTATGGCCAAGACCATCAATTTTGGTATTATTTACGGGATGAGTGCTTTCGGGCTGGCCAGCCGTTTAGGGATGGAGCGCGCAGCCGCTAAAGCCTTTATTGACCGCTATTTTGAACGCTACCCCGGTATTGCGCATTACATGGAAGAAACGAAAACCTTTGCCGCAGAACATGGTTTTGTACGCACGTTGGATGGGCGTAAATGCACCATTGAAGGTATGCAAGTAAAGGCACTACGGGCTTTTGCCGAGCGAGCGGCAATTAACGCGCCAATTCAAGGGACTGCGGCGGATATAGTTAAAAAAGCGATGTGTGCCGTGCATCAGGCGTTGCTTGAGGCTGGACTTTGCGCCCGCATGCTTTTACAAGTGCACGATGAACTATTGGTCGAAGCCCCCGCTGAAGAAGCGGAGCGAGTGGCCACCCTGATGAAGCACACCATGGAACAGGTTGTCCGGCTGGATGTTCCTCTGGTCGTGGATGTGGGGGTGGGGCATAGCTGGGCAGAAAGCCATTAAGAGGTAATTTCAAGGGATTCAGCGCGTGGGATTCAATATTAAACCAGTGATGCTTTCAGGCAAGGAAGTCCACCCGATTATTGAAGGTGGGAAAGGCATTGCAGTATCGAACGGAGAAAGTGCCGGAGCCTTTGCCGCTGCCGGTGCGGTGGGAACCTTCTCTGGCGTGAATGCGGATAGCTATGATGAGCAGGGCAACCACGTGCTTCAGGTCTATCATGGCAAAACCCGCCGTGAACGGCACGCGGAACTGATTGCTTACGGCATTCAGGGCGGCGTGGCGCAAGCGAAAATGGCTCATGAGATATCCGGTGGGCAGGGCCGCATTCACATGAATGTGCTATGGGAAATGGGCGGCGCTGAGAGCATTCTTAATGGCGTGCTGGAACAGGCTAAAGACTTGATTCATGGTATTACCTGTGGGGCAGGCATGCCTTACAAGCTGGGAGAAATTGCCGCGCATTACGGGGTGTATTATTACCCGATCGTTTCTTCCATGCGGGCGTTCCGTGCATTATGGAAGCGTTCCTATGGCAAGGTGGTGGATAAACTGGGCGGTGTGGTCTATGAAGACCCATGGAAAGCTGGTGGGCACAATGGGCTGAGTAATGCGGAAGATCCGCTAGTGCCACAGGATCCCTACCCACGTGTCGCGGAATTGCGTCGCTTCATGAATGAAGTGGGTCTACAGCAGGTGCCGATTATTATGGCAGGCGGTGTCTGGCATATTGCAGAGTGGGAAAACTGGCTGGATAACCCTGAGATTGGCCCGATTGCCTTTCAATTTGGGACACGCCCCTTACTGACGCAGGAAAGCCCGGTTTCTCAGGCGTGGAAGCAGCGCTTGCTGTCTCTGCAAGAGGGGGATGTTTTCCTCAATCAGTTCAGTCCGACGGGTTTTTATTCCTCGGCGGTACGTAATGCGTTTCTGGATGATTTGATTGCGCGTTCCGAACGGCAGGTGGAATACCGTTCGGCGGCGGAGGATGTGTATACGGCAGAATTGGCCACCGGGCCAAGGGGACGTCTTGTGTATGTGAAGCCAGAAGATGTGGCGCGTGTGGAAAGCTGGAAAGCTGCGGGCTTTACCGCTGAGATGCGCACCCCGGACAATACGCTGATTTTTGTGACACCAGAGCAGCAAAAAGCCATTCTGAAAGATCAGGTGGATTGCATGGGCTGCCTGAGCCATTGCAAATTCAGCAATTGGTCGCAGGATGCAGACAAAGACTTCACGACCGGTCACCGGGCGGATCCACGCAGTTTCTGTATTCAGAAAACCTTGCAGGATATAGCCCATGCCGGGGATTCTGATCATAACCTGATGTTCTCTGGTCATAATGCGTACCGCTTTGGCAGTGATCCATTTTACGCCAATGGCTTCATCCCCACGGTGAAGCAACTGGTGGATCGGATGATGACGGGCTATTAAGGTTTGGCCGTATCTGAAGAGATGGCCTGCTTGCCCCTGACGTCAATGGACGCTTTAATGTGCGTTTGAACCCGTATGCAGCAGATACTATCTTCACGGGACGTTTGCCGACCTGCAAATAGGCTCTTCGGCGCTTCAGTTCTCGATAATGGCCATTCTGGTATGCTCTTCTTTCCGTGACCTCTAGGGCTAACCTTGTTCGTGTCCGTATGAGTGCCGCAAACGATCACTTGCCTGCTACCCTTCAGATGCGTGTAACTTCCTGTTAACGTGGCTTCACGTTGCAAGCAGTGCAGCTATCTGTTATGCTTAGAATGATTCCATCTATGAATTGGATTGATGCCTTCATGAGCCAATGTCCGGTGACAGAGAAACTGAAAATAGCCAATGTGCGCCCAACACAGCATCGGGTGTGGTTAGGCAGGCTGTTGTGGGCAGATGGTTGCGACCGACATGTGACTGCGGAATCCCTGTTTCAACAGGCATTGAAGCAAGGCATGAAGCTTTCGCTGGCAACGGTCTATAACACTCTCCACCAGTTTAAGGACGCCGGATTGTTGCGTGAGGTGCCGGTAGGAGCCAGCCGCAGTTATTTTGACACGAACCTTCACCCGCATGCCCATGTTTATTGCGAAGAGACGGGGCATTTATGCGATGTGGAACTGGACAAAGCAGTGCTGGAAAAGCTTATTGCATTGCCTGCTGACCGCCAGATTGCCTGTGTGGACGTGATTGTGCGGCTACAGTAGTCATTTTTGCTGCGCTTCCGGTTCTCGAACACAGCCTTTTCGGTATCTTTTCCATCCCGCGAAGATGCTATCTAGGCGAATGGGTTGTATGGGTTATCTTCAGCGGTGTTTTCTGGCTCATATTGTTGCTTTGCAGCTTCCAGAGATTGGATATTAAACCGTACCGCATCTTTGTGGAAGATACCGTAGACGACCTGTAGATAATCCTGCAATTCTTCATCCGGTTCATGGCCATAGCCTGCGAAAATGATTTCGCCCAACTGCTCGGCTTCAAAGTCCCGATTATCACGTATAACGGCCAATAATTCCGGCAGACGCGGATGTTGCACTGACAAATACACATACATCGGGCCATTTTGCGGATGGTTCACCTGCAAAAAAACCACGTGATAGGTATCTTCGGCTAGTGCGCGATCGTCTTCTCTCAAAACTTTGGCCTCACATATTCTTACACACTATCTGTAGTATAGAAAGATTGAGGCAATGTTAACATATGCCGACTGTAATGAAGAGATATACCAATAGTTTATGGCCTGCCTTGATAGCAAAAGGCGGTTTGCCTATACATAGGGTTTATGAGTCTAAGGGTTCTTTCATCCGTGATTGACCCCCCGAAAAAAAGCAGGCGGAGATATCATCTCCGCCTGCGTATCTTTGAACGTAGAAGCAAACTCTATCAGAAGTTCGGGGTCGTTGTGCTGATTTGTTGTGCCGCCTGTTGAGATGCGCGCTTGGAGGATTCTCCAATCAATGCACCACCACCTGCAATCATATCACGCGCCCGTTCTGTCAGATCACGGGTAGAGGTTGCCACCACTTCTGTTCCACGGTGGTACAGGGCTTCCAGCTCTTCCACCTTTAGCAAATCCTTACTGGAATTGATGGCAAAGGCGGCACCCAAAATACCAACCGTTGCTTCAGCCAATGCGCCAAAAATACCTTTGATGCCGTCTTTCTGAATACGTTCAACGGCACGGCGCAGGAAATAGACTCCGACCAGACCGCCACCGGCAATTTTGATGCCGTGACCACCAATTTCTTTCGCTGCTTCAATGCCGCGGTCAATGCCGTTACGTAGGGTTTCACCGGCTTTTTCTGCATTGTCACGTGCGGCGTTGGCTTCCGCAGCCCGTGCGGGGCTGATAAAGCCCTGTGTGGCGATTTCATTGACGACATTCGCCGGAATATCATTAGCCTCGCGGCGTTTGACCACCATTTTGCCAATGGCATCCGTACGGTTGATGGCCGCAATGTCTTTCATATCGGCTGAAAGGTAATACTCTTGCGCGACGGCTACGGCATCTTTGGCGGTGAAGCCACCTCCGACTGGGGTGTTGGCGTTCTTCGTCGCATCGTATTTTTCAAAGCCGTACACTTTTCCTTCGGGATCACGGGTTTCCACATAGAATTCAAGATTTCCATTCACTTTCTTCGCATAGACGGGAATAGAGAAAGGGAAAGAAACTGAATTCACAACCGAATTGCGTCCGACATAAACCACCGCTGGATCAGCATCCAGTTGCGCGCCGACCGTATGTTTTTGTTTGACCAGTGCGGCCTTCACTAAGGCCTTTAAACTGTCATTGGTAGAAAGATCCGTGGTGCCATCTTTGAGGGATGTAACCTCACCTGTTGCGTCAATGGTCGCATCAATGTAGCCATGGTTGCCTTTACCATCATCATAGCGCATGTGATAGCTTTTGGTGTTGGCAGTGGTGTCAACGGATTTCAGCGACAATAGGTCAATTTTAGCGGCCATGTCTGGACTCCCAAGGTTCCTTTATTCTTACACCCTAGAGGAGGAAGATTGCAGAAATATGACAATTTTCATCACGAGGGTTTTTTTTAGAAAAAAATTGCAAAAAGCAGCATTTCTGCGGCCTGTACCAATGTACCGGCAGGCAGGTTATCCGATTGCGTGCCTGATAGCAAGCTCTCTCCCACAGCGGAAGCCGGGTATGCGGACGCTGCTGCATGGGCTTTCTGGTCAGGAGCCAGGGGTATCCGCTGGTAGTTGCACGGTTGCGGTGGCAAAGGCGGCCAGTCCCTCCCGTCGGCCGGTAAAGCCCAGTGTTTCCGTGGTTGTGGCTTTAATGCTGATACGTGGAAGCGGCAAGCCGGTCAGCTCAGCCAGTTTTCGCTTCATGGCATCGCGGTGAGGGCCAAACTTGGGGGCTTCTCCGACCAATGTAATGTCGCAATGGAGCAGCCTGCCGCCCTGTTCTGTCAGCAAATGCAGGGCGTGGTGGAGAAACGTGGCAGAATCCGCATCTTTCCAGCGAGCATCTTTGGGAGAAAAATGAAAACCAATATCCTCGGCGGCAATGGTGCCGAGAATGGCATCAACCAAAGCATGCAGCCCGACATCCGCATCTGAATGGCCTTTCAGGGATTGCTCAAATGGAATGGCCACCCCGCAAATCATCAGGGGCTTAGCAGGGTTGCACTCCAGTTGATGCACATCATAGCCATGGCCGGTGATGGTCAGATAGGGTATGGCGGCTGCCGTGGGTGCGTGGGATGCGTGAGATGGATGCAACAACTGCTCTGCCCATTGCAGATCATCGGGTGTGGTGAGTTTACGGTTCGCTTCATCGCCATCCACACACTGCACGGGCAGGCCTGCCTGTTCAAAGACGGCGGCGTCATCCGGCAATTCTTGTCCTGCGGCCTGCTGATGCGCATGTAATATGGCTTGCAGAGGGAAGCACTGCGGGGTTTGCGCCCGTCGCAGCATCGCACGGGGCAGGGTTGCTTGTATCAGGCCGGAAGCATCTGCCTGTTTGACACAATCCACCAACAGCAGGGTAGGAATGATGCCATGGTCAGGTTGTTGCTGCTGTGCCTGCCACAGCCTTTGCCATAAGGCGGGTGAGGGGAAAGGGCGTGCGGCATCGTGAATGGCGACATAGGCGGGTGGGTTGGGCAGGCTGGCTAATGCCTGCAACCCCGCATAAACCGATGCCTGACGGGTTGCGCCACCTGCGATAGGAGGAGCTAAGTGTAATCCATCCGTGGCGTGTCGGTACAGGGCTTCATCTTCCGGGTGGATGACCACATGGACAGATGTCTGACAGGGAAGGGACGGCGCAGCGGCCAGCAATGCCTGTATGCTATGCCGTAAAACCGGCTGACCTGCGAGGGGCAAATATTGTTTTGGCAGGGCTGCGCCCATGCGCTGGCCACGCCCCGCCGCAACCACAAGGATGGCCAGTTGAGAAGAAGCAGATAGGGTAGTGTGCGGGAATGGGGACATATGAGCATTTTTTGCGCAATTAGCATCTTGCATACTGCGTGAAAGCAGGCTATGCAAAAGCACACCTAACGCGAATTATGTCATTTGTCATCCTGATCCTGCGCCTATGAACCCTGCTGTTGTCCCTGCTGCTACTGTACCGGCTACCCCTTCTGCGGGTGGTGTGGCGCGTGTTGTGCGCTCTAAAATCAACATTGGTCCGCATGAAGTGGATAATAATGTGTTTCTGGCGCCGATGTCCGGTGTGTCGGATCAACCATTTCGCCGTCTGGCCAAACGCTATGGTGCGGGCATGGTTTTTTCCGAAATGATTGCCAGCCGCGCCATGATTCTGGAAGGCCGGGAAACCCTGCTGAAAGCCAGCCGTGACCCGGAAGAAGGGATGATGGCGGTGCAACTGGCGGGTTGTGAGCCGGATGTCATGGCGGAGGCCGCCAAGTTGAATGAAGACCGTGGCGCGCAGATTGTGGATATTAATTTTGGCTGTCCGGTCAAAAAAGTGGTCAATGGCTATGCCGGTTCCGCCTTGATGAAAGACGAACCGCTGGCCGCAAAGATTCTGGAATCCACGGTCAAGGCCGTGAAAGTGCCGGTCACGCTGAAAATGCGCATGGGATGGGATCATAGCAACCTGAATGCCCCCAAATTAGCAAAAATTGCAGAAGAAGTGGGGATTCAGATGATTACGGTGCATGGTCGCACCCGCTGCCAGATGTATAAGGGCAGTGCGGACTGGGGCTTTGTGCGTGCCGTGAAGGATGCCGTGAAGATTCCCGTGGTGGTGAATGGAGATATTACCACGATGGAAGATGTACACCAGGCCCTTAGCCAGTCTGGTGCGGATGGGGTGATGATTGGCCGTGGTAGCTACGGTAAACCCTGGTTGCCGGGACAAATGGCGCATTATTTGGAGACAGGCGAGATTTTTCCTGCGCCGACACTTGCGCAGCAAAAGGAGATTGTGCTAGGTCATTATCAGGCGATGGTGGAGCATTACGGCGAGATCACCGCCATGCGACTGGCGCGCAAGCATGTTGGCTGGTATAGCAGCGGTTTGCGCAATAGCTCGGAATTCCGGCAACGGTTCAATCACATTGAGCAGTTGAAGGATGCTATTCAGGCGATTCATGATTTTTATGATTCTGTTCTGGAACTAGACGATTCACACCGACAGGGAGGGCTGTCATGAACAATGTCGCACTACAATTGCAACCGCAAAACCATTTAGGGGATGTGGTGAAGGACTATCTGATGCGGTTTTTTGCCGAGCATGGTGAAAACCTGCCGGAAGGCCAGTTATATGACATGGTTATCCAACAGGTAGAAAAACCGCTGGTGGAACTGGTGCTGAAGCAATGCGGAGGCAACCAGTCCAAAGCATCGACCCTACTGGGTCTGAGCCGCAACACCCTGCGTCAGAAAATTCAGGATTTGCATATTGATGATGCGCTGGTCGCCAGCCGTGGCCGCCGCGCCCGCCGTGCCCGCATTTTCACCCTGCCTGTTGCGGAAGCACGCGCACGTCGTCGCGGTTAGGGTCTGCTTGTGCCTATCCAGTCGTTCTGGCAGCGTTGGAAACATCGGCTGACCAGTTGGCAGGCAACCATTGCGCTGCTCATTGTCACCGCAGTCAGCGTGGTGGTGAGTTATGGGCTGCTTAGTTTTTCCGATGAACATATGGCCATGGAATCGCCGTCTGGCTATGTGCTGATTGCGGCCAACACGATTTTGCTGATGCTGGTGCTGCGGCTGGTATTGTGGCGGCTTTATGCTATCTGGCGGGAAGTGCGGGAAGGTAGAAGCGGTTCCCGTCTGCAGAAACGCTTGATCCTTATTTTCAGTTTGCTGGTTCTGTTGCCCGGAGGTGTGGTGGCCAGTTTTTCCGGCTATTTGTTTTATGTGGGGGTGCACCGCTGGTTTGACAGCAAATTACATACCGTACTGGAACAATCGGTGGCGGTGGCGGAAGCCTATCTGGAAGAGCATAAGCAAAATCTGCAATCGGATGCACGGGGGCTGGCATCTGATATTGCCCGCAACTCGACCATTCTTTTCACCAATGAAGGCTTGTTTCGGCAATTTTTATCCGCGCAGGTGCGGGTGCGCTCCCTGTCAGAAGCGGTGGTGTTTCGGGGAGATACAATTTTTGCGGAATCAGAACTGGCCTTAACGTTTGCCTTTCAACATATACCCCAGCGGTTATTGGAGCGGGTCGCCGAAGGGCAGGTGGTGTATCTGAATGAAGAGGATAATGACGCCGTGACCGCCATTGCCCGTATTGAGGGTACGGGCGGTGCCATGTTGATGGTGAGCCGGTTTGTGGATCCGAAAATTCTGGAACATACCGAGCGCGCCAAAGGAGCGGCATCGGAATACCAAAAGCTGCAAAGCCAGATTAACGCCATTCAATATCGGTTTTTTCTAAGTTTTGCGTTGCTGACGGTCTTGCTGCTGTTGGTGGCATGGGCGTCTGCTTTATTGTTGGCATCCCGGCTGGTGCGCCCCATTGGAAAACTGGCCACCGCGACCGAGCAGGTTGGGCGCGGTGATTACAGCGTGCGGGTGCAGGAAAGTAAACGGCAGGATGAAATAGCCGCACTGGAAACAGCTTTCAACCGCATGACGGAACAATTGGAACAGCAAAAGCGTATTGTTACGCGCACGAACGAACAGTTAGATGCCCGCCGCCGTTTTATGGAGGCAGTGCTGGAAGGGGTTTCTGCCGGGGTGATTGCCTTAAACGCGAAGCGTCAGGTCACGTTGCTGAACCGTTCAGCCTGCGATTTACTGGGGTGTGAGGAGGCGGAGTATCTGGCGCGTGATCTGGGAGACGTATGGCCTGCTATTCAGTCCTTGCTGGAACAGGCGGAGCGGCAGCCCGGTAAAGCGGTGCAGACAGATATTCCACACCAGATGCCGGAGAGCAGCGTGACCCTGCATGTGCGGGTACTGGCGGAGGCATCACCATATGCGGCAGGAGTAGATGGTTATGTGGTGACGTTTGATGATATTACCCATGTGGTCACCAGCCAGCGAAGTGCCGCCTGGGCGGATGTGGCACGCCGTATTGCGCATGAGATTAAAAACCCACTGACCCCCATTCAGCTTGCCGCGCAGCGACTGCGTCGCAAATATGCCGATAAGCAGGAAAATCCAGAGGAACGAGAGAACTTCTACCGCTACACGGATACGATTACCCGCCACGTGGAAACCATTGGCCGCATGGTCGAGGAGTTTGCCTCTTTTGCCCGGATGCCGGCGCCATCTCTGCGTCCGGTCAATTTGGTAAAATTAGTGAAAGAGGCCGTTTTTTCGGAAGAATGCCGATGGAATAGCGTCCATTTTGAGCAAGAACTGCCAACAGGGACTGCGATGGTGGAGGGAGACCGCGAACAACTGATGCAAGTGTTGACCAATCTCCTGAAAAATGCCGCAGAAGCTATCGTTGGAGAGGGGGACGAGCCTCAGACAGGCAAAGTGGTGGTCGCATTGGAGCAGCAAGGGCAGCAATGGTGCCTGACCGTACAGGATAATGGGCCGGGTATCCCGCCGGAATTGCTGGAAAAACTGACAGAGCCTTATGTCACCACCAAAGCACGGGGCACGGGGTTGGGGTTGGCGATTGTGCATAAAATTCTGGTGGATCATCGGGGGAGCCTGCAATTTCGCAACCGCACGGAGGGAGGCGCGCAGGCATTGGTGCGCCTGCCAGTGATGGAAGAGGAGAAAAAAGCGTCTCAGGCAACGGATTCTTAAACCTAAGCCCCCATAGTATTTAGCAACCTCAGTGTTGATGTTGATAGGTGGATGCCGCATGTCGGAACAGAAATTGAATGCCATGGCTTTGCAGGATCAGGCAGTGGTGAAGAATGTCTATCTGGAATCCATTTTGTTGCTGGAACGGTTGCACCGCCGTTTTCTGGATGTCATTAAGGCAGAGCTGGATCGGATGCGTATTGAAGATATCAATAACATCCAGACATTGATTCTCTATAATATCGGTGATGAACAGCTCACCATTGGAGAGTTGACGAACCGGGGATATTATCTGGGATCCAATGTATCGTATAACGTCAAAAAGCTGGTAGAAAATGGCTATCTGGTGCATGAGCGTTCCCCGCATGATAAACGTTCTGCGCGGGTCAAATTATCCGATAAGGGGTTGGTACTCTGCGAAAAAATTGATGCCCTGTATCAGCGGCATATCCTTCAGTTAAGCGGCGGAGATCTTGATATCAATGTTCTTGCACGCGTGAATTCCACGCTGCGATTGTTGGAAGGGTTCTGGACCCGCTACATTCAGGATGCCTTTAAATTGTAGCCCGTCTTGGGGGTTTTTCTCCACGATTTTTTTCTGATGCATGATGCGGCACTGGCCGCACTTGCAAACTGCGCTTCATCCGGTATGCTGAATAGATAAAAACTCCATGCCGGAATGAATGAAGGAGCGGGTATGCGTAGGTGGATCGGGTATGTTGTGGTGGCAGGCTTGTTGGCTGCTGGTCTAACGCAGGCAAAAGCGCAACCAACGCAAGCGCGGGAGTATTTTACCATCGGCACCGGTCTTATCCGGGGGGTGTATTTCCCCATTGGTGGTGCTATTTGCCAATTGGTCAACCTGAATATCAAGTCGCATGGCTTGAAATGTTTGCTGGAATCCACGGATGGTTCCATTTACAATTTGCAAGCACTTCATCAACGGGATATGGATTTTGCGATTGCCCAGTCTGACTGGCAATACCATGCGTATCACGGCAGTGCTATTTTTCAGAAAGCTGGCGCCTTTAAGGATTTGCGCACCGTCTTTACCTTACATTCCGAGCCTTTTACCGTGGTTGCCCGTGCGGGGTCTGGTATCCGCAGCTTCAATGATTTGAAAGGCAAACGGGTGAATATTGGCAATCCCGGCTCTGGTACACGCATTACGATGGACGTAATGATGAACAGTAAGGGCTGGACTTATCGTGATTTCAAAAAAGTATCGGAACTGAAGGCGTCTGAAGAATTGGAAAAAGCCTTCTGTGATGGAGATATTGATGCATTTGTACACACCATTGGTCACCCGAATACATTGGTAGAGAAAGTGACAGGTAGTTGCGATGCTGTCATGGTACCTTTGGATTTGCTGGATATTGAAAAGCTATTGAAGCAAAACCCGTTTTATGTACGCACGGGCATTCCGGCGGGCATGTATAAAGGTATGGTGCAGGATATTCCATCGTTCGGGGTGAAAGCCGCCCTGCTGACAACCAGCCGAACGGATGACCGGGTAGTGCAGGAAGTCTTGCGCGCTGTCTTCGGCAGCAAAACCTACCAGAATAAAATTACCGGAGAAGATCGGGTAGAGGATAATTTTCATAATTTCCGTACCCTGCACCCGGTTTTTTCCAGCCTGAGTAAAGAACAAATGGCACATGAGGGCATGGTTGTTCCCATGCATCCTGCGGCTATTCAATGGTTTCAGGAAGCGGGTATTCTGAAAACAGGTGAAACGCCAGAATTGTATCAGTAATGCAGGCGCCTTGTGGGGGAGCAGGCCATGACGGGTGAGGCATCGGTTGAGCATGCGCCCACTCCGCCTCGTCCTTCCAGAGCCGAAGGATGGAAAAGTTACTGGAATATTCTGGTCGGCTGGTTTGCTATCGGCTGGATGCTGTTGCTGCTGACAACCTATGCCTTTAATGCCACCTGGTTTACGGGTACTCTGGCAGGACGGCAGATGCATATGGCGCTTGCTGGAGCCTTTATGCTGATGGCCGCCCCACTGCTCCCCCATTATGGAAGGATGGGGCGTCCCTCCCTCGTATGGCTGGTGTTCTATAAAATCATGGCGGCGGGTGTATGCCTGACGGTTGCCTATACCGCGCTGGGCTATCGGGGGGAGGAGGCGCTTTCCTCGGCACACCAGACCATGCCGCTGTTGTTATGGGCGGGTCTGGGAGGTATGGGTTGTTTGCTTGGGTTGGCGTGGCAGTGGCGGGCGCGGTTATTGGTGGTATGGGTCGTGATACTTCTTGGGTTCACCCTGCATGGAGAATGGAGCCTGTGGCCAGAGTTTTTACGGCACCGGGACTATGGCTGGGACAAACTGATTCGCCAGCAATGGTTGACGATGGATGGAGCCTTTGGGGTAGGGGTTGGAACAACCCTGCAGGAAGTTGCCCTGTTTACCTTGTGGGCTGCCAGTCTGCGCCAGAGTGGCAGTATGGATTATTGGCAGCGTTGGTGGTTTGCCATGCTGGGGCAGCGCGGCGCCCGTTGGGCGGCCAGCTTTACCCTGATGATGCAAGGGGTGATGGCGGCATCGCCACTGGTGCACGGGCTGGCCGCTAAATACCACGTGCTACAGGTCAGCCGTCGGCATCATATTGCACCGGTTGATGCGCTTTGGATGCTGGTTGGTATAACCATGGCGATGCCTTTGCTGCCCCCCCTCCTGAGCGGAGCCGGACTGGGCGTTGCGCTGGATGTCGATGCGAAGGGACTGTCGGATTATCAGCATATACAAAGTTGGGTGGCTCTGCTGCTGATGTTATTGGTGGTATGGCATGGCCGACTGGGGGTATCTGCGGCGTTAGCCACGACCCCTCAGAGGCTTAGCCTGCATTTGCCATGGCAACAAACCCTGCTTGCCGGAGCATTATTGGTGGTGTGGTTTCTGCTGCTATTCGCCTCTGCCTATGCGCTGGTGGCCACGGTTGGGGCATCGGTCAGTCTGCTGGCTGGGGTGGGGATCGGCTGGATGGTATTGGCGCGCTTGGTTGCCACGCGCTATGCGTCACATGTATCAGAGCACTGGTTTGCCTGCCGTTTACTGGTACAGGGTTTGCACCATTGGGTGCCGTGGGTATGGGGTGTGGGGGTTGCGTTTCTGCTGTGGGATGTCGGTTCTGGCCTGTGGCAAATGGCGTGGCTGGGTCTTTGGTTGATTGTCCTGCAACGGTTATTTTCAGAACGGGTACAGCGTTATCGCTGGCAACAGCGGCTGGGACATATGCTACTGGCGTTCCGTCATACCGCAACGGATGCCGCGCGCTGGCTTTCTGCTGTATTAGTAATTGCAGCGGTAGCCGGCATGATGATGGGCATATTATCCCTCATCGGAAGCAGTAATTTTTTGAATAATCTGGTCATGCAGATGGGCATGGGCTGGTTTGGACTCACCGTTTTCTGGACCGTACTGGCAGCCATGTTATTCACTATCGGGCAGCCACTATTGGCCAAAATGATGCTGATGGGGAGTTTATTCCTGCCTCTTTTGTTGCAGGTTTGCCAACAGTTTGGAGTCGTCTATCCGCAGGCATCTGTTGCCACGATGCTCTGGCTCTGGATGGTGTTGGGGGATTTTCTGCCCGGTATGGGGGTCGCCAGTACGGTCATCTTTCGTTATCGCTGGCAAGAGCTGCTGCCCCTCATCAGCTTTGCGCTGATGTTAGCATTGATGCAACTGGGTCAGCCTGCGTGGTTGCGGTACTGGAGTGCCACGCAGGTGAGTAGCTGGGTGATTTTTGCCGTGTTAGTTCTGGCCCTGTGGTTATGGATGCAATGGTGGCAGGTACGAGCCTTGCGTCTATATTGGTGGGAACGGCTGGCCTGCGCCCTGATGGTCATGTTACTTTTATGGCCGCATATGTTGCTGACTTTCTGGAAACCGGATTACCGTAGCCTGCCAGCAGATCAGCTAAGCGCATGGGTGGAGCGTCTGCCGGATCATGCGATATTACGCCTGACCCTGCAACCCGCAGCGGATGTACAGGTGCAGGGAGTCGCTGCCGAGTACAAGATGTTACTGCCCCTGGCAGAACGCGGTACAGATGGCCTGTCCCGTCTGGCCAGTGCCGGATTGTTGGTAGAGCCACAGCCAGATGGCTACTACCGCATCACGCAGGTCAGTTTCAACAGCACCGCCGAACTGGCCGGTGCCGAACCGGATAGCCGGATTAGCCATCTGGAAGTGCAACAGCAATTTGGTGAGATACGCTGGGTGTGGTTGCTGGTGATTGCCGTGTTGATGGGGTGGTTGTTGTGGAGGAGGGGGGTGGAAGAGCGCCACTGGTGGTATAGTTAGCGCATTCACGTTCTAATGGGGTAAACCGCGCCATTGCTGCGCGGCTCGTGCCGTGTACGTTATGATCGCTCACTACGCTGCTACCAGCCTTCCATCACCTCTATCATCAGGCCATTTCGCAAGTGGGAATGCCATGCGCCGTCCCAGCCAAATCATTCAGCTGATTCAGGCAGGCTATTGCCTGCACGACAGCCTGTTGCAACCCGCCTTGCTGATGTCACCAACGGCAGCGCCAATGCTTGACGCATATTAGCGGATGCTTATAACCAAAGCGCAGTTTTGATTTTCCTCAGTACAGATCAAAGAAAGGTTTTGATCTTCGGAGGCACGCCCTTCTGTAAACATCTCTACAGCATCTATCAATTGCTGCGTAATGGTGAATCGCTGGCTGGTTTCATCAAGGCTTCCATGTTCCAGCTCAGAGAGTTTTCTAAACAGTGAAGCCGTAGCCCCATGCATCGCCTCGCGTGCATAAGGAGGCTCCATACTCTCTATAACTTCATAGAGCATTTTCAGGGAGTTAGTGCTGCTGGGTGCAAACGTCACCGCACAGATCAGTACATACATTTCAGGATCGGATAATTCATGAAATTGCATCTTGGTTTCCTGTTTTTTATGTATGGTACAATACAGCCCACATCGCTTCTATAGCAGCATTGTGTGACTATATTGGAATCTTGATATTTCCACTTTTTTATGTCCATTTCATGACAAACCATCCATCCATGGCTATTTTTATCGTCTTGTCGTTAAGATAAGCCCACTTATCCACGGGCGATGACTTTAGGATTATTCCATATGACAAGAGTCTCGCACCATCATCTCCGTGAATACCGCGTGTTCTGATGGGGCGCAGCTTTTGCAATACTGAGGCGGAAGGGTAGACCTAGTAATGTGTCCGGTCGTCTTTAGCCAGCCAGGCGGCGAAAGGTTGCATGGCTTCCCCTTGTAGCATGCGGCGAATGGGAATATGGCGCTTTTCGTAGGGGAGCACCACTTCATCATACAGCCATGCATCATCAAAACCGCCTTGGGCGGCCTGAAAGCGATCTGCCGCGAAGAACACGGCATCCAGACGTGCCCAGTAAGCCGCAGTCAGGCACATGGGGCAGGGTTCACAACTGGTATAGAGCGTGGCACCACGCAAGTCAAAACGCTGCAATACCTGACAAGCCTGACGAATCGCCGTGACTTCTGCATGGGCTGTGGGATCCAGATTGGCGGTGACACGGTTCACCCCTTCCGCCACAATTTGCCCATTATGCACAATAACGGCTCCAAACGGGCCGCCTGCGGCATGCACATTTTCCGTTGCCAGCCGAATGGAACGGCGCAAAAACTGCATATGTTGGGCTTCATGAAGTGGTTGGGTCATTGCCAAGGCCTCAAAACTGCGGTAGATACGGAAGGTATCTGTAAAGATTTCCCGCATCATGTCAAAGAGTGTGTGTCATGTCACATCCCTTGCCTGCTAAAGCTGTTATTTATCGCCCAGCCAAAACCGCGATGCAATCCGGCGTGCGCAAAACGCGGGACTGGCTGCTGGAATTTGTGCCCATTGCTGGCCGTTATAGCGATGATTTGATGGGGTGGACAGGCTCCCGCGATACGACCCAGCAGGTTCGCCTGCGGTTTCCTTCGCTGGAAGCGGCACGTGCCTATGCAGAGCAGCATGGCATTACCTATGAAGTGAAACAGCCGCAAGAGCGGATGGTTCACCCAAAATCCTATGCGGATAATTTTACCTTCCATAAAGTGAATGCGTTTACCGGCAACCCGAAGCGTAAATAAGAACATGACGCATGGCTGTGGTCTATCGCGCATAGCGAACATGTATCTATAGACTCTGTGTCACCCATGCAAAAGCCATTGCGCGTTTATGGGGTTTTGGTATGTTGTTCCTGTAATAAATAAATAAAACAGGGACTAACGATGGGATCTTCATCACACATTGCCGCGCAGGCGGAGCGTTTCGCGCAAGCATTGGGCAGCCATTCTTTGTTTCAGCCACGCCATTTGCAGGCGCGTCATGACGTGCAGCGACAGTTACAGGATGCGCTGGAGCAGGCGGCGCGCACCGGAGAGACACGGGTGACACTGGATATTGCACGGCGTTTCCCTGATGGTGTGGCTCAGGAATTATGGCAGGCATTATCTTCTCTTGGGGAGCAACAGGATGCTGTGCATTACCCATATGCCCATGAACGGCAAAGCAATTTTCCTGAAATAGAGGTGAGCTGGTTGCAGGCGGCGTATGTTTTTATACTGCATCACCGCACATTGGCGGAGCGTCTGGCGCAGGTGGAAGGTTACGCAGGGCTGGCCTTGCATGAAGCAGGCCAAGCCGCACTTTCCGTTCCTGCTATGTGGTTTGGTGGCGAGAAGCAGGCGGTGGGTGAAAGCGCAGAGAAATCCGCTGTATCCGGTCTTTTAGCGTGGGAGGCACTGACGCGCCCAACCGATTGGCAACAAGCGGCAGATGCCACCTTGGCCGCCGTCAGTCATGCCAGTCAGCGGCAGCCGATGCTCTCTGGCGAGGGGATACCATCTCGCTAGGTTCCATCACCTGCAAATACGTCTTAGGGTCTGGTCTTGCCTACAGTTTCATGGTTTTGTAATATGCTGGTGGTAGTTTTGTTCCTGAGATCGTGTTGTGACGAGAGGTTTTGACCGGAGGTTAGAGGCGCCATGAAGCGTTTTACCGTTCCCTGTGATTTTAAAGGCAAGCGTTCGCCGTTTCATGTCTATATCGGGGCACCGAAGGATGAAAATCATCCTCTGCAATTTCAGGCAGACTGGCTGGCGAAAGAGCGTGGCGGCACCATCCCTCAGGAAGTGATGGATAGCTTTGCCAAGCTACACCAGATTGCCAAAGAGCAAAAACTGGACTTTGAAGAACTCTGCGCGTATGCACTGGGTGCCGCGGGCAAAGAGGATGAACAAAAGAAAAAGCAGCAGCCGACACAACTGACGACGCCGAAAAAATAGAGAAGATTCATCAAGTACGCGTAAACCAGATATTTTCTGTTTCGTGTGATCTATAGGTGCGCTTATCTGCGCTATTAACCATTCTGTCAAACTTGCAGGCTAGGCTGCAAGAGCAGGTACAGTAAGTGCCTGTATCTTTCACGTCATGGGTGGATATGGCCACACTGGTTGATACGCATTATCTGCTGGAACAATTTTACGAAGCGCTGCGTTCTGGTAGTCACTTCATGCATGCGCATTCGTATTCATCCGAGCGCGGTAATTTATATGCGGATCTGGGTTCAACCATCGCCACCCAACTCTACCGTGCCCGCAAATTGATGCCTGTTCCCAAGATGTACCCTGCCGGATTGATGTTTTACCGGGAAATGCTGCATCATCATTTGGCGATTAATCCGGATTATTTATCCGGTCTGGCGACGAAGAAGCGGAATCTGGATCTGTATTTTCGGGATATCGAGAAAATTGTGCGCCTGACCTACGAACAATTGCTGATTGAAGGGGACTGGACAAGGGGTGTGCAGAATAAGCAGTCTTATCAGGTAAGTTATGCCATTAGTCGGCATGTGCCCTACTGGTATTTACGTGGGATGTCTCTACCGGCAACCATTGCCCATCTGACGGGTAGCGATCCATACAATCCGGATGATATGGAACGCATTGAGGATGCCATCTGGGCGGTGGATCTGGCATGCGCTTATGTGGGAGCCTATCTGGATATAGAGTTTCACAGTTCACATATAGTGATGGCGGATAAAGGGCCCTGGGCATGCGAATATTCTACACGCCAGTGCAATATCATCTATGAAGCGGGGTATCATCTGGCGCGTCATATTACGACACAGGTTTCTCCGCATATGGAAGCTCTGGGTGCCAGCCATGCACAGTTAAGCGCGATTCTGAGTGATGAAATGGCGATGGTTGCCTTGCAACAAAGCCGCTCCGCCCTGATACCGGATATGGATAAAGCTGAGACTATTTCCCTGTTAGTGAAAGATGCCGTGACCCAGTATGAGCCAACGCTGTTGTACAACCTGAAAAAGCGCTGCGAAGAACTGAGTTCGCGCCAGCAGCAGGCAACGCATGCCATGCAGGTCGCGTTAAGTGGTACCGTCATGCAGCCAGTGAAAGTGGCGCCTATTACGGCTCGCGCGGCAGCGGCGGATGATCATGCGGAAGGGCATGCGTGGTCAGATAATATGGCGGAAAGTGGTGATTTCAAAGCACTCATGCGTGATCTGGAAGCCGAACAGGGCATGGATAGCAGCATTGAAGCCGCGCCGGAAGAGACAAGCCTTTCTGCCCGGTTGGGAGAGACAACCAATGCCACGGTAATTGAGGCGGGTGAGACGATTATTGAGTACCTGAAGCGCATGACCTTTTCCGCACCTGACCGTTCGGAAGAAAAAGATATTATGGATACCACCAATAGCTCAGGTGGAGATGACGAGACGGCAGAAGAGAAAGCGGAAGAGCTGGCCTATAGCATGGAGTTTGAGTGCTATATTGAAGGGCAGGGCAAGGTGCGTAAAAAGCTTCAGGATTTGCTGGCCGCGGTGCAGGCGGGTTTACAGATTACCTTTGCCAGTCAGGCACAAGCCAAAGCGTTTACCAAAACGGCTTTGACGTATGAACCCAAAGCCGCCGCCAATATGAGCGGTAATCAGGTACGCTATGTCGAAAAAGGGCAAGCGAAGGACATGGGGCAGGAACCCATGCAGCAAATGAAAAAAGAATGTGAGCCGCTGGCACAGAAGGTGCAGGAACAACGGGCGAAAAAACAGGAACAGGAGCCTGAAAAAGACAAAGCCAAAGAACCCCAGCAACAGGGGCAACAGGAAGGCAAAACGGCCACACAAAAGTTGGAAGGCGAATCAACAGCACAAAAGCTGACCAAAAAGCCCGGACGTAGCCAGAATAAACGCTGGAATATGCGTCAAAACCGGGTGCAACATGCCTTGCAGGAGCTGAGTGAGGTGAAAGAGCAGGGAGTTAGTGTGGGTTCCGGCGCGAAAAAACCCAAAGCCAATGATGTGGATGGGGATGGGGTTCCTGATGTTAAACCAATGGATAAAGGACGAGGCAGGTAACCGTGGCACGCAAGTTGGAGCATATTGAGCGATTGTTAGAGCAGGCAGGGCAGAACCCTGAGTTTGGCTTTACCTTCACCACACGTCGGGTGGAAGGTCCGATGCCGGTGGTGCAGATTGATGTACGGGATCTGGATACCGTGCCGCTGTTTGTCGCGGTTTCCGGTGAGCAATTATTGTGTATCGCGCAATTATTTTCCGATGCAGATGTGGTACTGGAAAAGCGCACCCAAATGCTGGAAAAAATGTTGGAATGGTCTATCCCCATGCCGCTGTCTTCTTACGGTAAATTGGGAGATGTGTATGTGGTGTTTGGTGCGTTGACGGTAGATGCATCGGCGGATGAAATTGTCTTGGAATTACAGAACTTAAGTGAAAACGCCATTGAAGCACGCAAAGTGATGCAGGAGTATTTGCGCAAACCTAATTACGAAGGTTTTTAGGTTCTGTCGTCACGCGATGGGTAATGGCCTGCACATGGCTGTTTTGCTGTGCTGCGCATGTCACGTACATTTTCCATCGCGTGACGATACATTATCCAGCTGCATCAGCCGAGAGACAGATACAGGTGACACACAAATGTTTGATACGGGTTGAGAGTGGCGAGGGATTGCGTCAGCCCGTTACGTTTGTATAATCATGTGCTCATACTAACCCTCATGCTGCTGCCATAAACGCAAGCGAAACACTCATACATGATGAAGGAGCCAGAGATGGTGATGCTAAAAAATACGTCGGAAAAATATGGTGCTGTGGCGCGTTCCCTGCATTGGCTCATGGCATTGGGGATGATGGCTTTGGTGGCCGTGGGGCTGACCATGGAAGAGTACCCCAAGGATGTGCGTGGACTGGCATATATGCTGCATAAGTCCTTTGGAATTATCATTTTATTGCTAGTGATATTGCGTCTTGGCTGGCGCTGGCTGAACGTACAACCCACCTTGCCTGCTGGCATGGCCACATGGCAGATTGTTTCCGCTAAAGCGGTGCATTGGTTGCTCTATGGTGTGATGGTGCTGCTGCCGCTTTCCGGTTGGGTGATGTCCAGCGCGGGTGGGCATGCCGTCAATCTGTTTGGTGTGATGGAAATGCCTGCCATTGTCGCGCAGGATAAACCCACCGGGCATTTGGCCCATGAGGTGCATGAAGTGGGCGGGACATTCGTCATGGTGTTGATTGGCGTGCATGTGCTGGCTGCACTCTATCATGCGCTGATTCTTAAAGACGGGCTGATGCGTCGGATGTTGCCGTAAGGCGCCTGATATGGCTTCGCCATGACGAGATTCGCCATGGCGGGCCTTACATGTTCCAGCGGTTCTTCACGCTATCCAGCAGTTCTTGCTCCATCGGGTCTTCCACAGTCGAGGCGGCATTGCGGAACGCATCTACGCACGGTTCCGTCTTCCATCCTTTCACCTGACGATCTTCCAGCTTCACCTCCCGCCATTTCGGGTGGCCATATTGTTGTAAGTAAGATTCATTGGCGCGCAGTGACAGACCTATACCCCCCAATGCCTGACAATATGCCTGTGCAGAGGAAGCAGACGTCGCTTTGGTAGAAGTGGCCGCCCTGTCGTGCGGTTGATAACTCACCAGCAAGGCTTGTACCGCTACGGTGGGGACAACCTGTGAGACGAATGGATAATCTTCCGGAGAGATACGTGCGGCACGGTAATCTTTCAGCAGGCGGGTATCGGTGAGCGGTAGAAAATGCACTTCCTGTATCAGTTGGCCATAGGCTTCCCCTGCTTCACTGCCCAGTAACGCTATGTTGCTGAACAATTGTATCGGTTTTCCGCCCACAAACAGCATGGCATCCGCACGGTTGCGCAAAACCGCTAACGCCGCTTCTTCCATATTCATACGCTGGATAGATGCTGGTTTAATATCCAGCATGTGTAACAGGTTCATAGCAGTGAGCCAATGGCCACTTCCCTCCGGTCCGACAATCAGGCGTTTATGGTTCAGTTGCGTCATATCTGCTATGGAACGGCGGGCAAGCACATGCACTTCTTCCTGATACAGTGGAAACACGATGCGAATCCCCGCAGCCAGTTGTTTCATGGCTGGCTTGTGGCTGCGTTGTAGATAGGTGAGCAAATCAGACTGCACAATCCCCATATCTGCATGGTGAGGGTTGTCATTGGCAAGTTGCAGGCGCTTGATGGTATCAATAGAGCCATGGGATGCCGCGAGGTTAACTATAATGTTAGATGGTGCGGTAACACGGGCAATATCTTCACCAAACCGTTGATAGGTTCCTGTTTCTGCGCCGGTTAGCATGACCATATCCAGCCGCGGGTTGGTGTTCTCCGCAGCAAGGGCAAAATCCGGCAGGCCGGAAACCAGCGCAAGCCAGACCCAGGAGATGAAGCAGAGAAAACCTGTTGAAGCCAAGAAACGTTGCTGCATGATTGCATCTCCCTGAGGGGTCTTTTTTTATAGAGAGGGTCGGTTTGTATCCACCGTTTTTAATGTCGGCGTAATAGCTGCAGAATCACTGCATCGTCGACAACTTCAGTGTTAGTGCTGGCAGGCAATGTTTCAGGCTGTTGGGTTGCGGTAGTGGGGGGAACCATTGGGGTGGGTTCCATATGAGGGCTGTGATCCAGCACATACATGAACACCGCCTGAATTGCCAACACAGCGACCGCCAGCAGGGCAAACAGCCAGCGCTGCTCCAGCCGTTCAGCAAAACGCTGACGCACTTGTGTATGGAGAGATTGCGCCATATGCCGGATGGCGTGTAACGCAGCTTGCAGCCGCCCTGCGGAAACAGAAGAGGTTGCGGTAGGTGTTATACTTTCGGCATGGTTGTCAGCAGCCTCCGGCTCTGGGGTGCTGACCGAGTCTATAGCACTGTGTGTGATGGTGTCTGGGTTAGCAGCAGGCCGCACGGACTGCAATCGTTGCCAGAAAGAGGCTGCGCAACGGCGTAGGAATGATGTTTGTTGCGAAATAACTGGCTTCTCTGTCTCTTCACTCTTATGTGTCAGCATGGATGGCAGCGGAACATTGGGAATATCCTGCGCAGGCACATCCAGCACAGAAGCCGGTTTAGTAACAGGCGCCGATTGCGCAGATTCTGCTGTCGTTTCCGTTGTCGTTTCTGCGGTGTGTTGTGTATCCGTCGTCGGGGATTCTGTCTGCTGAACCGTGGATACGGCAATGGCCTGCATCCGTCGTTTGGCGGTGCGTGCTACCGCACGTGCTTTGCGTACAGCGTTGTTTTCTGCCGCTTGTGTCGCGTTAGTCGCCGTTTCCGGGGTCAGATGGGGCAAATTTTCCTGGGTCGGATGTAGCATGGCAGGTTGCATGGTTGGGTCCGGTAAGGGTGGCAATGGGGGATCCCAGCATTGGTGCTGGTGTTGGAAAAAGAAAACGGATACTAGATACGAAGGCTTGTTTGTGCAAGTGCAATAAGCCCCGTAGAGCTGTTTACCCTCTGTGCTAACCCAAGTTGTACAATGATGACACAGGATACGATAAAACGTCAGGATTTCAGCCATATTCACCGCGACCTGATGCAATGGTATCAATGCTACGGACGCCGGGATTTGCCCTGGCGTTGTACCACAGATTCCTACGCCATTTACATTAGTGAAATTATGTTACAGCAAACGCAGGTGCAAACCGTGCTGGCGCGGTTCTATACCCCGTTTTTGCATAGATTCCCCAGTTTACAAGCGTTAGCAGATGCGGATGAGCAGGATGTATTGCACCAATGGCAGGGGCTTGGCTATTACAGCCGGGCACGCAATTTACACCGCGCTGCCAAACTAGCTGCCCCCCGGTTGCCAGATACCGTGGAAGCGCTGATGCAACTACCCGGTATTGGCCGCAATACAGCGCATGCTGTGGCGGCATTTGCATTTCGGCGGTCTGTTCCGGTGCTGGAGGCCAATGTGAAACGTGTAGTGGCACGTTTTTTTGCCCTGACCGAACCCACCGAGGCCGAATGGTGGGCTGCGGCCAGTGCGTTAATGGGACAAGCCGAGCCGTTTGATTATAATCAGGCAATGATGGATATGGGGGCCTTGGTGTGCCGTCCTCGTCAGCCATTATGTGATGAATGCCCATTGGCCGCAGGTTGCTCAGGAAAAAACAACCCGGAGCATTATCCGGCAGCAAAGCAAAAAAAGGCCATTCCTACCCGTCAGGTGGTATGGCTGGCCGTAGAACGGCAAGAGGATGCCACATGGTTTCTGGCACCTCGCAGCAGCCGTTTTTTGGGTGGGCTTTACCGCTTGCCGGAATTACCCGCGCATCATCCGGCAACAGTATGGTTGCAGTCACACCCCGGTGCGATCCATAAAGGCGAGATACGGCAGAGTTACAGTCATTTTCATTTGCAGGCTTCCGTATGGTGGCTGCCTGAACATTGGTTACATGCGATGTCAGACGACATCGTAATACCCTGGCGTCAGCAGTTACAGGTGGCGCGTGGCCGCTGGGTTTCCCACAAAAATTGGGAGGATATCCCAACTTCCGGTGCGGATGATAAAGCCATGTTGCTACTTATGGCCGGGTAAATGCCGGATATGCTACGGATACGGACGAAAAGCCGTTGTATCTGCCCATCCTTTTTGTCATACTGGTTACAATTGTTCCAACGGTGACAAGGTATTTCATGTTGCAACTCCCATCCGGTTTCGCAGGTCATTTTTCACCATCTCTCTGGCAATGGATGCGCGCTATGACCGCTGTGGCTTGCCTGAGTGCATTGGCCGCCTGTGGCGCCAGTCGGATGATGTCGGTCACCCCGCAAGGTCATGGGGATAGCGCCGTGGGATACGGGGTTGTGCCTTTTGCCACCCCGAAAGAATATGTCGCGCAGTTATTGCAGGGACGGGGCTTTTGGTCTTATGTGCCGGGTAACATGAATGAAATGATGGTCACCTATCAGGATAGGTTTCACTATTATCCTGTTCAGGTACGCCAATATTTTGATGAAAAAGGCGCATCAAAAAAGGCCGAAGTATTTATTTTACCTGCGGCACAGCCGGGTGTGGATGAAAGCACCTGCGCAGATTATTTTCAGCAACTTTATGCCCATCTGGAAGATAAATACGGCACACCGGACTGGGCACCGCGTGCCAGCGGGGATAAATACCTGACAACCTTTACTTTCCGGGATACGTCTGACATTGTTGTGCAATATACCTACGATGTGAATACACAAGGGCCGGATTGCAATGTCTGGTTGACCTATAACCCGCCGTGGATGTAAGCCCTTTCCACAGGCCGTTAAACATCGATATTGGCTTACATGGATGCGCATTTGCAGCAGCATGACTATTTGGTGGGAAATGGCATGACGTTGGCAGATATTGCCTTGTTTGCCTACACACGCTCTGCATGGAAAGCGCAGTTGGAGACAGAGCATTTGACAGGGCTTACGCGCTGGCTAAAGGATTGCCAGACAGCATTTGCATCTACCATCACAATCATTGATCAAGCTGACGCACAGGCGGCATACGTTTCTGATTAATCGTAACTGATACCGGAGCTTTTTTCCCCGCCACCTACACCACTGGTGAGGCCGTGGTTAATACCCGCCCCCGCATCCACGGAAGATCCGCCTTCAATGCCCATCTGTGCTTTGAAATCCCCGATGGACATTTGCAGTTTCTCTGCCAGAAACTTAATCAGCAGGTTCCACAAGGTGCCGCCGGGAAAGTTGAAAATCAGTGCCTGCTGCATGAGAGGAAACAGCATTTGCAGAAGCTTTTCTAATTTCAACTCCTGCAGTGGCATTATGCTCTCCAACGCATTGGGGGGTAATTCATTCAACATCCCCATGATGGAACTTTTTCCACCCTGCCCATTATTGGCCAGCATTGATGCCATATGTGGGTCCATGCGTGTGCGTCTTTCCCCTTAAACTGTCATGCGTATCATTCTAGCGAAAAAAGCCATGCCACACAATGGTTTCACGGAAGTGTCATAAAAGCAGCGTCTCGGATAGCCTCTGAGCCTGATGAAACTTACAATACCGCTAATGGGTAGGCGGCTGCCAGTGCGTCCCAGGGCAGGTCATCCGCCAGTATGGGGTGGGTAATAGCAATATACTGGCCATCGGACAGGGTAGAGGATTGCTTTAGCGGAGGGATATTCAGGGACAGAGAGCCAGGCTTATGGGCAAAACGCAAATAATAAGCGCGGGGCTGGGCGGCTTGTCCATGGGGGGTAAGCTGCCTGACATCTGCTGCGGGAATGCCGAATGGGTAGCCTCCCCGTCCGGTCGCAATATCCACGACATCGGCTAACACGGCGGCAGCCGTGGGTTGTCCTCCGGCACCGGCGCCGCGCAGGTATAAATCCCCTGCAAAGACGGTATGTAATTGTAACCCATTATACACATTATCCGTTTGCGCCAGCGGGTGTTGTAGCGGTACCAGTTGTGGCTCTACACGGCAATCCAGTTGTCCATCTTCCTGAATGGCGGTGGCCAGCAACTTAATACTATAGCCTAAAGTGCGGGCGGCTTGAATGTCTTGTGCCTGAAGTTGCCGTATGCCATGGATGGGCATATCTTCCAGACGGATATTGCAACCAAAGGCGATACAACTGAGAATATTGAGCTTATGTGCGGTATCGAAGCCATCCACATCCATTGTTGGGTCCGCTTCCGCATAGCCCAATGCCTGTGCTTCTGCCAGTGCCTCTGCAAAGGGCATGTTTTGTTGCTCCATGCGGGAGAGGATGAAATTGGCGGTACCATTCAAAATGGCGCTGAAGCGTACTACCCGGTCTGATGCCAGTGCTTCACGCAGGGTTTTCAACATGGGAACCCCGCCCCCCACCGCTGCCTCAAACGCCAGACGCAGGCTATTGGCCTCTGCTTTTGCAATCAATTGCACACCATGATGCGCCAGCAGTGCTTTATTGGCGGTCACCACATGTTTGCCCTGCGATAGGGCTTTTTCAACCAACTGTCGGGCAATGCCTTCAGCGCCGCCAATCACTTCCACAATCACATCCACCTCTGGCAGGTCGCAGAGCTGCAACGGGTCGTCCACCCATTGCAGTTGCTCTAACTCTGGCAAGTGACGGGTTTTGCTGCGCTGGCGGGCGGAGACCGCCGCAATACGAATGGGTCTGCCTGTGCGTTGCTCAATGAGTTCCCGCTGGCGGTAGAGGGTGCGTACGACCTCGCTACCCACATGGCCAAGCCCGGCAATAGCCAGCGTGAGCGGGCGGATCTGGCTGGCTTGTTGTTGCACGGCTTCCCGCACCCAATTGCTGTAGAGCAGTGCGGCATGGCTGCGCCAGCGGTTAAGGGGTTGGTTTTTCGGGTTGCCATCCGGAAAATAATTATAGGGAACGGGTTGGTTTTTTCCTTGCTGAATTTCGCGGAAATATTCTTCCACAATGGTATCGGATGTATATTCCAGATGGTTAAAGACGTAAAAATGCGGCAGGGTTTTATGTTGCACCACATAGACGCCGGAGAGATGAGAATCGCTGAGGATCGTTAGTTCTGCATGTTGGGCTATATCCTCGGCACGCACTTCGGTATTGCGTGCGACGGGTACACCAAACTCATCGTCAAAGCCCAGTAGCAACGGGCTTGGGTGACGGATATGATGTGGAAATAACCCCAATGCTTTGTGCGGCAGGGTATGTTTTTCCAGCCCGACATAATGGTGTAGCGCAGCCTGCGCCCCCCAACAGATAAACAGGGAGGGAATGCGCTTTTCCCGTAGCCAGTCGAACAATGCCTGTAATTCCTGCCAGTAGGTGACCTCTTGAAAGGGCAGATGTTCTACCGGTGCGCCGGTGACAATCACCCCGTCCAGCGGGCTATCCTGTCGTTCCTGCCAATTGCGGTAAAATTGCTCCAAATGCTCGGCTGGGGTGTTTTTGGACTGATGATCTTTTAACTTCAGCAGTACCAGTTCCACCGGAGTCAGGCTGTGGGATAACACCCGTGCGAAGTGATGCTCCGTGGTCTGTTTGACGGGCATCAGGTTCACCAGCCCGATGCGTGTGCGCTGTTTTCCCGTGGTGGAGGGCTGCACATCGTAGCCCTCCGCTTGCAGGATAGAAAAAGCCGGTAACTCTGGAGGCAGAAGAATAGGCATTGCGTGACCTTTGGCAAAACAGAGGGTTAGGCCGCTTTGCTAAGCGTCTGTGGAAGAGCGGCTAACGCCTGTTCCAGATCCGCAATCAGGTCATCCGGATGCTCCAGCCCAATGGATAGTCGCACCACATCCGGCCCGACTCCGGCTTTTTGTTTTTGCTCATCCGTCAATTGGGAATGCGATGTAGAGGCGGGATGCAAAATAAGCGATCGCGAATCCCCGATATTGGCCAGATGCAGGAACAACTGCGTATTAGCGACCAGTGCCTTGCCCGCTTCATATCCTCCTTTCAGGCGAATGGAGAATAAGCCGCTGGCTCCGTTGGGGAAATATTTTTGCAGTAGCTGGTGGTTCGCATCATCCTGAAGGGCAGGGTGGCTGACATGGGCTACCTGTGGGTGTTGTTGCAGGTAACGGGCGATGGTCAATGCGCTCTGGCTATGGCGCTGAATACGCAGTGGCAGCGTCTCGATGGCATTGAGAATGAGGAAGGCGTTGAACGGTGACAGGCACGCCCCCAGATCCCGCAGGCCGACAGCAATAGCGCGAACAAAAAAGGCCAGATTGCCAAAACGTTCGGTAAAGCGCAGGCCATGGTAGGAGGTATCCGGTGCGGAAAGTAAGGGGAACTTGTCACTTTTTGCCCAGTCAAAGCGCCCGGCATCCACAATAACACCACCCAGTGTAGAGCCATTGCCCGTCAGGTATTTGGTGGCGGATTCCAGCACAATATCTGCACCCCAATCAATGGGTTTGCACAGGAAGGGGGTGGCGATGGTATTATCAACAATCAGGGGGATACCAGCATCATGGGCAATGGTGGCCAGTGCTTCCAGATCCGCGACTTTGCCTTCCGGGTTGGAGAGGCTTTCTACGTAAATGGCTTTGGTTTTCTCATTGATGGCGGCTTTGAAACTCTCCAGATTATCCAGATCAGCAAAGGTTGCATCCCAACCGAATTGTTTGAAGCTTTTGCTGAACTGGGTCACCGTACCACCGTACAGTTTGCCGGAGGCGACAATATTATCCCCAGCCTGTAGCAGGTTGAACAGTGTGAGTAACTGCGCCGCATGGCCGGATGCCGTGGCAACCGCACCCACGCCGCCTTCCAGTGCAGCTACGCGCTCCTGCAGGGCGCCGACGGTAGGGTTGGTGAGCCGAGAGTAAATATTGCCGAACTCTTCCAGCGCAAACAGGCGGGCAGCATGTTCCGCGCTGTCAAAGACAAAGCTGGCACTTTGGTAAATGGGGGTTTGGCTGGCTCCAGTCGTTGGGTCTGGCTTCTGGCCAGCGCGGACCGCAAGGGTTTCAGGGTGTAGGGTGGGGGTGTTCTGCGTCGTCATAGCTTAGCGCTCCATTCTGGGTTGAACAGAGGCTAAAGTGTGTTTTCTGGTGGAAAAATATTTTTTACCGTCAAACCCGCTTTAGCCGTATGTTTAACGTGCCCGCAAGTTGGATTAAATCGGCACGATTAATGTACAAATTAACAAATAAACCGCAGAGGTCAAGTGGAAAACAACAGATGCCAGAAGAGATAGGATGCGTATGGCCACATCAAAGGGTTATTTTTCGCTGGTTTTGCGCCATGATGCGGGGTATAAATCACGGTCTGTGACAATGGCATTTCATCCCCCTGTTTGTATCATGATATCATGGCAGACATGGGAGCCATAATGCGGTCTTGAAGGTTTGCTGTGACGACGCTTGTGAAATATTCCTACACGCTGGTGGCGCCTGTGCGCGTTTGGCTGCTGCTGTCTGCCCTGATGGTGGTGCTGATGGTGGGTGTTGGCGGTTATACGCGCCTGACGGATTCCGGCTTATCTATTACCTATTGGAAACCCGTGCATGGGGTCATTCCTCCTGCCAATACCGAGGAATGGAACGAAGAATTTGCATTGTACCAGCAAACACCGGAATACCAGCAAAAAAACCGTGGCATGGCGTTATCGGAGTTTCAGCAAATTTTCTGGGTGGAATATTGGCACCGCATGATTGGCCGTTTGACGGGTATCGTGTTTGCACTGCCACTGGCATTGTTTTGGGGGATGGGGTATGTGCAGGGGCGGGTGCGCTGGCATGTGCTGGGGATTCTGGCACTGGGTGGCTTGCAGGGTGCGTTTGGCTGGTGGATGGTGCATAGCGGCCTGATTGACCGGCCAGATGTCAGCCATTACCGTTTGACCGTGCATCTGATAACAGCGTTTATTATTTTTAGCTGGTTGCTTGGACTGTTCTTTATGAGCCGTCCGGCAGAACCACGGAT
This sequence comes from uncultured Rickettsiales bacterium, assembly GCA_964538615.1. Lineage (GTDB taxonomy): Bacteria > Pseudomonadota > Alphaproteobacteria > Rickettsiales > RI-342 > CAZIGK01. The sequence goes on along the minus strand of CAZIGK010000009.1, from coordinate 15,257 downwards.
GCTGAGCACGGACGCCATGCAAAGGCTGTGGAAGTTGCATAGCCTGCTGCTGGTGAGCTGTGGAGCATTTCTCCTGCAATTGGTGCTGGGAGGGTTCACCGCGGGTCTGGATGCGGGGTTTTCCTACAATACTTACCCATTTATGGATGGGCGATGGTACCCAGAGGGAGCGCATGTTTTGCAACCTGTCTGGCTGAATGTTTTAGAAAATCCTATCATGATTCAGTTTTTGCATCGCTGGTGGGCGATGGTCGTTCTGCTGCTGGCTATTGCAGTGCATATGGGTGCCCGTTCTCTGCCGATGCTACCGCTGCTGGCGACTTCCACGCGCAGGATTCTGGGGGCTTTGGCCTTACAAATTGGTCTGGGTATTGCCACATTACTGATGGTCATACCCGTGGGATTAGGGGTGTTGCATCAGGTAACGGCGTTGCTGGTTGTGGCAACGTTGGTGCAGAGTGTGTGTCTTGTGCGTCAGGCCATGGTTGGCCAGCGTGCCTTGATGCAGGTGGAGCCGGAAGTAAGGCTGGATAAGAGTAGGGTTGCAGGAGTAGTATAGACATGGATTATCTGGCCTATTTTCAACAGGAACTGGAACAATTGCGGGAAGAAGGACGCTACCGCGAGTTTCGGCAATTGGTACGGCAGGTGGGAAATTTCCCCCTTGCGCATGATGTGGAACGCAATTGCGATATCGTCATCTGGTGTTCCAACGATTATCTGGGTATGGGGCAGCACCCACAAGTTCTGGATGCCATGCATCAGGCCATTGATACCATGGGGGCGGGGGCTGGTGGCACCCGCAATATTTCCGGTACACATCAGGCCGTGGTTGCTCTGGAACGGGAAGTGGCGCGCCTGCACAACAAAGAGGCGGGTCTGGCCTTTGTCTGTGGTTATATGGCCAATGAAACCACATTGAATACTCTGTGTAGCAAATTGCCGGATTGTATCGTCTTTTCGGATGGAAAAAACCATAATTCCATGATTGCCGGTATTCGCAATAGCCGGGTGGAAAAGCGGGTTTTTCAACATAATCAGGTGGATGAATTGCGCGCCATGTTGCAGGACATTCCCAAAGAGCGCCCAAAGCTGATTGCCTTCGAGTCGGTCTACTCCATGGACGGGGATATTGGCCCGATTGAAGCCATTATTGAACTGGCAGAAGAGTTTAACGCCCTCACGTATCTGGATGAAGTGCATGCGGTGGGTATGTATGGTGACACGGGAGCCGGTATTGCAGAACAATTGGGTCTTAGTGACCGCATTGATATTATTCAGGGGACATTTGCCAAAGCCTATGGGGTGATTGGTGGCTATATTGCCGCAAAAAATGAAATTGTGGATCTGGTTCGCAGTTTTGCCCATGGGTTTATTTTTACCTCGGCTTTGCCGCCAGCGGTGGCGGCAGGTGCTCTGGCCAGCGTGCGCTATTTACGCCAGAGCGGACAAGAGCGAGAGCGCCATCAATTTATTGTGAACAGCCTGAAAGAACGCTTCCGGCAGGCAGGTATTCCCCTGCTGGAAGGGCCTACCCATATTTTGCCCGTGATGATTGGAGATGCGACCAAGTGCAAGCAAGCCTCTGACCTGTTGCTGGAGAGGCATAAAATTTATGTGCAACCCATCAATTACCCGACCGTGAACCGTGGAGAAGAGCGCCTGCGCATTACCCCCACCCCGTTACACGATACGGAGATGCAGGATGCGCTGGTGGATGGCATGGTGGATGTGCTGACCGAGCTTGGGGTGATGCGTAAAGCTGCCTGACAGCCCTTTCGTCCGTCTCTGTTGTCTCTCGCCCGACGTGTGCATGGTGCAACGGCGGTAGATACTCCTCCCTGTTTTCGGAATGAATCTTTGCATGGTTAATCTGTCACCCCTGTGGGATGAAGCATCCCTGCCGCGTGTGTTGGATGAGATAGCAGAACGCCATTATGCCATCTGGCCGGAGGCACTGTGTCCCGCGCTGTTGCAAGCCTTACGGCAGGAGGTAGAAGCCTATGCCGAAGAAGGACAACTACAACGCGCCGGCATTGGGCGGGGAGAAGATTTTCATACCAACACAAATATCCGGCGGGATAAAACCCGTTGGCTAACCGGTCAAACTCCGGCGCAAGAGCAATTCTTAGCCGTCATGGAGCAGGTACGGCAACAGGTGAATAGCCATTTGTTTATGGGGTTGAACCGCTTTGAAGCGCATTATGCCTGCTACGAGCCGGGCGCCTTTTACGCCAGACATCTGGATGCGTTCCGAGACGCTATCCCCACCGATTCCCCTTTGCATGGCGGCAACCGGCGCCTTTCCACTGTGCTCTACCTTAACCCGGATTGGCAGGATGGTGATGGGGGGGAACTCTGTCTCTATGCCCCTGATGACCCCGAACGCCTGCTTGCCATGGTCACCCCCCAAGATGGTGTGTTGGCGCTTTTTCTCAGCGCGGAGATTCCGCACGAGGTGAAAGTGACGCGAACCCGGAGGTATAGTATTGCGGGATGGTTCCGCTAGGCTCAATCACCCTTTCGCATGTAATGGACTGCAAAGGCTGAATGTCTGCGCTTCCGGCTTTCATGTACGTTTAAGTACACTGGAACTTCCGTTTCTCGAAAACCAGCATTTTCGCCACATGCTCCACTCAATGGTGATTGAACCCAGCACTGGCCTTCATTATGTGCGTCCTCGTCGTTAGGTATCGGTCGCGCCGTACTCTCGTAGGTTTACTACGCTCCGTGCGGCTTGTCTTGCCTGCCTGATGGTCACACATCTGAAGGCCAGCGTGTGTACGCTTCGGTGCTCCTAAAACCTTCATTCTCAGCATGCCAGGCTTGAATATCAGTCGAAATAAGGTGGACATTGTTCGGCATGGGTTGCCATGTTGCGCTCAGGTCAGGATTTGTTTGCACCCAGCAGGGAGCGGACAGCTTCACCCATGCCATCAAATGGTTTGGGTGCGCGTTGGCGTAAAAGGGTTTGCAGTTGCAAAATATCTTCGGTCAGGCTTTTAACGGGTTCTTCATGCTGGTTTTCCAGCGTAGCAATACGGTACGTGGCTTCTTCCGCTTGCTGTAACAGGGTCAATGCGGCCATATCTAGCTGTTGTTTGCTGAACCAGCCCGCGACATCCACTGCCAGTCGCGCCTGTGTTGCGGCATCCGGCTGGTTGGGTTCCAGCATATGTTCCAGCCGATGCTGTAGTTTTTGTCGTTCGTTGCTTTTGGCAGCGGGTTTGCGCAATTGCGTGATGAGTTGTTGCCATGGGCTGCCATGTAGCGGGATTTGTAACATGGCAATGCGGATATGATCTGTGTGGGAACTCAAGGCCTTCAGGCTGGCCACCCCATGCACGGGAATATAAGGGAAGGGAAATGCCGTATTGGCCAGTACAGGCGTGAGGTGCAACAACCGTCCCTCCGCATTTTGCCACAGCAAGACAGGGTGGCGAATATCCTCCACCGCGTCAGCCTGCTCATGCAGGCGGCTCAGTTCTCGCAGCAGTTGTTGCCGGTTTTCCGTGGTTAGGGGCAGTTGCAGGGTCTGTGCCATGATGAGGGGCATGAGACGTTGCAATATTTCATTGGCTGAAATGCGTTCCAATGCTGGCTTGTCTTCTGGCAAGGGAATGCGCTGAAATGGATGCGTGGGAGCAACTGGCTGAACCACGGGGTTAGGTTGCGGTTTCGGGGGTTCATGCCCCCACCAGCCGCCCTGACAGGCGGTGACGCCCAGTAATAGCAGACCCGATAGCCCAAGTTTGCGTTTCATGCACCATGCCCCCACAACCTAAAAGAGGCCGCAATCTAGCGGAAGCCAGATAGGACAACAAGAGGGAATATCTTATGACTGTCCACGACCAGTACTAATGAAGCGCTGCAAAAACTCTAAGGCCAGTTCTGGCAGGCTTTGGTTAGCGGCGCAGGGAGAGGGCGCATTCTCGTCCAGATGTTCCGTTGACTGCTTTCCCAAATGGCGCACAAATGCCAGACGGATGCTCTGTGCCTGATCTATATCTTCCGCATCCATTCGGGTCAGGCGTGCATCGGCACGGCGATAAGCTTCGTCATTGCCCAGCGTACAACGATCCTGATCGTAGCTGCGTAAAAACTCTGCAATGGCAGTAGCATGGGGCTGAGACATGGGTTTTCCCTTTTTTATGGATAGATGTGCATCCGCTAAGGAATGTGGCTGCATCCTACGGTGGAAAGATGACGGTTTTATGACGCCACCTGAAAAAATATCACATAGCATCTGCCCGATAATTCGGGGCTTCCTGCGTGATGGTAATATCATGCGCATGGCTTTCGCGCAGGCCGGAATTGGTGATGCGGGTAAAGCGGCAGTTGCGGCGCATGTCTTCCAGCGTGCTGTTACCGGTATACCCCATCGCGGCACGTAAGCCCCCCACCAACTGGTGGATAACGGTTGAAACAGAGCCTTTGAACGGCACGCGACCTTCCACACCTTCCGGCACCAGTTTCAGGTTATCGCGTACTTCTTGCTGGAAATACCGATCCGCTGATCCGCGTGCCATGGCGCCGACAGACCCCATCCCGCGATAGGCCTTGTAGGAGCGCCCCTGAAACAGAATCACTTCACCTGGCGCTTCTTCTGTGCCGGCCAGCATGCTGCCAACCATGACGCAATGGGCACCAGCGGCAATGGCTTTGGCAAAGTCGCCGGAAAATTTAATGCCGCCATCTGCAATGAAGGGAATACCGTGGTTTTCGCAGGCGGTCTTTACATCCAAAATGGCGGAAAGCTGTGGCACGCCAACCCCCGCGACAATTCGGGTGGTGCAGATGGAGCCGGGGCCAATGCCCACTTTTACCCCGTCTGCACCGGCTGCAATCAGGGCTTCTGCCGCTTCTGCCGTGGCAATATTGCCGCCAATGACCTGCAATTGTGGGTGACGTTGTTTTAAGGTTCGCACTGTCTCAATCACTCCTTTGGAGTGGCCATGTGCTGTATCAACAATAATCAGATCCACCTCGGCTTCTGCCAGTGCTTCCGCACGCTCCAGTCCGTTGTCTCCGGTGCCCGTAGCGGCGGCTACGCGCAAGCGTCCCATATTGTCTTTGCATGCGGTTGGGTGGGCTTGCGCTTTTTCAATATCTTTCACCGTAATCAGGCCGATACAGCGGTAGGCATCATCCACGACAATCAGTTTTTCAATGCGGTGTTTATGCAGCAAGCGGCGAGCCTCGTCCTTATCCACGCCTTCGCGCACGGTGACCAGATGTTCGGACGTCATCAATTCCCGAACGGGCTGTTTTGGGTTTTCCGCAAAGCGAACATCGCGGTGAGTGAGCACCCCGACCAGTTTACCGCTGGCCTCGGTGACAGGTAAGCCAGAGATGCCATATTCCGCCATGATACTACGGGCTTCACCCAAGGTGCAGTCTGGCTGAATGGTTACCGGGTTGACCACCATGCCGGATTCAAATTTTTTCACCTTGCGCACTTCCCGTGCCTGCTCTTCCACCGTGAGGTTTTTGTGAATGCAGCCCAGACCACCATGTTGTGCCATGGCAATAGCCATCCGGCTTTCGGTCACGGTGTCCATAGCGGAGGAAATAAGGGGGATACCCAAAGCAATATCCCGCGTGATATGTGTTTGCGTGCTGACTTGCGCCGGCATCACCTCGCTGGCGGCAGGCACCAGCAAAACATCATCAAAGGTGAGGGAAAGGGGAAAATCAGCCATGGCGCAACCTCATGCAGGGAAAAAATCTACCGTTACATACGGTAAAAGGTTGCACGCCCTGATAGTCTTCCTAGCGCCTGCTGTCAAGCGGCTTCTTCATCCTGCGTTTGGGTAGGCCAGAGTTTGGCGGCCACCTCAGCGGCGAGTATTTTCACCTCCTGCGCAGCGGCAGAGCCGGGAGCTGTTTCTGTAACCGTGCGTCCTTCCAGCAGGCAGGAAGCGAAGGGAACGCGGTTACCCAGAGTTGAAGTGAGAGTTTGCGGTAGCTCATCCTTCAATTGTTGCAGCAGTTTGGAATTGGGCGCAACGCGGTTGAACAGAATATGCACGGGCAATTTTTCTTTTTCCGCCAGTTCTATCGTTGCGCGGGTTGCCCAAACATCTGTCGGGCTGGGCTGTACGGGCAGCAAAATGGCATCCGCCTGACGAATGGCGGTTTTCGCTTCTGTTTCTGTATGAGGCGGGCTGTCAATGAGAATAATATCATGATGTTTTTTCAGGCGCGCAATCTCTGTGCCCAGTCGCCAGCCAGAAAGGGAACTGAAGTTTAAGCCGGTATAGCCTTCACCAAAACGCTGGGTGCGCAGGCTGTGCCAATGGGTCAGGCTGCCCTGCGGGTCAATGTCTATCACGGCGACACGCTTGCCTTGCTGGCTGTAAGCCACAGCAAGATGCGCAGTGACGGTGGTTTTTCCCGCTCCACCTTTTTGCTGGGCTATGGTAAGTACCTGACAGGTCATGGTGTTCCCCTTCATGGCTATTGTTCTGTGTTTAACATATATGTTGTATGGCAGGTGATGCTTTTTTACCATATATGGTAGCATATCGAATTATCAGATTAGCGTGTTTTATGTGGTAATGCAAAAAATTATTCAACCGGCGACCCATTCCCAAGCACTTCTTTATGCCTGCCAGTTATTGCATGCCGGAGAGGTGGTGGCTTTCCCAACCGAGACAGTATATGGACTGGGGGCGGATGCCCGTCAGGATGCCGCGGTACAGCGCATTTATGCTGTGAAGGGTCGGCCATCGCATAACCCATTGATTGTGCATGTGGCGCACAAAGAGTCCCTGTACCCAGAGGTGGAATGGCCTGCGGAAGCCACCTTGCTGACAGATATGTTCTGGCCGGGGCCATTGACACTGGTGTTGCGCCGAGCGGCGGGTTGTACCCTTTCCCCTTTGGTCAGTGCAGGCGGGGACACAGTCGCGGTGCGCATGCCGGCACACCCGGTTGCACGCGCCCTGTTGCAGCAAAGTGGCCTGTTGCTGGCGGCACCCAGTGCCAACCGCTCCGGTGCGGTCAGCCCAACCTGTGCGCAGCATGTGGCGGAATCGCTGGGTGATGTTGTGCCTCTTATTCTGGATGGGGGGGAATGCGCTGTGGGCATTGAATCCACCGTGCTGGATATGAGTGAACAACCCTACCGGATTTTACGGCATGGGAGCGTGACGGAAGAAGAGCTGGCTCTGGTATTGCCGGAGGCCATGCTGCGGGGTGCTATGGCGGAAGATGAACAGAGAGAGGGGGGAGTATTACGTTCCCCAGGGCTGCTCAACAGCCATTATGCTCCCAGAGCAAAGGTGCGCCTGCAGGTGACCAAACCAGAACCGGGGGAGGGGCTGTTAGCGTTTGGAGATGCGGCAATACAGCATACTCCCCTGTTTCAGTTGAGTGAAAGCGGCAATGTCAGGGAAGCGGCGCAACGGCTGTTTGCCGGGCTACGTGCATTGGATGCTCTGGGAGTGGAAACCATTGCCGTGATGCCGATACCGCATGCCGGCATTGGACGGGCAATCAATGATCGCTTGCAGCGTGCTGCGGCGGATCGGGTTTAGCGAACATTCAGACCGTTTACCCGAAAAAAGATACAGAGTGTCATAAAAGCGTCATGCAATCATCGTAAACAGCAGGAGTTTTTATCATTAACGATGTCAATATCAAGGGTTACGATTATGGCAAATGGTGCCTCTGATGATACAAGTATTAAAACTCTGGTGATGGCAGCTGTTACCAACCCGAACTGGCGCCAGACACCAGCGGGATGGTCTGTGGAGTATCAGGAATATGCTATTCGGTCTGTTCAAAGACACGGTGAACGGGTAGGGCGTGCGGATTTAGCGGAGATTCAGACCTTTCAGGAAGCAGCTCTAGTGATCGATGCGCTGGCGGAAGAAATGCGCAATCGTCTGCGTCATGGGCATTTGCCGGGCTAAGCCGACCTGTCTGCGGAACACACGCTTGACGCAATGCACAAGTCCGGTCATGATGGGCGTTTATTCCCTACTAATCTGTGATGAATGAACGGCACTATGCCCATGACCCAATCTGTAACCCGCAGCCCTTCCGCTGATTCTGCGCCGATGCCCGTTGCATCGCCGGGAGTGTTTGCAGCGCTGGATCTGGGAACCAATAACTGCCGCCTGCTCATTGCGGAGCCAAGTAGTCAGGGGCGCTTGCGGGTGCTGGAAAGTTATTCCTCCGTCGTGCGATTGGGAGAGGGAGTGCAGCGTACGGGCATGTTGCAGGATGCCGCCATGCAACGTACGCTGGATGCACTGAGGATTTGTTCTGAAAAACTGGCCTATCATCCGGTCACGGATGGCTGGTTTGTAACCACGCAGGCCTGTCGGGTAGCGCGTAACGCGAAAGCTTTTCTCAACCGTGTGAAGCGTGAAACAGGGCTGGATTTGCGCATTATTCCGGAACGGGATGAGGCGTTGCTGGCGTTTCTTGGCTGCTCTCCGCTGCTGGATGCAAGGGCGGATTACGCCGTTTTGCTGGATATTGGCGGTGGTAGCACAGAGTTGATGCTGGTCGATATTCATGGTGGAGAGCGTCCGGCCATTGCGCATTGGCAGTCCTTCCCCATTGGGGTCATGAACCTGTTTGAGGCCGTAGGTGATGTACCGATGGATGCCAGCGGCTTTTTTATGCTAACGGATGAAATTGCCCGTGAAATACAGTCCTTCCTGCAATCGCCTTCCATGCAGGCTATTGGGGATACCAGTCATGTGCAGTTGCTCTGCACTTCGGGTACAGCGACCACACTGGGCGCCCTGCAACTGGGGATGCGTTACTATGACCGCAGCCGGGTAGATGGTATGCGACTGGAAACCCCCTCAATCCTCAATCTGACCGAGCGCCTGTTGCGCATGAGTGCTGCAGAGCGTGCCCGCCACCCGTGCATTGGAGAAGATCGGGCGCCGTTTTTATTGCCCGGAGCAGCAATTTTGCACGCTGTGTGCCGTCAATTGATGGTGCCGGCAGTGACCGTGGCAGATCGCGGGGTGCGCGAGGGCATTATTTTTTCACTCATGCAGAAACATCAGGCATTATGACGCGTACATCCGGTCGCAAAGGTTCTGGTGGGCAAGGCAAAGGCGGAGCCAAAGGGGGTAAGGCGGAGACGGTGAAAAACCGTCTGGGTCGGACACGGCTGTTGCATACTAACGTCAAAACCGCACGCAGCCGGGATAAAGCTTCAACCCGCTGGCTACAACGCCAGTTGAATGACCCGTATGTCGCGCTGGCGAAGCAAGAGGGGTATCGCTCCCGCGCGGCGTATAAATTGATGGAAATTGATGAGAAGTTTTCCATCCTTACGCCCGGAAGCTATATTGTGGATTTGGGGGCCGCACCCGGCGGCTGGACACAGGTGGCACTGGAAATTGTGACCCGTGGCGGTGCCAAAGGCAAGGTGGTAGGGGTGGATATTCTTCCTATTGACCCGTTGGGAGAGCATGCGGTGCTACTCCAGTTGGATTTTACCAAAGACGAAGCCCCGAATATGGTGAAGCAGGCACTGGGTGGGCAATCCCCGCAGGTGGTACTGACCGATATGGCGCCATCTTTTACCGGTCATGCATCGACGGATCATCTACGTACCATGCATCTGGTGGATCTGGCACTGGAGTTTGCAGAGGCAACGCTTGCGCCGGGTGGTCACTTTGCGGCGAAAATTCTGCATGGTGCCGAAGAGCATTTGCTTCTGGACAAGCTGAAAAAGCTGTTTCAGAAGGTAAAAGTTTTTAAGCCGGATTCCAGCCGTGATGATTCTTCAGAAATATATGTGGTAGCAACAGGTTATAAAGGGGCATAGGTCTTGCTATCTTGCGTAAAATCGCGTAAAGACTATGCCAAGATAGCGTGATGCGTATTGTATAAAAGTCATCTGACCCTGAGGAGGACAAGCCCGGCCATGGCGGATTCCAATTACAAAAAGAAAGCTGCCCGCAGCAGCGAAGGCTTTGTCAATAATGTTATTTTTCCTGCAATTATTGGCGCCTTTATTACCTACTCGCTGTTTGATGTGATTCCGGAAATGTTTGCCATTACCTACCGTGGCGCAAGCTTTGCGCAGGCTTTGCCTCAGGCATATCAGGTCACGTTTGATGCCTTCTATGCTGCCGTGATGGCTGGTGGAGACAAAGATGCGCTGGGATGGCCATTGCTGGGTGCCGTTGCCGGGGTGTTTTTATTTCGTCTGTATAACTTGCCAGAGCGATGAGACCTGCGTAAAGCTGCTTGCGTGAAGCAGCGCTTCCTGTATCAACAACAGCATATGATTTTTGGATGGAGATGAGGAAACACATGCGTTACCAACCGACACATCGGCGTATACCCCTGCTGCTGGCAGCCATGGTATGCCTGTGGCAGCAACCCGCGCATGCGCAAAAGCTGGATCGTGTGTTTAAGGACTGGAACGTATTTTCCATGCGTCAGGATGGCCAGACCGTTTGTTATATGGCTTCTGCGCCGAAGCAGAAAAGCGGCACTTATAAAAAACGGGGTGAGCCGTATCTGCTGGTAACGCAGCGTAAAAAAGGTGTGGAAGAAGTCAGTATTTCTGCTGGTTATCCCTATAAAGCCAAAAGCGAAGTCACCGTTAGCGTGAATGATGGGGAAAGCTACCGTCTGTTCACCAAAGGGGAGTTGGCGTGGGCATACACCGCCGATGCCGATAAAAAAATGATTGCGGCGATGAAGAAAGGATCCACGCTGGTGGCATCCTCGCAAGCGGAATCCGGCGCAACCGCAACAGATACCTATTCCCTCAGCGGTTTTACCGCCGCCCATGCACGCATGGCGCAGCTTTGTCGATAAGCTGACAGATACGAATGGATGCATGTCAAAAAAATGTCATGTGCATTTTAGAAGCGCATGCGATATAAGGCTTCCTTTCGCTGAAAACCCTGTGATAAGGATGCTGCCATGACCGCTGCCCTGAAACATGACGTGACCGAACCGGATATGCTAACCGCCATGCTTCCGCAGGCGGGGACGAATGATTCCCTGATGACCGCAACAAAAGCGGATATTTCCGAACCGGAAATGCAGGTGCAGGGAGAGGGCACGAAAAGGCTGGTCGGGCTGGATAAACAGGAAATGCAGCAATTGATGCAGGATTTGGGTGAAAAACCTTTCCGCGCCAAGCAATTATGGCATTGGGTTTATTGGCAAGGTGCCAAAACGCTGGATGAAATGACCAGTCTGCCGAAAAGCCTGAAACAAACATTAGCGGATGAAGGCTATCATGTCGGGCGTCCTGCCGAAGTGACCGCGCAGGTGAGTGAAGATGGTACCCGTAAATGGTTGCTAGGCCATGCGTATGGCCACAAGGCGGAGACGGTTTATATTCCGGAAGAAGACCGGGGTGCGGTCTGTATTTCCAGTCAGGTGGGCTGTACTCTGACGTGCGATTTCTGTCATACGGGTACGCAAAAACTGGTACGCAACCTGACCGCAGGGGAAATTGTCAGCCAATTCATGATTGTGCGGGATGCGCTGAATGAATGGCCAACCCCGACCGATGGCCAATCCCGTCTGGTGTCCAACATTGTGATGATGGGTATGGGCGAGCCGTTGTTTAATTATGATAACGTCGCCAAAGCCCTGAAAATCATTATGGATGGTGAGGGCCTTTCGCTTTCTAAGCGCCGCATTACACTTTCCACCTCTGGTGTGGTGCCCAAAATGCGTCAATGCGGTGAAGAACTAGGGGTGAATCTGGCGTTATCCCTGCATGCTGTGACCGATGAATTGCGCAATCTATTGGTTCCACTGAATAAAAAATACCCTCTGGCCGAAGTGCTGGCAGCCTGCCGGGAATATGGTGCTGCCAACAATGCCCGCCGTATCACCATGGAATATGTCATGCTGAAAGGGGTGAATGATTCCGATGCAGATGCACGGGAGATGGTGCGTTTGCTGAAGGGGATTCCTGCCAAAGTCAACCTGATTCCGTTCAACCCATGGCCGGGCAGCAAGTATGAATGTTCCAGTGCCAACCGCATCCGGCAATTTGCGATGATCTTGAATGACCATGGCCTTTCCGCACCAGTACGAACTCCACGCGGGCGAGATATTCTGGCTGCCTGTGGGCAATTAAAATCGGATTCCGAGCGTAAGCAGGGGGAGCGGGTTCGGCTTTCATAGCTTCCTTGTTCTTATTTTTCTCTTCACGCTCTCAGGATGGCCGGATGATGGAGTTTGGAAGCGTCATAATTCAGTCATGAATCTGTGTTGTAGTGAAGCTTCAGATAGATTGTTTTTATGAGCGTAGGTCATTATGTCCCTTCCACTGGATAGTCACTTTTCTTTTCACCCGCAAGCATACTGGATGCGTCGACAAGATTGGCAGCGATCCAGTAACGGGATGCTGTATGCAGAAGTTTCGCCAAAGGATGCGCATCAACTACAACATGGTGGGATGATGGGCGAATTGCGCATGTGGATGCATAAAGGTGAAGTGTCAGGAAAAGAGGTACATTTTCTCTCTGCCAACAGTGATTATGGACGCTGGATTAGGCAGAATACTCCCGCATTCGGGCACACGGCACCTGCCTTGTCAGGCGTGCTGGAAGCTAAGGATAGTGAAGGATTATTTGTCAAAAAAGCACGGGGACCATTTGCAGATGCACGTGTGGCGGATGCGATGAGCGCAGGCTGGTATCCAGATCAAGTGACGTTGTTGGATGGGAATGGTCACGCTTTGGGTAATATTCAGGTCTTGCGTCCGATCAAACCTGAATTGGCACAAGGATTGCCAGGTCTGGCTGCGCACCGTATCGCGGGGGATAAGGGATCGGAAATCGCCTATTTCATTCCCGAACGGATATATACCGTTGATTCCAGAGCGGGGCAGGCGCCGATGCGTTATTCTATGCCCCTGACGGCAGAAATGCCGGATAAAACATTTATACCACAATGGGGACAATCCCCGGAACACAATCCCTACGCCTATTGGTTACAGGAATGTATTGCGAAACAGGAAACCTCTTTCGTTTCCAAGGCAGATGCCGTTGCGCTTCAAGAAGCGGATCAGCAGCGGCAACACGACCGGAGGCAGCCATCGGCTCCCGTGCAAGCAAAAGCGGAGCATACGCCCGTACAACCCCCATCGAAAGAATCAGCCCGCACAGCGGTGCTGACACAGGAAAAAACAGGCGGTATTTTTGGTAAATTCATGCGTGCGGTTTCTAATGTATTGCGAGATATGGGGTTGTGTAACTGCTGTCAGCAAGAGCAGCAGACACGTTCCGCAGCGCAGGGACGTTAAGCTAACCCACCCGCTTGGAGAGATAGTCTACGTAAGCAGACGGTATACTTCAGGACTGCTGTACCCATGCGCAAAAGCCCGCACAAGGCGAAAATTTTTGTCATAAACGGGAGAGAGAGGATTGACGAATGGCCTGCTTGCCATTCGCCCTCAAGGGGCGGCTCGTCACGTTGTGCCTGCGCCGTCCAATCATTCGTGCTGCATGATTGTCGAACCCCCTACGGGGCTTCGGATGCGCCTGCCATTGCACCATGAAAAAAGCCCGCACGGTGGCGAAAAATTTTTGGTCATAATAGGTGGAGAGAGGGGATTGACGAATGGCCTGCCTGCCATTCGCCCTCAAGGGGCGGCTCGTCACGTTGCGCCTGCGCCGTCCAATCATGCGTACTGCATGATTGTCGAACCCCCTACGGGGCTTCGGATGCGCCTGCCATTGCACCATGAAAAAAGCCCGCACAAGGCGGGCTTTTTTCATGGTGGAGAGAGAGGGATTCGAACCCCCGTACGCATACGCGGGCAGATTTACAGTCTGCTGCCTTTAACCACTCGGCCATCTCTCCGCCGCCCAACATACGCATCGCGCTTTTGTTGGCAACCTCTTTGTGCTATAGAAGGCAAAATTTTTTACTTTTTTGCCGGAATCTGATGGTATGAACCGCTCTAAACCTCCCGCTCATGGCTCTTCGCATGGTAATCGTCAAGCGTCTGGGGGTGGCCAGAAAAGTGGTGGACGCTCTGGCCAAAATGCAGGGCAAGGGCAGGAACGGCGGGGTGGCGAGAAATCACACAACGCGACCCCACGTAAAGGCGGCAGTGGGAAACCGCCACATCGCAACGCCAGTCAGGGCAAGTTTGCAGGTGCGCGCAAACCGCAAGTCACCGTGCGCAGTGCGTCGGATCGTTATTGGCTGTATAGCTGGCATGCGGTGCTCCCGGCATTGGCGAACCCTGAACGCCAGATTATTCGCTTATTTGCGACCGACGCCGCTCTCGAAAAGCTGAAGCAGCATCCGGAAGCCTCAGCCTATCTTTCTCTGGTACAATTTGCCACACCAGAGATGTTCCAGCATTTCCTGTCGCCGGATGCCGTGCATCAGGGCATTGCGATAGAAGTCAAGCCCTTGCCAGAACAGGGAATAGAGGTGCTGCAAAACAATGCCGCAAAAGGCCCGGTGCTGTTGCTGGATCAGGTGACTGACCCGCATAATGTCGGTGCCATCCTGCGTTCTGCCGCCGCGTTTGATTGCCCCGCCATCATTGTTCCCGCGCACCATAGCGCACCGGAGACAGGCATTATTGCCCGTGCAGCGGCAGGTGCGCTAGAAACGGTGCCGTTGATTCGGGTTCCCAATTTAAGCCGCGCAATGCTGGCGTTGAAATCTCAGGGCTATTGGATCGCCGGGTTGGATGCCGATGCCAAAGATTACGTGCATACCGCCAAGCTGCCAGAGAAACTGGCGCTGGTGCTGGGGGCAGAAGGCAAGGGTATGCGCCGCCTGACCACCGACCATTGCGACATGATGCTGAAATTGCCAATGACTGAGCGTATGGAAAGCCTGAATGTCTCCAACGCGGCAGCTATTGCTATGTATGAGGTGTTTAAACGCCACACGGGTTAAAGCAGCAGCGGTTGGATGAAATGGGCATGAATCCGTAAGGCGAAGACTGGATGCATTAAAGCCCGTAGCTGAGCGGCACAAAGTTTTTGTGACAATGGCTGCAAGGAATGTTGCATTTTACAAAGACCTATGCTTTAAGGAGGCTGCTCGCAGCAGCGGAGTGCCGATAAGCGGGTGTAGTTCAATGGTAGAACCTCAGCCTTCCAAGCTGATGGTGTGGGTTCGATTCCCATCACCCGCTCCAGAGCGCTACCGCCCGGCGACCCAAATCTGACGAGCTATCGTCCTAACACTATTAACTAATGCAAGGTTGTTGACCATGGCTAAAGAGAAATTTGAGCGGAATAAACCGCACGTCAACATTGGTACGATTG
>CAZIGK010000008.1:0-88802 GCA_964538615.1 uncultured Rickettsiales bacterium | reverse complement strand
CGGAAGTTCCAGTGTACTTAAACGTACATGAAAGCCGGAAGCGCAGACATTCAGCATGTGCAGTCCATTACATGCTAAAGGGTGATTGAAGCTAGGACGCATGAGAAGCGGGAACGACAAACCCCTCTCTGGCAATCGCATCCGCCACATCCAAGAGCGCGTGCAATGCATGATCGGCAAAACCACTGGATAGCGGAGCATAGAGTCCTGCGGCTAACTGGGTGCCAACCTGCTGCCATTGCGGTATGGCGTGCCGAACCCTGTCCGAACTATGGGCAAACAGCCAGTCGAACCATGCCGTGGCATCCAGCGGCGCGATGTCCTGTCGGTAACCGGCGGCAATGGCGGCACGTTTCAGGGCAAGGTTAATCTGAGACGCTTTTTCTTTGGCGGGAAGGGGTTGTTCGCGTAGGTGCTGTATCTCCTGCTGCAAGGCGCGTTGCCAGACCGTGCGTGGTTTGCCGCGATTGCGACGCCAAAACCACAAAAGCGCACCGGCAACGGCAATGAGCAAAGCCAGCATGAGCAACCATGGCCAAAGTGCCTGCCACCAGCTACTATCCATGCCTTGCACGTCTTTCAGAAGGGCAAGTGCCTCTTCTTGTGTTGGGGGAGTTTCGAAGGCAGGAAGTTCTGACGTATCAGCCATACAGCTCCTCCGTGATGTGGGGACAAACAATCATGGGTGTATCACGCCTCCTTCGGGCGGTGCGTCCGGGATGCTGACGCACGCAAGGGGTGACTGGCACGCGTGGGAGATGAGGAAGATGTATCCCCTTGAGCCGGGGGATGGGGAGACCAATGGGAAGGATGCGCATGGCGCAATCCATGCGCCAGTGCCTTACGCGGGTCATCCTGCGTGGAGATGCGCATGAAGCGAATACCCAAAGGCGCCAGCGTATGCTGTAACCACTGCTGGCGTGCTTGCGCCCATTGCTGCCATTGTTTTTGCAACGTGGCATCGGAAAGATTCACGGTCAAAGGTTTACCCTGCGTGGTTTGCAACGCCAGCCAGCCTGCATCCGGCAGGGTTTCGTCACTTGTATCCCAAATCTGGATGACCGTGATTTCCATTTTTGCGGCGAGATGACGAAAACACTCTGCCAGAGCCTGATCCTGATCCCTCAGGCGGATGTCCAGAAAATCGGAGAGGATGAAACATTTGGGACGACCACCAACGGTTAGAGCTGGCACATGCACCAGAGCATCCATGGCTTGTAGCAGGCAACGATCCCCCGTTCGGGTGAAGGAATCCACTGGCACAGCCTCCTGCCCGCAGAGCAGCCCAAAAAATGGCGCCAGCCCTTTGCCCCCTTTTTGCATATCGCAACGCCAGAGGCGCACCGAACGCTGCTGCGGGGTAGGCGCATCATCCAGCCGGGCGAGAAGCCCCCCTACCCTCTCCCCCGCAGCCAGTGCTGCCCCGGCCAGCAACGCAGCCACCTGTGCCTGTTGAATATGCTTGAAGGTACCATGGGTGCCAAAATGCATAGCGGGTCGGTCATCCAGCAGCAACCAGACAAAACGTTGCCGATCTTCCATAAATTGCTTGAGATGCGGCTTACCGGTACGGGCAGTCACCCGCCAGTCCATATGGCGCACTTCATCACCGTAGGCATATTCCCGCACGGAATGGAACTCCATGCCCTGACCACGAAAGGCGGTTTTCCATGCCCCTTGCCAACGGCTGCCCATTACGCCACGTAAGTAATGGCTTAGCATACGCTTCATCGCATCGCCCTGACCGGCGAGTAACTGTAATTGCCGCATGGTTGGCTGTAGCGGAGACATGGCGGGTCATCCCCAGGAGAAAGAAACAGAGTGGATACTATGCCGCAGTTTCCCATGAACGTCCATTCCAGATGCGCAGAGCGTCTGAAGGCTTGCCATTTTGTTAGCCTCTGTTATGTTGGTGAGATATTAAAATAATAACGAATACTCAACAGGCCAAATACTAAACAGGGACAATACAAACATGGTTATACACGCACAGGCAAACCCTGCGGGTCGTTACCGCAGTGGTGGGGAGATTTTCTTTTCTTTGCAGGAAGCCATATGGGAAGTGATGCGCCCCCAGATTGCAGCCATTCTGGATATAGCCGAAGAGGGCTTTGTCGCGTTTCGGGTAGCGAATCGCAACCAACCGAGCTTCGCGTACCAGACGCAGCATCTGAACCCGTCTGATTTAGCACGGGCGATGATGGCCATGGAAAAAATGTACTACTGGAATCTTGGAGCGGAAAACCCTGTTCTGCCGCCAGAATGGGTACCTGATGGGATTATGTGGGGAGATGCTGTCACCTTGCCCTGGGTCAATAATGGCCCTGTTATTTCCAAACATTATGTGCAAGCACAACAGGCTGAAAAACCACCGCAGGCACAGGATAAAACCGCTGCAAACGGCATTGCTTTCAGTATGATGCTGCCTTCTCTCACCACACTCGACCGTGGTTTGGAACTGGCAGGCCAGCTTTTGCAAAATTTGCAGGATAAAGCGACCATGCAACGTCTGGGACAGCCTGTTCCGGATAGCGCCG
This sequence comes from uncultured Rickettsiales bacterium, assembly GCA_964538615.1. Classification (GTDB taxonomy): domain Bacteria; phylum Pseudomonadota; class Alphaproteobacteria; order Rickettsiales; family RI-342; genus CAZIGK01. Next base: position 86,265 of record CAZIGK010000008.1, on the reverse strand, counting down.
TACAACGGCTGGAGCAGGCGGTATCCGATGCACAGCATTATCAGTTACAACAGCAACTGGATCCGCACGCTGTGCGTATTCACCGAAAGCTGGACGATATGGCCTATCAGTCTTCGGATCGTGCTGCTTCCGTGACAGAAGCACTCGCAGCATTTCACCAGCAATGCGCCATGCAAGCGCAGACCGCGCCACATCTGGAACTCTTCAGCCCATCACAACTGGAGCGTGCCCAACGTCAGGTGATGCAAGGGATGCTGTATGTCCTGAAACCTGTTTTAGCGCGCCACAGCCACTTACCAGCAGATGCATGGCAACTGGAAGAAGGTTTGCCCATGCGCATCAGTCTGCATGCGTCCTCTCTACGCGGTCAGGATATCGGGCAGGTGGGCAAGGTGTTGCGGGAGGCCAGCCAACAGGATACATCCGCCCTGACAGCCATCCGCGGCTTAGTGGGCAAGAACATCAGCTTCCCTTCTTTTATTCAAGATGGACAGACGGTGGGATCCTGGATTATCCAACAACAGGATGGGCGTCTTGGCTGGCACATGGAACAGGGAACCGATGATCGGTTACTGACGTTAGAATTAAGCCATACCCATACGGTTTCGCAACTGGCAGAAACTGCCCGTGAACTCTATCAGGCTTTGCAACCTCTGGCGGATTTGCGTTCACACTATGGCATCGGCGAGCAGCATTGGCATTACCTGCAACAGGCCATTGCGCATCTGGCACAACTGGGAGAGTTGCAGCAAATACAAGACGTGACACGCTACTTGCAGGAGCAAATTGAGGTTGCGGAACTGGCGGGGCACCCCTTGGCACGCGAACAGCACTTGGAGCTGGCATCACTTTATGAAGCGATGGCAGAAACGTACCGCGAAAATGCGTTGGCATTAGCTGAATCCGCACAACAGGAAGCCGAACAGATATCCACCCCCGGTCTGGCAGCCTGAGCGCATCTGTTTCCCTCCATAGACGAGTCGTGACCTAACTATCCGGATATGAGCCGATGAACCCAGAAGAACAAACCTTTCACCATGCGCTGGAAAACGTGATGCAGAGCATATTGCGCCATATCACGGCAGTACCAGCATCGGAAATCAGCGCAACGGGCGTGATTAGCGCCAGTATTGCCACCGGTAGTGAGCGACACTGGCCACTACAGCACCCCGTGATGCAGTTACTCAAACAATGTGCCGGGCAAGATGTGTGGAACCCCCGCTCTATTCCTATCCCCGGCCGGGACGCAGAGTTTGGGGTCGCCTTTGCCGCTATGCCTCGCTGGAACCGTTATATTCCGGACAGGCCGTTTGTAGAGAGTTTTACGATCTATCCCGTACATGGTGCGGAAAACCTGCTGCATGTATCGTCACAGTTGCTGGATGCGTGGCAGAAAAACCCCGCTCCCTTTCAACAGGCCGGATTAACGGAGCAGCAGCGGGAACATCTGGAACAACAGCGCGATGCCTTTTTCCAGTCACGCATTACCGAAGAAATATCCGCCATTCGAGATGCATACCAACATATTGCCGCCTATTGCCTGACGGAATATGATGCGCAGGATATGCCAGAAGCGTACCGTTATCTACAGCAACTGCATCAGGCCGGACACGCATTGACGAAGGCACGTCCCCATACACAGCCAACAGACTGGCCCGAACCCATACAGAGCGCCGTCATGGATTTGCAACGGCATCTCAACCTCTTGACTGCGCTGGATGCGCCTGTTGCAGAAGTTTATTGCGAATGGCTTGCCTCGCATCTTCACCTCTCCCTCAATCCACAGACAGAAGCGCACCGCCTGCCCGCAGCGCGGTGGGAACTCTATCTGGCAGAAGAACAGTTCAAGAGTCTTTTAGCGAAATCGTGGCTGGAATCCACAGAAACACCCGAAAAGTGGATGGCCCCCTTACGACACTGGATGCAAGAGGTAACCTTCCCTATCGGTGAGGTACCGGCAACATTGACAGAGGTTCTGCCGCCGCCTTTGCACCATGCATTGCAACACTATCTACAGACCGCCCTGACGCATTTGGACTATTTCGGCAGCTCTATGAGATATCGTATCCAAGGCTCATGGCAGGAAGCTGTCAAAGAAGTGCGTGGTTATGATGTTGGCTTATATGATGCGGTAATGGATCTTTCCCGACAGGAAGCACAAGCATTGCAACACCAGACACAATTATAAGCTGCAACCAACCAAGTGAATAACAGCCTACGATATCATGACATAAAATTGTCATAAAAATGTGATTGATTATTGCATTGCGATCTTTGTAACCTCGTCCACTGGTTATAAAAAATATTCTGATAACAGGGAGTCATCTCATGGTTCAACGTAAATCTGCCTTAAGCTTTCCATCCGTCAAAATGCCGGATGGCGCATTGCAAGATATTGCTGCCGTTGAAGCAACCGCGGCAGAATTGGCGTTGACCCAAAAAAATCAGCCCCCGGTGATGGACGCGCAAGCCATTGCTCAGGCGTTGATACTGAATGCAAGACGCTCTCGCCGGGAAGATATTACCGAGCAATTGCAAGGCGGACAAAAACTGACTCCAGAACTATTAGCCAAGCGCGATACGGTGAAAAAGCAATTTGAACGCTTGCAGAAATTGGCTGGCAATTCCAGACAAGTATTGGAACTTTTTGATAGAGCCTTCCGTGTCGAGGAAAAGGAAGAAACCTACCGAACCACCATTCCTGGTGCGGATCCAAGCCGCACCTCTATCGAGATAACCCGCCACTCCAACATGCTGAAGCCGTTAGATGATTTAGCCGCGCTGGTGCAAGCAAACAACCTGTCTGTTCAGATACCATCTTTGTGGTCTCCGAAAGGTGAGGTGGTGGCCATTCAGGATAAAACTGCACTGGCGGAGCTTTTGGTCTTGCTGAATGAGCAGGGAAAAGAACTGATGGAGATCATGAATGCTGTTCGTGATACCGGAGTAACGGCACGTCCTTTCGAGGCTCTGTTTGGCGAAGTGTACACGATGCTGACCTCCATGCGGGAAGTGATTTGGCATGCAAGCAAGGGACATTATGGGGCTGCCGCCACCATTGATGCGCAAGACCCGGTCTACACAGCGGTGGCTGATGAGCTGAAAGTGCTGAGCAACATGGTTTATGTCAGCCCTATTCTGACCAGCGAAATGATGATGGCCAGTGGCATGTATAACGCCATTCTGCAGGGATTTGATGAACTGGGTATTTCACTGCCGAACCAAAGCTCAATGGCCAGCGTGGTCAAATATCTTCTTGAATATCAAAATAGTAAGGGGGATCAACTGGGCATTGAACCCGGTATGCTGAGGGCAGTGCTTGTATTGGCAGACAGCAATGAGCAGGTTCGGGAAGGGTTTGTGGATCCGACACGCAAGCAAAACACGCTGGAGGCTTACGGACTGGATGATGCGCAGTATGAGTTCCTATCCAACCTGATACAACATGGTGGCGGACCCAGCTCTGATTTGCAGTCGATTACCAGTGGTTTTCTGCTTTTGGCCAGTATTTTGTTGTCTCAACGGGAATCATTCCGTCTGGCATTGACCAAAGAAAGTTCCAAAGACCACATTAAAGCGGTACTGGGACTAGATGATGCAGCCTATGAGCATGTGTTGCAGCAAGCAAAGGAGGCACTGACTCCCAGCCCGGATATCCGTTCCCGACTATTTTTGCGCCCAGAGCAGGAAAAAGCCCTCATCCGCCTGATGGAAATCATGCGCGATGGTATTCACATAGATGCCAATGATTTATTGTTCAGCGGTGTCGCGGCAAGCTTCGGTCTGCAAACGCAAAAAGTAGGCGGACTACAGGCAGCCATGCAGCCGGAACCGCTGACGGACGCGGAGCAGCAGCTCTATGATAGCTGGACGCGGCAAATTAATACCGATATTCAGCGTGCTTTTGAGCGTTTCAGCCCGGATCTGGCTGGATTAACGAGCGACAATGCGCTTAGAAACCGGATATTCTTTGATGCCATGAAATCCCCTTTGGAATCCTATCTGGAGCAGATACAGGACTGGGAAGGTAAGGTGGTGGCAACCCGTACCCATGTTGGACAAACCCATACTTACGCGACTATGGTAGCCGCCGCACATGAAATGGGGCATCAGGTGATTTTCCGTAAAGGGCGCTCCCTGCCGCTTGCAGAATCCACCTCTATTCTGACCGAAGAAGTTTTGCGTCTGGATAAACTGGATAGAATCCATGCCGCTATTCCCGCAGCACAAAAAGCACTGGATGCGGCACTGGATACGCTGGCAGGCTTGGGCATGGATACAGGCAGCCGCCATACGGGTGATATTGGGGATTGTGGTATACCCATGGCTCGTCAGATATTACAGCAATGGGCACAGGAACCTGCCGCTTTAACCGCACAGGGCATGACACAAGCTCATGCGGAAGCACTACAGGCGGCCTATGACCAACTGTATCCTCTGGTGTATGAGGAAGCCGCATTTTTACAGGCAAAGCTGTTCATTGACACCATCCACACACAAGTGGAATTTGGCGGCTGGATGATGTCTGAGGCACTTGAAAAATCTCAACATTTCGTGGAACCGCTCATGGCGGCGCAGTATAGCCTGAGCGATATATTACTGCCGTATCGTACGCATTTGCGGCATAGACAACATAACACAACCGTGGCAGGTTTGTTGACGGATGGAAAACTAAGTCAGGCTTTGGGCGAACAACTGCGGGAGAAGCTGCGTGAGGCAGAATCCCAGCTACCGGATGAGCGTCAGGCGTTACAGCAGGCAGTGCAGGAGTCCTTGCAGGCCACCCTTATAAACGCACAGCAACAAGGTCAGCAGATAACAGAACAGGATGTCCAAAAGATAGCTCGTGAATTAGCAAAAAACATCAAGAACGACCCTGATTTCAAGACGTTTTTAGAGGGAATTGAGGAAACACGCCAGCAAGTGCGTGCAACGATTGCAGCTTCCGAAGCGTTCAGTGCAGCCGAAGCCAAAGGCGAAGACGTGGGTTCGCTAAGAGACAAAGCGGACAAGGTAATCACTTCTACTCAGGAACTATTACCCGACATAATTAGCCCGGCATTGGTATCCGGCTGGAAGGACGCGGTTCGGACGGAAAAAGCGATGGCAGAGATGGAACCACGCTTACTGGCCATGACCAGTGGTGGCGAGTTGGAGCGTCATTTGCAAACCGCTCTGCAAAATCTGCAACAAGCGGGCAAGGCATCTGCCGTGCATCGCGTGCGGGATGCGTTGGCAGAGGTAGGCGAGTTGAAGCGCCTGCAAGCGGCGGGAGCCTCGACCGAAGAGCGCATGGGGCAGGCATCCAAGACCATTGCGGCTATTGCCTCCTCTACGGCGCGTATGTATCCGAATCTGGAAGATTTATGGCGGGAGGCCTCTAAGGAGCTGGATATTACCGGCAGTAGTGCGCAGCAACTGCTGTTTCAGGCTTATGTGTATGCCGCCGGAGAAACAGACTTCCGCGAGCCATTGGCACAACCCGGCTATGCGGTTCCCACTCTGGCCGCCAAAGGAATTATGTCGTTGGCAGAATTGCCAAATGGCCGCATGGATGAAGCTATCTTCAAGAAAATTGGGCAAGCCTATATGTACTTGGGTGCCAACCCGACCGATGTCTTTGGTCTGCCGCAAATCTATGAAGCACTTGCCAAGTTTGCGGTAGCCGGAACGAATATTCCGGCACCAAGTTTCAAAGAGATCATTGAGCGTGGTGCAGATGCCATGCAAAAAGATATTGCACGCTTAAACAAGCTGGCAAATGCCATGGGTATTAAGGATATAGATCGTCATCGCTTTACTCCTCCGGGGGTGGATACATTGCCTGCGGTGAATCCGGACAAAGGAGGCATTCTGGAGCCATGGCTTGGCGGGAAACTACCTGCAGCGGCAGCAAATGCAAACGCTCAGGCAAATAGTACCAGCAAACGCATTGGGACATAGCACCCCATCGTTTAGTACCGCAGATCAGAAAGGGGTGAGCCATGCGGGTTCACCCCTTTTTACTGGTGGGCACGACGTTGTTTGGGGCTTGCGGTTGGTAAGATATGCAAACCCGGTGTTTAGCACTCCCGCTGCTAACACGGGTGATGTACACTGCATGCAGATTTTCAAAAGACGCTTTTAATGAGTATCTTAAACCCCAATCAACGATTCGCGCAGGGGAACCTGAATGGTGTCGTCAAAGTCGCTAGTGCATAGCGAAAATGGCTGTTTTGCAAGCAGCAGAGTGAACGTATAGAGAGATACGTGACATGAGCAGCACAATAAACTTGAAGTCCGTATCTTCAGATGCGGCTTAGAGAAATGGCAGCAGCGCAATGGCGATCCAGAACAGGGCAATGGCCAGCGCCACAGAACCTAGCCCCGCATTGAGTTTCAGAGCATGCAGAGCGGGATTTTCCGGTGAATAGACAACCGTGATATAGGAGCCAACATCCGCAGCTTTCCATTCTTCAACATAGCAATGCCGGAAGAAATGATATGCCTGCCGATCACCGGGTATATCCATCCGGTATTCCAGAATATAGGATTGCCCCTGTTTGGTGAGCGGAAGGCTGGCTTCATCTACCTCCGCTTTTTCGGCTCCTTCTGGCATTTGCCGCATGAGTTCCGCAATATCCCACAGGTGTTTGCCAAGAATTTCCGCCTCGGCCTGCCGTCCTTCTAACCGTAGACGGTACAATAATTGCCGATTGGCTGAGAAACGGTAATGCCGGACGATAAACCACACCGCCGCAGCGACCAAGGCGTAACAGGCAAGAATGATAGCGGCATACGTCATGCGATGGCCACCACTTCTAACAGGCGCGCAATCACCCGATCCGGTGTCATGGCATCTGCTTCCGCTTCAAAGCTGAGGAGCAAGCGGTGACGCAGGATATTGGGAGCCACCTGCTGCACGTGGCGCGGTAAAACATATTCCGCCCCCTCAAGCCACGCGGCAGCGCGGGCAGCGCGGGCAAGACCAATAGTGGCACGCGGACTAGCCCCCAGACGAACATAACGCGCCAAATTCGCGTCATAAGGTTTCGGCTGGCGTGTTGCACAGACCAAATCCACAATATAGCGTTCAATTTTTTCATCCATATACAGGCTGGCGACCTGACGACGTGCTTGCAGCACATCTGCCTGCTTCATCACGCTGTAATGATCCGTGCTGGTTTTTGCCACAGCGGTCAACAGTTTCAGAATGGCCAGTTCTTCCTGTTTATTGGGATAAGTGACCGGAATATGCATAAGAAAGCGATCTAATTGTGCTTCTGGCAGGGGGTACGTGCCTTCCTGCTCGATGGGGTTTTGGGTGGCAAGCACCAGAAACAACTCTGGCAGAGGATAGCTGTGTTCCCCGACCGTGACTTGCCGTTCAGCCATGGCCTCCAGTAGGGCAGACTGTACTTTAGCAGGCGCACGGTTAATTTCATCCGCCAGCACGATATTGTGAAAGACCGGGCCGGGCCGAAAGGTAAACTGCCCGGTTTGCTGGATGAAAATATCCGTTCCCATGACATCAGAGGGCAAGAGATCCGGCGTAAACTGGATGCGGTGGAAAGCGGCTTCCATCCCTTCCGCCAGAGTTTTAATGACGGTTGTCTTGGCCAGACCGGGCAGCCCTTCCAGCAGGGCATGGCCTTCTGCCAGCAGGCAGATTAACAGGCTATCCACCACACCATTCATGCCAATGATATGTTGTCCCAGATAGGCTTTAAGCTGCTGAAAGCTGGCTTGTGACATGGGTGCCCTCTACGGTGTGTCTTGCATCAGCATGGTTTGGGTGCACAATAGGCACTATGCATCCAGATTCACCACATTTAACGCATTTTCGACAATAAAATCTCGCCGTGGTTCCACCACATCTCCCATGAGGGTGGTAAACACTTCGTCCGCATCATCACCATGCTTCACTTTCACTTGCAGCAAGGTGCGATTATCCGGATCCAGAGTGGTTTCCCAGAGCTGGTCAGGATTCATTTCCCCCAGACCTTTGAAACGTTGAATGGCGAGACCGCGTTTACCCATCTCCATCACCGAATCGTAGAGAGCTTGTGGGCTGATAACCACCGCATCCTGCGCACGGCGGCGAAGAGTAGCGCGACCCTGATAGTCCTGCCGGATTTTTTCTGCCATGGTTGCCAGCACCCGGCAATCCTGACTTTGGATAAACTTCATTTCCAGCCGGTGGGTTTCTGTCACCCCGCGGTAGCGACGGGAGAACAGCAATGCCTCGCCCAGCCATTGGCAATCCCAGCCTGCCTGCTCTTCAAACTCTACGCTGGTATTCAGCCAGTCCGCAGCGTGTTTTGATGCAGCTTGCGCCTGTGCCGGATCCTGCAACTTTTCGACATTCAACGCGCCGGAAAGGGCGGCTGCCTGCACCATGTCCCTCGGTTGGCGGCGGCTGGCCTGTTCCAATGCCTGTACAAACTTGCGGGCATCTTCCACCATCTGGCGCAGGTCTTCACCGGATCGTTGCTGGCCATCGGCCATTTCCAGCACGGCGTCTTCCAGAATGCTGTTTTGCAGGTAATCCTCCAGCGCACGCTGGTCTTTCAGGTACACCTCACTTTGGCCACGACGCACCTTATACAGTGGCGGCTGGGCGATATATAGGTGTCCGGCATCCACAATTTCACGCATTTGGCGATAGAAGAACGTGAGCAGCAGGGTACGAATGTGCGCGCCGTCCACGTCGGCATCGGTCATGATGATGACTTTATGGTAGCGCAATTTATCCAGATTAAACTCTTCCTTACCGATGCTGGTACCCAGCGCCGTCACCAAGGTTCCGATTTCCTGTGAGGTGAGCATACGGTCAAAGCGGGCGCGTTCTACGTTCAGGATTTTTCCACGCAGAGGAAGAATGGCCTGATAACGGCGCTCCCTGCCCTGCTTGGCCGAGCCGCCCGCAGAATCACCCTCAACGATGAACAGTTCACATAGCGAGGGATCACGCTCCTGACAATCGGCCAGTTTACCGGGCAGACTGGCAATATCCAGAGCGCCTTTGCGGCGGGTGAGTTCCCGTGCTTTACGGGCCGCTTCCCTTGCGGAGGCGGCTTCAAAGATTTTTCCGATGATATTTTTGGCTTCGTTAGGGTGTTCCTCAAACCAGCGGGCGAGTGTTTCATAGACCAGCCCTTCCACCACGGGGCGCACTTCCGAGGAGACGAGTTTCTCTTTGGTCTGGGAAGAAAATTTCGGGTCTGGTACCTTCACAGACAACACACAGGTCAGGCCTTCACGCACGTCTTCACCGCTGATATCCACCTTGTGTTTTTTGGCAATACCACTTTCCTGCGCGTAGGCATTCACGATGCGGGTCAGGGCGGAACGAAAGCCCATCAGGTGTGTACCGCCGTCTTTTTGGGGAATATTATTGGTGAAGCAGAGAACATTCTCGTGGTAGCTATCATTCCATTGCAGAGCGCAATCCACACCAATGTCATCGCGTTCACCCTGCACAATAATGCTTGGAACGATAGGGGTTTTATTGCGATCCAAGTAGGTAACGAACGCCTGAATACCACCTTCGTAATGCAGCTCTGTCCGCTTTTCTTCATCGCCCCGATCATCGTTAAAGATCAGGTACACACCGGAGTTCAGGAAGGCCAGTTCACGCAGGCGATGCTCCAGCGTGCTGCGGTCGAACTCTGTGAAGGCGAATACTTCCGCGGAGGGCCAGAAGGTGACGCGGGTACCGCGTTTACCGGGAGCATCTCCCACCACTTCCAGCGGACGGCTGGTCACGCCGTCACGAAACTCTGCCACATGCTCTTTATCATTACGCCAGATACGCAGTTCCAGCTTGCTGGACAGCGCATTCACCACCGAGACACCCACCCCGTGCAAACCACCGGAAACTTTGTAGCTATTGGAATCAAACTTACCACCGGCATGCAATTGGGTCATAATGACTTCGGCAGCGGAAACCCCCTCTTCCGGGTGCATATCGACCGGAATACCCCGGCCATTATCTTCAACCGTGACAGAACCATCTGCATTCAACTGCACTAACACATAATCGCAATGGCCAGCCAACGCTTCATCAATGGCGTTATCCACCACCTCATAGACCATGTGGTGCAGACCGGAGCCATCGTCCGTATCCCCGATATACATCCCCGGACGTTTGCGGACGGCTTCCAGCCCTTTCAGAACTTTAATAGAGCCTGCGCCATATTCATTGCTGGCGGCGGTATGTTCTTCAGCGGTCATGGTGGCACCTTGTGTCATGGGTCGTCCCTGATGTGCTTGCATCGTGTCAATAAGCCTGCGGAAAACCCGCAGATACGAGCAAAAACATACAGGAGAATACGCCCCTTCGCAAACCAGTAATGGTTTTTTAATGCTATTTTTTTGCGTGCCGAGGGCTAGATTTTGTTGGGATTGTGATGCAACTGACCTGCTTCTACCTGAATCAGCTGTGCATGTGCAGCAATGCCCTCAAATAGCCAGACATCGGTGCCGGTCATCCAGGCTTGCGCACCAAGCTGCATAATCTCATCAAACAAGGCTTGTCTGCGCTGACTATCCAGATGCGCGACCACCTCATCCAGTAACAAAAGCGGTGGATAGCCCGTATCGTGATGCCGAACCCGCGCGACCGCTAAAATGAGAGAAAGCAGCAGGGCTTTTTGTTCCCCCGTGGAGCAAAGCACGGCGGGGCATTGCTTTTCCCGGTGGGTGACCTGTAGTTCCGTACGATGAATGCCGTGTAAGGTGCGCCCTGCGGCCGCATCATCCCGTCGTGCATCGTGCAATGTACGGGCGAAGGCGGTTTCTGCATCCGCTGCGGTGCCTTGTTGCAACCATTGTTCCATCTCCCCCTGCAATGCCAGTTGCGCCTGCGGAAACGCATGGCCTCCCGCATCGACTGCCGCTTGCCATTGTTGCAGAAAACGTAACCTGCCCTCCGCCACAATAACAGCCGCTTCCACCATACGCGCTTCCACCGCTTTAAGCCATACAGCATCTACCGGAGAAAAGGATAGCAACTTGTTACGCTCACGCATGGCTTGTTCGTAACGGTTAAGCTGTGTGGAATGCTCTGCATCGAAGCCAGCCACCAGTTTATCCATGAATCGGCGACGGATGGAAGAAGTGTCCCTCAGGATGCTATCCATATCCGGCGTGAGCCATAGCACCCCCAGCACATGCGACAGCAGGTTGCGGTTTTTTAGGGGTTCGCCATCCATCAAAAAACGTCTGCCCTGCCGTTCTTCTGCCAGCCATTGGGTACCCAACTGACAAATACCCGCCTGCCCATGGAGTTCTGCGCCTACCGCCCATGGATGGCATTGCCCCTCCTGTTGACGTGCCATGTGGGGAAAATCGGCTCCTCGGCAGCCTTTGCCGGGAATGAGCAGCGAAATGGCTTCCAGAATATTGGTTTTGCCCGCACCATTATGACCGGCCAGTACCACAGGTTTTGCCTCTACCTGAAGCTGACACCAGCGGTAATTGCGGAAGTCCTGTAGAGTGAGTTGGGTGATAAAAGAGGTGGCCATGGAAAATGGGGGCTAAGGAAAATGGCAGAGCTACACTGGGGTAGTAGTTTTTGGAGGTTTTGTCCAGATTGTCTCGTCACAAGATGTTTCAGTGCTGCCAATGGATGTTTTTTGGGTTGCAGCTACTGTAAAACGGCCATTCTTTGTCGGGCTTTCCCGCTCGTGAGGACACAATGCTGGGTTGGGACGTGAACAGATCTTTCCGGTAATTACCTGACACAACAAGCGCACACACGGGCGCGAACCTTTTAGGTTCAATCACCCCGCAGGTACGCCACGTAACATAGCCTGCCTTCGGCAGAACAGTCCACGTTATGGAACAGCAAGAGGGTACGCCATGAAGCTTCACTCAAGCGAAGTTTATCCGACCAAGCAGAGTTAGAAAAAAGGGCGCGTCATGTGCAGACTGGCAGGCTTGCCAGCATCACACCCGCATGGGCATGACAACATACAGCGCGTTAATGTTGGCGGGGTCACGCACCAAGGTTGGGGCGGTGGCATCTGCCAGCACAAACTGCACGCTTTCTCCTTCAATTTGCGACAGCATTTCCATCAGGTAGCGAGCATTGTAGCCAATTTCCATAGCATCCGCCGTATAATTGGCTTCTACCACTTCTTTTGCGTCCCCATTATCAGCACTGTCTGCAACCAATTGAATGGCTCCTTGTTGCAAGTGCATTTTAACGGCACGGGTTTTATCCGTAGAGATGGTGGAAACCCGATCCACTGCCTGAGTCAGTTTTTTCGCTTCAATTTCCAGCACTTTGTCATTGTTTTTAGGAATAACGCGTTCGTAATCCGGGAAAGTGCCATCAATCAATTTGGAGATAAGGGTCACGGAACCAACGGTGAAGCGAACTTTGGCTTCTGACAGTTCAATTTTTACTTCCTTATCCGATTCATCCAGAATCTTTTTCAATTCGCCCACGGTTTTGCGCGGCAAAATGACGCCGCTCATGTCTTCCGCTCCGGCGGGAACGGAAACTTCCATGCGAGCGAGACGGTGACCGTCTGTTGCGACAGCGCGCAGCACGGGATTGCCATCATTTTGCGAAACATGCAGGTAGATACCGTTCAGGTAGTAGCGGGTTTCCTCCGTGGAAATAGCAAAACGGGTTTTCTCAATCAGTTCCGCACATTCTGTTGCGGCAATCTGGAAGCTGTGATGGAAACTGCCCTCCTCCATTACAGGAAAATCATCCACTGGCAGGCAGGGTAGCGAGAAATTGGAGCGGCCACAGCGAATGGATAGGCGAGCGCCATCTTCCAGCAGTTCCAGCGTCACGGCATCGCCGTCAGGCAATTTGCGCACAATATCATAGAGCATATGTGCCTGAGTGGTAGTGCTGCCCTCCAGAGAGACATTGGCGTCCACCGTTTCGACCAGCGCAATATCCATATCCGTCGCGGTCAGGCGCAGCTTGCCGCCCATGGCATCCAGCTTCACATTGCCAAGCACGGGAATGGTATTACGGCGCTCTACCACACTTTGCACGTGAGCCAGTGCTTTCAGCAGCACGCTTTTTTCAATGCTTAAAGCAAGAACCGCAGCCTGCATGCCGGACTCTGCGCGGAGGGTGGAGCTTTGCATGGACATCATCCCCTATGAAAAATCATTTAGGCAATCTTAACCAAAAGCCCGCTTGCGTCAACTGGCAGCAAGCAGGATTTTGCGGTTTTTGGGGAAAAAAACAAACGCGTGTGCCGTGAATTGGTGTGAATAGCCAATGCCATGACTGTTTTTGAGACGGTATTTAGGGTAAAAACACTCTAGCTTGCGCTGCTTTCAGCGGTTTTTGGGGAGCGAACGATAGAATGGTTGCGCACTGCGCACGTACAGACGTCATCAACGTGGGTTGCGCAAATCCTGAGCCTAGCTTTGCAGAATGCGTGCCAGCAGTTCCACATCTTCTGCAAGCGTGGGGTCTTCTTCGCACAGGGCTTCCACCCGTTTCACCGCATGCATGATGGTGGTATGGTCTTTGCCGCCAAATTTGCGGCCAATTTCCGGCAGACTGTAGGGCGTCAGCCGTTTAGCCAGATACATGGCCACCTGTCGGGGACGCGCCACCGCACGTGAACGGCGGGCGGAATGCATATCCGACAGCTTAATATTAAAATGCTTGGCGACTTGCCGCTGAATATCTTCCACCGTCAGGCGGCGGTCATTGGCACGCAGCAAATCCCGCAGTACCGTTTGGGTGGAATCCAGCGTGATGGCACCGCCTACCAGCGAAGCATGAGCGAGAACACGGTTGAGAGCGCCTTCTAACTCGCGGACATTGGAGGTGATTTTATGCGCCAGAAACTCCAGCACGCTATCTGGCACGGGAATGGATTGGCTTTCCGCTTTGGCTTGCAGAATACCCATGCGCAACTCAAAGGTGGTGGCATGAATATCGGCAACCAGCCCCCAGCCGAGGCGTGAGCGTACGCGCTCTTCCACCCCATCCAGATCGGAGGGGGAGCGATCTCCGCTGAGAACCACCTGACGGTTTTGATCCACCAAAGCATTGAACGTATGGAAAAACTCTTCCTGCGTGGAATCTTTACCACTGATGAACTGGACGTCATCCACCATCAGAACATCCACGGAGCGAAAACGCTCTTTGAAAGACATGATGTTTTTGTCTTTTAGAGCGCGGATAAACTCATACATGAATTTTTCCGCTGAAAGATAAATCACTTTGCGTTCTGGCTGATGGGTGCGGATATGCCAGGCAATGGCATGCATAAGGTGGGTTTTACCCAGCCCTACCCCGCCATAGAGAAACAAAGGGTTGCAGCCACTCACCACTCCGGCAGATTCCGCCACGCGTCTGGCGGCGGCATGCGCCAGCTCGTTGGGTTTGCCGACCACGAAATTATCGAATGTAAAGCGGGGATCCAGCCCGGTATCCACCGTATCCTGCATCGGCTGCGTGATGGAAACCACTTTAGAGGTAGGGGCAGCGATACCGCCAGACGCGGCAACCACAACCGGAGACGGTATCGTGGAGGGAGCGGCAACGGTGACCCCTGCTGCACGAACCGTGGTATCCATCACCACTTTATGCGCAGCAGGTTTGACAAAAATATCCACATCCCGAATGGTGGCGTCTTCTTTTTGCCAGCAGTGGCGAATATCGCTGGCATAATGTGAACAGATCCAGTCCTTCAAAAAGCGGGTGGGTACGGACACCATGGCAACCCCACCGCGTACGCCGGAGAGTTCCAGCGGGCTGAGCCAGCTTTTGAAAATTGCTTCACCGTGCATACCACGCAGGCGGCCTTTCACCCGTTCCCAGGTGGCGGCATGATCGGTCTCGGTCGCGTGCAGGCGGGCAGCCGTGGCATTCATGGTCGTGTTCCCTGTATCGAATGTTCCACTGCTCATGGCAACCGCCATGGCAGGGTTTGTTCTTTCCAGCCGGGGAGAAAGGCGGGTTGGCCATCTGCGGATGGGCCACCTTCAAATCCTCCGACAATATTGTAGCACGCTGTGTAGCCAGCCTGTGTCGCCAGTTGCGCGGCCGCACGAGAGCGCCCCCCGCTACGGCAAAGGAAGAAAACGGGAGTTTGCTGATTCGGAATGTGTTGCTGCAAAACGGATAAAAATTGCGGGTTGGGCTGCATGGCCGGAGGCGTTGCCCACTCCAGCAGCAAAATAGGCTGACTGTCAGGCTGATGCTCTCTGAGGGGCGCCATATCCGGAATGCCGACCGTCTGCCACTCTGCCTGAGTGCGCACGTCCACCAGCCGCGCTGAAGGGTTTTGCAGCAAGACCTGCCACGCCTGAGGTGCGGTCAGATTGCCGGCATAGCCCTGCGCTGATGATTGCTGCTGCGCCTGCTGTAACAGGGCATTGGCATCGGTTAGCTGCACCATTATCCCTCCTGATAATTTGGCAAAGCGAATCCTGTCACCAGTGAAGCACTGGCGTTACATGCGCTCTGTGAAGCGCGTATAGGCAAAAAGACGAAAAACCGTTGAAACGCGAATAATTACGCGGCCAGAGCTTTCACACGGGCAGCCAAACGGCTGATTTTGCGGGAAGCGGTTTTTTTCGCTACAACGCCTTTGATGGCGCCGCGCATAATTTCCGGCTGAAGGTTTTGCAGAGCCTGACGTGCAACCGTTGCATCGCCGCTGGCGATCGCTTCTTCTACCTTACGGGTGAAGGTATGAATGCGGCTCTTGCGGGCGCGGTTGACCAAGGTACGGCGCTCGGTTTGACGAATGCGCTTTTCTGCAGAACGATGGTTAGCCATAGATCAGATATTCCATAGTAAAAAAGTTATGTTTTGCATGGGTAAGAACATGAAAACAAACATTTCCACATACTTATCCACAATCAGGAGGGAGGCGGAACCTAGCGATTTCCGGCTATCACGTCAAGCAAAAACAGGTGTGCCCTGCACATTATCCACGCGGAAATGGCAAGCGTCCTGCTGGCACGCTCAAGATGACAGAGTGGGGAACGCAATGTTCACCTCAAATGAAGTTCTTGTAGGCTAGCAGCGCATAGACATGGCTGCAAGCCTGCAAATGTTATTTGATGAAAAAATATTTTTGTTATTTTTTTCAATTAGTTATGTGGAATTGATGCACTTGACACCATATATAGTGCCGCTAGCCAGACTAAACCGCATTATGTGGTTTTATCGCTACGCACAAAAAGGTTGACAAGAGGGACAAAAATACGTTGAGCGCCCGGCATGCGTGCTGCGTTGTATCACATCCTGACAGGTGGCCTGCCGACAGGGCTGACCCGCCCGATCATACACCGTGAACTGATGTTGAAAATAGCCGCTTTCGCCTTTCAACCCCGTATAATCCCGCAAGGTTGAGCCACCGGAAGCGATGGCGGCCTGTAACACCTGCACCACCGCGGGCACCAGACGTTCCAGCTCTTCCATGCCGAGGCTGTTAGCCGGACGATCCGGGTGAATACGCGCCAGATGCAGGGATTCCGAGGCATAAATATTACCGACCCCTACCACTAACGAGGCATCCATGAGCGCGGGCTTAATGGCCATGCTGCGACGTGATAAGTGCTGTTGCAGGTAATGGCTATGCCAGTGATTGGAGAGAGGCTCCACCCCCAGATGCAGGAAATGGCGGCTGCGCACCAAGGCCTCGTGGGTGGCAAAATAATCTATATAACCGAAACGTCGTGGATCATGGTACCAACTGGCGCTGCTATCCGTAAAAGTGAGGAGCAGGTGATCGTGCTTCTGGGGGGTGGTATAGCCGGTTTCTTCAAACAGCCACGCCCCCGTCATGCCGAGGTGCGATACCAGCCAGCCGCCGCCCTGTAGCCCGATTTGCAAAAACTTGGCGCGGCGCTCCACCTGCTCTACGCGCCTGTTTTGCAAAGAATGTGCGAGGTTCGCAGGAAAAGGGAAACGCAGATTGGGTCGGTTGAGTTGCACGCTCCGGATGGTGCGCCCCACCCAGAAACGACGCAGACCAGCAGCAACGGTTTCGACTTCGGGAAGTTCTGGCATGGAGAGGCACCTTGCGGAAATGGATGGAGGCATTGTAAGCAGAGAGATGGGTAAGCAAAGGAACATGCCTGTGCTTCTTTGTCTCTTTATATATAGGCTGTATTCTTAACCGCAAATATGCTTTAGATGATGCCGAAACGTCTTTCGCAGGTACAGGACGAGCTATGACCCACCCCACACGAGATATACGCGAGCATTTTGGCTTCACCCCCATTGCACCGGAACAAAAAGCCGACAAGGTGAAAGAGGTGTTTGCATCGGTCGCGGGGAAATATGACCTGATGAACGATGTCATGAGCGGGGGGCTGCACCGCTTGTGGAAAAACCATATGGTACGGACACTGGCCCCCTGGCCGGGACGCGACTATCTGGATGTAGCGGGAGGTACGGGCGATATTGCCTTTCGGATTCAGGATGCCATGCAACAGCGCCTACAGCATCTACACCAGCCGCCGGAAGCCACAGGCAGTATCACGGTATGTGATATTAACGAGGCGATGCTGCGCGAGGGAGAGGCACGGTCACGCAACCAGTTACGGCCATGGAAGCAGGCGGTACCTCTGCAATGGTTGTGCGGCAATGCAGAAAAACTGCCCCTGCCGGATGCGAGCTATGACGGCTATACTATTGCCTTTGGCATTCGCAATGTGACGGATATTCAACAGGCACTACGGGAGGCATACCGTGTATTAAAACCCGGTGGACAATTTTTGTGTCTGGAGTTTTCCCCGGATATTAAACCTGCGTTGAAGCCGGTTTACGATGCCTATTCTTTTCAATTAATTCCCCGTTTTGGCAAATGGCTGACCGGAGATAAAGGCGCATATGACTATCTGGTCGAGAGTATCCGTTTATTTCCCCGTGCGGAACGCTTTAAACAAATGATGCAGGAGGCGGGTTTCAGCCGTGTGAGTTATCACTATCACACGGGTGGTATCGTTGCGCTGCACCGTGGATGGAAGGTGGCGTGATGCTGAACGCTATCCGGCATTATCATCGCCTGTTGGTGATTGTATGGATACTGGCACGTTGCGGCGCGACCCTGCCTCTCTACCGGTCGGGCTTTACCACATTGGCATGGCTGGCTGAAAGGCTGGCTTGCCGTACCCAACGGAAAAAGCGCCATGGCGAGCGTCTGCGCGATGCGTTTGAGCAACTGGGGCCATGCTTTATCAAGCTTGGGCAAACCCTATCCACCCGTGTGGATATTGTCGGTGCGGAAATTGCGGAAGATCTGGCTGGTTTGCAGGATAATGTTCCCCCCTTTCCCAGTGCCATTGCACAGCAGATGATTGAGGCGCAGTTACAGGCACCTGTCACCAGCCTGTTTGCGGAGTTTGACCCTAATCCCGTCGCGGCGGCTTCTATTGCTCAGGTGCATCGCGCCGTGACACCGGAAGGGCAATCGGTGGCTGTGAAAGTTCTGCGGCCGGGGGTGCAGCAGCGGTTTGAGGGAGATCTGGCATTATGCTACTGGCTGGCCAGCAAGCTGGAACTATGGCAACCGGAATTACGCCGCTTGCGGCTGGTGGAGGTGGTGCGCTTCTTTGAGCAGGGAGTCGCCATTGAAATGAACCTGCAACTAGAGGCCGCGGCCGCCAGCGAACTGAAAGAACAACTGGCCAAATACTCCACCCATTTTCAGGTACCCGGCATTGATTGGACACGCACCGCACAAGGGGTGATGACCATGGAATGGATGGAGGGCATCCCCATGGGAGAGATTGCCCGTCTGGATGAGCTGGACTATGACCGCAGCCAACTGGCCAAAGAGCTGGTAGAACAGTTTTTGCGGCAGGCTTTGCATGATGGTTTTTTTCATGCGGACATGCACCCCGGTAATTTGCTGGTGGCACCCAACGGGAATATTGTGGTGTTGGATTTTGGCATTATGGGGCGCATGGATGTGGAAACCCGCCGCCACTTGATTGAGATTATTCGTGGGTTACTGAAAAGAGACTATCTGCATGTCGCCAGAGTGCATATTGAAGCGGGTTATGTCTCCAAGGATACCAATACCCACGCTTTTGCACAGGCTTTGCGCTCTTTTGCGGAGCCAATTGTCAACCAGCCGCTGGAGTCTATCTCGCTGGGACGATTGCTACAGCAGCTCTTCAGCATTACCCGCACTTTTAACATGCAAACGCAGATTCAGTTGTTGTTATTGCAGAAATCTCTGATTTTGGTGGAAGGTCTGGCACGCAGCCTTGACCCGAACATCAATATGTGGCGCCTGAGCGAACCGCTGGTGCGCGAGTGGATGCAGGCGCAGTTTGGCCGTAAAGAATTTACCCGCCGCCAACTGTGGGAAGTATGGAGCGCCATGCGTACCCTGCCCCGGCTGATTCAGGAGGCAGAACAGGTGATTGGCACGCTGGCAGAAGGCAAGCTACCGATTCACCCGGCCGCATACAACCCCAACAGCTACCGTCAACAGCGCATGTTGCGTCAATTTACACTGATGGGATGGCTGGCGGTCGGGTGTTTGGTTTATATGGCGTGGCGGGTGAGTGGATAATCAGTGAAAGGCTCGGACATGCACATTCTTCTTATCATCACAGGCTCTATCGCGGCCTTTCGCTCGCTGGAGTTTATTCGGCTGGCGCGGGAATCTGGCCATGAGGTGACCCCGGTACTGACCGCAGGCGGCAAACAGTTTGTCACCCCCATGTCTGTCGCGGCGCTGGCGGCAAAGCCTGTATATGAGGATTTGTTCAGCCTGAAAGATGAAGCGGAAATGGGGCATATTCGTCTCTCCCGCGAGGCGGATGTCGTGCTGGTAGCTCCGGCTTCGGCGGATATTCTGGCGAAAATGGCACATGGGGTGGCAGATGATTTGGCATCCACCCTTTTGTTGGCGACAGATAAGCCGGTATATGTCGCCCCCGCCATGAACCCCCGCATGTGGATGCACCCGGCCACCCAGCGCAATATCAGGCAACTGGCACATGATGGGATTCGCTGCATTGGTCCGGAAGCAGGCATGGTAGCCTGTGGCGAGGAAGGGGATGGCCGCATGAGTAGCCCACAGGCATTGCTGGATGCGTTGCTATTGAATCAAAAAACCGCTGATGACCAGCCTTTACGTGGTGTGCATGTATTGGTGACGGCTGGCCCCACCTACGAAGCGCTGGATGACGTGCGTTTTATTGGTAACCGCTCGTCGGGCAGGCAGGGCTACGCCATTGCCAAGGCGTTGGTGGAAACAGGCGCGAGTGTGACGCTGGTTTCCGGCCCCACCGCCTTACCTGCCCCCAAAGGGGTGCAGATGAAATATGTGGAAAGTGCCGCCGATATGCTGACCGCCGTGGAAGGTAGCCTGCCAGCGGATATATTTATTGCAACCGCCGCTGTCGCGGACTGGACGCCAAAGCAAAAGCTGGCAGGTAAGCTAAAAAAAGAGCAACATGCATCTCCCCCTGCTTTGCAACTGCACGAAACAGTGGATATTCTGTCGTATATCAGCCAGTTGAAGGCTCGCCGCCCACGGTTGGTGGTTGGGTTTGCCGCAGAAGCGGTGGAGGAGGATGCAGAGTTACAGGCGTTGGCAGAAGCCAAACGAAAGCGCAAAGGCTGCGACTGGTTGCTGGCCAATGCCGTGGCCGGTGGCCAAACCTTTGGGCAGGAAGCATCCCGCCTGTTGTTTGTAACCGATGCAGAGAGCCAGTTTTGGCCGCAGCAGAGCAAAGAGCAATCTGCCCGGCAGTTGGCCGATGCGATAGTGGAAGCACTGGGTTAACCCAGGCACTGTCAGGCATGGTTGCAAATAGCACTGTTTTAGTGCTATAACCACTGCCCTTCTACCCTAAACAAAACGGTGCAGAAACACATGAATAGCCTTGGTTTTGATAAATCTCCTGCTGACACCCGTGTGGTGGTGGCCATGTCTGGCGGGGTGGATAGCTCGGTGGTAGCCGCAATGCTGAAGGATGAAGGCTATGATGTGGTGGGAATCACCCTCCAGCTTTATGACTATGGTGAGGCACTGAAAAAAAAGGGAGCCTGCTGTGCCGGGCAGGATATTCACGATGCGCGCCGTGTCGCGGATGCGATTGGAATACCCCATTATGTCTTAAATTATGAAAGCCGCTTCAAAGAACAGGTCATTGACGAGTTTGTGGATAGCTATTTGCATGGGGAAACGCCCATTCCCTGTGTGCGTTGTAACCAGACGGTAAAGTTTAAAGACCTGCTGGGCACCGCCCGTGACTTGCAGGCGGATGCTATGGCGACCGGCCATTATGTGCAGCGAGCCTTTCAGGGCAAAGCACAGATGCTACGCGGCGCAGACCCAAAAAAAGACCAGAGCTATTTTTTGTTTGCCACCACGCAGGAGCAACTGGATTTTTTGCGCTTTCCGCTGGGGCATTTGCACAAAGAGCAAACCCGCGCACTGGCCGCGAAATATGGGCTGGAAGTGCAGGATAAACCGGACAGTCAGGATATTTGTTTTGTCCCTACCGGTGGCTATGCAAAAGTGATTGAAAAATTTCGCCCCGGCGCACTGGATGCTGGCGACATTGTGCATGTGGATGGGCGGGTGCTGGGTCAGCATGACGGGATTATCAACTACACGGTCGGGCAGCGCAAAGGTCTGGGCATTGGGGGGGGAGAACCGCTCTATGTGGTCAGGATTGATGCGGACAAACATCAGGTGGTCGTAGGCCCGAAAGAGGCGCTGGCAAGGGCAGACATTCATCTGCATGGCGTAAACTGGCTGGGGGATACCCCCTTGGGTGAGCACCCACGGGATGTGCAGGTTAAGGTGCGTTCTGCGCATCAGCCGGTAGAGGCGGAATTGATACAGGACGCAGATGGGGTGCGGGTTCGCTTTGTCGCGCCGGAATATGGCGTGGCACCGGGACAGGCATGTGTGTTTTACGATGGTGACCGGATGTTGGGTGGCGGATGGATTGCGCGCAGTTAGGTTCAATCAGCATTGAGTGGAGAATGTGGCGAAAAGGCTGGATTTCGAGAACCGGACGTTCCCGTGTACTTAAAAACGTACAGGAAAGCCGGAAGCGCAGACATTCAGCATTGGCAGTCCATTACATGCTAAAAGGTGATGGAACATGAGGGGATGTATCCTGCCTTGGGCGCTATCCACCGGAAGAGAATCACACCCCCTATTGCATAGGCCATTAAACAACGGTACTGCTGGAAGCCTACCCATAGCCACGGAGGAAACGCGATGACTGATACCTCTCTTTTTCCTGAACTGGATACCCCCGGCCGGGGACGTATCTATGATTCTATTGTGGAAACCATTGGTAATACACCGTTGGTTCGGCTGAACCATTTGCCCAAAGCAGCGGGCTGCCATGCCGAGATTCTGGTGAAGCTGGAATGTTTCAACCCTCTCGCCTCGGTAAAGGATAGGATTGGTTATGCTATGATGACACTGGCGGAACAGGCGGGCGAAATTACCCCTGGCAAAACTGTTCTTGTAGAACCAACTTCCGGTAACACAGGGATTGCACTGGCATTTGTTGCTGCCGCCAAAGGCTACCGTTTGATATTAACCATGCCGGAAAGCATGTCGCAGGAACGGCGTAAAATGCTGCGTCTGTTAGGGGCAGAGTTGGTCTTGACCCCCGCTGCGGAAGGCATGAAAGGTGCCATTACCAAGGCTGCAGAACTGGTGGAACAGACGCCGGATGCCGTCATGTTGCAGCAGTTTCAAAACCCGTATAACCCTGAAATTCATCGCCATACTACGGCAGAGGAAATCTGGCGGGACACGGATGGCCGTGTAGATGCACTGGTTGCGGGAGTGGGCACGGGTGGCACCATTACCGGCTGCGCAGAGGTGTTGAAAGCCTATAACCCGCAGATTCGCATATGCGCGGTTGAACCCGAAGCAAGCCCTGTACTCTCCGGTGGGGCGCCGGGACCGCATAAAATACAGGGCATTGGTGCCGGATTTATACCGGATATTCTGCGCAAAGACTTGCTGGACGAAGTATTGACGGTGAGCAACGAGACGGCTTTTGCGACCGCCCGTGCGCTGGCCGCACAAGAAGGCATACCGGTTGGCATTTCCAGCGGGGCGGCGGTTGCGGCAGCCATAGAGCGTGGCAAACAGCCGGATATGGCAGGCAAACGTATGGTAGTGATATGTGCCTCCTTCGCAGAACGTTATCTCTCGACGGATTTATTCAACGGTCTGGAATAGCGAAGCTGTGGCTTGCTTTTCTGTATCTACCCGTTACAAAGACGCCATGTGATGTTATTTGCAGGCAGACAGGATGAGGGTATGAGGCAACAGCTTGACGGCAACCACACGACCGCCAATGCCAGAGAGGGTATGCGTTACCGCACATGGCATCGTCTGATCGGGGGGGCTGTTTGTGTCGTGATAAGCCTGATGATGAGTGCTCCTCTTTTGGCAGGTAGCAACAGCGGCTTGCCCCTGCCCCGCTTTGCGTCTTTAAAATCGGAAACCATTAATATGCGCACGGGTCCCGGCACGCGCTATCCCGTGCGCTGGATGTATCAACGCAAAGGATTACCTATTGAAATTATTGATGAGTTTGATAGCTGGCGTAAGGTACGTGACCATACAGGAGAGACTGGCTGGGTTTTTAAATCCATGTTAAGTGGCCGTAGAACAGCTATTTTCCTCTCACATATCGGGCAGTTACACTCTGCGCCAGAGAAGGAAAGCCCGGTAATTTTGCGTATTGAGAGCGGCGTGATTGCGGATATTATTACCTGTCAGGCACAATGGTGCAAATTGCAGGTGGATAATGTAAAAGGCTGGAGCCCAATGGGGCAGTTATGGGGTGTATATCAGGAAGAATTGCTGGAATAGGTGATATTCAGAAGCGTTCTGACCCTATTTTGCGGTTGATTCCGGTAGCAGGCCGAAATCTCGCCAGTCGCTACGTGCTTCCTGACTTGCCAGATATTGTAAAAACGCCCGTGCAGGCTCCATGTGATCCCCAGCCACGACTGCCCCCTGAACCAAAGGAATATCCTCGGTTTTTAGCGGAAGGCTTCCCCAGATGAACAGTGTCGCTGGCTGGGTTTGCAGCGCATAAACATCTGCCGCGAGGGCAAGTGCCTGCCCCCGTTGTCCGCGAATCATTTGCAATGCATCCCGCCCCGTTTTTAGGGCAATCATGGGCTGGTGTTGGCTAGGGCCGATGGCTTCTTCATCGCGCCAGTGGCTGGATAGCTGCAGGTGGCGCATCCATTGCAGGGCACGAACACCGGACATGCTGTGCTGTGGATGGCCTATATACAACGGACGCATGCGTAACCGCTGCCTTAGCAAGGCATGGGGTTTCAGGGCAGCGGGTAGTTGTTGTGCCTCCTGCGGGTCGATCTGGCTATCCTGTAGGGTGAAGGGGGTGCCACTGACCAATAAAACCGGATGTTTTGCCAGCGTGCGTATGCTACTGAAATCCAGCATCCCCTGATAGCGTAGTTGGGTGAGGGTTTCGGGTTCCATGGTCAGCAAGACATCCGCTGATTCACCGCGTTGCAGGTAATCCAGCACATCCTTTTCTGGCAGAATCACCAGATTCAGAGTCATTTCCTGTCGCTGTGCATAGGCGCGGGTACTACGCGCTATCATTTCTGCCAGCGCCGGAGGAGCCAGAACATTCAGGGTCGGTAAATCACGGATATCCGCCAGCGAGGGCTGCCCCTTCATCAGCGCCGCACACATCATCAGTACCATGAAATAACAGCGGAATACCCGCACGCTTCGTTCCTTTCCCATGGGTTATGGCAGATGTTGCATTCTATATCAGCCCCTCGTTTTAGATACGAGCCAGACTCCATCACCCTTTAGCATTGAATGGGCTACAAAAGCTATCGTTCTACGCTTCCGGCTTCGCCACATTCTCAATGAAAAGGGGATGAGGGCTAAGGCACCAGCATGTCTGTAAATAGTGAAAAACAGGTTTCTCTTTGTGGCAGGAAGATTGCAACAACCGATAAAAAACTGCCATGCTGCGTCCCATTGCGAAGAAACAGGCGGAATGATTGTTAAAAAGGAGAGATGTGGCCGCATCCATGCGTTGTTAGGGGCAAAATACGTTCCACGGTTGTTGGCTACGGATCCTTATGTTATCAGGGAGTGAGATAGATGAGTCCTGCCCCTGAAGACTCCTGACCTGCGGAAGGAAACGGGATGCGAGCGTTGCGCTACAGTTTATTATTTGCTCTCATGGTGGTGCTGAGCCTGCTGCCGATGCTACTAAGCCTGTGGCTGGATGCCTCAGCACCTGCGTTCATGGCGGGAATATTGGCGGTGCTGGATGCACGCATTCTCATGGTTTGCCTGCTGCTATGCGGTGTGCTGGCGGCATTTTGCAGTGATCATTACGGCCATATTGTCCTCTACAGCTTTGCCTCTTCACTGCTTCTGGCAAACAGCCTGCTGTGGCGGTTGAAAGAAGGTGCAGGCATGGTTGGTATGATAGGGCTAAGTTGTTTATTATGGACAGTGATTGCTTTTTATGTGCCCAAACGTGCGTATTTTTTGCATCAGCTTCTCGCGTGGCTCTTGCTGGCGGCTGGCACACGTACCTTGGAGGTACAGGCTGCGGAGACGGTGGCATCCCCCGTTTTTTTGTGGGCCATGGTGCTGGTTGGATGGCTGGTGGTGTTGACGGGATGCGCCACCGGCATGACACTCAGCGGTGTGCGGGATGAACCGCGCTCTATCCGTGGGTAAGCCTGCCATTGCACCCTAAAACGGCTGCGTTTTTACCGAGGATGTCTCTTACAGGGGGCGGAAAACGCCCAATATGCACTCCGGTATCATCGGGATCGTGTCGTCAGGAGATGGAACCTAATGGGCAGCATCCAGCAAGAGTAACTGGTCATCTGTCGGGTTGGAGTGCGGCCTGTCCCAGCGAATACTATCCAGCGAGGAACAATCGCCGCAATGCAATTGCCACTGTGCATGCACGGCTGAGCAATGCTGGCAGCGCCACGCCGGGTCATCCTGCACGCAGTGGGTCGGAAGCATGCCTTTTTCCATCCAGCCTTCCCGTTGCAGGCGTTGCATCCATTGCCAGAGGCTCCAGCCGGGTTGACGCTGCCATGCTTCCTGCGTCAGGCGCGCCGCCTCTTCGTAGGCTTGTCTGTCCCACGCTGATTGAATGAGTAGCAAATAGCTGGCGCTATGATGTGGCAGACCTGAAACCAGTTGTTGAATGGCTTTAGCCCGCTTTTCCGGTGTTTCGTGCCGCGTTTGCGCCAGATAATCTTCCGCAATATCCGGGTGCGGCTGGTGCCGCCATGCCTGCCGGAGGGTTTTTTGCGATTTACCTGTATCTCCCTTGCCTTCCCATATTCTGGCGAGCAGCAGGCTGGCCGGAACAAAGCCGGGACGTTGTTTGACAGCCTTGGCCGCCTGCCGTAGAGCAGATGCCGTATCCCCTGTCTGATGGCTATTGACGGCTTGTAGGTAATCCACCACCGCCATCAGGCGTTTATATTCCACGGCGGAAAATGCTTTCCCTTTCGCACGGTGCAAAATGCGCTGCGCCTGCGTCAAATCTTCCCGCAGTAAGAATGATTCCAGCATTGCCAACGCTGCCCAGGGCGCCTGTGGTTTCAGGGCATAGGCTTCGCTGGCCAATTGATGCAACCGGTCTTTTTCTTCCTGCGTGGCAGATGGGTTGAGAACGACCCGTGGACGCTCCAACGCCAACATACCCCGCAGTCCCATAAACTGCCCCTGAGGTAGCTTTTGCATGGCCTGAAAATGCTGGGCGGCATCCTGCCTGTTTCCTTGTTGCTGCGCGACCTTGGCGGCCAGCAAATGGTACAGCGGCAAAATACTCTGCGATTGTGCAGACACACGCCGACCCAGTTTATGACTGATGCGTTTTGCTTCCTGTGGTTCTCCCGCAGCCAGAGCCGTAAAGCCTTCCAGCACCTGTTCCAGCAACTGTTGCTGCTGGCGATAGGAGCGGCGGTCACGCCCTCGGCTTCCGGCCCGTTTCAGCCAGCACCACATCCGGTCAAAGCGGGTGAGCATGAACCAGAGCAACAGCAAAAGCGGCATTATGACACTCAGGCGCGGTGCCACCACATAGCCCTGCCATTGCAGGCGTAATTCTCCATCATGCAGCCGAAGCCACCACCAGCCATATGCCAGAGTTGCGGCCACGATCAGACGAAAGAGCCAGCGCATCATGGGTGCATCGCCTTTGCGCCGGTGGCGGGTGTCTGTGGCTGGAGTAACTGAATCTTCCAATGATGCAGTTGTTGCAACAGTGCGTCCTGCGCTTCCACTTCATCCAGATATTGCGCCAGAACCAACGGTGGCACGCTGCGGTATTGCTGATGATATTCCTGTAATTCCCGCGCAATGAGGGATGCCTGAGGTAAATCCCCCAATTGCAGAAAATGCCGCAGGGCATACAGGCGGGACAGGACATCTTCCGCCTGAAAGCGACCGGTTTGCTGTGAGGTGACAGACGGAGGGGGCGACTGCCATTGTAGCTGGCGTTTCACCCATGCCAATAGCTGCTGCCACCATGCCCCCGTAGCAGGATAATGGGCATGGACTGCGGATTCAACCTCCGGCAGGATGAGTAATAATTGATGGGCGCCAGGGGCACCCTGCCCCGCATAACGCGCCAACAGCCGTTCACCACCATTTTGCTGCAAGACGGCCGAAGGCATATGCTGTTGTAACCATTGCCATTCTTCCTGATACGGCATGCCGGAGCGAATGCGCTCTTCCAGTTGCCACAAGCCAAGCAAAAGTGTCAGCGAGCTATGGTTTTGCTGCTGATACTGGCTGCGGCGTTGGGTATCTTCTTGCAGGGTTGCCAGTTGATTCTGTAGCTGCTGCAATTGCTTTTGCAGTGTCTCTACCTGCCTGAGCAGTTCAGGAGACATGGCGGACGCACCCGATGTCTCTGATGTCTCCGATGTCTCCGATGTCTCTGATGGCTCTGGCGTGGTTGCGGGTACGGAAACCTCTGAAGCACCCTCGTCTGTGGAGCTGTCGTTTATGATGCTGCCGGGTGCAGAGGGTGCTGCATCGCCTGCTTCGGTTGTCATGAATGTGGCCGTTGCGGATGCTGAGGGGGTTGAAGGGACAATGGGTTTTTGCGTATTGTCTGAGGCATCTGCGCGTGATGCGGGGATAGATTGAGAGGTGGCGGATGCCACATTGCGCTCGTCTGTCGGTGACAACGGAGAGGCAGATGGGAGCATCGCAGGTTGTGCCGATTGGCTGGCAACCGATGCAGTGAAAGCGCGTTGCTGATCCCTTTCAGCGGCTCCGTGGTTGTCAGCGCCTTTGCTCTCCGGCATGGGAGCCTGCAACGGCTGTGTTAGCATGACGGGACGGGAGGAATGCCCCAGTAATGCCTCTTGCAGGGTGGTCCATAGCTCTATGCTCCAGATGAGTGCCAGTGCCAGCAGGCTGGTCAGCACCGCAGGCTTACGCCAGCGGTGGCGGCGGGAAGATGCGGGAGCCTCTTCGGGAGCCACGGTTTTCCCGCGGTTTACGTCATTGGTTTCGGTCATGATCCTTATGCCCTGTAACGGCTGGGTGTTGTTCTATCCAGTGCAGAACCGACAGGTGCCCTCCCGACGGTAAGATGATTACCCTAGGAGCAATGCCTGCTTCTGTCAAAGGTTGAGCAACCACCGCACTATAACATAACACAGAGAGATGAGCGTAGGTTTCTGGTTGTTGGCGAAACCACGCTGCTAATGCCACGGCCAGTTGGCGGGAAGCCACAACCATCGCCGTGCCATAATGCAGCAGGGTCGGCAAGGGTTGCCAGTTTTCCTGCGCTATGCGGGTATGGTAAGCGATGCAGGATTGCACGGCCATGCCCATGCTGGCAGCCAGTGCAGCCATATCCAGCCGCACGACCTCTCCCCTGACGTAGACATAAGGCTGCGGCAGTTGATGGCGATGCTGATGCAGGTAGTCCAGCACAGCATGGGCCGTGGCATCTTCCGGCAGGTGGATATGATGCGCACCGGCCTGTCGTGCGGCTTCTGCCGTACTCTCCCCAATGGCGATCACCTGCCAGCCTTGCCAATGTGGAAAGTCCGTGAGTGCACGCGCAGCCGCCTGACTGGTCAGCAACAGGGTTCCCTGCGATGGGAGTGGAGCTTGCAGCCATTGGCGCAACGCTTCGCTCGGCTGCGTGGTCAATAGTGGCACATGCTGCATTCGCCACGTGGATGCCAGATGCGGCGGCAACGGGGCGAGAGCCGTACTATCCGCTTGCGTCAGAAGAAGGGTGTGCATGTCTGCCGGGTGAGGCATCAGCCATGGTGCAGGCCGGTAGAACCGAAGCCCCCTGCCCCACGGCTGGTTTCATCAAGAGACGTCACTTCCTGCCATTGCAGGGTGGTGACGGGAGCCAGTACCAGTTGCGCGATGCGCATGCCACGGGTGATGGTGAAGGCATCAGGGCTGAGGTTGACCATAATGACTTTCACTTCCCCACGGTAGTCCGCGTCTATGGTGCCGGGGGTATTCAGCAGCGTGATGCCATGTTTGGCGGCCAGACCGGAGCGTGGACGCACCTGCACTTCATAACCCGCCGGAATGGCCATGCACAGGCCGGTGGGCACCATGGCGCGTTGTAGCGGTTGCAGCGTGATATCCGCATCTATGGCGGCAAGAATATCTGCCCCTGCGCTGAGTTCCGTCGCATAGGTCGGGAGTGGCAGATCCAGCGCATGGGAAAGACGGGTCACCTGAACGGTCACGGGGGCTGTCAGGGTGGTGGAAGGTATTTTCAGGGCAGATTGGCTCATGGTGGGGACTCCCTTGATGCGGTTGAAAACGGCGATTTACGCAACACGTTTGGACAGATGATCGAGACGCTGCGCCAGTGAGGCAGAAATGAAGCGATCCAGATCGCCATCCAGCACACCTTGCGTATCGGATGTTTCCGTCTCTGTGCGCAGGTCTTTGACCATTTGGTAGGGATGCAGCACATAAGAGCGGATTTGATGCCCCCAGCCAATATCCGTTTTGTTGGCGGCTTCTGCGCTGGCGGCTTCCTCCCGCTTACGCAACTCCATTTCATAGAGCCGGGCTTTCAACATACTCATGGCCGCGGCGCGGTTTTTATGTTGCGAACGCTCGTTCTGGCATTGCACCACAATATTGGTGGGAATGTGGGTAATGCGTACCGCAGAATCTGTCGTGTTCACGTGCTGCCCCCCGGCGCCGGAGGAACGGTAGGTATCGATGCGCAGGTCTTTCTCGTTGATCTCAATATCAATCGTATCATCCACCACCGGATAAATCCATACGCTGGCAAAGCTGGTATGGCGGCGGGCATTGCTATCAAACGGAGAAATACGCACCAGACGATGCACACCACTTTCTGTCTTCGCCCAGCCGTAGGCATTATGTCCCGACAGGCGAATGGTCGCACTTTTAATTCCGGCTTCTTCCCCGGCTTGTTCTTCCATCAACTCCACACGGAAGCCGCGTTTTTCGCCCCAGCGCAGGTACATGCGCAGCAGAATGGACGCCCAGTCCTGACTTTCTGTCCCTCCGGCACCGGGATGGATTTCGATAAAGCAATCATTACTATCGGCCTCTCCGGAAAAGAGGGATTCCACCTTCAGCTCCATCAATTGAGCATAGACATGTTCAATTGCCTGTTCTGCATCAGCAACCAGAGCCTGATCGCCCTCCAGTTCGCCTAGTTCAATCAGTTCCAGATTATCATTCAAAGCACTGTCTAGCTGGCGATAGCGGGAAATATTGCTTTCCAGATAGTTGCGCTCTTTCATCAGGCTTTGGGCTTGTTGTGGGTTATCCCACAGGTCAGGGGCTTCCGCCAGTGCGTTCAGTTCGTCCAGACGACGAAGAGCCTGATCCCAGTCAAAGATACCTCCGAAGTAGGGATTGAGCCTCGCGCATTTCATCTACGCGTTTTTGTAATTCTGCTTTCATGATTTCGTCTCTTGCTTCGTCTGTTAATGCCAATCACGTCTTTTAATAAAGGCCACCGGTGCCGACCGTTGGACGTTGCGGAGCCTGCGGTGGCTGGGCTGGTGCATAGCCGCCCCCCTGAGATGGGTATGCAGGTTGCGCTGCGGGTGGAGCATAATAACCACCAGCTGGCGGTTGTCCATAACCTCCTTGTGGTGCCGATGGAGAACCATAGCCACCTTCACCGGGAGCTATGTAGTTCCCCCCCTGATCGTAGCCATCATTCATATGCGTGGCGGATGCCCGGTCATAACCAAGGATGGGGCGGGTTTGCGGCCCGGTACCTGGCTTGAAAGCCTCGAAGATAATGTTTTTGGGATCGGAATAGAACCCCGGACGCTGCCCCGTTTTTAAATCCACCTTCACCAGTTGCATGCCGGATGGCACACGGAAAGGGGTGGAAGGCTTGTCTTTCAATGCCTGCTGCATAATATCCACAAACACAGGCAGCGCGACCGAACCGCCGGTCTCGCGGCGCCCTAATTCTTTCGGCTGGTCATAACCAATATAGACCCCGGTCACCAAATCCGGCGTAAAGCCGACAAACCAGGCATCATGGCTGTTATTGGTCGTGCCGGTTTTACCAGCGACCGGTTTGCCCAGTGCTTTGGCTTTGGTACCGGTACCACGCTGCACCACGCCTTCCAGTACGGAAGTGAGCTGATAGGCGGTCATAGGATCAATCAGGCTTTCCCGAACATCCGGCAGGTAGGGAACGCGGGTGGAGACATCGGCCGGGGTTGCCGTGGAATTGCATCCATCGCAAAAACGTGTATCCGCCCGGTAGATGAGCTTGCCATGACGGTTTTGAATCTTCTCCACCAATACAGGGGTCACTTCTTTTCCGCCATTGACCACCATGGCATAGGCACCCGCCAGATCCATGAGCGTGGTTTCTGCCGCGCCCAGAACAATAGAGAAGTTGCGCGGCAGTTCTTTGCCGTAAATATGCAGCCGCTGCGAGACCTCCCGGATGCGGTCAATCCCCAGATCCAGAGATAATTTGACGGTCATGACATTGAGAGATTTCTCCAGACCATTGCGCATGGTGGTAGGACCATAGAAACGGTTGGCATAGTTCTGCGGACGCCACAGTGGTAACCCCGGCCCTTGCGGGAGAGCAATGGGGGAATCCACAATGATGGTGGAAGGTGTGTAGCCTTTTTCCAGCCCTGCCAGATAAATAAACGGCTTAAACGCCGAGCCAGGCTGACGTTTTGCCTGAGTCACACGGTTAAAGGCCGCATCTTTATAGCGTGTGCCGCCCACCATGGCCAGCACCCGTCCGGTATGTGGATCCATCATGACGGCGCCGCCACTCACTTTGGGTAATTGCCGGAGGGAGACAGTGGTTTCTTCCCCTTCTGTATCCGTCCCGCGTTCGACCACAATGACGTCGCCTTCAGCCACGACATCGGCCGCTTTTTTGATGGGAGGCCCCCAGCGTCCGGTTTTTGTATCCAGAATGCGGCGCGCCCATGTCAGGTCTGCAAGTGGTAATTTCAGGACTTCGCCATCATTCAGCCCGACATAGGCATGGTCTTTCTCCACGCTGGTGACAATGCCCAACTCCCATGCCCCCATGGAAGGGGCTGGCTGTGGGTAGCCCTTGAGTTGTTCCCGCCAGTCCTGCAAACTATCCAAATGCCCTAACGGTCCACGGTAACCGTGACGCTTTTCATAGGCCACGACGCCTTTTAGCAACGCCTCTTCTGCCATGCTTTGATAGCTGGGCACCAAGGGAGTATGCACCACCAGCCCGCCTTCATAGAGGGTATCATTACCGTATTTCTTTACCAGCCAACGCCGCACTTCTTCCGAGTAAACAGAGGCTTCCGCCACTTCAGTCAATTCCGGCTCACGCAGATTGATGGGAGTCTCCACGGCTTGTTTCGCCTCCGCCTCTGTAATGTAGCCTTCATCCAGCATCCGGCCAATGACCCAGTTACGGCGCTCTAAGGCACGCTCGTAATTTTTGTTAGGGTCAAAGGAAGACGGTGCCTTCGGCATGGCTGCAAGCAATGCCGCTTCTTCAATCGCCAATTCGTCAATAGAACGGTTGAAATATTCCAGTGCGGCAGCGGCCACACCGTAACTGCCATGCCCCAGATAAATCTGGTTCAGGTATAACTCCAGCACCTTATCCTTGGAGTAGACCTTGCTGATGCGGAACGAAAGGATGGCCTCTTTCACCTTGCGCTCCAGAGAGCGTTCACTGGTTAGCAGAAAGTTCTTCACCACCTGCTGTGTAATTGTGGAGCCTCCCACCAATCCACCGCCGCCCCGCAGGTAATTTTTGGCATTGGTTACCATGGCACGGGCGATAGAGGTGACATCCACTCCCGGATGGCTATAGAAATTCTGGTCTTCCGCCGCGATAAAGGCATTTTTCAGACGGTTGGGAATGGCGGTGATGGGAACAAACACCCGTTTTTCCTTGGCGTATTCCTCCATCAGGCGGCCATCGGACGAATAAAGACGGGTAACGTTCGGCGGCTCATAGTTGGCAAGCTGGTCATAGTCCGGCAATTGCTGGCTGTAATGGTAAAAGATACCAAACACCACCGCTGCCCCCAGCAATGCACCGGTCATCATCAATACGAACAAGCTCATCAACAGCCGCATGTTTGTCTTTTAAACCCCTGATAAGGAATTGATTATTCACTTGAACATATCAGGCTGATAGCGCCGATAATATTGTTCAATGGAGCGCACCATAGCACCGAGCAATTGCTTTTGATAGTCTGGATTCAGTAGCTTTTGCTCATCTTCTTTATTGCTGATAAAGCCAAGCTCTACCAGAACAGATGGGATATCCGGTGACTTGAGCACCGCAAAGCCAGCATAGCGATGCGTATGTTTGCGTGGCTGTGCAAAGGGGCGCATATGCTGCACAAAGGATTCCGCCAGTTCGGAAGATTTATTTTTCGTCTCCCGCTGCGCCAGATCAATCAGAATGGAGGCGACGTCCCGGCTTTCATGAGACAAATCCACGTCCATCAATATATCCGCTTTATTCTCTCGCGCAGCCAGGCTTGCGGCCTCTGCATCGGAGGCATCTTCCGACAAAGTATAGACGGAAAAGCCATGCGCCAATGGGTTGGGAGCTGAATCCGCATGGATGGATATAAAAATATCCCCCTCCATTTTTTTGGCAATGGCAATACGTTCCCGCAGGTGAAGGAAGCGGTCATCATCCCGCGTGAGTTTAGCAAAATACTTGCCCGTTGCATTTAATGCATCCCGCAGGCCACGCGCATAGCGCAGTGCAATGATTTTTTCCTGCGTGCCTTTGCTACTGATGGCACCGGGGTCTTTCCCCCCATGCCCGGCATCAATCACGACAATTGGGGGGCGTGCACACATCTCCAGCGGTTTGAAGACCGGGGTCACGACCAAAATAGGGCGCGGCATGCCTTTGAAATGGAAGGTTCGCCAGTGGGCACGGGTGACGAGCGGCTTAAAGACCGGCACGACCTGTGACCAATCTATACCATTTGGCGCCGGTTGCGTTGAAGAAGCTGTCACGGGTTCGGCCAACATGGGGGCGGGAGCAGGCAGGCGGGCAGGAAGCCCCTGAGAAGACGGAGCCGCAGGCAAGTGGCTTGCCGATGCGGGTGGCGGTGGAGCAGCCACGCCTTGCTGAGGCTGCACCCACTGGCCACGCGGTTGCAGTCGAATCACCAGTGCATAGCCCTCTCCCTCCACCGCACCGCTATTCCATTGTGGTGCCTGCACAGGCCCGGACAAATCCAGCACAATGCGCCGTTGCCCCGGTTTGAACAAGCCGTGGCGCACAGCACGAATAAGTGAAGAAGCCTTGGAAAGCCTTTGCAGAGGAGCCGTGATGGTGACATCTGGCACATCCAGCACCAGGCGATCCGGGTTGTCTAAAGTAAATAAGGTATGCGCCACCGGCTGGTCAAACAGCAGGGTGATGCTGAGATGATCCTGCTGCTGGGTTAGTTTGGCATCCTTGAGGGTGAGCGCCCACGCCATGCCCGGCTGTAAGCATAACCAAAGCAAGGCAGCCAGCCAAAAAGCATGCAAAACGCCTGCCCTGCTGCGCCAGCGACATTGAGAACCAAAAGCCTGAAGCCAAAAAACCGGCATATCACTTCATATTGGGGTTAAAATAAGAAACAGCATACCACATACTGTAGATTGATGCTATTTTCCAGTGCGGAACCATAATCCTGTGCGGAATGATGGAAAGCTGTTGCACGAGTGGCACGACTGCCGCTATAGTGCGCGGGCTAGAAGAGGTGAAATGATTGCCTGTAAATCGCCAGGTCCTGTGCATATCTGGTGTAAGGCAGTTTTAGCATTTCTGCTGACTCTGGCAGAGACGATGCCTGTTGCGCCCCGTGGACGCAGACCAGAGCATCTGGAACCAAATGAGTTTCGTTTCGGACTGGAAAGACGTAGATACCGATGCTGATGAGTGCCGGATTTCACCAACAGACAAGCCAGACCGGACGTTGTGGAGACTACCGCAACGTGCGAGTGTTCGCACGTGCGGTTATGACGGAGTTATCTATCAATGACCAAATTAATGTTGATCGACGCCAGCCACCCGGAGGAAACCCGGGTTGTTGTCGTGCAGGAAGATGTCGTTCAGGAGTTTGACTACACCACCGCCAGCAAAGAACAAATCAAAGGCAATATCTATCTGGCGAAGGTGACCCGCGTGGAGCCTTCTCTTCAGGCTGCTTTTGTGGAATATGGCGGCAATCGGCAGGGTTTTTTACCTTTTTCAGAAATCCATCCGGACTATTATCAGATTCCGGTTGAGGACAAAGAAAAGCTGTACCGCGAAGTGGAATCAGAGGTCGCAGCTCAGACCGCAGAAGTGGAAGCCGAGGCTGATGCCATGGCAGAGCGCGAAGAGGCAGATGTAGATGCAGAAGGCGATGAAGATGCCGAAGCGGATGGCATTGAAACACTGGATGATGCGGAAGAATCCGGTGAGAATGTGCGTAAACGCATCAAATTTTTCAAGCGGTACAAAATACAGGAAGTGATCCGCAAGGGTCAGATCATGCTGGTGCAAACCACCAAAGAAGAGCGCGGCAACAAAGGCGCAGCCATGACGACCTATTTGTCTCTGGCGGGGCGTTATTGTGTCCTGATGCCCAACACGCGCAATGCGGGTGGCATTTCACGCAAAATTAGCAGCAGCGCAGATCGCAAACGTCTGAAAGATATTGCGGAAAGCATTAGTAAAGAAAAAGGGTTGAGCGCTATTATCCGTACCGCAGGTGCGGGGCGCAGCCGGGCGGAAATCAAGCGTGACTTTGAATATCTCTTCAGGCTGTGGAACGAGATTCGGGAAACCACCCTGCAATCTGTAGCGCCTGCCCTGATCTATGAAGAAAGCGATATTATTAAACGCTCTATCCGGGATTTGTACCAAAGCGACATTGAGCAGGTACTGGTAGACGGAGAAGAAGCCTATAAAAACGCCAAAAACTTTATGAAAATGCTGATGCCAAGCCATGCGGCGCGTATCAAGCTGTATAAGGGCGATGTTCCCATGTTCTACGCCTATGAGGTGGAAGAGCAATTGATGGCGATGCATGATCCTTCGGCGCAACTGGCTTCCGGTGGCTATTTGGTGATTCACCAGACCGAAGCATTGGTGTCTGTGGATGTGAACTCCGGTAAATCCACCAAGGAACGCAGCGTGGAAGAAACCGCCGTGCGCACCAATATTGAAGCGGCTTATGAACTGGCGCGTCAGTTGCGGCTGCGCGATTTGGCGGGGCTGTTGGTCATTGACTTTATTGATATGTATGACTACCGCAACCGTCGTGCGGTAGAGCGCGCCCTGAAAGATGCGCTGAAGCAGGATCGCGCCAAAATACAGGTGGGGCGCATTAGCCCGTTCGGATTGCTGGAGATGTCACGGCAGCGTTTGCGACCCAGTCTGGCAGAATCCAACGAGCATATTTGTCCAGTATGTAGCGGGATGGGAACGGTGCGTTCCGCCGATTCCAGTGGCTTGCAACTGTTGCGCACACTGGAGCGTGAGGCTCATAGCCGCGAATATAAATTGTTGGTCGTGAAAACCCAGCCGGAAATTGCCCATTTTGTCCTGAACAACAAGCGGGCGGAAGTATTGGCGATTAGTCAGAAATACGATGTGCCGATTCTGGTGGAGGCGGATTTTTCCATTCACGCCCCATCCTACCGCATTGAGCGGATAGACGCGAAAACCGGTAACCCCACCTATGTGGACGAAAACGGGATGCTGGTGACCAAAGAGGGGAGCGTACGAACCCTGCGTGGCAAAGCTCGCCGTGAGGCAGGCATCAAGAGTCACCTCCGGGCAGTGAGTCCTCCGGATTATGCGTTTCAGGGCACCACCACCGAAGACCGGGAAGAGGATGAACGGGGTGGCCGTAAGCGCCGTGACCGTGACCGGGATAGGGATCGTAACCGCGATAGAGGTGAGCGGGGTGACCGTGATAGAGGTGACCGTGACCGCGAGAAAAACCGTGACCGCGATGATGCCGAACCACGCGGTGAAAACGGTGAAGAAGAGCGCCGTGATATGCGTGAAGAAGGGCGCCGCGATCGTAATGGCCGCCGTCGCCGTCGCCGTGGACGTGATCGTGACCGTGACCGTGATATGGATAAGCGCCCGCGTCTGCAAACAGAGGAAACCTTACCGGAGCACACTGACTATCTGGACGGTGAGGAGTTTGCGCCGGAATCCCTGCTGATGGGCGATGATGCCGACGAAGCCAACAATGTCGTAAACCGCGCAAAAAGCGAGGATGCTAAAGAAGGACGTTCCCGCCGCCGTGGACGCAACCGACGCCGTGATCGCGATGGAAAAGAGCGACGCAACCCCGATGCCGCCGACACAATGGCAGAGACCTCAGCCGTTCAGACGGATGCTGCCCCTAACACAGCCTCTAACGCTGAACCTGCCAAAGCAGAGACGGTACAGGTCAAACCAGCCGAACAGGTGACGGTGGACGTGGCAAAAGACAGCAAGCCTGCCTCTAAGCGTCGGCCACCAGCTCGTAGCAAGCGCGCCGATAAAAAAGCCGATGATGCACCAGAGGAAAGCACGGCACCGACAGAACCCGAAGCGACGAAAGCCGCCAAGGTGACCAAAGCGAGAAAACCAGCCGCCACCAAAGCCACTGCCGCTGCCAAAAATGCCTCGGCAACCGTTGTTGCAGATGCGGAGCCTGCACCAAAGGCTCCTGTACCTGCTAAGGCTCCCGTTGCGCAACGCGAAGGCCCCAAGCGTAAAGGCTGGTGGTCGGAGAAAGCAGAGACCGCAGACGAAACCCCTGTGCATAAGCGGGCGGATGCCGGCAACTAAGGTTGAGGGATTCTCTCGCAGCGGATACCGTGAGGATGACAAGCCGTCCGCAGTGATGCGGGCGGCTTGTTGGTATAAGGCTATCTGGCCTAAGATGGCCTTGGCTCAACCGCCATTGGTAGAGAATGCGGGAGCGTGTCGTTACAAGATGTTGCATGGCCTGCAAGCGGCCGTTTTTTATGCTTCCGATGCGCATATACCTGAAGGGCAAAGGGGTGCGAAGTCCTGTGACTCATCCAGTGAAAGGGAGCGTAGGCGTCGCAGACGCAGTTGGGAACACTGGATTCGCGCTGTCCTCTGGTAGGGATGCGTGTTGTCTCTGGCGGATGGATAATCAGCCGCGAACTAATAGCCTGAAACGAAGGAAGGAAGCCCCCTTCAAACAGAATCAGCAGATATGCATCACCGCTGGCGTTTGGTATCCAGCCAGTTTTGAATGCGGCGCATGGCTTCAATAGCTTCTTCTGTCGTACAGCAATAGGAGAAGCGGATAAACTGATCGCCCCGCTGACTATCAAAATCGTGCCCGGCGACGGCGACTACCTGCGCTTCCTGAAGCATTTCCTGACAAAAAGCGGCACTATCATGGGTGAGGCCGGAAATATCCGCATAGACATAAAAGGCGCCTTCTGCCGGGCAAAGACCGGTGAAACCAGCGCGGCTCAGGCCTTCCAGAAAAATACGGCGATTAACGGCATATTTCTCCGTCACCACTGCATTCAGTTCATCCTGACAATCAAAGGCGGCGAGTGCGGCAAATTGTGCCAATGCAGGTGGAGAAACAAAGAAATTTTGCAGCATGGCCTCCATAGAAGGACACAGCCACTCTGGAGCCACGACCCAGCCCAAACGCCAGCCTGGCATGAGAAAATATTTGGAAAAACTATTAATAACAATAGCATCTAAATTGGTGCTGAGCGCCGTATCAACCTTCAGACCATCGTAGGTGATGC
The DNA here is from genome assembly GCA_964538615.1 of uncultured Rickettsiales bacterium. Lineage (GTDB taxonomy): Bacteria > Pseudomonadota > Alphaproteobacteria > Rickettsiales > RI-342 > CAZIGK01. The sequence goes on along the minus strand of CAZIGK010000008.1, from coordinate 47,017 downwards.
CATGGTAGATTTCATCGGAAATAACGCGAATGCCTTGCTCTGTCGCATAGGCCATCAGTTGCTGCAACTCTGGCGTATGGATGACGGTACCTGCCGGGTTGGACGGGCTGGCGATAATCAGGCCATCCATGGGGCCTGCCTGTCGCAACATCTCCACGGTTGGCTGGAAGCGGTTTTCCAGCGTGCCTTCTAATCGAACCATCTCCAGTCCAAAGGCTTGTAGCAGGTTGCGATAGGGAGGATAACACGGCTCTATCATGCCGACACGTTGCCCTGGCTCAAAGGCTCCAATCAGGGCGAGGAAAAAAGCGGCGGATGAACCAACCGTTAGCATGATGCGTTCCACCGGAACAGTAACGCCGTAACGTTGCTGATAATGACTGGCGATACGCTCCCGCAAAGGGCGCAGCCCGCAGGCTTCTGTATAGCCCAGCTTATGGTTATCCAGCAAGGTTTGGGCGCGTTTGATCACCGCTTCCGGCACGCGATCCCCCGGCTGACCGAGCGAGAGATGAATCACCTGCGTTTCCGGGTGCGCTAGCTGGTAATCGTTTGCTTCGCTCAAGGCTTTCATGATAAGCATGGGGGAAATCTGTCCCCGTTTGGCAGGGGCAAAAGGGGCAATCGTCATGCGTCTTCCAGCCTTTATTACATCTACTATTACAGCAACTCATTCTAGTTTCTGGCAAACGAGCCAGCGTATCTATGATGGCTATAACAGCATATGCCGCGCAAGGCAAACACTGCGTATGGTAGCCCCTACCCTGTCACCGTGGTCAGAGCCGAGTCTGCGCTGCTGGCGGTTTACAGGGCTGGCCATGTTGTTCATCCTCAGCGCCATTCTTCCTGCTCAGGCTCGCGATATGCAATTTATTCGGGATGCTGAGACAGAAGATATGCTGAAAGCCTATATGCAGCCCTTATTACAGGCGGCAGGCATGCCGGAAGATTCGGTGAATATTTACATTATTGCCGATCCCACCATCAACGCCTTTGTCGCGGGGGGGAGTCATTTGTTCATCCACACCGGGCTGATGATGGCAGCCGACAGACCTGACATGGTGACGGGTGTCATGGCACATGAACTGGGACATATTACGGGTGGGCATCTGGTACGACACCGGGGGGCTTATGAAAACAGCCTGTGGAGTGTGGGCATCACCAGCCTGCTGAGTGCGGCGGCGGCACTGGCGGGTTCGGCGGATGCGGCTATGGGGATGCTCTCCGCCGGTAGCGCGCTGGCCACCCAGAATTATTTGCAATTCAGCCGCACGCAGGAGCAAGCGGCAGATCAGGCTGCGATTGGCTTCATCAGGCAGTCACATTTACCGGCAGAGGGATTGCTGGATATGTTTCAGGTATTGCGCAGGCAGGAGCAACTACACAGTAGCAACCCGCCGCTTTACATGCGTTCTCACCCGCTTTCCAGTGATCGGATTGCCCATGTGCGGCATGCGCTAAAATCTCTGCCGGAGGTTCCTGTAACCACCGAGAGCCAACAGCAATATGACCGTATCCGTGCCAAGCTATACAGCTTTTTACATAGCCCAACAGAAAGCTTTACACGTTACCCACGGGATGACACCCCCGTCATGCGGTATGCGCGGGCAATTGCCTATTTTCAGAGTGGAGACATTGCAAAGGCGCTGGAACGGTTGGATGGCTGGCTGCGCACGGCTCCTAATGACCCGTATCTACACGAGTTGAAAGGGCAAATGCTGTTTGAATATGGCCGTATAGACGAGGCAACTGCCGCTTACCGTGAGGCTTTGCGTCTCAAACCGGGGCACCCACTATTGCAGTATGCACTGGCACAGTGCCTCACCCAGCCTAATCTTCCGGAACGTAACGAGGAAGCTTCTCGTCTGTTGCAGAAAGCCCTGATTCAGGAACCGCGCAACAGCAGCATGTGGCGTATGCTGGCCGTAGCGGAAGGCCAGCAAAACCACATGCCACAGGCCAAGCTGGCACTGGCAGAAGTTGCGTATTTACAGCGGCGTTTTGATGCCGCACGGCGGCTGCTGAAAGATGTAGAACCGCATATCGCAGGCGATGAAACGTCTATCAACGCCCATTACCGGGAGCTGGAAGCCGCGATTGATATTGCCGAGCAGGAAGAGAAAAAGCGGGAGCGATCCTAGAGAGAAACATCATGCGATGTTTCATGGTCTGCAAATGCCTGTTGTGCTGTGCTGCGGATGCCACGTGGATTTGTTACGCTCATTCCGCTTCACGTACCTCATGCCTCTGGATTCTGTAGGTATTCTTCATTTTATAACGGCACTCCCCAGCCATGGCGAGAAAAGGCCTGCATTGGTTCGTTTTTTTTAGGGAATATTAATACAAACACCACTATACATAGACTTCACATTGACGTAGGGTATTTTTCGCTTTCACTGGGAGAGCAGGCACCTTTGCGTGTCGCCCAGCGTTGGATAACATCGCGTTTCAGGAGTTTTTTACAATGAGCAAATCCCTTGCTTACAGCGTTGCCGCCGTTGCAGCCTTCGCGGGTCTGACCTTTGGCGTATTTATGATTCCGAAAAATGATTCTGCCGTTGCGGAATCCAAAGCCGCAGGCTTCACCAAAGCCGAAATTCAGGACATTGTGAAAGAATATATTCTGGATAACCCGGAAGTTCTGATGCAATCTGTGAATGACTATCAGTCCAAGCGCGCCCGCCAACAGCAGGAAGACGCACAAAAGCTTCTGCCAGAAGTGATTCCACAAATTAAAAGTGCCAATTTCCCAAGCATCGGGAAGAAGGATGCCAGCGTTACAGTCATTGAGTTCTTTGATTACAACTGCGGTTACTGCAAACGCGCCCTGCCGACCATTGAGAAAGTGATGGCAGAAGACAAAGATGTTCGCATCATCTTCCAGGAACTGCCGATTCTGTCGCCGCAGTCTCAGACCGCAGCACGCGCAGCACTGGCCGTTCACCTGATTAACCCGGATAAATACTTCCCCTTCCATGCCAAGCTGATGAAAATTGGCGCACGTGATGAGGCTTCTATTTTGAAAGCTGCCGAAGAAGTGGGCCTGAATAAGGCTGATGTACAGGCAAAAATGAAAGACAAAGCCGTGGATGAACTGCTGAGCAAAACGCAGGAGTACGCCCAGAAAATGGGTGTGGGCGGCACGCCTTCCTTCGTGGTGGGGAATCAGTTTGTACCCGGCGCGATTGACACCGAAACCATGCTGCGCATGATTAAAGCAGAGCGCGAAAAGAAATAGTCCTTTGCTATCAGCATTTTCTGAAAAAGGCCACCGCTCCCGGTGGCCTTTTTTTATCCTGCGCTTCGTGAAAGTCTGAACCGTATCTGCAAATAAAACGCTTGATTTGCGATGATGTGGTTTTTTGTTTTATCTCAAAATACGGTCTGGAGAGATTACTTCTCAACAGGCACGTGGAGAGGCATGAAGCGGATTATAGCGGATTGCGTTCTTTTTCTGACAGTGGCTCGCTTTTGGCCACTAGGCCAGATGAACAACAAAGTTGTTCCTTAGATAGTGTCGTCACGAGATGTTTAATAGCCTGAAAAGGCCTATTTATTTAGGCTGAAAACGATACCTGTAACATCCTGTTGTGGGGGGGGTTAGGCTGTCTGTGCCAATGCCTGAGTGGGCGCTTGCCAGACGTCTGTGTTGGAAGACATACGCAAACGGCTGACATCCACCCAATCATCGGGGCGTTGTTCCCGCAACAGGCGTGCGGCCTGTTCTGCGGCTTCCAGTGTTTCAAACAGAGCATAGCAGGTAGGGCCACTGCCAGACATGCGCACCAGTCGGACATCCGGTAGATGCTCCAGAGATTGCAGCAAATCCGCAATGAGTGGCATGTGTCGCATAGCGGCTGGCTCCAGCTCATTACGCCAGTTGTGTAAACTCCCCAGATTCCAGTGGGGATAGTCTTCCGGCGGAGCGGGTAAAAGTCCCTGCCCTTCCACCTCGTCCCAGGCATCAAACACGGCCGGGGTAGATAATGGCTTGCGTGGATTGATGAGGACAATGGCGTATGGATGTTCTAGTTGCGTATGGCATAGTTGCTCCCCAATACCACGAATACGGCAGGTGGTGGAATGCACGCATACAGGTACATCTGCCCCCAAAGGTTGTGCCAGTGTTGCCAGTTTTTCCAGCGGCCAGTGCAATTGCCACAATTGATTGAGTGCGCGCAGGGTGGCCGCTGCATCCGCAGAGCCACCCCCTATGCCGGATGCAACCGGCAAATGCTTGTGCAGGTGAATGGCCGCACCTTGCGTAATGCCAGCGGCAAATTGCAGGCTGGTAGCCGCCCGCCAGATGAGATTCGATTCCATTGGTTGCGCCTGTAGCGCCCCGACTTCTGGTCCATCCATGGTCAGGTTTAGCGTATCTGCCGTATGTACCGTAATCAGATCTCCCGCATCGGCAAACACAACCAGACTATCCAACAGGTGATACCCATCCGGACGCCGCCCGATGACCGTAAGCCCTAAATTGATTTTGGCGAAACCTGTTTCCTGAATCATGCTGTGACCCTTGTGATGATGGCGAACGGTACCCGCAGATAACAGCCACAAACAAGCAGCTACTCTTGTTGCAGGCCTTTATCTTTCGGCATGCTGGGGCTGTCATTGGCGAGCATGGGAATCTCCTGATAACCATAACGCAATTTGGCCTCCAATGCGTCTTTATGCCCTTCTCCGTCATAAAATTGCAATGCGCGCTCCCATTGGAAATACGCTTCTCGCTGCCGTCCCAGTTTCCAGTAAATATCACCCAAATGGTCGTTGATGGTACTATCTGCCGGCATCAGCTCTACCGCCCGCTCCATATACTGCACGGCTTCTGCATATTCCCCGATTTTGAATAACGCCCAGCCCATACTATCAATAATATGGCCATCATAGGGGCGCATTTTGACGGCATCGGCAATCATTTTACGGGCTTTTTCAATATGCTTACCCTGCACCAGCCAGCTATAGCCCAGATAATTCATAACCTCCGGGTTATTAGGGGAAAGTTCCAGCGCTTTCAAAAACACTGGCTCCGCCTTTTGCCATTGCTCCGAACGCTCATAGCAAATGCCAAGCATATAGAACACCGGCCAGAAGTGTGGTTTCACTTCTCCCATGCGTTGCAGGGCTTCTTCGTAATGTGCGGCGGCTTTGGCAAAAGATTCCTCCCCGCGGAGAATATCCGCCATATGCAGCCACGGTGCCGGATGCGCCGGATATTGCTGGGCAATGGCTTTCAATTCTTTCAGGGCTTTTTTCGGCTCTTCCAGATGTGATAATGCTTTGGCCAGCTCCATTTGCGCACGACGGCCAAAGCTGGTTTTTTCTGTGGCCACAGGTGCAAACAGCTCTTTCACCTCTTCGTACAGGCCTTCCCGCTCATGGAGGGAGGCCAGCAATAAGCGAATGTAGTGCGAATCCGGATTGAGGGAAAAAGCAATTTGCGCAAAGCCTTTAGCGGTAGAAATGTGCCCCTGCTTTTCAAAAATGGCGGCAGCACCGCTTAACAATTCCGCCATGGCTTTACCGGGAGAATCAACCCACACCTGAGCCTTGCGGCGTTCTATTTCGTCTTTCATTTCCCGATCCTGCCACCAGAGGTCGGTGGTTTTGCTCCAGAAGCGATCCAGCAACGCATTGCTTTCTTTCTCTTTACCGACATGCAACAGGTAATGTGCATAGAGTTCGGTCAAGCGCTGGGGCAGAAGGGTTTTAGGCCCGGATACTTTGGCAAAACGCGCCAGCGCGGTTTGCTCATCGCCGGTAGCAGCAAACCACAAAGCCGCATGAATATGCGTAAAGGCTGCCACTTCTGGCCTGGGTTTCAGGGTAGTGATCAGACTGCGCCCTGCATCTGTTTCGCCCTGCGCATGCAACACCCACGCCTGCATGAGAATGCAGAAAATCTCCTGTAAGCTGCCTTTGCGCACCTGCTTGAGGGTGTTATGCAGGGTTGCCTGACTTTCTTCCCAGTTGCCGGTGCGGATAAAATGCGAAAGTTCTACCAATTCCGCCAGACTCAGACCGGTTGCCAGACGAAAAATATCCATCGTCACCGCTTGTTCCTGCTCAATCAGCACCTGCGCCAATTGCTCGGCATCGGTCATATCGCCAGCATAAAGTGCTGTTGTGAATGCGTCTTCCAGAAGGCGCGGTTCGCTCGGCTGAAAGGTTAATGCCTTGCGGTAGGCTTTGGCGGCCTGCTCCGCATCCCCTGCCCGCTGCGCCACCACCGCCTTCAAAAACATACCGGACACCGTAGGGCGCACCGCAATTGCCTGCCGCTTATCCATCCACTGCTGCATCATGGCAGGCAAGGGTTGAAACTGTTTTTCCTGCTGCATCCAAAACGCCATGGTTGCAGCCCCTGCCAACAAACCCGCCGCCAGAGCCAGCCCGGCATATTCTTTTACACGCACGTGTTCATGCTCCCCGCATTCAGAGATTTTCATAGGTGCAAACACCATAAACAGAGTCATCTCATCCGTCCATGGGAAATGCCGACCGAAAACACTCTTTCCGCAAGCATCAACCACAGAAAGATGCAGAAAAATAGTTGACTTTAAGTGACAGGTGCGGCATAAGCCTCCTCTCTTATACCCGCCCCCGTTGGAGGATGCATCATGAGCAGTAAAAATAACCCGGAAAACCGTGGTCGCGTAACAGAGTTGCGCAAATATGATGGTAAAACCGTGAAGCCGACCTACTACTTCGGCAAGCACAAAGGCCATGGCAACTACATTGCCGCTATGTATGAAAATGGCGATTTGGCGTTGGATCCATCCACCAAGCGCCCGATTCCTTACAAAAACGTCTAATCACACCGGGCGGCTGCACAGAACTGTTTGTAGAATCTGGTTAGCCAAGCGTGTGACTGAAAAATATGGAAAACCCCTCTTACCATTGGTGAGAGGGGTTTTTTCCGTTGCTTTCATAGCGGGATGGGGGCGGCATTACATGTTAGGGTACTTCGGCCCACCACCGCCTTCTGGTGCCACCCAATGGATATTTTGTTTGGGGTCTTTAATGTCGCAGGTTTTGCAATGGATGCAGTTTTGGGCGTTAATTTGCAGGCGCTTCTGCTCTTGTTCTTCCACAATTTCATACACACCTGCCGGGCAATAGCGTTGCTCTGGCGCATCATAAAGCACCAGATTATAGCCAATAGGGATAGAGCTATCCCGTAATTGTAAGTGCACAGGCTGGTTTTCTGCGTGGTTTGTGCCGGATAAATAGACGGATGACAGAATATCAAAGCTCACTTCACCATCCGGACGTGGATAATCAATGGGCTGGCAGGCTTTGGCGGGTTTCAGGCAGGTGTGATCTGGTTGGTGGTGATGCAATGTCCACGGTAATTTCCCTCCCAACAGGGTATCTATGGCCGCGTAGGCCATGCCGAGCCATAACCCGTGGCGGAAAGCAGGGCGGATATTGCGCACAGCATACAGTTCCCGCCCCACCCAGGAGCGTTTGAGGGTTTCTTCATAGGCGGCCAGTGGCGCATCGCTTTGCTGTTGCAGGGCTTCAAAGGTCGCTTCCGCCGCTAACATGCCGGACTTCATGGCCGTATGGCTGCCCTTGATTTTTGGTACATTCATGAAGCCTGCCGCACAGCCAATCAGGGCACCACCGGGAAAATTCAGTTTCGGGATAGACTGCCACCCACCTTCGTTCAGAGCGCGAGCCCCATAGCAAAGACGTTTGCCGCCTTCAAACAGCGGGCGAATGGCCGGATGGTTTTTAAAGCGTTGAAACTCCTTGAATGGATTGAGATAGGGATTTTGGTAATCCAGCCCAATCACGTAGCCCACCACTACCTGATAATCTTCCGCCAGATGGTAGATGAAGCTACCGCCGTAATGATCCGGCGAGAGGGGCCAGCCGACGCTATGTTCAACCTTGCCGGGCTGGTGCTTTTCCGGCTCGACCTGCCATAGTTCCTTCAGCCCAATCGCATAGGTTTGATGCTCACGGCCTTCCCTCAGGTGAAAGCGTGCTATGGCTGCTTCAGACACGTGCCCCCGACAGCCTTCCGCCAGTAGTGTGTAGCGCGCTTTCAGGCGTACACCGGGTTGATAGGCATCGGTAGGTTGCCCTTCCCGGTTCACCCCCATATCCCCCGTGATGACCCCCTGCACACGGCCTTCATCATCCATATCCAATTGTGCGGCGGGAAAACCGGGAAATATTTCAACCCCCAGCGCTGTTGCCTGATCCGCCAGCCAGCGGCACAGGTTACCTAATGAAATAATATAGTTCTGCTTATTTTTTTGATGGTTGCGCATAGAGGGATGGGTGGGAAGGCGCCATTTTCTCTTACGTGTCAGCAGGGAAAAAACATCCTGCGTAACCGGTGTGGTCAAGGGAGCACCGCGTTCCTGCCAGTCGGGAAAAAGCTCTGTCAGGGCACGTGGCTCCATGACCGCGCCAGAGAGAATATGGCCACCGATTTCTGCTGCTTTTTCCAGCACGCAAACCTGTATATCCCGTCCCGCTGCCTGCGCGCATTGCTTCAGCCGAATCGCGGCAGAAAGCCCCGCCGGTCCCGCACCAACAATCACCACATCAAACTCCATGGTATCGCGTTCTGTCATGCTGGCATCCTTATATCCACTGATGGGAGGGTTATCATAAGCAGAAAAGATTAACGCGAAATGATACAGTCTGTCACGCTGCATTGCCCAATTTTTTTGCCTATTGCCCTCGAAACCGATAGTATGAACAGGCATTGCAAACCGGAGGCACCATGCAGCACGTGCAGGCACTATTAGAATGGCACCGCGCCTGCGGGGTGGATGAAACGCTGGCCGATGCGCCCGTCAACCATTGGATGGATACCCCCGTACGCCCTCCCCTGCAGGCGATGACGCAGGTAGCACCCATCGTGCAGACCCTACCCCAGCCTGCCATGTCCTCTCCGTTGCGGGAAGCAACGGCCACACCCGCCCCTCTGCCTGCAAGCCCTGCGGCTGTGACGCAGGCGGTGACAGAGGCAAGACGTCTGGCAGATGCATGCGATGATATACCGGCATTGTACGCGGCCATTGACGCGTTTGATGGCTGTGCGATTAAACAGACCGCCAGCCGAACGGTTATTGCACAGGGACCTCTGGACGCCCCGGTGATGGTGATTGGGGAAGCACCGGGTTTTGAGGAAGATCAGCAGGGGGTTCCCTTTTGTGGCCGTAGTGGGCAATTGCTGGATAAAATGCTGGCTGCCATTGGCTGGAGCCGCGATAGCGAATGCTACATTACCAACAGCCTGTTCTGGCGACCACCGGGAAACCGTAAGCCCAACCCGGAAGAAGTGTCTCTTTGTCGTCCCTTTGTGCAGCGGCATATCTACCTGCTCAAACCCAGACTGGTATTGCTGATGGGGGGAACCGCCGTTGCGTCCCTGTATGAAGAGGAAACCCGTGGCATTACCCGCTTGCGCGGCAAGCCCCTGCCCTATGTATGCCCCTATGAGGCACGCACCTACCCTGTGCTGCCCCTGTTCCACCCGTCCTATTTACTAAGGCAGCCAGAGTTGAAACGGCTAGCGTGGCAGGATTTACTGCTGGCACAGGAGATGCTGCCATCATCGCATATGGAAGATTCGGCATGACCCAGCCTGTTGCCACCACCGCGAGCTGGATGGACGATGCCCCGCCATCGGTGGATTATAGCCTGCGTGCTGTCTATGTGCTGATGCTTCTGGCGCTGGCCATTACCCTTATGCTATTGGGCGAGCGCCCTCTGCCGGATATGGCGGATATGGAGGCAGAACGCTGGTTGGAGCAGCGTGATACCGTGGATGAAGATATTGCGTTTACCGTATCTTCGGATTTGCAGACCACCGTACCCATGGATTGGGAGCCGGGTATTGTGCGTTTCCTACAGGGGGTAGATCGTCAGCCATCTCTGTTGAGCAAAAAAGACCGTGAACGTTACCGACAGGCATTCCTGCTACAGGATAATGCAGAGTGGGAGGCGGCGGATGAATTGGCCAACCATATTCGTAACCCACTATTGCATGGGCATTTGCTGGCACAACGTTACCTGCACCCGCGCTATCAGACCAAGGGCGTGGAATTGCAGCAATGGATGGAACGTTATGCGGATCATCCGCAGGCGGAGCGTATTCGGCAACTGGCTATTGCCCGTGGCATTGCAGATAAAAAGCTAAAAAAAGCATTTTCTTCCAGCCGCATTCTACAGGGGTATGGTGACCAGAATGGTTTGTCTGGTACGGCTCAGCGGCATTATGCACGTCTGCTGCAATGGGAAGGCCGCCCCAAAGCAGAAAGCCTGTGGCTACAGATGGAAGCTCGCGTGATGGCGGAAAAAGGCAAGGCTGCGCTGCAACTTATTGAAGGAGCGGGAGCCTCTGCCCATTGGCGTCCGCTGGAACGAGACCTTGCCCGCCTGATGGTGGCCAATTTACGCATGGCCGAAGGTCGTATTGATGATGCCCGGCAATTAGCGTCCGGGGTGGCATTGCGTCATGGCAAGCAACTGCCCGCTGCCTACTGGACAGCCGGACTGGCGAACTGGCAACAGCAACGCTACGCGGAAGCAAAACGGGATTTTGCGGCACTGGCACACAGTAAGGCGCACGGCTGGGAGCGTAGTGCTGGTGCCTATTGGGCTGCCCGTGCCGCCCTGAAAAAAGAGGATACCGATTTCGCCAGCCGCTATTTGCAGGAAGCAACACGCATTGCGCCACGCAGTTTCTATGGGCTGCTGGCACAGGCACGGTTGCAAAAACCCCTTGCCCTGCAAAATACACCGGCCACACAGCCAGAAGACGCGCTGCAACGCATTGCCCGCATGCCTGTGGTACAGCGTATTATGGCTCTGACGTCACTGGGGCAACGTGCAACAGCGGAAGCGGAAATACGCCATATATTCCTTAGACTTGGGCAGCCAAGTGCTGAAGCCATGTTGACGCTGGCACACCGCGTGCAGCTTGCCGCAGTGCAGTTACGCATGGCGCGCAGCTTGCTGGATCGCTTCCCGACCTACCAAAGAGAGCAGCAGTGGCTGGATTTTGCCCGTTATCCCTTACCTCTCTGGCGGCCAGCGGCAGGCTTTACCACAGATTCCGCCTTACTATTCGCCATTGCACGTGAAGAATCCGGTTTTAACCCGAACGCACAAAGTGCCGCAGGTGCCAAAGGCTTGATGCAACTCATGCCGACCACCGCCTCGTATGTTAAGCGACGGTTGATGCATGACGAAATGGACGAAGAGACAGACACCAGCCAGACAGAATGGAATGTGCAACTGGCACAGGCCTATATTGAATATTTGCTGGGTATGCCTTATGTGCGCAATAGCCTGATGCATTTGCTGGCATCCTATAACGCAGGGCCTGGCACGTTGCTGCGCTGGCAGAAGCATCTGGAGGGGATTCGTGACCCTTTATTGTTCATGGAGCGTCTGCCGTCTCCGGAAACCCGGAACTATCTGGAACAGGTGATCGCCTCTTACTGGATTTACCGTGAGCGCATGGGGCTGGATAACCCTACTCTGGAACAACTGGCCAGAGGACGCTGGCCGGTGCTGCAGGCAACGGGAAAATAGCGGATAAACAACCCCAGACCGTATGACATATACGTCCTGAACCCAGATGCTGTCGTCAGATTCGCTGGGGCCTGGCGAAAAGGCTGTTCTGCGTGCAGCAAAGTGAGTGTACAGAGAGGTACGTGATACGAACCGCGCAGTCAAACGGCCATTTGCAGCACGTCATTAGCAGAATGTGATGGCACTCATTAATGCGCGGCGGCTTTCGCCCCTTCTTTCAGCACATAATGGCGGCTACAGTAGGGGCAGGTCATCTCGCCTTTTTTAAGGACATCCAAAAACACGCGGGGATGCCCGGTGCTACCCGTACCACCATCGCAAGCCACCGTACCGGATTCTACATAGATTGTTTCAAAATAGTCGCTCATGGCAGCCTCATTATCATCATCGGCTAAAAAAACTCTGCTGTTTGGATAACGAAAAACCTGTTCATTTTCAAGTCTTCTATCGGATAGTTTTCTTTTACCTTGGGAAGATCATACGAACGCCATTGAGTGAAGTGCGGTTTTCCTCCCGCTGGCTGACGGCACTGCCGCGCAAATCTTGCGGATCATACCGATTCACCGCCTGTGGTGTCGCGTTTGCCGGGTTGCTCAGAGCGGCCGGGGTGGCTGGCGTGACCTGCGGCACGGGATTCACCAGCGTGCCACCATTCACCTGCGAGGGATCAATAATAATCTTCCCCTGCTGTGCAGCCTGAATTTGCTGTGGAGTCAGTTGGATATGCTGGGTTTGGCTTTCAATACGTGCCAGCACTTCCGGACTGAGGGAAGAGGTTTGCGATGCATTCGCAGGGGGGGCAGATGCCGTTGGCGCTGAAACCGTGGTTGCTGCGGTTGCTGGCGTATCAGATGCAGAGGGGGAAGCGGCGGCCTCTCCCGCAGCAGGCGTAGAAGTTGCCGATGACGGGGCAAGCACAGTCTCTCCTGCATCATTCACCATAATATCCGCTGATTGATGCTGCATCACCCGCTGCCATTTGGTGGGCTTGCTTGGTTCTTCTGCGATGGGAGAGGCAATAATTTGCCCTGCTCCCAATTGGTTGGGCATGGCCGCCTGCACGGAAGCCACTTGCAAAAACTGAGGCTGCATATAGCCCGGAACCCCCAGTTGCCACGGGTGAGCGGCAGCGGTCGTAACGCTTGGCTCCACCCATTCTTCCAACCCCTGACGGGTACCATCGTAGGCAACCAGATTTTTCCAGACACGCAACACCCCTTGCAAATAGGGCGTACCTCGTCCCGGTGTTTGGGAATGATAATGCATGGCGGCGGTTTTCCAACTGCCGGTACGCTCGTAATTCTGGCGGAGGAAGCTGGCACCATAGGCGACATTATGCTCAGGATCCAGCGCCTCTTCCACAGTACGGAATGCCTGATGGTGGTAACGGATATTCACCTGCATGCAGCCGACATCAATGTAAGGGTTGCCTTTTTCCAGCACGGAATAGACAAAATCCACCGCTTCCTGTTTCGTATCAAAATAATAGCCACGGCCACCGGTATTGACTGTCCACGGCCAGGGTGCTGCATACCGAAGCCCCGGCAGGCGACGCCCGGATTCGCTGAGGGAAATCGCCTCCAGCAAATACAGGGGAATGCCCATTTTGCGCTCATAACGGGGAATATGCGCCATACAGCGTTTCGCATTGGCTGCGGCATCCTGCGATAAGGTGGCATTGCCTCTGGCTTGCGCTGTGGAGAGGGCACCGCCCGCCAGCGTGAAAGCACAAACAAAAGCTGCCAGAGACAGCAGAGAACGCGGCATCATAGGGTAACCTCAGGCAAATGAACGGCTGACGATAACATATACTGTATCTATGAGCAATAGCCGTGCCAAACCACTATATGCTGTGTTACGGGCGAGGCAAGTGATCGCGCAGTGCCGAACGGGTATCACGAAGTAAAAAATCGTTACTCATACCACGCGAAAGCTTAAGCCTTCGTTAAGGATGCCTGTGACATACTAGATATAGAGGTGGAGAAGCAGAAACAAGCAAGGAAACTGCGTATGAATGATATGGAACGGATGCTGCAAGATTATCGACTGACCACAGCGGAAATTCTATATCACATGCCGGACTACCCTTCCCTGCTGCAAAGCTTTATCTGGCAAAAGCTAGATCGGGCACCTGAATTTCCGGAACTTAAAAAATTTCTGACCTTTTGGGAACATTCCATTGAGGGAAAATTACACAGTGTGCGCGTTGCCAGTGCGGAACTGATTAAACCCGCCGAATGGAAATATGTGCAGCATGAACTGATTATTCACTAGATAATGTAGTCAGCCGCCCCTCCCCTATCTGCCCCCAAAGATAGGCCAGCATGCCGCATGCCGTGCCGAAGTACGGCACAGCATGCCATGGCTGCAATACCAGTAGCCATGCCAGCGCAAAACATAGCTGACTGAGGGCGTGCCGCCACAGGGCAGCCGCGTGACCACGCTGCAACCCATACGCAGCATGCAGGCAGGCATCATCCCAACCGTAATCAAAAGCTTCATGGTAGGTTCGGGGGGCATCCCACGCGTGGCGGCGGCCTATCCATTCCGCACGCGCCTGCGGGGTCACCATCAGGCTACCCTCACTTTCCATAATGGCGTAGGCCAGTGTTTCTCCTGCCAGACTGCTATGCATCTCCACATCGCAGTAGCTTTGGTAACGGCGAATCAGGGTGAGTTGTAGCAGCAGGCATTCCACCCGCACCCTATCCGCGCAGATATCTCCCGCTGGGCGATAAAACTTCTGATCCGGATATTCCCGCCCGAAACCACGCCCAAAGGAAGGGAGCAAATCTTTCCCCTGATACAGCAAGGGGGCCATACCATCCGCTTCCGGGTAACATTCCAGCCGCCGTACCAGCTTCACCAGCTCGGACTCATGCAGCACCACTTCCGGGCTGAGTAGCAGAACATACGGCGTTTCCGCCACTCGCAACCCTCGATTCAAGGCAAAACCCATGCCTTCATTCTGTGTATTTTGCAGCAATTGCACATGCGGAAAATGCTGCCGGATACGTGCCACCGTGCTATCTGTGCTGGCATTATCAATCACCAGTACCTGCCCCAGTTTGCGCGGTAGCACCGCGAGCGATTGCAAAACGGCCTCCTGATGGTTACGGGTCACCATCACAACCGTGATCATGGATAGGAGGCGTGTTGTATTCTCCATGTTTATGCCTATAGTGTGGTTGCGTTATTGTTGAGACACCGTCCGGAATGCATGACGCTTGTCTATCATGAACGGGATTTCTATGCACATTCTTAACGTGCTGTTCGCAAAGAAACTTGGCGGCATTGAACAGGCATTCGTGGATTATGCCCGCGCCCTGCAACAGGAAGGGCTGGACGTGCATTGCCTGTGCCACCCAAAGGCGCTCATACGACAAGTGCTGGGTAGCTACGCCATTCCCCATGATACGCTGATGAATTGGGGGGCGTGGGATCGGTTGGCTGTCTGGCGGTTGCATCGCCTTCTTCAGCAACGAAAACCGGATGCCGTCATTGCCCATGGCAACAGGGCATTGACCTTGCTGGCGAAGGCTCGTGCCGGATTGTCATCGCCCCCCGTGCTGTTGACAGTGGCTCATAATCCGCGCATTCAGCATATGGCACTGGCCGACGGGGTGATTGCCGTGAATACCCAACTACAACAGGCCTTGCAACAGCAGGGGGTGGCACAGGTGGTGACCTTGCCCAATATGCTGGTGGATCTGCCGCCCCCCTCTGCGGCAACTCGCATACCGCACATGCCTCCGGTCATTGGACTGCTGGCGCGATTTGTGCCGGAAAAGGATGTTGCCAGCTTTTTGCAGGCGTTGGCCATCCTCAGGCAACGTGGGCATGTGTTTCAGGCGATGATTGGTGGAGACGGGCCGGAAGCCGTACCATTGCACCAACTGGCAACCAGACTGGCATTGGATGATTGCCTGCACTGGCAGGGCTGGGTGAAAGACAAAGACGCCTTTTATGCGGCACTGGATATTTTTTGCCTAAGCTCCCGGCAGGAAGCATTCGGGATTGTGCTTCTTGAAGCCATGGCGCATGGGTTGCCGCTTGTCGCCACCCGCACTCCCGGCCCGTCAGAGCTGGTGGTGCAGGGAGAAAATGGCCTGCTCTGCCCCATCGGAAATGCATCCGCACTGGCAGATGCACTGGAGCAGCTTCTGCATCAGCCCGAACGCGCTTATGCCATGGGACAACAGGGCGCTCGTATGGTGCAGGAGAACTATAGTCTTTCCGCCATTGCCCCGCGCCTGCGCCAGACGATAGAAGCCATGCTGCCCGTTGCTTCTGCCTCTTCACCACCCCATGTACCACCCCCTATGGTTCAGGAACCCTGATCATGACGATGGCTGCCACTCCTTCCTCCCTCGCATACCACATGCCACATATCCGCCTGCTGGAAATCAGCGGAGAGGATCGGTTTGTGTTTCTACAGGGTTTGCTCAGCAATGACATGCGCCGCGTGGAGCAAGGGCAGACCCTCTATGCTGCCCTTGCCACCCCACAAGGGAAATATTTGCATGATTTTTGGGTCTGCCCTGCACCGGATGCGCGCATCTGGCTACAGGTAGAAGCATCAGGAGCCGAGGCCGCCCTGCAAAAACTACGCCTCTACAGCCTGCGTAAACACATAACACTTCGTCTGGCTGACGATTATGCTGTGCTGGCCGGATGGGTCACCCCTACCCCCGCCTCCCCCTCCACCGCATCCGCGCATGAACAGGCAGCCATTGCCCCGCTACACTGGGCAACCGACCCCAGAGATGCTACGATGGGCTGGCGCGCAGTGGTCAACCGTACAATGGCGGCCTTCTGGCCGGATGGAACCGCCCATTATGAACAGCGGCGGCTTCAGCGAGGGCTTCCGGCCTCCTACCGCGATATGGTAGCGGAACAAACCTTGCTGCTGGAAGCAGGACTGGATGATTTGCATGCCGTAGATTTTCACAAAGGCTGTTATGTGGGACAGGAAGTCACCACACGCAGTAAGTTTCGGGGAGCCGTGCGCAAAGGCTTTGCCACCCTATGCTGGCAAGCGATGGAGCCTCCCCCCCCGACCCTTCCTATCCCTGTCATATGGCAGGAAAAAGAGATTGGCGAGCTACGCAGCTATACCCGAACGGACACCGGCTTTATAGGTCTGGCCATGCTACGACTGGAGCCATGGGCGGAAGACAAAAAAGCAACCATAAGTTGCTTCATTCCAGGAAACACCCCCGTGATGGCGAATTTACCGGAATGGAAAAGAACATGAGTCTAAATACTTAGTTAATATGGCATTTTTTTTGCATAAGTGTAAAAGATGATTCTTTTTGCATGACCCGCCCCGCCATTTGCGGTACGATAGAGGGTGTTTTTTTCGTAACTTGCAAAAGACTTTGAAGATTATGGCGGCACGCTCAGGACTGGAACTCAGGCAGGGTCAAAGCCAATCATTGGTCATGACTCCACAATTGCAGCAATCCATTAAACTGCTGCAAATGTCTGGCATGGAGTTGATGGAGTTTTTGGAGCAGCAAATGCTGGAAAACCCGCTGCTACAGGCAGCCGAGCCTGAGCAAGGCTCTGGCGGAGAATCTCTTACCGATGAAACACCCGTTGAAAATATAGCCAGCCGCAGCACATCGGACGACGCAGATAGTAGCAACTGGCAGGATAACCACGACTTTAACGACAAAGACGCCGAACTGGACGTGGACGATAGCAGCAATTGGAAGGAAGCCGCCAGTGCAGGCGATGCCGAGCAATCCGGCTATTGGGAGATGACCGCTGAGTCTGGCGGCACACGCCATAGCGGAGACAGCTTAAGCCCCGGAGAGATCGTGGAGCAAACGGTCGCCAATGCGATCAGCCTGCAAGAGCATGTCCGCCAGCAAGTGGCACATGAGGGGCTGCCTCCCAGCCAGCAATTTATCGTGGATTATCTGATAGACCTGCTCGATGAAGCGGGCTACATGCACGAACCCCTCCCGCATATTGCCGAGGCACTGGGGTGCAGTACCGATGACGTGGAAGCCGCCTTAACACAGATTCAGCAATGTGACCCGGTGGGTATTGGCGCCCGCTCTCTGCAAGAGTGTTTGGCACTGCAACTAAAAGACAAAAACCGTTTTGACCCCGCCATGGCAAAGCTGGTGCAGTATCTGGATCTGATTGCCGAAGGGGCGATGGCACGCCTGCAACGTATCTGTGGCGTGTCGGACGAAGACCTGAAAGACATGCTACAGGAATTGCGCGCTCTCAACCCCAAGCCGGGCTTTTTGTTCGACCATAGTTCGGTGGATGTGGTGCAGCCGGATATTACCGTACAACTGGATAACAAGGGACAATGGCAGGTGGAGTTAACCCCGCACAGCCTGCCCCGCCTGCTGGTGAACCAGCATTACTACAGCCAGTTGAAAGACCATACGCACAAGGAAGCAGAGAAAAAGTTTTTAAGCGAAAAGCTACAACATGCCAACTGGTTGACCAAAGCACTGGATCAGCGGGCGCATACGATTTTACGGGTTGCGACCGAGATTGTGTCGCAACAGTCCATGTTTCTGAAGCATGGGGTACGGTACCTGAAGCCACTGACCCTGAAGGCTGTAGCGGAGCAACTGGATTTGCATGAAAGCACCGTCAGCCGGGTGACGGCCAACAAATACATGGAAACGCCTCGCGGGGTATTTGAACTGAAATATTTTTTCACTTCTGCTCTCTCCTATGATGGCATGGGTGGCGAACTTTCCAGCGAGGCCGTGAAATCGCAGATTCGGGATTTAATTGAATCCGAGACAGCGGATGCCATTCTCTCCGATGATGCGATTGCTGACATCCTTCAGGAACGGGGCATCAGCATTGCACGGCGTACCGTGGCGAAATACCGTGAGGCGATGCGGCTGGGATCTTCCGCTGAGCGACGGCGTGAAAAAAAACGCATGCAAAAAAACAGCGCATGAATCATCATAGGGGCTTTCTCTGTGTTATACGTTTTTTCAGTGTCAGGATGGTCTGATTATGCGCCCCTCTGCCCGTTTGCAGACCATTATGGATGCTGTGCAGGAATATCTACAACTGATGGAATCTGGCCAGCAGCAACCCGCAGATAGCTGGCTAAAGCAATGGGTGGCACCTAAACGTTACATGGGTTCCGGGGATCGGCGGGCAATTGGCGAGTCTTTTTTCACCATACTCCGGCGTTTGCGCAGCCTGCAATGGCAGTGGCAACAGCTTGCAGGGGATGCAGGCAACAGTCGCACATGGGTGCTACTGGCGAGCTTGCAGCATATGAAGCTTTCTCTCGCAGAGTTAATGAACCTATGCGATGGCAGCCCACACGCCCCACGGCCCTGTACCGATACGGAACAAGCCATCCTGCAAGCCTGGCTGAAGACACCGGACATGTTGCAACATGCCCCGCTGGCGATTCAGCATGACCTGCCGGACTGGGTGTTGCCGGAACTGGTATTCACACCAGACCATGAGGCCGCATGGGAGACTTGCTTCAATGCCCCCGCCCCCGCCGATATTCGCATCAACCCACGCAAAACCAACCGTGAAAGCATGCTAAAGCTATTGCAAAAAAACAATATTCAGGCAAAGGCTTTACCCCATTCTCCGCTGGCTATCAGGGTGGAAGGACGCGCTGCATTGCAAGCCCTGCCGGAGTATCAGGACGGCTGGTTCGAGTTACAGGATGCGTCATCGCAACTCGCTGTCGAAATCATGGTCAACCACCTGAAGCATCTGTCATTCCATGCCAGCAAACCCCTGACCGTGATTGACTGGTGCGCCGGCGCAGGTGGCAAAACACTGGCGCTGGCGGCGCGTCTGGCAGAATCCCTTTCTGAACCGGTGCGCATCTATGCCCATGATGTGGACGGCAAACGCCTTGCCCGGCTGCAAGAGCGCGCCAGTCGCGCAGGTGTGGAACCTATCACTTGCACAACGGAAACACACAGCCTGCCCTTCGCTGATGCTGTGCTGGTGGATGCCCCCTGCACAGGAACAGGCACCTGGCGTCGCAACCCATGGCGCAAGTGGCAATGCCAACCGCAAGAATATGCACATTGGCAAGAAGTACAGCAAAAAGTTGTGCAAACTGCTGTGGCATTTGTGCGTCCCGGTGGTGCTTTTTTTTATAGCACCTGCTCCTTACTTCAGGGAGAAAATCAACAGCAAAACGAATGGATAAAAAACAATTTTCCAAACACTTATCCATTGTCAATACAAGACATGCTACCACAAACAGGAATCTCTGCTATACGGCCGCAAGAAAACATGCTACAGCTTTCCCCTCTTTTTTCCCTGACTGATGGTTTTTTTATTTCCGTATTTGCCCTTCGAGAATAAAAAAACTATGCATAATAGCAGGGAGCAAGTTTAACATAAAATAGGGGATGCAGGCGTGCTGTCTGAGGTGAGACAACGACTGAAAAAACTATTTTCTGACCGTAAGCTAATTATCATTTCGCATGATAAGGTCAGCAATCTCCCGATTAGCGCGCGCACTCAGGTGATGGGTATCGCTTGCTTTATGGGCATATTTTGCTGGATGGCCTATAGCACCGGCACCTACTTTGCCTATAAGGAAGTCCTGCGTCACAAAGATCTGGAAATGGCGTCCGTCGCGGGGCAAAACCGTACGCTGGCAGAGCGGTATGCTGTATTACAAAGCGATATTTTGCGACTGGCAGATGATGAAGAAAGCCACAATGCCTACGATGCCTTCATTATCAAGCAATATACGTCTGATGATGAGGAAGAAAACGGCAAACTGGCAGAGCGACTGGCCTTTTTGGAAGAGCGCCTGATTCAGATGGAACGTCAGCGCGATAGTTTCCTGAAAGATTTGGAAAAACATACACACATTGCCGTCAAAGACCTGAAAAAAGTCATTTCCATGACCGGTATGCGTATTGACCAGTTGATACGGCATATCCCGAATGTCCAGCGTAACGCATCGCTGAATACGTCATCCCGTGCGCCTGAAAAGGAAGATTTTTCGCATCAGGGGGGACCTTTCATTGAAGACAGCGAGGTGAGCGACTTGCTTTCAGGCCCATCGCTGGATCCTATGATTGATACCGGAGTTGTGGATAATATTCAGCAGATTGTGTTGCTAAGCAAAGCATTGCAGCATATGCCACTGGCATCCCCCATGCGTGGGTATCGCGTGAGCAGTCATTTTGGTCGCCGCATTGACCCGGTAACGCGCAGACGTGCCGTGCATTATGGTATGGATTTTACAGGCCCTTATGGTTCCAAAGTGATGTCAACCGCACCGGGGCGGGTGATGTTTGCCGGGCGCAAAGGTGCCTATGGCTATTGTGTGGATGTAGACCACGGGTTTGGCTTTGTGACCCGCTATGGCCATTTGCGCAAAATAACCGTGCGTAAAGGACAACAGGTTGCACGTGGGGATACGGTCGGCATTCAGGGAAATACTGGACGCAGCACCGGAACCCACTTACATTACGAAGTGCGGTTTGAAGGCCGCGCTTTGGATCCGCGTAAATTTTTGCAGACAGGTCAATATGTTTTCCAAAAAAGTTGATAATGAATCTGGCAGCAAGGCTCTGATGCCTGTCCCTAACAAAGACACCACTCCGTCCATTATTTCCCATGATATGAATATTCTGGGGAACCTGATTAGTGATGGCTATGTGGATATTGATGGCCGCATTGAAGGCAACGTGAAATGCGTGGCATTGACCGTGCGGGAAAAAGGCATGATTAAAGGCGATATTATTGCGGAAAAAGTCAAAGTCTGTGGCGAAGTCTCCGGGCTGATTAAATCCCGCTATGTGCATTTGACCTGTACCGCCAAAGTGCGTGGTGTGATTATGCATGAATCCCTGAGTGTGGATGATGGGGCGTTCATTGATGGTCAGTGCAAACGCATGGATCGCAAAGGGGATACCGTTAAAAAATTGCAGGAGCAGGAAGAACAATCCCGCCAGCAGCATGGAGACGTTTTGGAAAGTCTCCGCCTCATCCAGCAGGATGATGAGAAAGAAGCGTAAGCATCTCCTATGGCTTTATGGCTGGAGGGTAGCGCGATAGGCGGTAACCGCTGCTGATCGTCTCTTGTCTCTGCCATATGCGGGTCACGAAAGGTCTCGTGACAACACTATCTGGCACTGGCGACCTGATGCTGGCGACAAAGACCCATTTTTGTGAGGAGAAACCCCTCGCCCATGGCCGTATCGAATCCTGCGGTATGGTAGAGCGTCACGAAACAGGCGCCACCGTAATGAATCGACCGTCACCCTACATCAGTAGCATGGTAGCGATGCCCAGAAAGACGAAAAAAGCGGTGGCGTCCGTGAAGGTAGTAAGAAATACACCGGATGAAACGGCGGGATCAGCACCCAATCGTTGTAATACCACGGGAATAGCTCCCCCCATCAGGCCGCTAAAGGTTAGGGTAATGGCAACGGATACGGCAAAAACCAGAGCGACATGCACCTGCCCCAGCCAGAGGAAGACAGCCCCAAAGGTGACCATTGCAAACAGGCAGCCATTGATCAGCCCGACCAGAGCTTCTTTGCCGATGGCACGCCAACTATTGACGGTAATCAACTCTTTTGTTGCTAGTGCACGCACGGCTACCGTCACCGCCTGTGTGCCGCTATTGCCCCCCAGCGACGCGATGATGGGCATCAGAGCCGCCAGCGCCACCATCTGCGAGATGGTACCTTCAAACAAGCGCACAATGCTGGCGCTGGCAAAGGCTGCCAGCAGGTTGATGAACAGCCATGGAAACCGACGCCGCACCGTATAGCCCAGACTGGCGTAGAAATCGCGCTCAAAGACCCCACCCATACGCAGCAAATCTTCATCCGCTTCTTCATCCACCACTTCCACCATATCATCAATGGTGAGCACCCCTAACATACGCCCCTCTCCATTCACGACCGGAGCGGCCACCAACGCATAACGGCGAAACAGGTGCGCTGCCTCTTCCTGATCCATCTCAACGGGGATACGTTGCAGGCGTTCCTGCATCAGGCTATCCATCCGCACCTCACGCGGAGAACGCACCAACCGGCTGAGCAGGACAGAGCCGACCGGACGGTTTTTGGGATCAACAATAAATAAATTATAGAACTCATCGGGCAGGTCATCGCGCTTGCGCAAGTAATCAATGGTATTACCTACCGTCCAATATTGCGGCACCAGCACCATTTTCCGCCGCATCAGACGACCGACAGACTCTTCCGGGTAGGCCAGCCCCTCTTCCAACTTACTGCGTGCATCGGCCGAAAGCGCCTGCAAAATCTGTTGCTGATCTTCGTCTTCCAGATCCTCCAGAACACTAACTGCTTCATCTGGTTCCAGTTGTTGTAGCGCCTGAGCTGCCACCTGTACGCCCAGATGCTCAATAAAAAACTCCGCTACATCCGGCTGCACATATAAAAACAATTCCGGATCCAGTTGATCGCGCAGCAGTGCGAGCAACGCCAAACGTTGTTCCTGTGGCAAAATATCAAACAAATAGGCCAGATCCGCAATATGCAGACCATCCACCAGTTGGTGTGCGGTGGGCCACTCTTCCTGATGCAGGGCTTCCTGAAGATCACGCACCAGTTGCGTCATCTGCTCATCGGCCACATGCTCTTCCGAGCTGGAAGCATGTGGTGCTTGCTGAGAGTCATCCTGCTTGTGGGTCATGCTGTGCCGTAAAGATGAGGGTGATAAGAAGGTGATGCTTGGCGTGAAAACGTTGTTCGTATGGCTAGCAAACAAAGGCTTTGCGATGTTATTTGCGCGCATAACATTGCAAGACGCTGCTACGATACACGCAAAAATACTTTGTTCGGCTCACCTGAACCCGATAGCCCCAACAACCTAGCAACAAGGTTTGCAAACCACAAGCTTTCATCCGTTTATCAGGCAGGTAAGCTTGCCTAACGCATCCAGCCTTTATCGCGGGGGGCGGCATCTCTGCCTCCTTCGTTCGCTATCCCGCGCGCTTGGGTGCGCTCCTTATGAGCGCGAAGGCGTTCTTGCATCAAGCCCCCACGGGGGGCATCCATCGCCTCGGTTCTGGGGTCTGCCTCGTTCAGGAGATGCTCTTCGTCACGTTGCTGTAGGTGTGCGCGTAATTCCTCTTGCATATAGGTTCGACGCGCTTTGGCTAAATCCTCCACGATACGGGTCAAGCGAAGAATCTGGTGTGCACCCATGTCTTCACCATCGAAAGCCGCAACGATTAACACTTCGTCACGCCGAGAAAACCAGCCTTGCTCTGCCAATTCTACAAGGCCATAGAGGGTTTGCGGTGAAAAAAAGTCATAGGCTGTTACGCTCATGCCACATTATCTCCATCACATCCTGCTGATTCTGAATTTGTATAACAGATTGATTTGACATTTTTTTGACAGATATGATTTTTCATGGTCGCCGCATGGAAAAAAGCATCCCGCATGGCCTGAAAGCACATTTGCGCCTTCCGGGTTGGCACTTCATGCCTCATGCTGACCAATAAAGTCAGCGAGGCACACAATGCACATTATCGAAACACCGGCCTATCGAAAGGCCTGTATTCAATACCTCCGCCACGGCACGCCGTTGGATATATCTTTGAAAGCGATGATGGAGGATAGACCGACAACCCATTATATCTGGCGTACACAAGGGGAGTGGGAATTTTTACCGGGAGATCGGGTGCGCTGCATATCAACACAATGGGATAAAGAAGAGCTGATTAATCTGGCGATAGAGAAAATCGGCTAAGGATTTTTATGCCGATAGAAATTTATGTTTTAATTCCTGAAGATGAGGCATCACGTCCCGTTCAAGCTGAAATGATTGGTGACAATCTTTATCGTATATTACCAACCAAAGATTACGACCCTAAAGATGCAGAATGGGAGTTTCCTCCAGGCAGCATTGTCCGCTGCGAGGAACGCCAGTATCATCAAAAACGCTATCTTCAAGCTACCGAGAAAGTAGATTACTGATGCAGCCGATGGGTTCTGGAGTGGAGAATGGGTTATCGTAAAATTTTGGGAAATAATTGAAAAAAATCAATAGACTAAAGCATTGGATTTGTTCAAGCATTGGTGCGGCCAAGAAGACTCGAACTTCCACGGGTTGCCCCACAGCGACCTCAACGCTGCGCGTCTACCAATTCCGCCATGGCCGCACACCATTGCAGCACTGCCCTCTACAGAGCAGGGTGTATGGTGCATAGCAGATGGGATAAGGCTTGGCAACAGCTTTGCGTCAGAGGCAAAATTATGCTATAGCCACCCTGTTTGCTCTCCCTTTTCTTGTTTCGCTTGGGTCGTTTCAATTGCACCTCGTTCGTTTCACTCACAGCCCGGACGTCACGCCTTATCCTGAGGCTCTGGCACGTATGGAAGCCAATCTGACTCCCATCGCCCATGGGGAAATGCCAGAGCAACTATGGTTCCTTGAACACCCCCCCCTGTACACGGCTGGCACCAGTGCCAAGGCAACGGATTTGTTGGAGACGCGTTTTCCCGTATTTGATGCCGGACGCGGGGGGCAATATACCTACCACGGGCCGGGACAACGGGTAGCGTATCTACAATTGGATTTGCACAAACGCCCGGAAGCCAAAAAAGGCGATGTACGCGCTTTTGTGCAGGATTTGGAAGAATGGATCATTCGCACTCTGGCCGCATTTGATATTCAGGGAGAACGGCGCGAAGGGCGCATAGGCGTATGGGTAGAGAAACCAGATGGCCGCGAAGCAAAAATTGCTGCCCTTGGCATTCGCGTCCGACGTTGGATTACGTATCATGGCATTGCCATAAACCTGAATCCGGACTTAAGCCATTTTGAGGGAATTGTGCCGTGCGGTATCAGGCAATTTGGGGTGACATCCTTTGCCGATTTAGGCAAAACTGTGACCATGGAAGCACTGGATACGATGCTGAAGAAGCAGTTTGCCACTGTTTTTGAACCGATGGAATGGGTATCATCCCCTACACCGTAGGCTTAATGCGAAAACCATGCTCAACCACCCCGATGGCCTCTGTCACTTCTACCCCGCTGACACTGGCATGGGCAGGCCCTTCATGGCAGGTGTGAATGAATTGCTCTACCTGCTCATGGCTACCAACGGCCAATGCTTCCACGGTTCCATCCGTTCGATTGCGTACCCATCCCTGTAACCCAAGCTTTTCCGCCTGCGCTTGCGCCCACGCCCGATACCCTACCCCCTGTACCCGGCCATGAATGCGTAGCTTACGGGCAAAGAGGGGGGGCTGCATGGGGTGATTCCTTTCACCAATTCATCGGCGGTTTTAGGCGGCTTTTTGTTCTTCCTCGGCTGGGGCATCCGCAAACTCAATCATCAACTGGTTGGCCGCCACGCTTTCACCCGGTTGAATATGCACCGCTTTAATCAGCGCACGGTGATCCGCATGGATAGCATTTTGCATTTTCATTGCTTCAATTTGCAAAAGCTCCGTCCCAGGTTTCACTACATCTCCCTCTTTCACGCGCACACCCACCACCAGACCCGCAATGGGTGCGGTCAGTTGATCGTTGCGGCGAGTTGTACTTTTTGCTTTGAGGTATTTGGAGTAATCTGCCGTGCGAGGCGTGCGCACTTTTACGTGACAGTTTGCCCCCATATAAACCAGCCCAAAGCCTTCCACCTCTTTGGTCAGGCGTACACTGACCGGCTTGGCGTTGACCGTGCCCTGAAACAGACGGCGCCCCAGTTGCCAGTCACTACGTACCGTGAGAACGGTTTCATCTTCCAGCGTAATATCATAACCGCTTTCTTTTTTCACAACGGTAATGGGATAGGCATCATCGTCTACATTCACCACCCAACGGTCTACAAACGGCACATCATGTCCGCGCAGTTTGCCGGTAATCTGACAATCCCGATCCCGCTGTTTCAACCGCAGGAAGACCCCTACCGCCAGAAACACCTTGCGGCTTTCGTTCGTGAGTTGTGCGCCGCTGAATCCTTCCGGATACTCTTCTTCAATGAAGTGGGTGGTCAAATCCCCATCCTGAAAGCGAGGGTGGCTGATAATCGCTTCCAAAAAATTAATATTATGCGTAATACCGCGAATGACATATGCCCCCAATGCGGTAGACATTTCTTCCAGCGCACGTTCGCGGGTTTCTGCAAAGGTGCATAGCTTGGCGACCATGGGGTCGTAGAACATGCTGACTTCTGCCCCTTCATAGACTCCGGTATCCAGCACCATACCGGGAATATTCTGAGGTTCCTGATAGCGGTTGATACGTCCAACAGAAGGAAGGAAACCACGGGTAGGATCTTCCGCATAAATGCGGCTTTGAATCGCCCAGCCATTCAGCTTCACATCTTCCTGCGTGAAGGGCAAATGCTCATCCGCCGCGACGCGTAGCATCATTTCCACCAGATCAATGCCGGTAATCAGCTCGGTCACCCGATGTTCCACCTGTAGGCGGGTGTTCATCTCCAGAAAGTAGAAATCCTTATTGGGGCCAACCACAAACTCCACGGTACCGGCAGAAAAATAGCCCACTTCTTTTGCCAGATTGCGCACCTGACGCGACATTTCTTCCCGTGTTGCTTCATCCAGCAGGGGAGACGGTGCCTCTTCAATAATTTTCTGGTGGCGACGCTGAATGGAGCATTCCCGCTCACCCAGTGTGACAATATTGCCATGTTTATCCGCCAGCACCTGAATTTCGATATGACGAGGGCGGGTGATGAACTTTTCCAGAAACACACGGTTGTCCCCAAAGCTGGATCCTGCCTCGTGGACAGCACCGCGAATGGCCTCTTCCAGCTTATCGGCTTTATGCACCACGCGCATGCCTTTACCACCGCCACCGGCAGCCGCTTTGATCATGACGGGATAACCAATCTGTTCCGCAATGATGGCCGCTTCTTCCACGTCCGCTACCGGGCCTTCGCTACCGGGCACGGTACTGACACCGGCGGCTTGTGCAATCCGCTTGGCTTCCAGTTTATCGCCCATGCTGTGAATAGATTTGGGCGATGGCCCGACGAAGGTGATACCGGCTTTTTCCACTGCTTCCGCGAAAGCTGCGCGCTCCGAGAGGAAGCCGTAGCCGGGGTGAATGGCATCCGCCCCGGTTTGGTGAGCGGCCTGAATGATTTTATCAATACACAAATAGCTTTGTGTGGAGGGAGATGGGCCAATGAACACCGCTTCATCGGCTTCCTGCACGAACAGGGCATTTGTATCCGCTTCGGAATAGACCGCAACGGTGGCAATACCCAGCCTGCGGGCGGTTTTCATAATGCGTACCGCAATTTCGCCACGGTTGGCAATCAGAAGTTTTTTGAACATAGAAAGACCCTCACTCCGTCGCAATGACGGCTCACATACCTTGTTAAAGTGGCAGGTTATCGTGCTTTTTCCACGGTGTTTGCTGCTCTTTATCCTGCAGCATAGCCAGTGCCCGCGCCACGCGGTTACGCGTATTTTGTGGACGAATAATATCATCCAGATACCCGCGAGAAGCCGCAACAAATGGAGAGGCAAAGTTTTTGCGGTACTCATCCGCTTTCGCCGCTTTTTCGTCCGCATTATTGGTGCGGAATACGATTTCCACCGCTCCTTCCGGCCCCATCACCGCAATTTCAGCACTTGGCCAGGCGTAATTAATATCACCACGCAAGTGCTTGGACCCCATGACGATATAAGCTCCACCATAGGCTTTGCGGGTAATGACCGTAATTTTCGGCACTGTGGCCTCCGCATAAGCATACAGCAGCTTTGCCCCATGCTTGATGATGCCATTATATTCCTGACTGGTGCCGGGTAGAAAACCAGGCACATCCACAAAGGTCACCAAAGGAATGTTAAAGGCATCACAAAAACGGATAAACCGTGCCGCCTTACGTGAGGCATCAATATCCAGACAGCCTGCCAGAAACAACGGCTGGTTGGCGACAATACCGACCGGACGCCCCTGAATGCGGCCAAAGCCTACCAGAATATTTTTTGCAAAATCCGGCTGAATTTCAAAAAAATCACCTTCATCCACGACCCGCAACACCAGCTCTTTCATATCGTATGGTTTGTTGGGGTTAGCGGGCACCAGCGTATTGAGTGACAGCTCGATACGGTCTGCCGGGTCTTCGGTGGGTATTTCCGGCAGCGGGTGGCGATTGGAGGTCGGCAGGAAGTTCAGCAGACGCCGTACCTGTACAATCGCTTCCAGATCATTATCAAAGGCCATATCTGCCACGCCGGTTTTTTGCGCGTGGATATCCGCTCCACCAAGGTCATCGCGGGTCACTTCTTCATGGGTGACGGTTTTCACCACTTCCGGCCCGGTGACAAACATGTAGGAACTATCCCGCACCATGAAGGTGAAATCGGTCAGTGCCGGGGAATAAACCGCACCGCCAGCACAAGGCCCCATGATGAGCGAGATTTGTGGAATAACACCGGAGGCGATTACGTTACGCTGAAAAATCTCTCCGAAGCCACTTAAGGAATCCACCCCTTCCTGAATACGCGCTCCACCGGAATCGTTGATACCGATCAACGGTGCACCGGTACGGGTCGCCATATCCATCACTTTGCAGATTTTGCGGGCATTCGCTTCCGACAAAGAGCCGCCAAGCACGGTAAAATCCTGACTATAGACATAGACGGAACGACCATTGATGGTGCCATGGCCAGTGACCACGCCATCGCCGGGTATTTGCTTATCCTGCATCCCGAAATGGGTACAGCGATGCTCCATGAACATATCAAATTCTTCAAAAGAGCCTTCATCCAACAGGGCATCCAGACGCTCACGGGCGGTGAGCTTGCCGTTGCTATGCTGGGTGTCAATCCGCTCCTGGCCGCCGCCCATACGGGCACGCTCGCGCTTTTGTTCCAGCTCTCGCACTATGGGGGTTGGACGCATAAAACCTACTCGGTTGTTACAACATAACTAGCACTAGTATTTTTGCCGAAACATCCCACCCATATGTGGTATGAAAGCAAAAACAAGTTGCCCTATCTAGCAAAGGAGAAGGGCAGTTCCAAGCTTTTTGTTAGCCCTTCCTTAACCCTTAGGCAAGCAGCAAAACCATGTTTCTATATTTTTCAGAAGCTTAAACTTTTCTTGCAGAGCCATTTCCGCTTCCGCATCCTCGCCCCATTGTTCTTGTTGAATGCGCTGCTCAAGATAAGCTGCATCAAACAGGTGTTCTGCATCGGCCTTGCCCTCTGCCAGCCACCATGCCAGCACAAAGCTATGCATCACCTGCGCCGCCTGATACACGCCCGCCAGCCGGAAAGCAGACTGCCCCTCCAGCCATTGCTCTGCCTGCTGTAGAACGGTCTTCGGCAGTGAAGAAGCCATGAGACCCTGCGTGCGTGGCAGTGCCATATGCCATGCACTTTCCAAAGCCGTGACATACGGTTCCCACAGGTGCTGCTGCCGCTGGGCAATGGCTTCTTCCGGCGAGCGATAACACAGGGTATCTGTCTCCAGGTAGGGCAGGATCTCCCCCTGCCGCAGGGTGCGCTCTGGCTGTATGACCTCCAGCGTAAAACTGGTCAGAGCAAAGAATGGCATGCCCTGCGCACTCAGGCTGGTGCTGTCGTTCCATTCCTGCTGAAGCGCTTCCGCCAATGGCCGTGTCGGCACCACAACGGGGATTCCTCCACGGGTTTTCATGGCGTTTTTATCCGTTCCCAAAATATAGCCCTGCGGGTGCTCTGAAATATGGAGCATGGGACGTTGGATGGTGGATTGGCAGGTGTTCATAGGGATAATCCTGTACAATGTAGAGTTTCTTGCATATGGGGTGGCAAGGGTGCCTCAAAGCTACGTTTCCCTACCTCTGGCAGGTTGAATGTCAGTTTCCATGCATGCAGGTGCAGTTGTTTGGCTTCGGGCAGTTCGTCCGTAAAAGCCGCTTGCCCTCCGTATTTACCATCCCCCAGTATGGGGGTTTCCAGATACGCCATATGTACCCGAAGCTGATGGGTGCGCCCTGTTTGGGGGGAAAGTTTCACCAGTGCGAAGGGTTCTGACCAATCAACCACTTCGTAATCGGTCATGGCCTTTTGCCCTTTTTCATCCACCACCATGCGTTCCTGCCCTTTACCGGCATTCAGCTTGGATAGGGGAGCGGTAATGGTAGCTTCCATGGGCTGCGGCACTCCAACCGTGACCGCCAGATAGGTTTTCTGTACCTGATGTTGCTGGAAAGCAAAGGTAAGGGCACTGGCCGTCTGACGGTTTTTGGCAATCAGTAACAAGCCGCTGGTATCTTTATCCAAACGGTGTACCAGTCGGTAATTTTCATTGAGAGCGGCTACCCATGCGTCCACGCTTTGTTTAATGCCGCTGCCCCCCTGCACTGCCAGCCCTGCTGGTTTATTCAACACCCACAGGTTGGCATCCTGATACAGGGTCATCTCCTCCAACGCATCGCGGATGGACTGAATGCTTTCCGCCGTGGTGCGTTTGGGTCTGACGTCCTGCTGCAGGGTGCCAAAGCTTGCGGGAAGGCTGATCATCTGCCCCTGTTGCAACCGTTGTTCCGGTGTGAGCTTCTCTCCATCCAACCGAATGGCCTTCCGGCGGCATAGCTTATGCAATAACGCATGTGGAGTGCCGGGATAATATTTTTTGACCCATCGGTCAAAGCGCCAACCTGCTTCGTCTGCTTTCACTGTGTGGTTTAGATAATCAGCCATGCGCAAACACTCCTCCGATACGCCAGCCGAGATAGACGCCTAGCAATGTGACACAGAAAGTCCCGCCCACATAGAGAGCGGCCAGCCCCCCCTGCCCTTTCTGCAGCAGTTGCAGGCTATCCAGAGCGAAGGCAGAAAAGGTGGTAAACCCCCCCAGCAGACCGGTGGCCAACAACAACCATAGCCCTTGCTGCATGGGGTGATAATCTGATTGTAGTAGCAGTTTGTAAAACAGCCCCATCAGGGTGCAGCCTAAAAGGTTCACTGTGAAAGTAGCCAAAGGAAAGCCCGCAGCCGGGGCATATAGCACCTGCACGCGTCCCAACGCAAAACGGAGCAGTGCCCCGGTTGCACCGCCGCTGGCGACCAGCAGACATTGCATCGCTAGTTTCATGCAGTTTTCTCCTCGTTCTGACGCCTGCGATCCCGGATAGCTTGCCAATAATGCAAGCGTTTCGCGATGTCGCGCTCGAAGCCACGTTCAACCGGACGATAGAAGGATTGGCGTGGCATGTCAGGTGGAAAATAATTCAGGCCGGAACAACCGTCTGCTAAATCATGATCATATTCATACCCCGCACTATAACCTTGCTCTTTCATCAGCTTGGTTGGAGCGTTCATTGCGTATAAAGGTGGCATCAGGCTACCATGCTGTCGGGCAAACATCGCGGCTGCCTTGTGTGCCTTGTACACAGCATTAGACTTGGGTGCGCTGCCTAAATAAGCCACCGCTTGCGTAAGAGCCAACTCTCCCTCCGGACTGCCCAGTTGCTCATAGGCCTGCCACGCGGCTTGCGCCTGCACCAGTGCTTGTGGGTCAGCCAGCCCGATATCCTCTACCGCAAACCGCACCAGCCGCCGGGCAATATAGCCGGCATCCTCCCCTGCCAGCAACATGCGATGCAGCCAGTATAGCGCGGCATCGGTATCGGAAGAGCGCAGTGCTTTGTGTAGCGCGCTAATGAGATGATAATGCGCCTCCTGCCCTTTATCATAAACCGGGGCACGCTGTTGCAGCAAGGTTCCCAGCGCCTCGACATCCAGTATGGCAGCAGACGCCAGAGGGTGCTGCCATATTTGCTCGCACATGCCAAGCAGGTAGCGGCCATCGCCATCCGCCAGACGGCGCATCACTGCACGGGCATCCTCCGTCAGGGGCAGTGTACATCCCTGCTTCGCCTCGGCCCGCTTAAGCAACTGCTCCAGTGCTTCATCGGACAATGGCTTCAGAGCCATCACCTGAGTGCGGGAAAGTAGTGCCGCATTCAGTTCAAACGATGGGTTTTCTGTCGTGGCGCCCAGCAATAGAATACTCCCCTGTTCCAGATAGGGCAAAAACACATCTTGTTGGGCGCGGTTCAGCCGATGTATTTCATCCACAAACAACAGGGTTGCCCCTTTGGTCGGGGCATGCATCGCAGCTTCCTCACACAGGCTGCGCAATTGCGCCGCACCGGTCGTAATGGCAGAAACCGAACGCATCATCAGACCGGATTGCGCGGCCAGCATGCGCGCCAAGGTCGTTTTGCCGCAGCCGGGCGGCCCCCAAAATATCACGGAGCGCATGTTTGCGCCGCTTAGCATTTCTGCCAGGGGCAAACCGGATTGCAACAAATGCTCCTGCCCGACCATCTCGTCTTTACTGGATGGACGTAGTTTTTCTGCCAGAGGCGCATGCGCCAGAACCTCTGGATGCGCCGATTGAAATAAATCCATACACGCCTCCTTTTGACGCAGACCTTCTCATCGTATCTATCCGTCAAATACAACAAACCGTATCTAACAAAAACTGCCGCGAAATGGAGCCTCTTGCCCAGAGGTAAAAGCTAAAAGCGTGCAGAAACAGAAAGGGACGGCCCTTAAAGCCGTCCCTTCCATTGTTTCGTCATGCGAAGACTTAGGCTTCTACAGCCTCTACCTCATCATCATTCATGAATACCGGCCCGGAATCCTGACCTTTTGCATCCATATCACGATCTACGAATTCAATAATCGCAACCGGCGCGTTATCCCCCGGACGGAAACCCGCTTTCAAAATGCGAATATACCCACCCTGACGCTCTTTGTAACGCTCAGCCAATGCACCAAACAGCTTGGAAACAGATTTCTCATCAAAGGTCAGACCCATCGCTTGACGACGCGCATGCAGATTCCCGCGCTTACCCAGCGTGACCAGTTTCTCTACATAAGGGCGCAATTCTTTTGCCTTAGGAAGAGTGGTAGTGATTTGCTCGTGCTTCACCAACGCATCTGCCATGTTACGCAGCATGGCTTTGCGGTGAGATGATGTGCGATTCAGTTTACGACCTGCGATACCGTGACGCATGGCTCTATTCCTCTTTCTTCTGTTAGTTTACCCAGCGTATGGGTCTTCAAATTTTTTCGCCAGTTCTTCAATATTTTCTGGTGGCCAGTTATCCAACTGCATACCAAAACGAAGCCCCATATTGCCAAGCACTTCTTTGATCTCATTCAAAGATTTGCGGCCAAAGTTTGGCGTCTTCAGCATTTCCGCTTCGGTTTTTTGCACCAGATCACCAATATAGACAATATTGTCATTTTTCAGGCAATTAGCCGAACGCACAGACAACTCAAGCTCTTCCACTTTCTTCAGCAGATATGGATTGATACCCAGAGATTCTTCCGTAGCCTGTTCTTGCTCTACGTGGGTTTCTTCAAAGTTGATGAACGGTGTCAGTTGATCCTGAATAATGCGTGCGGCAAAGGCTACTGCATCTTCAGGGCGAATGGCACCATTGGTTTCCACTTCCAGAATCAACTTATCATAGTCAGTTACCTGTCCTACGCGGCTGTTCTCGACTTTATAAGAAACGCGGCGGATAGGACTGAAAATGGCATCCACCGGAATCAAACCAATCGGGGCATCTTCCGGGCGGTTTTGGGAGGCAGGCACATAACCTTTACCAACATTCACCGTCAATTCCATGTTCAGCTCGGCATCTTTATCCAGAGTACAGATGACGATATCCTTATTGATAATCTCCACATCGCCACTGCCCTGAATCATGCCAGCCGTCACATCGCATGGCCCTTTTGCTTTCAGGCTCATCCGCCGAGCTTCCGTAGAATGAGAAACAACAGCCATTTTTTTGACGTTCAACACAATATCGGTCACGTCTTCGCTCACCCCTGGTATAGAAGTGAACTCATGCAGCACGTTATCAATACGAATCGCTGTCACCGCCGCACCTTGCAGAGAGGACATCAGCACGCGACGCAGCGCATTCCCAAGAGTAATCCCGAAGCCACGCTCCAGCGGCTCTACCACAATGACAGCATGGCGGGAGGCATCTTTTTTCGGCTGCAGATCCAGTTTGCTAGGCTTAATCAGCTCTTTCCAGTTACGATTAATCACGTGCAAAACCCCTAGATAAAGATAAAACGTAGCCCTTAGGCACCATTCCAGACCGTTGAATTAAACGCGACGACGCTTCGGAGGACGGCATCCGTTGTGCGGAATTGGCGTCACATCACGAATTGCCGTAACCGTAAAACCTACCGCTTGCAGTGCACGCAGCGCCGATTCACGCCCAGAGCCAGGCCCCTTCACACTCACAGCAACCGTTTGCATGCCATGCTCTTTAGCTGCCAAGGCCGCCTTCTCTGCAGCAACCTGTGCCGCATAAGGGGTGGACTTACGGGAACCGCGAAAACCGCAGGAACCGGAAGAACTCCAGCTAATGACGTTACCCTGCTGATCGGTAATCGTGATCAGGGTATTGTTGAAGCTAGCGTTGACATGCACCAAACCTGTGGTGATGTTCTTGCGCTCTTTCCGCTTGATGCGGGCACTCGTATCTTTAGCCATTACTCAATACCTTACCGATTATTTCTTCTTACCAGCGATAGGAACCGCTTTACCTTTACGGGTACGCGCGTTGGTGTGGGTGCGCTGTCCGCGAACAGGCAGGCCACGACGATGGCGCAGACCGCGGTAGCAGCCCAAATCCATCAGGCGCTTGATGTTCATCGTAATTTGACGACGCACATCCCCTTCCACCTGATAATCCGCATCAATAATTTCACGAATTTTCAGAACTTCCGCATCGGTCAACTGATTGACACGACGCGCTGATTCGATACCAGCCTTATCGCAAATCTGGCGAGAAAGCGCTGGGCCAATCCCGTAAATATAGCGCAGGGCAATTTCTACCCGCTTTTGTGCTGGGAGGTTTACACCGGCAATACGTGCCACGTTGAACTCCTTACGTTAATATCCAAAACAAAATCCGCACGGGTACCACCAGTGCGAAGGTGGTGTACTATATGCAGTTTCAAACACAAGTCAACGGTTACTTGTGAAGAAAATGCAATTTATGCCAAACGAGCCAGATGCTCTTGAATAGAAGCCGTTACTTCTTCTACATCCAACATGCCATCAACTGTTTTCAGCAGTCCCTTCGCCGCATAGTAAGGCAGCAAAGGAGCCGTTTGTGCATGATAGCTTTCCAGACGCTTCGCTACGGTGTCTGCATTATCGTCACTACGGCGTGTGAAGTGATGCGATCCACAATGATCACAGATCCCCTCAACCGCCGTTGGCATAAAATGATCGTGATAGCCAGCGCCGCACTTCCCGCAGCTAAAGCGACCTGAAATCCGCTCGACCAGGATGGCGTCATTGACTTTAATCTCTATCACCGCATCCAGTTGGGTTCCTTCACGCTCCAGCATCCGATCCAACGCTTCCGCCTGCGCGGTGGTACGAGGAAAGCCATCCAGAATAAAACCTTTAGCGCAATCCGGCTGTGAAATGCGCTCCTGAATCATGCGAACGATAATATCATCCGATACCAATGCGCCGGTTTGCATGATTTCCGCCACCTGTAAGCCAAGCGGCGTGCTATTTTTCACGGCTGCACGCAGCATATCCCCTGTCGCCAGCTTTGCCAAACCGTAATGGTTACGCAAAATATCTGATTGTGTACCCTTCCCTGCGCCCGGAGGCCCCAATAGTATCAGCTTCACGCTTTACGCCCTTTTTTACGAACGAGTTGTGACTTACGGATTAAACCCTCGTACTGATGAGCAAACAAGTGCGATTGAACCTGCGTCACCGTATCCATCACCACATTCACCACAATCAATAGACCCGTTCCACCAATATAGACGGGGATGCTATATTGCGAACGTAAAACTTCTGGCATCAGGCAGACAATCACCAAATACATCCCCCCAATCACCGTCAAGCGGGTCAAAATATAGTCCAGATATTTGGATGTATTGGCACCAGGTCGGATGCCGGGGATAAAACCACCGTTTTTCTTCAGATTTTCTGCCGTGTCATCCGGATTGAACAAGATGGACGTATAGAAAAAACTAAAAAAGAGAATCGCTGAGCCATAAAGCACCAAATACAATGGCTGTCCCGGAGACAAATAAGCAGCCACTTCAGCCCAGAGCCCGGACGCCTGCTGATTAAAGCCAGCAATGGTCAGAGGAAATAACAGCATAGAGCTAGCGAAAATCGCGGGCATAACTCCGGCTGTATTCAATTTAATGGGAAGATGCGAATTTTCGCCTCCATAAAGCCGATTACCCACTTGACGCTTTGGGTATTGAATCAGTAGTCGGCGTTGAGCGCGCTCCATGAACACGATAAAAGCAATCAATCCCAATGCCAGTGCGAGGATAAACAGCAGCGTCAGTGTTGATAGAGAGCCAGAACGCCCCAGCTCGAACAACCCTGCCAATGCACCGGGTAGTTGCGCGACGATACCTGCAAAAATGAGAAGAGAGATGCCGTTACCAATGCCACGCGAGGTGATTTGCTCACCCAACCACATAAGGAAAACGGTTCCAGCTACCAATGTCACCGCAGTTGTAAGGCGGAAGAACAGCCCCGGCTCCATCACCGCAGAACCCGCACTTCCTGTCAGGGATTCCAGCCCTACAGCAATACCATACCCCTGTACTGCCGCCAGAAATACTGTGCCCAAACGGGTAAATTGATTAATTTTTCTACGCCCTGCTTCACCTTCCTTTTTCATCGCTTCCAGCTGAGGAGACACAACGGTCAATAGCTGCATCACAATAGAGGCGGAAATGTAAGGCATGATATTCAGGGCGAAAATGGACATACGTCCTAGCGCGCCACCCGCAAACATATCAAACACACCGAGAATGCCTTTTGCATTCTGCTTGAAAATGTCCTGCAAAATATGCGGGTCAATACCGGGAAGGGGAATGTAAGTACCAATACGGTAAACAATCAGCGCCCCTAGTACAAACCAAAGGCGCTTTTTTAGTTCCGTCGCTTGTGCCAACATCCTGAAATCAAGATTCGCAGCAAGCCGCTCGGCAGCAGAGGCCATACGTCCCCACCCTTCTCATCGTCGTTATTAAGCAGTAGCACCCACAAGGGCAACTTTACCACCAGCAGCTTCAACAGCCTGAGTCGCTGACGCAGATGCTGCATCTACTACCAGATTCAACTTGGCGTTCAGACTACCTTTGCCAAGAAGCTTCACGGCTGTTGCATTCGCACGCACAACACCAACAGCCACCAATGACTCCAACGTCACCTCTTTAGAGGCATCGAGTTTCTTGGCATCTACCAGACGCTGCAAATCTTGCAGATTCACTTCTGCAAATTCACGGCGGTGAATATTGGTAAAACCACGCTTTGGCAAGCGGCGGTGAATCGGCATCTGACCGCCTTCAAAGCCATTGATAGCTACACCAGAACGGGACTTTTGCCCCTTCACACCACGGCCGCAGGTTTTACCCTTGCCGCAACCAATACCGCGACCCACACGGATACGACCTTTTGTCGCTCCCTGATTATCAGCAATTTGATTCAGTTTCATGATACTGTCTCACTTTTCGCTTATGCGTCAACCACCTTCACCAGGTGAGCAACTTTATTAATCATACCACGTACTGCTGGAGTATCTTCCAGCACACGCTCACGGTTCAGCTTGTTCAGTCCCAGACCAATCAGTGTTTCACGTTGATCTTTCTGACGGCCAATTGGGCTTGCCACCTGACGAACTGTTACAGTTTTATGCTTCGCGGACATTATGCTACCTCACTTATTCTGCAGTACCAGCAGAAGCAACCTGCATATGAGCTGCTTCGGCATGGCCGGTGATCGCTTCACGGCGCGTAATCAGATCACTGATTTTCAGCCCACGCTTGCTGGCAATAGCCCGTGGAGAACGGGTTTCTTTCAGAGCCGCAAAAGTTGCCTTGATCATGTTATGTGGATTGGAAGAGCCATGGGATTTCGCAACAACGTCCTGCACCCCCAGAGCTTCAAACACAGCACGCATTGGCCCACCCGCAATGATACCAGTACCCGCAGCAGCGGAACGCACCATCACTTTACCTGAACCATAACGCGCGGTTACATCGTGGTGCAACGTACGGCCTTCACGCAAAGGCACACGAATCATGCTCTTGCGAGCAGCATCCGTAGCTTTACGTACGGCATCAGGAACTTCTTTTGCTTTTCCTGTGCCGAATCCGACGCGACCTTTACCATCGCCAACAACAACCAGTGCTGCAAAACCAAAGCGACGTCCACCTTTAACAACTTTCGCAACGCGATTGATGGCTACCAAACGGTCAACCAGATCAATTTCTTCGCGTTGCTTCTTTTCATTATTTTCCCGATTACGAGCCATTGGGACATCCTTCCTTAGAATTTCAGACCAGCTTCACGTGCGGCATCAGCCAATGCCTTCACACGACCGTGATACAGGTAACCACCGCGGTCAAAAACCACTTCATCTACCTTGGCAGCCAAAGCGCGCTCTGCAATGAGCGTGCCCACTGCTTTTGCTGCATCAATGTTGCTGCCGTTTTTCAGTGAAGAACGAAGCGCACCTTCCAACGTAGAAGCGGTCGCAACCGTACGGCCAGAAGCATCATCGAGCAACTGGGCATAGATATGCTGGTTAGAACGGTGTACCGACAAACGCAAACGGCCTTGCAGCTGCTGGCGGATGCGATAACGGACACGACGCTTACGGCGTTCGAACAGAGTATGATTATCAGTCATCTTATCCACCTATTACTTTTTCTTGCCTTCTTTGCTCAGGACATGCTCACCTTCGTAGCGAATCCCTTTGCCTTTGTAAGGCTCAGGTTTACGAAATGCACGAATCTCAGCAGCGACCTGACCAACTTTTTGTTTGTCCGCACCAGAAACGGAAATGAGCGTTGGCTTTTCACATTTGACAGTGATGCCAGCCGGGATAGCAAACTTGATATCATGGCTGTAACCAAGGTTCAGCGTCAGGTAATCGCCAGCAACAGCAGCTCGATAACCTACCCCCTGAATCTCTAAACGCTTTTCATACCCTTCCGCAACGCCCTTCACAATATTGAAAATGTTGTTGCGAATCATCCCCCACATGGCGCGAGAACGACCATCTTTGGCTTTTGGGTTCACCTGAATGGCACCATCTGCCTGAATGACTTCGACCTCAGAAACCAACGGAGTCGTCAACTCACCCAACTTACCTTTGGCTTTCACCAGAGTGGGGGTTACTTCAACCGTGACACCAGCCGGAATAGCTACCGGTAATTTACCTACACGAGACATAAGACTACTCCTTAGAATACGCTGCAGAGCACTTCGCCGCCAATATTCTGGCGACGAGCTTCGTGATCTGCCATCACACCATGGGAGGTAGATACTACCGTCACTCCCAGACCATTGCGCACCATAGGGATGGCTTTTGCCGCAGCGTAGTGACGCCGACCTGGTGTGGAAATCCGTTTGATTTCACGAATAACAGGCTCACCATCGTGGTATTTCAGGTCAATTTCCAGAGCGAAACGGTTATTCCCCATATCTACGGAAGCGTAGTCACGAATGAAACCTTCATCCTTCAACACTTGCAGAACATTTGCCAGCAGCTTGGATTTTGGGCAGCTAACACGCGCCAGACGAGCCGATTGGCCGTTGCGGATGCGGGTCAGCATATCTGCCAGAGGATCGTTAAATGACATAGTATCCCCCTTACCAGCTGGATTTCACAACGCCCGGCAGCTGACCAGCAGAGGCCAGATCGCGCAAGGCGATGCGGGACATTTTCAATTTACGATAATACGCACGTGGACGGCCAGTCACCTGACAGCGGTTACGGATACGTACTTTGGAACTGTTGCGCGGCATTTCTGCCAGTTTCAGAGTTGCTTCAAAACGCTCCTCCGGAGACAATTCCTTATTCATAACAACCGCCTTCAATTCGGCCCGCTTTGCTGCTTTTTGAGCAACCATCGCACGGCGGCGATTATTTTTTATAATAGCGCTATTCTTTGCCATAATCCGAACCCTTATTTCTCTTCAGCTTTGGCTTCGACACCGAACGGGAACTGCATGCCACGCAAAAGCGCCAATGCTTCCTCATCCGTTTTAGCCGTGGTGACAACGGTGATATCCAGACCACGTACTTTTTCCACTTTATCGTAATTGATTTCAGGGAAAATGATGTGCTCTTTAACACCCATGGAATAGTTGCCAGCACCATCAAAGCTACGCTTATTCAGGCCGCGGAAGTCACGAACGCGTGGTAGCGCAATCGTGGTCAGGCGATCAAGAAATTCGTACATACGGTCACCACGGAGGGTCACTTTACAGCCAATTGGCATTCCCTCACGCAGCTTAAAGCCAGCGATAGATTTTTTCGCACGGGCAACAGCGGGTTTTTGGCCAGCAATCAAAGCCAGATCCCCCATAGCGGAATCGATGAGCTTGGAGTTGCTAACCGCTTCCCCTACCCCCATGTTCAGCACCACTTTAACAAGCTTTGGTACTTCCATCGGATTTTGGTAGTTGAAACGTTTCTGCAACTCGGGACGCACCGTGTCCATATAGACTTTTTGCAAACGAGCAGGCATGGTCGTATCCTTCGTTACGTTAAACGTTGTTATTACTGATCGATCACTTCACCAGAGCGCTTGGAAACGCGCACTTTGCTACCATCTTGCTCCAGTCGGAAACCAACACGGGTTGGTTTGCCATCTTTCGGGTCAAGAAGGGCAACATTAGAAATGTCGATCGGCAATTCTTTATCCTGAATGCCACCAGCACTGAACGGTGATGGACGGGTATGACGTTTAGCAACATTTACGCCAGACACAACCACTTTATTCTCTGATGGCAATACTTTAGTGATTTCGCCCTGTTTTCCTTTGTCGCGACCTGTCACGACCTGGACTTTATCACCTTTTTTCACTTTCAATTTCGTAGCCATTACAGCACCTCTGGAGCTAGCGAGATAATTTTCATGAAACGCTTGGCGCGCAATTCACGGGTCACAGGCCCGAAAATACGTGTGCCAATCGGATCATTATTCTTGTTGATCAATACCGCTGCATTGCGATCGAAACGAATGGAACTACCATCCTGACGGTGCAGTTCTTTCGCGGTACGTACAATCACGGCGCGATGCACTTCCCCTTTTTTCACTTTACCACGGGGAATCGCATCTTTAACCGATACTACAATAATATCGCCAACACTTGCCGTACGGCGCTTGGATCCGCCAAGTACCTTAATGCATTGCACTTTACGTGCACCAGAGTTATCAGCAACTTCAAGCCGGGTCTGCTCTTGAATCATAACAAATCTCCTATAAGCTTAAGCTGCTTCGTACACTACATGCCAACGCTTATTGCGTGACAGAGGACGATGCTCAATAATGCGAACGGTATCGCCTTCTTTGAAGCGGTTTTCCGGATCATGGGCGGCAAACTTCGCAGATTTACGAACCGTTTTATGGTACAGCGGGTGTTTAAAGCGGCGTTCAACGCGCACAATCACCGTTTTGTCATTTTTGTCGCTAACGACTGTTCCTTGCATAATTCGACGTGGCATATGTTACCCCTACTACGCTTGACGCTGTTCACGAAGAACGGTCATGATTTGTGCGACCTGCCGGCGTATTTGGCGTACGCGTGAGGTGTTGTTCAACTCGCCAGCAGCTCGCTGGAAGCGAAGATTGAATTGTTCTTTCTTCAGCTCGGTGAGCAGTTCTTTTAGCTGCTCCGAAGTTTTGGAACGCAATTCTTGAATCTTCATGGCGTAATTACTCCTCAGTCGGGCGTGCAATGAACTTGGTACGGATCGGTAGCTTGGCAGCAGCCAATACAAACGCATCACGTGCCACATCCTCTGGAACGCCATCCAGTTCAAACATAACGCGACCCGGTTTTACACGAGCCACCCAAAACTCCGGTGAACCTTTCCCTTTACCCATCCGTACTTCGGCGGGTTTGCTGGAAACCGGTACATCCGGAAAAATACGAATCCATAGACGTCCCTGACGCTTTACGCGACGCTGAATGGCGCGGCGTGCCGCTTCAATCTGACGTGCGGTAATACGCTCAGGTTCAACGGCTTTCAGGCCGAAACTGCCGAAATTCAGGTCGGCTCCGCCTTTTGCATTTCCGTGAATGCGTCCCTTGAACGCTTTACGGAATTTGGTACGCTTTGGCAACATCATGGCTTACAATTCCTTATCTTAACGCTGGCCTTCGTTGGCACGCTTGTCTTGTGCCATCGGGTCATGCGCGTAAATCTCGCCTTTGAAGACCCAAACTTTAATTCCAATGACACCATACGTGGTATTTCCACGAGCCACACCGTAATCAATGTCTGCACGAAGTGTATGCAATGGCACACGGCCTTCACGATACCATTCTGTACGGGCAATTTCTGCACCACCCAGACGGCCCGAGCAATTAA
The DNA here is from genome assembly GCA_964538615.1 of uncultured Rickettsiales bacterium. Classification (GTDB taxonomy): domain Bacteria; phylum Pseudomonadota; class Alphaproteobacteria; order Rickettsiales; family RI-342; genus CAZIGK01. The sequence continues at coordinate 4,069 of CAZIGK010000008.1, read as the reverse complement.
TACGAATGCCTTTAGCACCCATGCGCAAAGCAGACTGAACAGCGCGCTTCATAGCACGGCGGAAAGACACGCGACGTTCCAACTGTTGTGCAACACCTTCCGCAATTAGCGTGGCATCAATTTCAGGCTTACGCACTTCCACAATGTTTAGATGCACTTCATCTTTGGTGAAAGAAGCAAGCTTCTTTTTGATTTTGTCGATGTCAGCACCTTTTTTACCAATCACCACGCCTGGGCGAGAAGAATAAATGGTAACAACAGCTTTTTTCGTTGGACGCTCAATGACCACGCGGCTGATACCGGCCGCAGCAAGCTGCGTTTTCAGGAATTGACGCATTTTCAGATCTTCATGCAGCTTATCTGCATAATCGCGATCGGCAAACCAGCGGGAATCCCACGTACGATTAATACCAAGGCGCAGACCGATTGGATTGACCTTCTGACCCATGATTATTCCCCTTCACGCTCACGAACGACAATGGTGATATGGCTAAACGGCTTCAGGATGCGAGCCCCACGACCGCGAGCACGAGCAGCAAAACGCTTCATCACAATAGACTGGCCGACATAGGCTTCCGCCACATACAGACGATCCACATCTAATTGATGGTTATTCTCAGCATTGGCGACAGCTGACTGAAGCAACTTCTTCACATCAGGAGCCGTACCTTTGTTGCTAAAGGTCAACTGAACCAGCGCATCATTGACATGCAAACCACGAATAGACTGCGCCACAAGGTTCAGCTTACGCGGGCTGGTGCGAATACGGCGTAGTACCGCACGCGCTTCATTCTGAGCCAAACGGCGCTCAAATTTCTGCTTGGACATGACGGTTACTTCCTTTTCGCTTTCTTGTCCGCACCGTGACCGTAGTAGGTACGGGTTGGAGAGAATTCACCCAACTTATGGCCAACCATTTCTTCAGATACGAGAACTGGAACAAATTTCTGACCATTATAGACACCGAAAGTGACCCCGATGAACTGAGGCAGGATGGTTGAACGACGTGACCAGGTTTTGATCACAGTGTTCTTTCCGGAGGAACGAACCTCCTCCACTTTCTTAAACAGATAGCCGTCTACAAACGGCCCTTTCCACACTGAACGCGGCACAGCTTAACCCTCTCTATTTCTTATGGCGAGAACGAACAATAAACTTATCGGTAGCTTTATTACGGCGAGTACGCATTCCCTTGGTGCATTTACCCCATGGGGTTACCGGGTGACGACCACCCGACGTACGGCCTTCACCACCGCCGTGCGGGTGGTCTACCGGGTTCATGGCAACGCCGCGTACATGCGGACGCTTACCTTTCCAGCGGTTACGCCCTGCTTTACCCTGATTTTCGTTCTGATGATCCGGGTTAGAGACCGCACCGACGGTTGCAAAGCACTCACCACGAACTTTACGCAGTTCGCCTGAGCGCAATTTGAGAAGAATGTAGGCACCATCACGGCCAGCCACTTGTACATACGCACCGGCTGAGCGAGCAATCTGACCACCCTTCCCTGCTTTCAATTCAACATTATGCACCAGTGTACCGATCGGCATGCTTGCCAGTGGCATTGCGTTGCCTGGTTTCACGTCCACCTTGCTGCCAGCAACGACTTTATCACCAGCCGCCAAACGCTGAGGAGCAAGGATATAAGCCACCTCACCATCTTCGTAGCGAATCAGAGCAATAAACGCGGTACGGTTTGGATCGTACTCAATGCGCTCAACTGTAGCAAAGACATCATGCTTATTACGCTTGAAGTCAACCAAACGGTACCGTTGCTTATGACCACCACCAATGTGGCGAGAGGTCACACGACCGAAATGGTTACGACCACCCGTTTTGGTTTTGCCTTCTACCAGACTTTTTTCTGGCTTCCCTTTCCACAACTCAGAACGGTCAATCAACACCAGTTCACGCTGCGATGGGGTAATAGGACGAAATGATTTTAAAGCCATGAGTCTTATACTCCTGCGGTCAATTCAATGGATTGACCTTTTTCCAGTGTCACAACCGCCTTTTTCACATCGGAACGACGACCAGGACGACCACGGAAAAACTTGGTCTTACCCTTAACGTTGATGGTATTTACCGCCACAACTTTCACTTTGAACAAAGCCTCTACAGCCGCTTTAATGTCAGCCTTAGTTGCATCGTTCGCCACCTTAAAAACGATTTTATTGTGCTCAGACAATAAGGTGGCTTTTTCTGTGACATGCGGGGCTACCAGAATGTCAAAATGCTTCAACGCAGTCATGCCAGACGCTCCTCTAATTTAGCGACCGCCTCTTTGGTCAGCACCAGCTTCTCGTGCAGCAGAATGTCATACACATTCGCACCGATTTGCGGCAATACATCCAGACGATACAGGTTAGCCACGGCTTTTTTGAAGTTACCGTTCACTTCCACACCATCAACAAACAAGGCAGACTTCAGACCCAATGCAGCAAATTGCTTTTTCACCTGAGCCGTTTTTGCTTCTTTCACATCAAAGCTATCCACAACCAGCAAGTCACCGTTGGCAGCTTTCATGGACAAAGCGGTCTTCAAAGCCAGTGCACGCACTTTTTTGTTCAATGAAAAAGCATGGGAACGAACCACAGGACCATGTGCAACCGCACCGCCGCGCATCTGCACAGAGCGCAGACGCCCTTGACGCGCACGTCCCGTACCTTTTTGCTTGAAAGGCTTTTTCGTTGTGCCACTGATTTCATCAATGGTTTTCGCCTTGTGAGTTCCCGCCTGACGTTTAGCCAATTGGTAACGCACCATACGCTGAAGCAAATCTTGCCGAACCTCAACGCCAAACACAGCGTCATTCAGCTCAATATCGCCTGATTTCTGGTTATCCAGAGTAACAACCTGTAGCTTCATGGCTTACTCCTTATTTTCTTCTGCAGACTGCTCAACAGCGGCTTCTGCCACCACCTGAGCCGCAGCTGCTTTTTGTACGGCTGCCGGATAAGGAGCCGAAGCAGGCAGAGCCTTCTTCACCGCATCCTGAATCACAACATAACTACCTTTGGCACCTGGGACTGCACCGTGAATAACGATAAGCCCTTGAGCGGCATCGGTTTCAACCACTTGCAGGTTTTGAATGGTTACACGCTCATCACCGAGATGGCCGGCCATTTTCTTACCCTTGAAAACACGACCCGGATCCTGACGTTGACCTGTAGAACCATGAGAACGGTGAGAGATAGAAACACCGTGCGTCGCTTCCAGACCACCAAAGTTCCAACGCTTCATGGCGCCAGCAAAACCTTTACCCTTGGTTGTCCCGATGATATCTACGAACTGACCCGCCACAAAATGATCCGCTGTCACTACATCGCCAACATTGAGCATCGCATCATCGCTCACGCGGAACTCAACCAGCTTACGCTTCGGCTCCACTTTCGCGGCTGCGAACTGACCACGCTGCGCTTTGTTCAAGTGCTTCGCTTTGGCTGGGGTGACGCCGATTTGTACCGCAGCGTAACCATCTTTCTCGACAGTGCGCTGAGCCGTCACCTGCGCAGACTCAACTTGCAATACGGTCACCGGCAAATGCTCACCTTCCGCACTGAAAATACGGGTCATACCCAATTTTTTTGCTACTAAGCCCGGTCTCATGATTGCGCTCCACCAGCCAGCTTAATTTCAACATCAACACCCGCAGCCAGATCCAGCTTCATCAGCGCATCTACGGTTTGAGGGGTTGGGTCCACAATATCAATCAGACGCTTGTGCGTGCGGATTTCAAACTGCTCACGGGATTTCTTGTTCACGTGCGGTGAGCGCAAAACAGTAAAGCGCTCAATACGGCGTGGCAGCGGTACGGGACCATGAACTTTAGCACCAGTCCGTTTTGCGGTGCTGACAATTTGGCTAGTCGATTGATCAAGTACACGATGATCAAACGCTTTCAGCCGAATACGTATGCGTTGGCCTTCCATTGGCAACCTCTAAGCGAGTCAAACAGCGAGAAAAATAAACGCCCCTCCGAAGAAGGGCGCTCACATATAGCAGAAAAAAAACGTTATGCAAGCACTTTCGACACAACGCCTGCACCAACGGTGCGTCCACCTTCAC
>CAZIGK010000007.1:0-93637 GCA_964538615.1 uncultured Rickettsiales bacterium | reverse complement strand
CGCAGGCCTGCTTGCCTGCGCATGACACAACCGTTGGCGTGGCTTCGCCCCTCTCGTTTCACTCGCTAAAGGCTCGCACTCCTGTGCCCGCTTCTTGTCCCCCCCTCTTGAGAGAACCCGTCATGCCTGCGCAGGCAGGCATCCACGGAAAACTTTTCCTTGGCTCCACTCGGCTTGCTAGCCTCTCTGCGCGTCGGGGCTAAAGCCCCTCTCGCTGGCGCTCGCTGAAGGCGGCGGCCTACTTGCCGCCGTTTTTGTCCCCTCGCCATTCCCGCTCAGCTACCCATCAAAAAGGACGCAATCTAACGCATTGCACATCTTTTGCGCAACACATTCACAAAAGTTTCAAATTTCTCCTGTACTGTGGTACACAGGATAAGATTCCACAACGCATGAAAGGGAATGCACATGGCGGATCCGAATCAAAATCTGGCACAGGACGCAACCGCACTCGCAGGGAACGTTGCCCAAGCCACCGTTGACCCCGTAGGGGCTGCCCTCGCTGCACCGGGAACCGTCAGCCGGACGCTAGGTGATATTAATGCGGAAGTAGATTCTGGTGTTAGTGAGCTTCAAAGAAAACTCTATGAAGCGCGTCAGGCTATTATCAACGAAGCACAGGCCAACCTACAAATTGCTCAGAATAAATATGCCGCCAGCCCGGAGCATCAATCTCGCCTGAATGACTTTGTGCTACTTGGCAAATTTATGGATGATTTGCAAAAAAGTGCGGATGTTGCAGCCGCCATACGGGAAGGCTTCCCCGGCGCGACAGATGCAGAAGTGCAGGAAATGGCGGCTGTTATGCCCGCATTGGCTGTGGAAATTGACCGCCGCACAGACGAACTAGCCATGGCCACAGCCATGGCGCAAGCACTGGAAGCCAATTCTGCGGTACTTGCGAATGCAAATATTGTTGCAACCAAACAAGCCGCAACAGGTTGGGGTCTTGGCGTAGGCGCGGCTGGCGCAATAGTCGGCGGGGTTGCAGGTGCTGCAGGAGCTGTTGCTGTAGGAGGTGCTGTTGCAACAGGGGTAGGAGCAGTCGTAGGAACCGGGCTTTTAGCTGGCGCAGCGGTAGTTGCAGCCCCCATAGTGGTTGGTGTTGCTATTGTTGGTGCCGTTGGCGCTGGAGGATATTTTCTGGGTCAGCATCTCGGCATGTGGGGAGCAGAGCAAGTAGGTGCTACTCGGAATCAATTTCAACTAAATGATCTCGCAGAGGCCATGAAAGCATCCAATGGTGATCCCGCTAAAATGCGAGAGAACTTGCTACAAATGGGACTGGAAGCCACGGTTGTGGATGGCTTGGTCTCCAGCTTTGAAACGTTCCACGAACAAGCCAAAATATCCACTCGCAAACAAGTGGAAACCAAGGTGTTTGCAGAACTGTATGACGGTAAGGGCTTTACCTGGCAAGATGTCAATGGTGTAGAGCACACCCTGACGAAAAACGTTGGGGCAACCATCATGCGTGCCGGGGAACATTTTATCGACCGCTCCCGTGCAGCCAGCGCCCCCAATGACGAAGAAGCGAACCGGGCAGCCGTCGAGAGCATTATCAAGAACAAAATGGCAACCCTTATGGGGGGAGATTTCACTATCTCCTATGCATTGGCGAAAAAGATCAACAACTCCATGGAATGGGCGAAAGAAGGCATTCTTGACATGAATGGCATCAAAGTGCCCCCCGGTGTCAACAAGCAGGAACTCCTCAACCTGATTGGTGCGTATGCCGCACTGGATCCCCAAGCGGCCCCCCCCACCGGAGGATGGATTCAATATGCTGAAAATATTGACAAAAATATTGATGGCGTAGCTTCCGCACTGGCGCAACATGCACGCGGCAATATCTTCTCGCAAATTGGCGATTCCATCATGGGCTTTATCGAAGGGTTATTCAATGGTGCCGGTGCTGCCAACCTTGCCAACAATATTGGCCAGCAGGTAACGCAGGCCGTAACACCACTGGTCACGGGGGATGCTACCACCCGGGGTCAGGTGCAAGGCGCCCAACAGGCAGCAGAGCAGCGTGACCGTCAGGCGGAAATTGAAGCCGCTCTGGCCGGCGACCCTGCCCTGCAAGCGCAGGTGCAAAGTGCAGCCAGTGGAGTTCAGGCTCAAAACAATGGCGGCATCGCAGCGAACAGCACCGCCCGCCCGGCAGTAGAGCAAGCCAACGGCGTAGAGATGCGGTAATAGCTGAAGCCAAATCACACATAAAGGGCTGGCACTGCCAGCCCTTTTTTTTGACCTATCGTGGATAAAACCACGCCAGCCTCATTGTCATTGTTGTCATTCCGTACAGCGAGCGGCAGTGAGCGTGATGCGGAATCCATCCCCCCCGCAGAGGCAAATGCGATAAAAATTACAACTCCATCTGGCTAATCAAATCCAGCGCAGAGACAATGGCTCCCTCTACCCGCCCCCCCGTACAGGCATCACCCGCGTAACCCAGACACAGGGATGCATCCCACAACGCACCGGGACCGCGTTGATCCGTTGGGCGGGCATAGAGCCAACGGTGTACGGTGGCATATTTATAGGGGCGCAGTTTGTAGCCACACAGCCGTTCCGCCTCGTCCAACAGTTCATCCAGCACCGTCATGGGGTCAATATCCAACCGCGCTTCCGTCCATCTGCGTCGGGTATGCGCCACTAGCGTGGGGGATTCTCCGCGTCCCGGCTTCGTATGGTTCCATGCCAACCAACTAATGACATCGCTGTTTTCCACCTTCCCAGCAGCCCAGCGTGGTTTAATGCTGTATTCTGGCGCAACCATAAGAGACAAGCACGGAAACATCTCCAAAGACTGTAACGTTTGCACATGGGCAAAGTTTTGGGGCAACAAAGCCACCGCCTGTTGCGGGGGCATGGTCAACAGCACACGCTGATAGATGCCTAAGTCTTTATCATCATCAGACTTCAGTTGCCAGGCACCGTCTTTGGTTTTATCCATGTTACGAACCGAGGTATTGTATTTCACATTCAAACCCTCCAGCAGGGTTTTAGGAATCACATTCATTCCCGGCACCCCAACAAAGCAATTATCCGCCCGCTGGAAAGGGGAGAGACTACCATCCTTGCGAAGGGTGACATACGGCCCATGCCAATGCTGAATCAACCCCTTGTCAAACAACGGCTGCATCCATTGCCGGGCGGCCACATTGCGCAGGGTGAAATATTGTGCTCCATGGTCAAAACTCACGCCTTCCGCCGTGCGGGTAGACATGCGCCCCCCAGCCCCACGGGCTTTTTCAAACACATCCACATCATAGCCACGGTTTTTCAGCGCTTTGGCCAATACTGCTCCCGCCATGCCGGATCCAATAATCGCAATACGTTCTTTCATTGTTTTCTATCCTCACTCGTTACCATTTTTGCCTGCCGCATCGCACGACACGCATCTGAACAATATTTCACGTCCTGCCATATTTTTTCCCATTTTTTGCGCCAGATGAACGGCCGCTGACAGACAATACAGGTTTTCGTTGGCAGGTGCTGTTTTTTGACACCTCTCATGTGCTTACTCCCGAAAGGGTAAAGAAGCCGTTTCCCTGCGGCGTTTAAAGCCATAAAATGCCATGCACGCCCACCCCAGCATCATCATGACTCCTCCCACAGGCGCCATGACACCCCATTGCGCTAATCGCCAGTGCGAGGCATAGACCCCCATCGCAAACAATGCACTCCCCATCAACAACAGCCAGCCAGACACTCTTGGCAAATGCCCGGATACCTGACCATATCCCACACCACAAACCACTGCACCATGCACCAGTAGATAATGATGCGCAATACGTAGCGAAGATATATCCCCCATGATAGCGTGCTGAACCCATGCGCTTAGCATCAGAGAAAACAGCGCCCACAAAGCTCCGGCTATCAACATGGCATAACCCTATATTTGGTTGTTAACCCACTCAAATAAACACTACAAATTGTAGAGGCAATCATTCATTTTGTATATTTTTCTTTGACCATTGCGCGTTATTGTTCTAGTTAAAATGTCAATATTACCGTTGTAGGTTATGTCATCCATGCTGAACATTCTTCGTATCTATCGTAGCCTGTCGTTTCGTCTGCAATCCACCTGTCTTTTTCTCTCTATCGTCGGTATTGCCTTTGGTGTACGCAGTTATCTTCATGTGCGCCATGAGTTTGGTGAGGCGGAAAGCGCACCATTCTTCAGCGATCTGATGAGCCAGATTGGAGCCGCCTTCATTGTGAATGCACTGGTGGGCTTTGTGATTTACCAAATATGCACACGCCCAATCAAACGATTGGGTGAGACCATGCGCATGCTAACAGAGGGAGACTTGGGGGTAGAGGTTCCCTACACCCGTGAAGGTACGGAAATTGGCAGCATGGCGCGCAAGGTGCAGATGTTCAAAGAGGGTGCCATAGAGAAAAAACGGCTGGAAGAGCGCCAACGCGAAGCCGAAAAGCAGGCGGAAGAGGAAAAACAGCGCCTGATGGAAAAGCTGGCGTCCGACTTTGAAGCACAGGTCAAAAGCATCATTCAGGGCTTGATTAACTCTTCCCGCCAAATGCAGCAAGCCGCTGAACAAATGGCACAGAAAATGGACAGCGTGATTCAAAAAACGCAGGTTATTCGCTCCGCTGCGGACGTTACGGCGGAAAACCTGAATAAAGTTGCCTCCGCCTCTACGGAAATGTCGCAATCGATTGTGAATATTGAATCACAGGCCAGCAGCTCTACCGATGCGGTGGGCAGAACCGTCACCCGCACGGAAGAAGCAGACAAAGCCGCCAGCGACCTTACCCGTTTCAGCGAAGAAATTGGTCAGGTTGTTCATCTGATTCAGGAAATTGCCGGCAGTATCAACCTGCTGTCACTCAATGCCACTATTGAGGCCGCCCGCGCTGGTGAAGCAGGCAAAGGCTTTGCTGTCGTTGCGACTGAGGTGAAAAACCTCGCTTCGGAAACCGCACGTGCAACCGAAGAAATAGCGGATAAAATTAAAGGCATGCAGGGCGTCTCATCGGAAGTCGTCGGAGCCTTGGTAAGCATTAAGGACTCCATTAAAGACGTGCTGGAATATGCAGCCAATATTTCTTCTGCCGTTCGTCAGCAATCCGGCACGACCGTATCCATTGCCAACAGCATGCAGGACGCCGCACGCAATACGCAGGAAGTGAACTCCAATATTGCGGATGCAGCAAACGAAGTGCAAACGGCCAATACAGTAGCCCTCACCCTGCTGGATACGGCGAAAGCCCTCTCCGGTGAAGCAGACCGGCTGGATCAGCAGGTGCATGTATTTTTGGATTCCCTCACCAAAAAAGCTGCCGCCTGACGCGCTACTGGCCGTATTTTTAAATACGGCTCAATACCCTGCCTCTGCTAATGAATGAACAGAGGCAGGGTGAGGCTTTTTCGGATGGCCTCACCTCACAACCAATACGATACGGCCTAATACCGGGCTATTTCTGCCGGATTGTAAGCACGCTTCACCGCGTCTGACCATCCTTGCTCTGGCTGTTGGCGCGCAAACTCTCTGGCGGCAGTATGAACCTCTCTTACAAAATCGCGCTCCACACCTTGCCCAAAACCAATCACAACACGGCCCCCACCTAGGGATAGCGCCAAATGCTCGCGACCGTGAGACGCTGCAATGGCGGGTGCAATCTCCTGATTCCATAATGCCTGCAACCCCTCTTCTCCCAGACTGCGCGCCGCATGTGCATAGGGCGTTTTGTAAGTCATCGCTTCCAGTATATTCCGGTATGTCGCGTAATCAGCGCGCGCCAGCATTTCAGGTGGAGCCTGTCTCACATCAGCAAAAAACGCCGCTTTCAATACTTCCGGCGCATTCGGCAGCAGCAAAGATGCCGGAACACGCACTTCAAAAAAGGGCTGTTTATTGGTTCGGTGCGCCTGCATAATGCGGCCATGGGTTGCTTGCATGGCGTTATCTTCCGCATGAATTTCTGCCCCCAGTGCCACGCGCAAACGGTCAAATGTTGAATCTCCATCCGAATGAATACTCACATTCACCCCTCGTGCATGCGTCAGCCCGCTAATTTCATGCATCGCACGCGGCAACATGTCAGATGGAACATAATATCCGACATGGGAAAACAACACCACATCCGGTGCATGATCATCGGTGACTCCCAAGGCCTCCAGCATCTCACCTGCGCCATGCTGCGTAAAATCTGTCATATCGCCAAATACACCTTGGGGCAGCGGCAGCCCACGCTCTCTGAAAGTTGCCTGCACTTTCGACTGCATTTCCGGGCGAATATCCGTCACCATCACCTCAGGTTGCGCCAAACCCTGCTCAAGCATCTGTTGTACAATACGGGTAATATTATCCGAATCCTCCGTACCAATATCCAGCAATCGCAAAGGTTCACCTTCCCGTTGCAGTGCCGTTGCCAACGCAACGACCAAATCAAACACCATTCGGTTTTCTGTCGTATGTCCCCGAAATGTATCGCGTGCTCTGGCCATACGTGCTTCATTCGCTTCATAAGCAGCATGATCCGTGAGCTGGGTATCACTATAGATAGCATTCAATAATTTGCGTGGTGTCGGTGTTGTCATGGAAAGGACTTCATTGCTTAGGGGTGTATCTTTCCGCTTTTTCTGCGGCTGCAATACCCTATCTCCGGCGCATGACAAATCCATGACAGAAGCATGAAATTTTCATGACCTATGCCACGCTATCGTGGATGGCGCGCATTACCAAGCTTGCCATGCGTTTTGCATGTAAACCATACGTACAGCAATCACCTGCCATAGAACAAAAAAATGCGTCTAATCTGCGCCAACCAACGTGTTTAACGCATCAACGACTGCTGCAAATCAGCCTGAAGATCCTCGACATCCTCAATGCCGACAGAGAGGCGAATCAATCCATCGTCAATGCCTATCTTGCGGCGTACCGCTGTAGGAATGGAAGCATGGGTCATGATAGCCGGATGCTCAATCAGGCTTTCAATGCCACCCAGCGATTCCGCCAGCGTAAACACTCGGCAGCGGCTCAACATCTGTCGGGCTGCGGCTTCTCCTCCCTTCACAATGGCGGAAATCATGCCGCCCCCTGCCCGCATCTGCTTTACCGCAATCGCATGCTGCGGGTGGCTGGGCAGTCCGGGGTAAATAACCCGTTCAATAGCAGGATGCGTCTCCAGCCATTCCGCCAGAATCTGCGCATTTTCGCAATGCTGACGCATACGCAATCCCAACGTCTTCAGCCCTCGATGCGCCAGAAAACTATCAAACGGCCCGGCAATGGCTCCTGTCGCATTCTGCATAAACCCTATCTGCTCTGCCAGCGCATCGGTTCCCGCTACCAATACTCCCCCCACGACATCGGAATGGCCATTGATGTATTTGGTGGCGGAATGCAGCACTACATCAAACCCCAACGCCAGTGGTTGTTGCAAATACGGGCTGGCAAAAGTATTATCCGCCACACGCAATAGATTGGCTTTCCCTGCAATATCCGCTAACGCTGCCAAATCCGCCAGTTTCAGTAGCGGGTTAGTGGGAGTTTCAACCCACAGCATGCGCGTATTAGGCTGAATTGCCGCAGTCACGGCCTGCACATCCGCCACATCCACATAGGTGACAGACAGGTTGGCACTGCTTTTGCGCACCCGTTCAAACAACCGATATGTACCACCATACAAATCATCGGTCGCAATGACATGGCTACCCGCAGGTAGCAACTCCAGCACGGCTGCGGCGGCTGCCATACCCGAAGCGAAGGCAAATCCAGCTTTTCCACCTTCCAAAGCGGCAATAGCACGCTCATAGGCAAAACGTGTGGGGTTATGACTGCGAGAATAATCCAAGCCCATATGCACACCCGGTTCCGGCTGTTTGTAGGTAGAGGTGGCGTAAATGGGGGTAATCACAGCACCCGTTGCCGGATCAGGAAATTGCCCGGCATGAATCGCCTTCGTATCAAACCCCGCATGTGCGGTGTGATCATGTTCCAGTGCTTGGTTGGCTGCGGGGTAAGCTGCATGCGAGACATCACGATAGCTCATATAAACACATCCTCTACAATAGGTTACTGCGCAGTACGTAACCGCAGATATTTCAACAGATCAATGGGGGTGATGAGGCCTAAAAACCGCTCTCCCTCCAGTACAATCGCCACAAACCCTCTACGAAAGACCGGCAGCAGAGACTCCATAGGTTCTCCGGCCTGAATCGTCACCAGCTCTGTCACCATTGCATCCGCCACTTTCATGTGAAACCCTGCCGGGTTATCCATAATACACAGCAAAATATCTGTCTCATCCAGCAACCCCAGCAGTTTTTCTCCATGCATCACCGGTAATTGGGAAACATCGTGCATCTTCATTTTTCGGTACGCTGCTCCCAGCGTATCCCCCGGATGCGCAACGACCACCCCGTGCCGGGTATGTGGGCGCGCAATCAAATCCCGCAAATCATGGTGCATCGGGTGTGCCATCATGCCATGGTCATCCAGCCAGTATTCGTTATATATTTTAGACAAATACTTCCCCCCCGTATCACAGACCAGTGTCACTACGCGTTTAGGGGCGCTCTGTTCCCGACAATATTTTAACGCTGCCGCTATCAATGTGCCGGAGGATGAACCGCATAATATGCCTTCCTTCGCCAACACCTCGCGGGAAGTGGCAATGGCCTCGTCATCACCAATACTATAGGCCTGACCAACCAGAGAGAGATCGCAATTATCAGGAATAAAATCTTCTCCAATACCCTCTACCAGCCAGCTCCCCGGCTCTATCATCACACCATCCTGCACATACGGCGCCAGAATGGATCCTTTCGGGTCTGCCAGCACCATTTCTACTGCCCCACCGGATATTTGCTTAAAATATCGCCCTAAGCCGGTCAGGGTGCCACCGGAGCCCACTCCCACGACCATCGCATCCAACTTGCCATCCATTTGTTGCCAGATTTCCGGCCCGGTAGAATGCATGTGCGTGCGTGGGTTGGCGGGATTGGAAAATTGATTCACGTAAAATCCACCTTCCTCTTTGGCAATGCGCTCTGCCATATCCTGATAATATTCCGGGTGCCCCTTTCCAACATCCGAACGTGTTATCACCACCTCGGCTCCCAGTGCTTTGACATGGAATATTTTTTCCTGACTCATTTTATCGGGAATCACCAGCTTCAACCGATACCCTTTTTGACTGGCCACCAATGCCAACCCCAAGCCCGTGTTGCCAGCCGTGGCCTCTACCAACAGGCCGCCGGGTTTCAGTAAACCATCCGCTTCCGCCGCCTCTATCATAGAAAGCGCAATGCGGTCTTTAATGGAGCCACCGGGGTTCTGACTTTCCAGTTTCAGGTAGAGTTCACAACAGCCTGTGTCCAAGTGGTTGACTTTTACCAATGGCGTCTGACCAATCAGTTGCAACACATTGGAATAGGGCATAGGGATGTTCTCCTAACGCTGGCAAATGGGACACAAGGAAGAAGCCGTTGTAACACAGAGTCAGCACCAACACACCCACCAAAAGCGCATGGGCTTTCTTTTTCAGGCACATGGCATGTTTTGCTTGCCACACTCCCGCTTTGCCCTCACAGTTAGCCTCCTATCACCACCATGACGGCCGGGGGAACAGGATACCATGCTGAGCTACCAACATATGTACCATGCGGGCAACGCCGCAGATGTGCATAAGCATAGCATTCTGGCACTGCTAATGCATAGCCTCACGCGGGATAGCAAACAACTGCATTACTTTGAAACCCACTCTGGCCGTGGCCGTTACGACCTGACCGCACCCGAAGCAAAGCGCAATGCAGAATTCATGCAGGGCATCAACCGCTTATGGCTTTTGCCACCACATTTGCTGCCGTTCGGGGTCAAAAAGCTTCTGGGGGTTGTACGTGGCATGAATGAGCGCGGGTTATTGCTCAGCTACCCCGGCTCTCCATGGATTGCGTTACAACTGCTACGCAAACATGACCCCCTTCATCTGTGTGAGCTTCACCCCAGAGAGTTTGATGCACTTAAACGCTGTTTCGCGCCACATCGTCATGTGCGGTTATTCTACCGCAATGGACATGATCAGGTGCCGGAACTACTGGATGCCAACCAGAAAAACCTGATCCTCATTGACCCCAGCTTTGAAGTAAAACAGGAATATCAACAAACCGTTGAAACGGTTGATTATATGTTGCAACAGGCACCACGGGCTATCATTGCGGTATGGTACCCTATTCTACCCGCAGGCTATCACCTGCCCATGGTAAAAGCCCTGCAACAATTGCTCCCACGGGATACTCTGCTGAGCGAATTGCGCACCCATGAACCGCGGGATAGCGGACGCGGAATGCTCGGTAGCGGCGTGCTGGTACTGAATGCACCAAAAGCACTGGCAGAACCCGCGCAGGAAAGCGGTCAGTTTCTGGCACAACGGCTGGAAGCCGTGGCCAACACCGGGCACTACACACAGCAGCCGTGACCGCCCACAGCCGATTGCAGAGGCGCCCGCCACAGTCTCGGCTGTGAAAAAAACCACCTAAACAGCATCTCCTCCCCGGAAACTAATGCTCATTTTATGCGCCTTGTGACATGCATCACGGCTAGGGCGCCTGCTCATGGTAGCATATGCGCCTTATTCGCTCCCAACCAGAGGTTCCTTTGCCATGCCAAACCATCACGATATCAGCAGCCTGCTGCCAGAATACCATGAAGCAATTCATAGCCTGAAAATGCGCGACCCCCATTTTGCCCGCCTGCTGGATCAGTACCACCAACTGGATAAAAACATTGTGCGCATTGAACAGCACATTGAAACCGCTTCCGATGAAGAATTGGGCAAACTGAAAAAAGAACGCCTGTTACTGGAAGACCAGATTGTTGCAATGCTGAAGAAGCACGAAGCAGCCTGATTGCATCACCGCATGAACGTTTCACAGCACCGGGGGCAATGGGCATCCGGTGCTGTGTTAGAGATAGCGTCATCACGCTATGTTTATTTTTCCTAGCCAAGCTGCACCGCACCCTGTAATCTGTTGCATCCCTTAACGATGAAAATACCCAACAGGGATGCACCATGCTAAAATTTGCGGAAATCCAACAATCCTACCCCGAATTGCGCGCCGCCATGGAACGTCGGGAGGATTTTCAGGAAATCTATGCCGGCTACCATCGGGAGAAGGCGGAAGAACAAGCCTCCCGTTGTTCGCAATGCGGCGTTCCCTTCTGCCATGTGCACTGCCCCCTGCAAAATAATATTCCGGACTGGTTAATGCTAACCGCAGAAGGCCGCCTGAAAGAAGCCTATCAAACCTCCGCCGCAACCAACACTTTCCCGGAAATTTGCGGCCGTATTTGCCCGCAAGACCGCCTGTGCGAAGGTAACTGTGTGGTCAATAAAGACTTCAACGCCATTACCATTGGCGCCATTGAGAAGTTCCTCACCGATACCGCTTTTGCGGAAGGCTGGGTAGAGCCCTTCACTCCCGCAGAAGAAAACAACTATTCTGTGGGCATTATCGGTGCGGGTCCGGCGGGTCTTGCTGCGGCAGAACGCTTGCGCCGTGCCGGGTGCAGCGTCACGGTCTATGACCGCTACGACCGCGTGGGCGGGCTTCTTATCTACGGTATTCCCAACTTCAAACTGGATAAGCAAATTGTGCTGCGCCGCCGGGAATGGATGGAACAAAGTGGCGTACAGTTTGTGCTGGGAGCTGACATTGGCTCTACCCATACGCTGGCGCAGTTACGCCAACAGCACGATAGCCTTCTGATTGCCACCGGTGTCTATAAAGCACGGGAACTGAGTATCCCCAACGCGAACCTGAAGAATATTGTTCCTGCCATGGACTTTCTGACTGCCAGCAACCGCAAAGGTCTGGGAGATACAGTTGCCGCATTTGATGCCGGCACGCTGAATGCGGAAGGTAAAAAAGTGGTGGTCATTGGCGGTGGTGATACCGCCATGGATTGTGTGCGCACCTCCATCCGTCAGGGGGCAACCTCTGTGACCTGCCTCTACCGCCGTGACCGGCAAAACATGCCCGGCAGCCAAAAAGAAGTCTGGCATGCGGAACAGGAGGGCGTGCAGTTCAAATGGCTCTCTGCGCCCAAAGCTTTTCTGGGGGATGGCGCTGTACGCGGCCTGATGGTGCAACCCATGCGCCTTGGTGCAGTGGATGCCTCTGGACGCCAGAAACCGGAACCCGTACCGGATGGTGAATATACTCTGGAAGCGGATCTGGTCATCTGCGCCCTCGGCTTCGACGCCGATAACCTGCCGACCCTGTGGAATGAACCTGCTTTACAGGTCAGCCCATGGGGAACCCTAAAAGTGGATACCCAAAATATGACCCACTTATCTGGCGTATTTGCCGCAGGAGACATCGTGCGCGGCGCGTCACTGGTGGTCTGGGCCATCCGCGATGGTCGGGAAGCGGCGGATGCAATGCTGCATTACATGAGCCAACACCACAGTTCTCGCAAAGCCGCGTGAGTCATCTCCCTCACCCTTGCTACTACACGGTCTTCCCCCGTCATGCCCGCACAGGTGGACATCCCCGCACAACAAAACCCGCCATCCTGAAACACCCATCCATTTTATGATCAAAAACCATACCTCAGCAACTTGTTCCAAACAGTTACGACCAAAACACGTGAACGCCCGTCTGCGCGGGCATAACGCGACCCTATCGACAGGAGGCAAACCATGACCTACCAACCTCACCTGCAAACGCACCTGCAAACCCACGGCCTCTACCGCCCGGAAGATGAACGCGATGCCTGTGGCGTCGGCTGTATCGCCGCACTGGATGGCCAGCCACGCCGTCAGGTGGTGGAATCTGCCATTGCTGCCCTGAAAGCGGTCTGGCACCGGGGGGCAGTGAATGCAGACGGCAAAACCGGGGATGGCGCGGGTATCCACCTGCAATTACCGGAAGCCTTCTTTCGCTCCGAGCTGGAACGCCATGGCAAAAAACTTCCCAACAACCACCCGTATGCGGTGGGCATGCTGTTCCTCCCCCGTCGTGATTTCGCCATGCAGGAACGTTGCCGCACGCTGGTGGAGCAGGAAATTTTACGCCTCGGCTACGAAATTCTTTGCTGGCGGCAAGTGCCCGTCAACCCGGAAGTCATCGGGGAAGAGGCCAACAATACCCGCCCCGAAATTGCGCAAATCCTCCTTTCCGGCAAAAAAAACGAAGCCACCGAACAATTTGAACGCAACCTCTACCTCATCCGCCGCCGCATAGAAAAAGAAGCACACGCGCAATCGGTACGGGATTTCTATATCTGCTCCCTCTCCTGCCGCTCCATTATCTACAAAGGTTTGTTTAAAGCAGAACAATTGGAAGATTTTTACCCTGACCTGCAGGATACACGCTTCATCAGCCGTTTTGCCATTTTCCACCAGCGTTTTTCCACCAATACCGCACCGGTATGGCCATTGGCGCAACCTTTCCGTATTGTCGCCCATAATGGCGAGATCAATACCGTCAAAGGCAATGTCGCATGGATGAAAAGCCATGAAGCCAATATCGCCAGCCCTCTTTTCGGCAAGCATATGGGAGATATTGTGCCCGTGGTGCAGGGGAACCTGTCCGATACCGGCTGTCTGGATGTGGTGATGGAACTGCTGATTCGTGCCGGACGCGAACTCCCCATGGTCAAAGCCATTATGGTTCCCCCCGCATGGTCACGCGGCCAGCAATTATCGGAGGAGCATAAAGGCCTGTTCAATTATGCCAACTGCGTGATGGCACCGTGGGATGGCCCGGCAGCACTGGCCGCCACCGATGGTACCTGGCTATTAGCAGGGCTGGATCGAAGCGGCCTGCGCCCCTTGCGCTATAGCATCACCAGCGATGGCCTGCTATTGGTGGGTTCCGAATCCGGCATGGTACCAGTGAAAGATGCCGAGGTACTGAAAAATGGCAAACTTGGCCCCGGCGAGATGATTGCTGTGCATCTGGAAGACGGCAAGTTCTATGACTACCCTGCCCTGCTGGATCGTCTGGCTGCACGCCAGCCCTATGCGGAATGGGCAAAGAATGTTGAACTTCTGCACGTGCCTCCCGCCACAGCCACGGAGTTCTCTTCCCGCATTCAGGAAGACACCATGACCCGGCTACAACGTGCCGCTGGCCTGACACGAGAGGATATGGAGCACATCCTCACCCCCATGGCACGGGATGGTAAAGAAGCCGTTGGCTCCATGGGGGATGATACTCCCATCGCTGTGTTGGCTAAACATTACCGTGGGCTGGCTCCCTTTTTCCGGCAACATTTCAGTCAGGTAACCAACCCGCCCATAGACCCTATCCGGGAGCGTGGAGTCATGTCGCTCTACACCCGCATCGGCAACCGTGGCAATATTCTGGAAGAAAATCCAGAGCAATGCGGCCTGCTGTTGCTCAAAACCCCGGTCGTGCTAAATGCGGATATGGACGCGCTGAAGCAGAAGCTTGCCACAACCATCACCGTGCTGGATGCGACCTTCCCTGCGCAGGGTAAAGGCAACCTGCTGGAAGCGGGATTAAACCAACTGCTAAAGGCGGTGGATGCCGGTATTAAAGCAGGCCGCACCGATTTTATTCTATCCGATGAATCCATGAATGCCGAACGCTGCGCCATTCCCTCCATTCTGGCGGCCAGTGCGGTGCATACGCACCTGGTCGAACGCGGTGTACGCAAACAATCTTCACTGATTGTTCGCGCCTCAGATTGTCTAGATGCCCATCACTTCGCTGTCTTAATTGGTCTGGGCGCCACCGCCGTTAACGCATGGCTGGCGGAAGCCACGCTGGTGAAACGTCATAAAGCAGGGCTACTTAGCCAGCTTTCTCTGGAACAACTTTTGTTGAACTACAAAAAAGCCATTTCGGACGGCCTGTTAAAAATCATGTCAAAGATGGGTATTTCCATCATCAGCTCGTACCGTGGCGGCAAAAATTTTGAAGCCATTGGCTTGTCCCGCGCACTCGTGGCGCGTTACTTCCCCGGCATTGCTTCCCGCATTTCCGGCATTGGGTTGAAAGGCATTCAAAACCGTGTGCTGGCATTGCATCAGCAGGCCTTTAACAGCCCCACTCTCTCGCTACCTATCGGGGGATATTACAGCATTCGCAGCGGTGGAGAACACCACGCCCATGATGGCACCCTAATCCACCTGCTACAGGAAGCCTGCGCCTCTGGCAAATACCGCAGCTACCTGAATTATGCCGAAAAAGTCTATGCCCAGCCCCCCATGCAACTGCGGGACTTATTGGGTTTTGATAGTGACCGCCAGCCCCTTGCGCTGGATAAGGTGGAATCCATTACCGATATACGCAAACGCTTTATCGCTCCCGCTATGTCCATGGGCGCCCTAAGCCCGGAAGCCCACGAAACACTGGCCATTGCCATGAATCGCATCGGCGCGGCTTCCAACTCCGGTGAGGGGGGTGAAGACGCACGCCGCTTCCAACCACTTCCCAACGGGGATAACGCCAATTCCAGCATCAAGCAGGTGGCGTCCGGTCGTTTTGGTGTCACCGCAGACTACCTCAACCATTGCAGCGAAATTCAAATCAAAGTCGCACAAGGAGCCAAACCCGGCGAAGGTGGGCAGTTACCCGGCTTTAAAGTGACAGAACTGATTGGCCGCCTGCGGCATGCCACACCGGGGGTAACGCTCATCTCCCCACCACCACACCATGATATTTACTCTATTGAAGATCTGGCGCAGCTTATCTACGACCTGAAACAAATCAATCCGGATGCCCTGGTCTCCGTCAAACTGGTATCCAATACCGGCATCGGCACCATCGCGGCCGGTGTGGTGAAAGCCATGGCGGATAAGATTATCATCTCCGGCCATTCCGGTGGCACGGGTGCCAGCCCCATGACCTCCATAAAATATGCGGGCATGCCTTGGGAAATTGGTCTGGCAGAAACCAATCAGGTCCTCACCCTGAATGGCCTGCGGCACCGGGTAAAACTGCAAACGGATGGGGGCTTACGCACTGGACGGGATATTGTCATCGCCGCCATGCTGGGAGCCGAAGAATACGCCATCGGCACCCTGTCGCTGGTCGCCATGGGTTGTCTGCTGGTACGTCAATGCCACAGCAACACCTGCCCCGTGGGCATTTGCACGCAGGATGAAAAACTCCGCGCAAAATTTGATGGCTCCGTGGAAAAAGTCATTAATCTACTCAGCTTCATCGCAGAAGAAGTGCGGGAAATTCTCGCCTCCCTTGGTTATAGCTCGCTGGATGAGGTTGTTGGTCGCACTGACCTGCTGCGACAGATAGGACAAGGACATGAAGATCTGGATGCACTGGATCTGGCTCCCCTGCTCGTGCGTGCTGACCCCGGCGCCAGCCCGGTACGCTACCGCATGCAAGGACGCAATGAAGTTCCCCCCACGCTGGATGCACAAATGATGCAGGATGCAAAACGCGCCCTTTCCGGTGGAGAAAAAGTAGAGCTGGCCTATGGTATCAGCAATACCCATCGCTCCATCGGCACACGGCTTTCTTCGCATCTGGTACGCCATTACGGGCAAAATACGCTGCATACCGGCCATATCACCCTGAAGCTGCGTGGCTCTGCCGGGCAATCATTGGGGGCATTTGGCGTGCAAGGGTTGAAAATTGAAGTCATCGGCGATGCCAATGATTACGTGGGCAAAGGCTTATCCGGTGCCACCATTGTGGTGCGCCCTCGCCCGTCTTCCGTGCTATTGACACAGGAAAACACCATTATCGGCAATACCGTACTGTATGGTGCAACCGCAGGGTTCTTATTCGCCGCCGGACAAGCCGGTGAACGCTTCGCCGTGCGCAACTCCGGTGCATCTGCCGTGGTGGAAGGCTGTGGCACCAATGGCTGCGAATATATGACGGGAGGAACCGTGGTCATTCTGGGGGATATCGGCATTAACTTCGGTGCTGGTATGACGGGCGGCATGGCGTTTCTCTATGATCCACATCAAAAACTACCGGAAAAACTCAACCCGGAAACCATCATTCACCAGCGTCTCGGCAGCCATTATTGGGAAAGCAGGCTCCATAGCCTCATTGAACAGCATGTGGCGGAAACCGATTCTCTCTGGGCACATAATATTTTGCTGCAATGGGAATGGGAAAAACACCATTTCTGGCAAATCTGCCCCAAAGAGATGCTGCATCGGCTGGAACAACCACTGAATGACACCCCAGTGCAAGGCATACACAAAGCGACTGCGTAGTCGGGAAATCTTCTCTTTGGCTCCATTCGGTTATTTTATTCCCTCCTTGCTCGACTACTGTCTCGCAAATGAGGGCGGCTCAAGGCTGGCGCAGGCCTGCTTGCCTGCGCATGACACAACCGTTGGCGTGGCTTCGCCCTCTCGCTGACGCTCGGCTCAAAGGCTCGCACTCCTGTGCTCGCTTCTTGTCCCAATGACCTAAATACATCTCGTCATGCCTGCGAAGGCAGGCATCCACGAAAAAAAATCCCTGCTCACTATAGGGATGAGCAGGGCAAGTAATCATAAAAGGTCGAAAAAAAGAAACATGGCTCGGCGCACTAAAAATGAAACTTCAGTGCGGTTTTAATGACATTTTCATTTCCATCGTAATTCAATGTCGTCCCTCCTCCATAGTCATAGCTTTTCTTTTCCAACCCTACATACTGATACTCAGCAGACACACCTATCATCGGAGTAAAATGCCATTCTGCGCCAGCACCAAGCGTCCAACCTCCCAGCGTGTCTTCATCACTGCCGAATCCAACAACAGTCGCTTCATACTCATTCCAACGGTATCCTAATGTTCCAAAAACATCCAGTTTATCTGTCACTTGGTAGCCCGGCTTAAAGTAAATACCGTAGGAATTTTTTTTCTCATATTCCAAAACGCCTGCAAGATTATCATCTGCATTAGACCAGACATACTCGCCTTCAATGCCTAGGAACACCTTATTTGGCATAATATGACGATAACCAATAACTAACCCTGCGTCCCAACCTTTTGGCTCTACATCAAACGGCAGAAAGCCCGTCAGCGTTGCATCCGCATTGGTCATACTATACCCACCCGTAATACCGGCATAAACATCGTGGGGTTCTGCCGCCTGTGCAGTACTACTAAGAGCCAGCGCAGTAAGGGAAAGACAGCCGGAAATAATATAGTTCTTCATAGTCGAAAAGCCTTTCGGTAAGTTTTGAACAAAATCGTGAAAACCACCAGAAGTAACAAAGCTCTCTGGTGGTCGGGGAGTTCGAAAAACCTAGCATTAGAAAGGTCCGTGCCATCCTTTAGGCTTCAGCCGCAAAGGCAAACCCTGAACATACGATGACACCTCCCCGACCCTAAAGAGCCGAGGAGTGCTATGATATCGGTCGCACTACGACCGCTAACGCTGAGGGGTTTCGACGCCCCAGACCGATGCAAAATGCACCTATCCGACTATTATGCTATCTTGCTCAGTGCCTGATTGCAATGCGTGGGTGCATGCCCGGCATCAAAAAGTGGCTTGTGTGATATATAGGGCACACCAGCATACCTAACCCAAAAGAGCAAGCCCCCCCTCACCCCCCCAGCAGCAGGCCGTTCATGGCGCCTTCAGCATTCCATCCCGCATCCTGAATTAAACTCAGTAGCAACGTGGCATCCGACAGGTGATCCAGATAACGTGCTAACTGATACATCACGTCTATCACCACATCCTGCGACAACGCCTTTCCCGGCTCAATCTGCGCCTGTAGCGCCAAACGCAACAGGGCATATTTCACCGCCAATATCTGGGTGCGCTCCAGCACATCCTGACCAAGCCCCCCCAGGGGATACATAAAACACTGTATTTCTCCGGCAACCCAACGTTTAAGCCATGCATCCACATCAGCCGCATTTGCAAGCGTTGTCCAACGTGCCTGAAGAGCCGCTTGTAAATGTGCCGGGGTACCATCCAACGTCAGGCTGGCGTCTTCTTCATCAAGGGTCACACGCAGCAACAACGCCATTTTATCTCGCAAGGGGGTAAGGCGCGCCTTCATACTTGCACTACCCGCACGCAGCAACAGGGTAAAAAGCTGCAACAGTCGATACGGCATCATCGCATCCACGACCGGTTCCACCCGTAGCTGCGACGCTGACCGCAGATAAAAACCCGTGGCTGCCGCCCAATTTTGCGGTGGTTGACAGCGCAAAGAGCGCGCCACATTATGCAGCGCAACCAACCACAGCCTGCTGGTGATGGCTGGGTCATCGCCATAGCGTAACAGGCTTTCGTGAATCTGCCATGCATCCTCTGCCGACATTCCCTCCGGTGTATAGTCCCGCAAATTTTCCGGCAAGCGTGTTGCTTCGCCGTCCGTCTGCCATTCTGTGGGTTTCTCTAATGTCAGATGCAAACGCACAACCTCCGGACAGGACATAGCCGCGGTCATGGTCATATGCTCTCCCAATCGCTTGGTAGAGCGAGGGTATAAATGGCAGGCATCCCCCAGAAATTGTTCTCCGTATTGCGCATGAATGCTACACAATCCCCCGGCATATTTCACGCAATAATCCGTTGTAGTGTCCCGACGCATAATATGCTCTGCTTCACCATGGGTCACGGCATCCAGCAATTCGGGCGCCTGCTGCCGGTACAGCTCAACATGCGCTTTATCCACCTGCATCCCCCAGCCTTTGCAGCAGGTATCCGGACAATCCGCCGCCAGACAACGGAACGCGTTTACCAAGGCTGTTTTTTGCATGCAGAACTCCTGTTAGCTCACGCCATCACATGGCAGACCGTGAAATATCTGGTCACGACACAATCTTATGCTTTCTTCGTTTTTTTGTCATGTTACTATGTTAGTATGGCATTATGTTATCCGCGTAAAGGCTACTACGTATGCGTAAAGATACTCAGGCTTTTCTCCAATCAGAATCCGGCGCACAAGCTGTTGAATATGCCATTATTGCCGCCATCGCCACCGCAACGATTGTTTGGGCAATGGATGCGATGGGGCCAGAATTGAAAGCGATGCTGGCACATGCTGCACAACAAGTGGCGGATTGGGGCACGCTATTTTAGAGTGTATCTTTCCCACTCAACCGTTGATTTGTCGTCATCCTGAGCGGGTAAGGCGCCTTTCACGTGACATATCCCACGCAAAAACAGCCTATTCCTGATAGTCGCGTTGCACGCCATCGCTTTTTGCTACAATGACTGACTGTTCGATGCTCCGGTGACTTCTATTGCGGAATGCCTTGCTCAACACACGCGTTTTGTAAACAAAACATGCCCCATCACCAGTCGTTTCCAGCAAGGGGGCATGCCTGTAACCGGGCCTGTAACCGGGCCTGTAACCGGGCCTGTAAGCGAGCCTGTACGGGTATGCTTATGATGCACTTGGCACGGCAGCCTTCGCAGAAGTACCATCTGCATAAGATACCGGATGCCGTATATCATACCGGTTGTTGGCAAATACATGCTGATACGCCACTTTCCGATCCACATCCACCAGCAACGGTGCCCGTGCATTGACGGAAAGATTCACGACATTCACCCGCCGATGCACCGATACAATCAGCAAAACCGCCAGATGCTCCGTGGGTATAGACAGGCTCTTGGCTGCATCCAGCACATCTTCTGCCGCAATAAAGTCATTATGAATCGCCAATGGCAGGGTAATAAAGGACAAATCTTTGTCGTCCAATGACTGCAAAAGCTTAAAATGCTGCATACGCTGCATGGGGAACTCTGTCAGGCAGAAACGATCCAATCCTTCAAACCCCAGCAACCCATTACGGAACTGAATCGCTCTGGCCGGGTAAATCGTGGCTTTACCAAAGCGGGTTTCCACTTCAATCGAACTGGCATTCATATCCACCGCCTGTGCAGAAACTGGCGGTGTGGTTTCGCTAACACCCATAGTATTCTGATTTCCCATCCACATAATCAACGTCTCCTTTTTAGCTTACTGATTAGTTTTTACTGCATCGTTAACATCCCTACAGGAAGTTGGTCAGACGCAGGTTATTCACCGTGGCAAAGGCGGAGAATGATGCCTGCAAAATCGCCTCATTCAGCGCCACTTCTGTCGAGGCTTTGGCCACATCCGTGGCGGTTTCTTCCCCCACAATGCCCCGCACATACGCATCCGTTGCCCCATGAAAACTGTTGATGTCCTGTAGCAATACAGAATCCCCATTGATTTTGGACTGTACCGCATTCAAACCTTCCTGCGCAGCATTAGAAAGCTCCAGAGCTGCTTCAATATTCACCATTTTATTGTTGTTCAACCCATCCACAAACATATGAACAGAAGCCACCAGATTCTGAAAAGCAATATTATCCGCCCGAATACCGTAGCTAACTTCAATATTTTCCTGCGCCCGAACCGATTGATCGGTCGTATTCCCCTGATAATAATTGGTATCCGGCACGCCCAGATTCACATTGTTCGGCACAGGACTCATCACGGGGGGGACATTGGTTTTGGTTCCCGCAAACAGGTAGCGCCCGCCAATGTTGGTATTCAAAAATCCGGCAATCTGATCCAGCTTAGACATGGCCGCCTGTGCAAAAATCGGGTATTGCGCTTGGGTTGCGCCACGAGCCTGGGTAATCAGGCTTTGCAGTTCATTGGTCACACTAATAACACTGCCGACAGCACCATTCATGGTTTCAAGCCGTGCAATGGCCTGCGTGTTGGATTCCACATACTGTGTGGTCACGCTCAGTTTGAACTCGTAGGAAGAAACTTTTTCCACCTTGCCGTTCAATTCCTGAAACGTATCCGCAATACGGCCACTGGATATCTGGCGTTGTAACTTCACCAAATCCCCCTGCACGCGGGAGAAATTACCCAACAAGGTCTGGTGAAACTGCAACGTACTGGTACGGTTAGCAACCATGGTTCTTCATCCTCAATTTACGTATCAGGTAGCCTGAATTAAAGCATCAAACATTTCGTTCGTGACCGTAATCACCCGCGCAGAGGCGGCATAAGCATTTTGATAAATAATGGTATTGGCCATTTCTTCATCAATATTCACCCCACTCACCGCTGCGGATTTTTCTTTAAACCCTTCCAGCAAGACCTCTTCTTTTTCCATTTTTTGCTGGGTAAAGACCGCTTCGGTAGATCCCGCAGCAATAAAAGATGCACTGAAGGACGAAAAACTCTGGTACGTCACAGGCAGCAAGCCTGTTTCTTCAAACCGCACACTTTGCAACGAAATATCCGCTATTTGTTGTGCAATACGTCCGTCTCCAATCCCCAGTTCAAACGTATAATACGGCCCAAGTCCACTGGCCGCCGGCTGCAAGGTTTGCGAAAGCTGACCGGTACTAATGAGGTTGGTATCGTTCAAAATATCTTCCCGTACAGACAGGTTGAACCCAGAGTTGGTTATACTGTCCGTATCCGTAAAATAATTTTCGTTGAAAAAGTTATTGAAGCCAAAATAATGCCCCAAACCAAAATTAGTTCCTTCAATGGCCGGGTCGCCACTCAACTCCCCCAAATCCACGCTGGTGCCATCTGTCGTGGCAATGTAGGCATCGCTTCTCAGGGGACGTACGCGGATAAACCCCTCCTCCCCCTGCGCCACCACATTACCTTCCGCATCCACAAACTCCGCCACGGCATACGGCTGTGTGGCGATTGGGTTCTCAATCGTTGCTGTCCCCGCCGTCACCGCCGTTGCCCAGTAGCGGTCATTTTTGATATCGGTTGCAAACGGGTTGTAGGTATATTCTATGGTCGCGGTTTCCACCGTTCCATCCGCAGGGTTTGTCACCTGTACCTGCACCTGAATGGTGGTGACCGCTGCCATACCGGTCACATCAATGGTCAAATCATTGCCGGTACGCATTTTTTCTCCGGCCTGCACCTCCAGCCCCGCCGCAGTAAAGGTTGCCGCTGCTGCTGGTACCGTGGCCACTCCCAAAATCTGCACTTGCGCGGGATCATCGGTAATATTTTCCAAATCCAGATCAAAACTCATGTTCCCCGTGGGAGGATTATTCTCTGAACGCGCGACCAGTCGCATAT
This sequence comes from uncultured Rickettsiales bacterium, assembly GCA_964538615.1. GTDB lineage: Bacteria > Pseudomonadota > Alphaproteobacteria > Rickettsiales > RI-342 > CAZIGK01. The sequence goes on along the minus strand of CAZIGK010000007.1, from coordinate 70,648 downwards.
CATTCAGGTTATTTAGGTGCACTTTCGGGCGCTGCGCCCCAAAATGAGCATTTATTTCATCCACAATGGTCTGTGCAGAGTGATCCCCCACCTGCCCTTCGCCAGAGTCAAAATTAAGATTGAGATGCAAAGGCCGCAAACCACCCCGCTCTACATTGGTGGGAGGTGTTGTGTCATAAGCATTATCCAGAGGCGTTCCATCTGCCTTCACCAGAGCCATGCTAAAGGTACCATCCCAGCGGCGCACATCTTCCGTATTCACTTCCCGCTGCGCGGTGACTTCCCGCTGCGGAGGAAAACCAGAGCCTTGATTATGAATGGCATTCACGCTGTTACGTAAATTGTAAATCATCTCATCCAGCGTATCGAGATATTTGGGTATTTCCACGTCCCGCACATCCAGCAGCGCGCGTAGCTTACCTTGCTGTAGCTTGGTATTCACCACCCCATCTTCAGAAACCCCCACCAAGACTTCACTTGGGCCAATGACACGGTTACTGTTATCCACTGGCGCAACCGTAATCACCCCGGAAGGCGTTTTATTGATAAAACTCTCTACAGAATTCGCCTGCGCATATTGCAGTTGGAATCGCTGACCTGATTCGACCAGAGATAATCCGGTAGCGGTATAAACATGCACTTGCCCGTCGTTGAACTCCTGAACCCGCACATTAAGGAACTCAGCAATGGATTGTATCAGCTCATCCCGCTTATCCAGCAGCTCCGCTGTGCTATTGCCATAATAAGCGTTTTCTGCAATGGAGCGATTGAGTTGATATAATGCTGAAATATCCGCATTTACCTTATTGATTCCTCTAGCGATATCTCGATCAGCTTCAAAACGCAAATCTTCCAGATTCGCAGCCAGATCCGAGGCGGTATTGGCCAGCGCAAACGCAGATTGCGCTGCGTTCTCTCTTAAAGAAGCCTGATCAGAATTATCAGCAAGATCCTGAAAGGATGTGAAAAAATTATCCATTTTTGACGTCAGGCTATTTTCCGTACCCGGCTGCCCCAACTGCAACTGAATACGCTGTTGATATTCATGACGCACAAACATACTCTGGTAAACAGATGTCTGACTAATAACCGTTCGTGTCAAAAACTTATCAACATTTCTTGATACACCCTCTACACTAACACCTGAACCTATTTGATTATAAACGCGAGATTCCAAAATTAGGGACTGGCGGCTATAGCCTTCCGTATTGGCGTTGGCAATATTGTTGGACAATACCGCCAGTGCGGATTGATTAGACTTCAACCCCGTCAGTGCCGTATTTAGTGCTAAAGTCAGTCCCATAACAAAGAATCCTGATGTAACAGGTTAAAAAGTTTGGTTAATGCGAACCGAGGCCGCAGCCAAGGCTGCCGCATCCGTTCCGCGTGCGGTATATGTAGCAGGGGGCTGCTGCTCCTTCACGGCGGCTTTAATGGCACCTATGATGCGCACATTCACCTGCCGAGCCATTTGCAGATAATTGTGGTTCTGAATCATCACGTATTCGAAATCATCTGCTACTTGCTTGTAGTACGACAAATCCTCTTCGCTAGCCTCCCGCACCAGCTCAGGGTGCTGCTTCACGTAATGCTTCATCTCATCCAAACGCTGCGCCAGACGCAATTTATCGCGCTGAAGTGGCTCAATATCACGCACCTTCATAGACTTCAGCAGAGAGACTTCTGCTGCCAGCACAGCCGTCAGTTCTTTCGTAACCGAAATAATATCTTTTATGTCAATGGTTGGGTTTTTCATGGACTGTATCATGCGGAGACCTCCTGTAAGCTAAGCAATTGTCGTTCAACATGCGCCGCGATGCCAATACCGCCCCGCGCCGCAACCTGTTTGGCATATTCATCGGTCAGTAGAGATTGATACATTTCTTCCGCATGCCCACCATCAAACAAGGCAGGCTTTTCCACCGTTTCAAACATATGTTGTAACATCTGACCTAAGAACATAGATTCAAAATCCTGAGCAACCTCTTTTATTTTATTACTATTTCCAGCAAAGTTTTTTACATTCATCTGCCCATTATTGGCCTGACGAACCTGCCACTCTGCCATCTGACTGGCAGGTGCATGCAGGGATGCGGTTTGGCTAATAGCACTCATGGTCTGTTCTCCTATTACCGCGTCTCAATTTCAGCCTGTAAGGCACCGGCGGCTTTAATGTTTTGCAAAATCGTAATCATATCTCTCGGCCCAACCCCCAAAGAGTTCAAGCCCTGCACCAAATCACTCAGGGTCGCCGCCCGTTCCAGCACAGCCATTTTGCCAGTGCCTTCATCCACATTAATATCCGTACGCGGCACCACAGCCGTCTCTGCCCCTTCCGGTGCAAACGCACCCGGCTGAGAAACCTGAGGGTTTTCCGTCACCGCAACAACCAGATTCCCCTGTGCAATGGCCACTTTGTCAATACGCACATTCTCACCCATCACAATCGTGCCCGTTGCCTCATCAATCACCACCCGTGCCGGCTGATCTGTTTCAATTTCCAAACGCTCAATTTCCGCTAACAGGGCAATCACATTATTCTGATACTCATAAGGCACTGGCAGGGAAATAGTTGCCGGATCCAACACACGTGCCACATCTCCCCCCATGTGGGCATTGATGGTTTTGGCAATATTGCTGGCAGTTGTAATATCCGGATTTTTAAGGGATATATTCATATTTTGCATGTCATTCAGCACAAAACCCACTTCGCGCTCAACAATTCCGCCGCTGGCAACCACCCCACTGGTGGGCACCCCTTTAACAACATTGGCACTATCGCCACCGGCGGCAAAACCACCAATTGCAACAGCCCCTTGCGCGACAGAATAGACTTCACCGTCAGGCCCATAAAGCGGGGTGGCTAATAAAATACCGCCTTGCAGGCTTTTCGCATCCCCCATGGCGCTGACATTCACGTCAATGCGAGAGCCGTTACGCGCAAACGGTGGTAATGTTGCTGTTACGGTGACTGCGGCCACGTTTTTCGGCTTTAATTGTGTTCCACGGGTATTGACGCCCAACCGCTCCAGAAAAGAGACCATGCTCTCTTCCGTAAACTTGGAGTTCGTCACCTTATCCCCTGTTCCGTTCAGACCCACGACCAGTCCATAGCCCATGAGCATATTTTCGCGGATACCTTCAAAATTCACGACATCTTTCATGCGCACACGCCCGTGTGCTTCCGGCACCCCCAATCCCCAACACAACAGGACACTCAACACCCACGCCACGACACGCTGACCGGAAAGTTGCTTTCCCTGCCCTCTGGCAATCATCATTCGTGTTAGAAACCACACCATTGCGATGTCTCCTTGAAAGAAACTGGCACGTATGCCGCATCAATACAAGCAATCCATATGCCAACAGCTATTTCATTATATTTTACAAATATCTTTACACTCAACTGCGCGCTAACGCAGCCCCAATCGAGCCATGATGACAGGAGGAATATGGTCTGGTTTGATGGCAGGCAAAAAATGCCTATTGCGATGTCATCTTATCCGGCGCAGTATAGTTGCGGCTACCCGTTGGTTGTTTGGCTAACGGAACATGTGCGTTGTGTCATACGGCATATGACACAAACCACCCATGCTGATCCACCATCGTTTCGCTATGCCAGAGAAGATGTCATGAAAATAGAAGGTTCCGGCTCCATTAAAACCCCGGCAGGTAAAAAGGCTGGCAAAGCCCGCTCCGGAGAAGGCTCCTCCTTTGCTTCTGTTCTGGAAGATGCGCTGGGGACAGCCGCCGCCGGATCTACGCAAGCCGCAGGCGATATCGCCGCCGTTACTTTTGCCCCTGACCTGCCAGATGCCAGTCAGCCTTCCCGCAACAAGCAGGCTTATGTACGCAAAGGCACTGCATTGCTGGATCTGCTTGAGGATGTGAAACTTGGGCTGTTGCTGGGCGCCATTCCCGAGGCTACCTTATTACAACTGCAACAACGTATGCAGGAAGAATTGCCCCATACCGATGACCCGGCGCTGATTGCTTTGATGCGTGAAATTGAAATCCGCGCTGCGGTAGAACTTGCAAAGCTAGGAAAATAATCCTACAACATAGGCGCCTTTTCTTCTGCCTCTCACGATTACAAGGATAGAACGCATGAATCAGAGTGCCAAAAAACAACGGGTTGAGCTTCCTATCAATTACCGCCCTTCCGATCAGGAAGATTACATGAGCCCCATGCAGCAGGAATATTTCCGCCAAAAATTATTAAGCTGGCGTGCAGACCTGCTGAAAGAATCTCAAGAGACGCTGGAGCACCTGAAAGAGGAAAACTGGCACGAGGCCGATATTGCGGATCGCGCTTCCATTGAAACGGAAGCCGGCATTGAATTGCGTACCCGCAACCGCTACCTGAAATTGATTGAAAAAATTGATTCCGCCCTGCGCCGTCTGGATGAAGGGGAATATGGCTATTGTGAAGAAACCGGGGAGCCTATTGGCCTGAAGCGCCTGGAAGCCCGCCCGATTGCCACCTTAAGCATTGAAGCGCAAGAACGTCATGAGCGCATGGAAAAGCAATATAGCGATGATGATGACGATCGTTAATCGTTAATAGTTCATCATGTTATGGTGAAAATAATAAAGCCGCAGTGTCGCCCCTGACCTGCGGCTTTGCTCTGTAAAACATGTCTCTGTCATCTGCCATCACTCCTTCAAAAGCTCGCCACTGCTTCGTCATGGTGATGATGATAGAAAGGTCTTATACCATGGCTGCCAGTCAACGTCGGCGTTTAATTCTCTCTGCAACGGTTGCTTCCAGTACCGTCGCACTATCGCTCTGCCTGACCAAACTGGTCGGCTGGCTATACAGTGATTCTTTAAGTCTGTTTGCTGCGTTGATGGATTCCCTGCTGGATGTGCTGGTCTCCGTCATGAATCTACTGGCAGCACATTATGCGTTGCGCCCGGCAGATGATGACCACCGCTTTGGTCATACCCGCATGGAAGATATGGCTGCCATTGCACAAGCAGGTTTTATGCTGACCTCTGCCCTTTGGATTGCACTGGAGGCCGGACAGCGCCTTTTCAAGCCCCAACCGCTGGATCACTCTACGGCCGCTATTGCTGCGGCGGGTATCTCCGTGTTTCTCACCCTGTTGCTGGTGTTGTACCAGAAGCATGTACTTCAACAAACCGAATCCCGCATTATTGAAGCCGACAGTCTGCATTATGTGGGGGATATTGCACTCAATGGCAGTGTGCTGTTAGCATTACTGGCGCAACATTACATGGGATGGCTGCGAACGGATAGCGTACTGGCTCTGTGCATTGCGGCCTATTTGGTCTGGAATGGTCTGCAACTGGCGCGCAAGGCACTGGAACGTATGATGGATAAGGAAATGCCCGACGAGGAAAAACAGGCCATTATCAGCCTGCTGCAACAGGACGCAGAATTACTGGGGTATCACGCTCTCAAAACCCGCATGGCAGGCAGCAAACGTTTTATTCAGCTGCACGCGGAATTACCCGGTCATATGTCTCTTTGGCAGGCGCATGAGGTGGTGGACAGGCTGGAACAACAAATTGCCGCCCTCTTTACGGAGGCCGAGGTCATCATTCACCCCGACCCACGGGAAGCCGCATGATAGTAAACGAAACCCGCCAAAACCGAAAATGGGCAAAAGGGTAACGTTTATTCAGCTGCCTGCTTTGGCAGTAGCTTTTCGTTAAATACGCACACGGTCTCGCTGCCATAACGCAGCGTAAATTTCTCCGCAATACGTTCAACCACCAAAAAATTATCCCGCATACGGTAGTTGATCAGCGCCTCGCTGCCATCTTTCAACACCTGAAAAAAAGCAGGAATATCATGAAGGTTTTCGGGAAATTCAAAGTAGGTGAAAGTTCCATCATCAAAAATGCGTACCGGCGCAATCCGGTCTTCGCCACTAATGGTGTAATTGAAGTTAAACTGCTTGGGGTTTTCCCGCAGCATTTCCTCAATCGGCTGTTCGTAGGGCATGGATTTGACATAATTACTATCCATGTCGGAGTAAATGAAACGGATAGCAAAAATCAAATCCGGATCCCGCATCGTTTCCGTGCGTCGGGCATGCAATTCAAAATGATACGTGCGCTTGTCCGTCAGCACGGTCATGTTTGTATCCGCATCTTCCTCAATCGGCTTGAGGAAAAGACGGTTTTCCACCGGGGTAATCTGCCACGCCAAAGAATCCCCAACAGAGATCGTCAAAATCTCTTCTTCCGGCGCAAATTCAATACTGGACTGATAGCCATAATGCCCGGTGAAGCGAAACACTTCATGTTCATGATACAAAATAGTACGTATCCGGCTATCTGTGGCGATAGCCCGCGGCTCGCTAAGTGCCAAGGCAACAGAAGCCGATGCTCCCACGCCAAGCGCAGAGATCAGCATTATCGCACCAATGTAGCAAGAAAGCCGCACGAATAAAACCTCAGTTATCCCTGAATACCATATGTATACATTACCTTTAGCAGTGCCTACCGCATTTTGCATCATAAAAATCACCGCCGCTGGTAATCCGTCACCACAAATGCCATGGGGGTCGCCTCTGCCGTATGCTGATCCACCTGCACCGGTGTATAATCAAAGCGCAATTCCACCTGCTCCTGCGATGTAATCAACTGTTCTCCCTGCCCGGTTTTCACGTCAAGCGTAATGGTTGCCCCCAGTGGCGTTGTGAGCGGCTTCGCTTCTTCCGTTGTCCCTTCCGGATAATGCAACTGCATGGAGAGAACAGTTGCCGAACGCTCTCCATACAGCCCCAACTGGTTCACCGGACTTTGCGGGTTTTGCTGACTAATATACTGCAGATAACGGGCAAACTCAGCGTCAGAACTTAAGCTGCGCACCATGGATTTTTGCGCTTCCAATACCTGTACCTGATACGATTCACGGCCTTCAACATACGTTTTAATGAAGTAACGTACCAACGTATCATTCATATGCAAGGCATTATCCTGCAAAGGCTTGATGGTGGTATATTCCGCATCCACATCATCGCTCAAAAGATACAAGGGGGTTTCGTCCGTAATCGGCAACAGAGAGATAAGTGAGGAGAACCCCAGTAATGCACTCAGGCTGGCCAGCACCGTAATCACAATCAACCAGGCACGTTGAACATTGGGGGCGTGGTAGAGGTCATGATACCATTTCATGGCCTCCCGGTAATAGGCTCCGGAGCGCACCATTTCAGTAATGTCTTTGGAATCCTGCTCTGGTAGCTGCATAGGGTCTGGTTTGCTCACAAACGTCAATAGATGTCTTTATTTAGGACGCGATGCCTAAAGTTTCCGTAAACAATACGTTCATCTGTCTTACTTCCCCTGTGGCTTTTGCGGACATTCCCACTCCAGCCGCAAACCATCATAGGCTGGCTCTACCCCATTCGGCAACTGTGCAGAAAGCGCATCATATTCCAGCACATGATTCATGTGGGTTAACACAGCATGGCGAGGCTTGACCCGTTCAATCCATGCAAGTGCCTGTTCCAGATACGCATGGGTTGGCACGGGATGATGGGTCAGGCAGTCCACCACCCATATCTCCACGCCTTCCAACGCCTCAAACGCAGCCTCGTCCAGATGGTTCACATCCGTCGAATAGGCTATCCCTCCAACCCGTATCCCCAGGCTGGTCAAGCGCGGCCCGTGCTGTTGACGGAACAGGGTAACCTGCATGTCCGCAATCCGTTGCCGGGTGATTGGTTCATCCGGCACCACATGCCACTCCAGAGCAGGACGAAACCACCCATATTCAGGCATGGGGGGCAAAAAAGCATAATCAAACCGTTGCACCAATTCATCGCGTGTGGCGGCAATGCCATAGGCGGGTATCACCGCCTGTGCATGGAAATTAAAACTGCGCACTTCATCTATACCATGCGTGTGATCCGCATGGGCATGGGTGTAGAGAATGGCATCTACGGTGGCGAAATTTTCTCGCAGTGCTTGTTGACGCAAATCCGGTGAAGTATCCACCAACAGGCGTTTCCCCCCCTGTTCAATCAGTACCGAGGCGCGTGTACGCCGATTTTTCAGATTCTCTGACCGACAAGTCGCGCAGCCACATCCAATCAGCGGCACCCCCGGAGAGGCTCCGCACCCAAGTATGGTCAGGCGCACTCCTTCTCCGCAATAGGCCTGTCGCGGTGCGGTGTTTTCCAGACAGACAACAGTATCTTTCTGCATCATGAATCCGTTTTTACCAACGGGTTCGCTTTAGAAAATAACGAGAAGAAATTATGGGTGGTCACGCGTGCCACCTCTTCCACAGAAACGCCTTTCAAATCGGCGACAGCCTGTGCCGTATGATAGGTATAGGCGGGTTCGTTACGCTTGCCACGGTAGGGCACTGGCGCCAGATAAGGCGCATCCGTCTCCACTAACAAAGACTCCAGCGGCAATTGGCGTACAGATTCCTGCAACGCTTCCGCTTTCTTAAACGTGACAATACCGGGAATGGACAGATATATCCCCATGTCCAGACAGGCTTCCGCCAACCAATGCTCAGAGCTAAAACAATGAATTAACGCAGGAAAATTGGCTTCCTCACGCATCTCCCGCAAGATTGCGACCGTATCTTCTTCCGCATCGCGTGTATGCACAATAATCGGCAGCCCTGTTTGCTGTGCGGCCTGTATGTGCCTGCGAAAACTCTCCTGCTGCATGGCTTTGGGGGCATAATCATAATAATAATCCAACCCGGTTTCCCCCAACCCAATCACTTTAGGCAAGGCTGCTTTTTCCACTAAGGTTGCCACCTCTACCAAGGGTTCTTCCGCAACATGGTTGGGATGCACGCCAACCGAGCAAAAAATATTCGGTCGGTCTTCCGCAATGGCGTAAACCCGCTCAAACTCCCCCATGTAGGTACATATGGTTTGTAGATATTTCACCCCATGGCTAGCAGCATTGGCCAACACCTGTGGCAAATCCTCCTTAAAGTCAGGAAAATTCAGGTGACAATGGCTATCTACCAGCGTTAGAGAGGCCGCATGGGCGGGAATGGCCGCAGGTTTGCTCATTTACGCTGCTTCCCCGCTCTTCTCTTCAAACCGTGGAAACACCCCCTGAGGTGCCGCCAAAATCATCCCCGGCTGCAATGCATGGCTGGCGTGCAAAGCAAACATACCGCGCTTATCCTCGTCCACGTTCAACTGGTTCAACAAATGAGCCGCCGCATCCGGTACAAAAGGCTGCAAGGCCAGCGCAATACAACGTATACACTCTGCCAGATTATACAATACATCCCCCATGCGGGCGGGGTTTTCCTTTTTCAGCTTCCAGGGTGCCTGCGCATCAATATATTCATTGGCATGGCGCGCTACATCCACAATCGCTTCCAGTGCCACGTGAAATTCCTGCTCATCCAAATGCTGGCGCAACTGAGGTAGCAAACCGTAGGCACGGTTTAACAGCATGGCATCCACTTCCTGAATGTCGCAACGCTCTGGCATGACACCATTCAGGTTTTTCACAATCATGGAAAGCGTGCGCTGCGCCAAATTACCAATCGTATTGGCCAGTTCGCTGTTCACACGTGTAATCATACCCTGACGGGAATAATTGCCATCCTGCCCGAAAGGCACTTCCCGCAACATGAAATAGCGCACCTGATCCAGCCCGAACTCTTCCACCAGATCATATGGGCTAATCACATTACCCAGCGATTTAGAGATTTTTTGCCCCTCATTTGTCCACCAGCCATGCGCCACAATACGTTTTGGCAACGGCATGTTCGCCGCCATAAGAAACGCAGGCCAATAAACCGCATGAAAGCGTAGAATATCTTTCCCCACCATATGAATATCGGCTGGCCAGAAGGTCTGATAAGCATCTGCATCTGGCCCACCCAGAGCAGAAACATAATTGTACAGCGCATCCAGCCAGACATACATGATGTGTTTTTCATTACCCGGTACCGGCACCCCCCACTGGAAACTGGTACGGGAGATAGACAGATCCTTCAACCCCCCTTCCACAAACCGAATCACCTCATTACGGCGGCTTTCCGGTGCGATAAAGGCCGGGTTTTCCGCATAATATTGCAACAGTCTGTCCTGAAAAGCAGAAAGACGGAAGAAATAGCTTGGTTCCTCCACCCATTCCACCGGTGCGCCGGTGGGAGCCAGTTTTTCGCCATTGGCGCCAGTGGTCAGCTCCCCCTCTGTGTAGAAAGCTTCATCACGCACTGCATACCAACCTGCGTAATTCCCCAGATAAATATATTCCTGCCCCTCTAATCTCCCTTGCTCCACAATCCGCTGCCAGAAGCCCTGTACGGCGGTTTTATGCGCTACATCCGTTGTGCGGATAAACTGGTCATGGCTGTAGTGCATGGCATCTGCCAGATCACGAAAATGAGCCGAATATTCATCGCAATAGGTTTGAGGGTCAATGCCTCGCGCAGCCGCAGATTTTTCGACCTTCTGCCCATGCTCATCCGTTCCGGTCAGAAAATGCACGACATGGCCATCCAACCGCTTGAACCGCGCCAGCACATCGCAGGCCAGCGTGGTATAGGCATGGCCTATATGCGGCTTGTCATTCACGTAGTAAATCGGCGTCGTGATATAGTATGGGGCTTTGGGTGCATGTTGCATGGGTTTGCTTTTCGGTCAGTTGCATCAGGGCGAACGTAAATATGAAAGGCAACGTCCCAACCCTACGGCAGCAGACCTTGCTCCATCACATAGGCAAACTGTTGCACTGTGAGTTTTTTGTCAAGATTCACGGTGTCCACTTCGCGCATTTCCTGCTGGCATTGCTCCCACCAGTCCAGCCAGAATTGCGGGCTATGGCGTTGTGCCAGTTTATTCAACACCACATCTTCTCCCGCCAGCAGTGGTGCTGGCACCTGCCCGCTCACCACCATGCGCACCATACGGGAAAGGAATAAACTCAATATCCGTTTGAAAGCCATCCAGTTTTCAGGCGCATCCCGTTGCCCTACTCCATCGCTGAATGCCATAACCGCCGCGCTGGAAAGACGCGCTCCCTCCCATAGGCTCAACCAACGGCCATACATCTCCGGAGCATTAGCCTGCAATAATTGCATGGCCAAACCGGGGCTACCTTCCGCCAATGCCAACAACAGCGATGCCTGAGCGGGAGGAACCTCCACATCTCCCGCTTGCAGTACGCGCAAAAATTCGTCCTGCTCCAGCGGTGGAACCAGCAATTGCCGACAGCGGGAACGAATGGTCGGCAACAAACGTGCCGGGCGGTGCGTGACCAGAAACAGAAGGCAATGCGGAGGTGGTTCTTCCAATAATTTCAACAGGGCATTGGCCGCGTTGTTGTTCATGGCGTCTGCCGGGTCAATCATCACCACTCGCCAGACAGATTCCGCTGCTGTGTGGGATAAAAACCCCTGCAAGGTCCGAATATCCTCAACCTTAATAATACCCCCCGGTTTTTCTGGCTCAATCACGCGGATATCCGGGTGCGCCCCCTGCGCCACACGACGAAACATAGGGTCACTGGCAGGCACCACAGGCGGCAGAACTGCATCTCCCTTGCGCCATTTCAACACCCTTCGCGCCAGCGTATAGACCAGCGTTGCCTTGCCCGCCCCTTCCTGACCACAGACCAGCCAGCCATGCGCCAGACGCCCGCTATTGAATGCCTGTTCAAAGCTGAACACCGCAGCCTGATGCCCAATGAGCGCCTCCACATGCTTAGGGTGTGGCAAAGCACTAACCACCGGGGCAGCAGCTACTTTTTTACTTCCTTTACGCGGTGCCACAGGGCATCTCCACCCGTTGAACAAGTGCCTGCCACAGGCGCTCATGCACGGCATCCTCACAACCTTCCGCATCAATCACCGCACAACGCGCAGGTTCTCGCGCTGCAATCTGCCGGAAAGCTTGTTGTAATCGCTGGTGAAACGCCAACGCCTCCTGCTCGAAACGATCCCCGGCGGCAAACTCCTGCTTGGCAGCCCGCGCACGCGCCAGAGCGGTCTCTACCGGCATATCCAGAATCAGGGTAGCATCCGGTATAAAACTTCCCATCAGCCAGCGATAGCCCTGCTCAACAAAGGCCTCCCCCATGCCGCGCGCATGCGCCTGATACGCAAGGGTAGAATCTTCAAACCGGTCACAAATGACCCATTGCCCCCGCGCCAATGCCGGTTGAATGATCTGCTGCACATGGTCACGCCGCGCCGCCATAAACAACGCCACCTCGGTCAGGGCATCCGGTGCAAAATCCGCATTTAATAACAGGTTGCGTACCGCTTCTGCCAAAGGGGTTCCACCCGGTTCGCGGGTGCGCAGCACCGATAGGCCACAGGCTTGCAACCGCTGTTGCAGGCGGGCCGCTTGGGTGCTTTTGCCTGTGCCCTCTCCTCCTTCCAGCGTAATGAAACAAGCACGTGCCATGGGGTTAGGGTGCATCCTTCGCCACAGGCTCCAAAGACGATTCCTGCGTTTTGGCATCCGGTTCCTGCTTCAGCCACAGGGCTTTTAACGTAGGTAGCAGGCGCCCCATGCCCGTCAATTCCGGTACATCTTCCGCCGCCAACAGAGGCACTGTACGCTCTGGCACTTCTGGTTGACGAATCACCAGTTCACCCAGCTTTTGTCCCTTTACAATCGGAGCCTGCACCGGCGTATCATACCGAACTGCCAATTTAACAGCATCTTTTTCCGTGCGTTGAATGGTCAACACCAGCGGTTTCTCCGGTGTCAGCGCCACTTTTGGCTTTTTCCCCATCCAGACATCCGCTTCCGCCAACACATCTCCCGGCTTGGCGATATCGTAACGGTCAAACTGGTGAAAACCCCATTTCAGCAATTGGTCAGCCTCGTTTGCGCGCTCTTTCATAGACGACAGGCCATTGACTACCACCACCAAACGGCGGTCTTTTTCCTCCGCAGATACCACAATACCATAGCCACCATCTTCCGTATGGCCGGTTTTCAGGCCATCCACATGCAACGGCCCACCCAGCAATACATTACGGTTATGCTGCTTAATGCCAGAGTATGTGTAAACTTCTTCTTTGAACAATGGATAGAAGTTAGGGAAATCTTCAATCAGCCGTACCGACAGCACCCCTAAATCCCGTGCAGACATATAATGCTGCGCGTCGGGGAAGCCACTGGCATTGACGAAGTGGCTATGCTCCAACCCCAACTTCTCTGCCATTTTATTCATTTCTGCCGCAAACGCTTCTTCCGTACCACTGACCCCTTCTGCCAGCACAATACAGGCATCGTTACCGGATTGCACAATCACGCCCATCAGCAGGTCTTCAATGCTGACTTCGGATCCCACCTGCACAAACATCTTGGACCCACCCATACGCCACGCTTTTTCACTGACCGGAAAACTGTCTTCCAGCTTAAAGCGCCCTTGCTTAATCAGGTCAAACACCACATACAACGTCATCAACTTGCTCATGGACGATGGCGTCATACGCTCATGGGCACTTTTTTCAAACAGCACCGTATCGGTTGACATATCATACACATAGGCCTGTTTTGCGGCTGTGTTCACGGCATGTGCAACCGTAGGCAGAACGCCCAGAGAGAACACGCACATCCAAACCAACAGAGGATAAGCCATCCGTCGCTGCATCATAAGCCATTATTCTCCGTATTTAACATTCAAGCATTGACAGGTTTCGTCTAAAGCGGCTTTTACCGTTCAGTCACGGGCACAGCCTGATGCCCACGCTGCAAAAGCTGCTCCCGCACCATATCCTGCGTGGAAGCATCCGCGAGCGGCCCAACTCTCACCCGGTAGAGAGTATTGCTACCCCTCTGCGCGGGCGAGATAATCACCCCCCCAAAATCCGCCAGTTGATCTGCCATTTTGCTGGCATTTTCGTAACTGGAGAACGCCCCAGTCTGCAAGAAACGCCCGCTTTTCACGATAGGGGTGGGAGGGGATGTATTAGCCACCCGCCCTCCTGATGCAGGCGATACCTCATCCAACCTTGCCGCCTCTTCCTCAGGAGCATAAGCCGATGGCAGGTCTGCTTCATTTACCAGTGGCCTTGGCACGGTCTCTTTGGCTAACAAAGAATCCGGAGCGGGTTCTTTGGCGGCCATTTCCACAGGTGGCATATCATCCGGCACTTCTCCCTGCCAGGCCATACCTGCATCGGAAGCCGAATCTCTTTTTTCTGGTTGCGAGGAGACAGATGCAACGCTACTGGCTTTTTCTCTCGCTTCCTGTTGCGCCATCCAGCTATCGTGCGCTTCAATCGGCTCACCAGTTTCTTCCATCAGCGCCCACAGTTCACGGGTTTCATTATCCAGATACTTCACCCGTACTTTGGCGGTTCCAGGACCATAAATACCCAAAATACGTGCGGCCCGCTCCGAAACATCAATCACCCGGCTTTTCGAGAAAGGCCCACGGTCGTTGACTCTTACAATCAGGCTACGCCCGTTTTGTAAATTGGTGACTCTAACCATGCTGGGCAAAGGCAGGGATGGATGCGCCGCTGTCAGGGCATATTGGTCATACTCCTCACCATTGGCGGTATTTTTGCCATGAAAGCCCGGTCCATACCAGGATGCAACCCCTGTCTGGTCATAATTTTTCTGATACCCCGGCTCATACCAGCGACCTGCCACCTCATAGGGCATGCCCAATTTCACATAGCGCGGAATATTATACATACGGCGCTGTTGTTCCAGCCGCTCCAGTGCTGCCTGCCGGGATTTACCGGATGCATACGTGACCTTGTCGCCTGCACAGGCGGTCAGAATCATCAACAAACTCAATACCCAAAAACGACGCATCATGTTTCTGGTTCTCCCTGTTTTTCTCTTTAGTCACCATAGCCAATGGCATCCGCCACCATACCGACCGATACGGCAAAGCGTAGCGAACGGTTCCAGCGCATCAACACATCAAAATTGCCGTAGGTAAGGTAAGCGGTGCTGCCATCATCCGGCACGACAATCGAAGCTTTCAACCCCGGACGGTTCGGCAACGGCTGTCCATTGGCCATACGCACCCCCATAGCGTTCCACTCTGCCAGTGTTTTTTTCATTTCACGCCCTTGCTGTTGCATGGGGAAATGGGCGGGCAGCTTCACAACCCTGCCCCAGGTTTGTTCATCACTCCAGCCGGATTGCTTCAGGTAATTGGCAATAGAGGCAAAAACATCCGCCTGATTACCCCAGATATCCTTCCGCCCGTCGCCATTGAAATCCTGCGCGAAATTCAGGTAACTGGACGGCATAAACTGGCATTGCCCCATGGCGCCCGCCCAGGATCCTTTCATATCGCTCAGGCGGATATGCCCGGCATCCACCATTTTCAGGGCATTTACGAATTCACTGCGGAAAAACTCCGCACGCCGCCCCTCATAGGCCAGCGTTGCCAACACGTCCGTAATGGCAAAATTACCCGTGATTTTGCCATAGGCCGTTTCTATACCCCATAGCGCCACAATAAAGCGTGGCTGCACTCCATACGTCTTCGCAACGTTATCCAGCAGGGTTTTGTGCTGGCGCATCATCTGCCGCCCAGTCTGGATACGCTGCTTAGTGACCACACGTGCCAGATATTCTTCAAAGGTGAATGTCACTTCTGGCTGCGCCCGATCCAGCTTGACGGCTCGCTGAATGGGAGTCAGGCTGGCCAAAGCTGCATCCACCACCTCCGGGCGTACCCCGGCCGCAATGGCATCCACGCGCAGACCTGCTTTCCACGCCTGTGGAAAACTTGCAGGCACTTCCGCCTGAAGCGGGCTGGGGCTGGCAGCCGTTTGTGCGGCGGTTTGTGCACAGGCCAGAACCAGTAACAACGACAGGACAGAACATACCCGCAGCGCCGTCTGACCTACCAGTGCTAGTTTTCTCTGCATGGACTGCCCCCACATCTATGGCATACGGTTAAAAAATCGTTAGCATACCATAAGGGGAAATCAGCACATGTCTAGCGCATTTTCATACACTCCATCGACCGCAAAAAAAAGGCTGTTGTTATTCCAGAGGCTTGCGTCAATTGTTTCGCTTTTTTTCATGGAACGTTTGTTCCTGCATGGCAGCCTGCCCATCCTTTGTTATGGATGACTTTGCCATTTCCACCATCGGCAGAGGCTCTGGTGTCGGAGCAATATCTTCCAGTATTTCCACCCCATAGGATTCATACCATTGACCATCATCTCCCTGCACTTTACCGGGCGGAGGTGCCTCTGCCTCCAGCTCTTGCCAGATATCCCGCCAATGCCTGCGTGCTGCGCCAACAAAGCGCCCCCATTGCCGCAATAAACCCGGTAATTCTTCTGGGCCTATTACCACCAGTGCCACCACCGCCACGACCATCAATTCCGCAAAGGATAAATCAAACATTGCGTTTCCATAACCTTGTTTGGCACGCCGGATATGCCGCTCGAACCGTCTCCGTCATCCTGTGCGAATAGAAGAAACGATCTTACTTCTCTTCCGGCTTTTCCAGTTTTTGCGGCTCTTCCTGATCCCCTTTCAAACCTTCTTTAAAATGGCGGATGCCGGAACCCATATCCCGCATCAACCGGGGAATGCGCCCACCACCAAACAACAGCAGGAACACCGCCACCACAATGAGTATCTGAATCCAACTTGGTCCCATGGAGTACTCCTTTTGATATACATTAATCCGCTACGCTGCCAGACTGGCAGCCACATCCTGCTGCAAACGTGCTTCCGCCTCGGCGACATTCAACGGCTTAGCCTGTAGTGCCAAGGCCCGTACCTGCTCTACCCGCCGCTGACATGCAGCGGACATGGGGCTGAGGGCACTTGCTATGGCCTGCATTTCCTGCCAGTCGCCGTTGCAGTGCAATACCAGATCACACCCAGCCTGCAATGTCCGACGGGTACGATCCGCAAAATCACCACCCAGAGCTTTCATGGAAAGATCATCCGACATCAACAATCCTTCAAACCCAATCTGACGACGGATGACCTCTTCCACCACATACGGCGAGACAGTCGCCAGCGCCTTGTCATCCAGCGCCGTGTACAACACATGGGCAGTCATCGCGTAGGGCATATGCGCCAACTGACGGAAAGGTTCAAAATCCACCCGTTCCAGTTCCTCACGGCTGGCGGTGACGGTCGGCAGCTCTTCATGGCTATCCACCAGAGCACGCCCATGTCCCGGAATATGCTTAATCACGGGGTAAATACCGCCATCCATCAGACCTTGCGCCATGGCGCGCCCAAGCCGCACAATAGTATCCACCTCATCCCCAAAGGCTCGATCACCAATAATATGATGCGCATTCAGTGCGGGGACATCCAGCAAGGGGGCGCAATCAACATTAATGCCAAGCGTGTGCAGGTCATGCGCAATCAGGCGTGCATTGCAATAGACCGCATCTTCCGCCCGCTGCATATCCTGCCGTGCCAATGCGGCTAGCACCCCTGCGGGAGGATGCTCCCGCCAGTGTGGAGGGCGCAGCCGCGCTACCCGGCCACCTTCCTGATCAATCAGAACGGGCGTATCCTCACGCCCGGTGACCTGACGCATTTCCTGCACCAAAGCCCTAATCTGCTCTGGGCTTTGGCAGTTGCGGGCAAATAGAATAAACCCGTATGGATTCACATCCCGAAAGAATGCACGCTCTTCCGCGTTGAGGTGGGTACCACCACAGCCGAAAATAACGGGAGAAACGGAAGAAAAAGAATTAGCGTTTGACAACGAAACACCCCTGCTTTTGCGCGGATAATTGCTCACAGACCGATTTAGCTTCCCCCTCAGACTTCATGGGCACCACCTGCAGGCGGAAAAAGATCCCTTTGGCTCCAAGGTCAGCTCGTTCTACGGTATATTGCTTATCAGTTAATATCTTATGACGAGCTTGCGCTTTATTCCATGCATCCAGTGCGTCTTCCCGACTACGAAATGCGCCAAGCTGTACCCGATGCCCCGGTGTGGCTTTCGCTTCTTCCGGTGTACTGGTTTTTACCATGGAAGCAGGTGGCAATGGCGCAGATGGCTTGGGTGCCTGTACCGGAACAGAAGGCGCGACAGAATCAGGTGCTTTTGGCTGTGGCTTCAGAGCATCTACAGGTAACGGCGGCTTTACGGCGGTTTTTGCTTCCGCAACAGCCTCTGCCGCAGGCTTCGTCGTCGGCACATTCTTCGCTCCAACGGTCACAGCAGGCTCCGAGGCCGATCCCACATCCGTCGCTAACGCTGGCTTGAGGGACTCCATCACCGCCCGCAGTTCCGGCGACGCTTTTTTCTGCCGCTCGCGTGCTGTGGTATCGTCCAATATTTTTTCCACTTTGCGGGGTTTTTCGTCCCGCTGTTTCATCACGTCCATGCGGCTTTCAATCAATTTGCGATCCGCTTTTTCTACCTGCACCGGTTCTTCCGGCTCCGGCAAAAGGGCTTCCACACGGGGTAAATCAGCAGATGGGTCATCGTCCATCGCCTGATAAATCGTTTTATCCCGGTGCGGTATTTCCATGCCGCCAGGATTTTCCGGCTTCACGCGAAACGGCTCTTCCGGCGCTTTCACCAACGGCGCATCTTCCGGAAGGGTGCTTCCCTTCCCTTCCTGATAGGCATACCACGACAACCCAACAAACAGACAGATAATAATCAATCCGCCAAAAAACGCCAGACGACGGAGATTGATGGTGTGATGACCATCATCCTGCTGATAATGCTGACGGATTACTTCCGGCTGTTCATCATGATAAAGCATAGCGTCTTCAGGCTCTGACTGGGTAATGCGCAAACGGTTCCGTGGGGGAACCTCTCATCCTATCTCATCTCTTACTTCATTTCTGTCACAGGTTCTACCCCCATCACCTGTAAGCCAGATACAATAACCGCGATAACCGATTGCAACAATACCAGCCGGGCAGCGGTCGCTTCCGGCTTATCCGGTTGAAGGAAGCGCAGTTCCGCCAGATCATTGCCCCGATTCCACAAGCCATGGAAACTGGCCGCCACCTGCTGCAAAAAGAAGGCAATACGGTGAGGCTCAAAGGCTGTGGCCGCTTGCTCCACCAGTCGCGGCCAACTGGCCAGCAATTTAATAAGCTGCATTTCATCATCATGCTGCAACTGCGCTAACAAACTAATATCCGCTGCATCGGCCATGGCAACGGCTGCGGCATGCTCCTGCTGTGCGTGACGCAGAACGGAATGGCAGCGTGCATGCGCATATTGCACATAAGATACCGGATTATCACGGGACTGCTCTTTCACTTTATCCACATCAAAATCCAAAGCTGCGTCATTTTTACGGGTGAGCATCATAAAGCGTAAGACATCTTTGCCCACTTCATCCACCATGTCCCGCAAGGTGACAAACGTGCCCGCCCGTTTGGACATTTTATACGGCTCACCGCCTTTTAACAGCTTCACCAACTGACACAACAACACCTCGCAGCAGGCTTTACCATCCGTCATGGCCGTGACAGCCGCTTTAATCCGTTTGGCGTAGCCCCCATGATCCGCCCCCAGAATATCCACCAGCACATCATGGCCACGGTTGGCCTTATCGTAGTGGTAGGCAATATCCGGTGTGAAATAAGTGAAGCTGCCATCAGATTTTTTCAATGGCCGATCCGTATCATCACCAAACTGCGATGCCCGGAACAACAACTGCGGTCTTGGCTCCCAGTCTTCTACCGGCTTTCCCTTAGGGGCTTCCAAAACACCTGTATAAATAAGGCCTTTTTCTTCCAGTGCGGCCAGTGCTTTATCCACCGCTCCGCTGGCAATAACTGCCTGCTCGGAGGAGAAGACATCATGCGCAACCCCCAGCGCGCGTAGATCTTCCCGAATCATGCCCATCATTGCCTCAATCATTTTTTGCCGGAAATACGGCAGCCACTCTGCTTCCGGGGCACGTTTCCAGCGGTCACCATCCTGTTGCGCAATCGCCTGTGCGGGGGCAATAAGATACTCTCCCGGATACAGCCCGGCAGGAATCTCCCCAATCGCCTCGCCCAATGCCTCACGGTAGCGCAGATGCGCAGAGCGCGCCAGCACATCCACCTGCGCTCCGGCATCGTTGATGTAATATTCCTTGGTGACCTTGTAGCCAGCCTTTTGCAACAGGTTTGCCAGTGCATCCCCCACCACGGCACCACGCGCATGGCCAATATGCATGGGGCCGGTTGGGTTGGCGGAAACATACTCCACGTTAATCCGCTCATCCCGCTCCACGGCAGCGGTGCCATAGTCTGCGCCTTTGGTGGTGATGGTCAATAATTCTCTACGCCATACATCCGGATGCAAACGCAGGTTGATAAAGCCCGGCCCGGCAATTTCGACCGTCTCCACCCCCGGAAAATCCTGCAATTTCGGCTGCAACCGTTCCGCCACTTGCCGTGGATTCAATCCCAGTGGCTTGGCCAGTACCATCGCCGCATTGGTAGCCAGACACCCATGCGCGGCATCACGCGGAGGCTCCACCACAGCCGCCGCTGGTACAGCCATATCCTGCCCGTTTTCAGACAAAATATCCGCAATCGCACGTTCCAGATGCAACTGATAAGTATGAAACAGATGATGCACGGCGGTTACCTCCGGCTGGCGATGGGCGTTATAATCATGAGCCGCACCTCACGGGGATGCGAAAAGCAGCCTGATAGCACTTACTGCCCGTCCATGTCAAATAAACGCCGATGTTCCTGTATCGCAAAACGATCCGTCATGCCGGCAATATAATCGGCAATACCCACCGCCGCTTCCGCAGAACCTTTGGCACCTTTGCGCCAGTCTGGGGGCAGACATTCTGGCTCTTCCAAAAATAAAACGAACAATTGCCGCACAATACGGCGCGCCTTACTGGTCATGCGGTTCACTTTGTAATGACGGTACATGCGCTGCATAAGAAAGCTTTTCAGGGCTTTATTACACACCTCCATCTCTGGAGAAAAACGAACTGTCGCCTCCCCTGCCTCCCGCACATGCTCTGCGGTTTCAATGTGAGCCGCATCAATTTGTTTACGGGTTTGCTCTACCACATCATTCACCATAATGTTGATGATACGCCGCGTCGCTTCATGCACCATGCGGGAACGATCCACATGGGGGTAACTGGCACGCACCTGACGGAAGACTTCCCCAACAATAGGCAGTTCAATCAGATCATCTATCTGAAAAAGGCCAGCGCGCAAGCCATCATCCAGATCATGGTTATGGTAGGCAATATCATCCGCCAGCGCAGAAATTTGCGCTTCAATACCCGGCCAGCTATCCAGCCGCAAATCATGCTGAGCGTTATATTCCTGCATGGCGCGGGGAAGATTCGCCGCATCCCCCGCACGACGCAACATGGGGCCATTGTGCTTGGCAATGCCTTCCAACGTTTCCCATGTCAGGTTCAGCCCGTCAAAGGAGGCATAACGCTGCTCCAGCTTGGTCAATACCCGCAGTGTTTGTGCATTATGGTCAAACCCACCGTAAGGTAACATCGCCTCATGCAGCGCGTCCTCTCCGGCATGACCAAACGGCGTATGCCCCAAATCATGCGCCAGCGCAAAAGCTTCGGCCATATCTTCATCCACACTTAATTCCCGCGCAATAGAGCGGGAAAGCTGTGCCACTTCCAGACTATGGGTCAGACGGGTCCGAAAATGATCCCCCTCGTGGTTCACAAACACCTGTGTTTTATATTCCAGCCGCCGAAATGCGGTGGAATGAATGATGCGGTCACGATCACGCTGGAAAGGCGAACGGTTACCCCCTTCCGGCTCCTTATACAATCGCCCGCGGGAGGGATAGACCGATGTCGCATAACTGGCCAATGGCATAAGCGAAAGCTTCCCCTGCATAAAAAAATGTGACGTTTCAACATGTGTCATCGCTTACGGTCATTTTGGGATAGCGTCAAACATCTTCGGTTTGTGACCCGGCGAAGGGAAACCATCATCAGCCCACCTGTACCCGAATGACCGTCAATAACGAGTATTGTGCATAGCATCGCCACCCGGCAATGCAAGTGGTAAGCATCTTGCATGATGCAACAAGCCTTGCCTATTACGAGGCGCTCAGCCATAATAAAAACGCTGTCAAAACCTATCTGGGGAATCCTCAAACATGGCTGAAGCCACCCTACATATCTCTGATAACGCTGCCCAACGTATCCAGCAACTCGCCACTCAAAAAGGGGGGGACGGTTGGTTTTTACGCATCGGGGTGGATGGTGGCGGCTGCGCAGGTTTTCAGTACGATATTCATATGGATAACACCCCCCAGCCGGATGATGTCATCTTCACCCATCTGGGCGCAAGCCTGCGCATAGACCCCGTCAGCCTGCCATTCCTCGTGGATTCCACAGTGGATTACGTGGAAAAACTGGGCAGTGCCTCTTTCGAGATCAAAAACCCGCAAAGCACCTCCAGCTGTGGTTGCGGCAGCTCGTTCGCTATGGGTTAAGCAAGAGATGGGCTTTCGCTTTCGTAAGACTATTCGCCTGTTGCCACTCGCCAGACTGAATATTTCCAAATCCGGCACCAGCCTCTCGCTTGGCAAACGTGGCCTGACTGTTAATCTGGGTAAAAAGGGCACCCGCACCACCCTTGGCGCCCCCGGCACCGGGCTTTCCTATTCCCACTACACACCGCATGAAAAATCCCCAAACGGTGATGAACATCCACCAACGCACAACAACACCCGCTTCAGCCGTTACTGGCATCTGCTGGCGCTGGCTGTTATTGTGATGATGGCACTCTACAGTTTATTATAATACATAGGCTTACATTACCATGCCCACCATTGCCACCTGGAACATCAACTCCATTCGTGCACGCTTGCCCAATTTACTGGATTGGCTGAAAGAACATTCACCCGATATCCTATTGCTGCAGGAAACCAAATGCATGGATGACCAGCTCCCCAGAGAAGCACTGGAAGATGCTGGCTATAATGTCGCGCATGTCGGACAAAAAACCTATAACGGAGTAGCCATTCTCAGCAAAACCCCACTGGAAGATGTCATAACCCGCCTCCCCGGTGAAGAAGAGGACGAACAGGCTCGCTACATCGAAGCAATAACAGTCATTGACGGGTTGGCACTGAAAGTAGCCTCTGTTTATGTCCCCAATGGTTCAGAGGTCGGCAGCGAGAAATTTGCCTATAAACTGCGCTTCATGCGCCGCCTGATAGAATACAGTGTTCAATGGCACAACGATGAAATGCCGATCATATTCGGTGGAGACTATAACATCGCCCCCTACCCGCAGGATGTTTACAACCCCACCGCGTTGGACGGCACGGTCTGTTATCACCCACAGGAGAGGGCACTTCTACGGGAATGGCTACATACCGGCTGGGTGGATGCGTTTCGTACCATCCATCCGGATGCCCATGGCTTTAGCTGGTGGGACTACCGCGCCGGTTGCTGGCAACAAAACAAAGGCATGCGCATTGACCACCTGTTGCTGAACCCGGCTGCAACCGATCATCTGGCCGAAGCGGAGATTGACAAAACCCCGCGTGATGCGGAAAAAGCATCCGATCATGCGCCGGTATGGTGCCGCTTGCATCCCACGCCTAATCGGGTTACAGCTTTGCGCCAGAAAACCGCGTGACCCAACATCAGGAGCTAAATCCTTGCGCATCCTGCCATCTTGCTCATTGCTGATAGACGACCTCCCCCTGCGGCTCCGGCCATGGTGGCTGTGCCTGTGCGCAACCTTGCTATTCACCCTCGTGCCGCCCACCCTACATGCGCAGGAACCTCCGGCGTCCGCCGCAGAAGGGGGGCTAACTCAGGAAGAAATGTCCAACATTCTTCGTTACCTGAAGCAGGAAAAGGCTGCCCCCGGTCAGGGAGAAGCCCCTCCATCAACCAGCCCAAACGCCGCCCCCGCCGCACAGCCCCCGACAAAACCTCAAGCGCCCGCCACACCGACCGCCAAAACCAACCCGATTGAGGAAGATGACTATTTCGTCATCCCCCCACCGACCGTTGCCCCTCCCCCTCATTCCGAGACCTCTCAGGATCCCGCAACCATTCCGGTGCCCACAGCACAAAAGCCGGAGCCTGAGGCCAAGCCAACACCGTCTCCCGTGGCTAAACCGCGCATTGCCTCTCCGCGCAAACCGAGCAGACCCATACAGCATTCCACCCGTTCGGCCAGCCGTAAACCCGCACCAAAAGATGGCTCTGCTTTGGCAGATTTGCTGCAAGAAAACCCCATGCCCTATGTACAACCAGAGGCAAAACCCAACCCATTGCAGGAAAAAACAGCCCCCGTAACGCCCCCGGCTCCACCAGAAGCGCCCAAAGCTCCAGTAACAGCCGCAAAAACCATTACCCTGCCAGATGCTAAAACACCGTCAAAGCAGGAAAAAACACCCCCTCTCTCCTCAAAAGCGAAGCCGCCTGCTTCAAAAGCATCTCCTCAAACGGCATCCAAATCTCTCCCCAAACCTGCCGCGCAACCGGCCAGCACCAGCCAAGGCCAGCCACGCCCCTTAACTGTCACTACCCGCAACTCGCCTTCGGCACTCCCCCCAGAGCAAGCACCCGCACCTCTGATTGCTCCTCCCACCACTCCGGCATCGGGTGGTCTGCCTGTTCCTGTCATTAAGCCCGGACAGATTGAGGTACTTTCTACCACACAAAACCCGCCTGCCACCCCCAAAACCCTGACCCTGACCGCGCCGACTTCCCAACCGAAGTCACAAACGCCAGAGCCAGAAATGGCTGGCAACAAGCCCGCCACACCGTACCTCTACGCCCCTTCCATCACGGCAGAACCCCAACCCCCTGCCCGTATCATGACACCACCCACCGTGGAGAGTCTGCAACCAAACCCCCATATTCTGCAAGCACCTTCTTCAGACTCCCTGCCGCCCGCCCCGGAACCAGATATTGTGCATGCGGATGAAGCCCTGCGAGAAGCCGAAGCTCAAAAACAGCCCTTGCCCTCCCTCTTATCTACGGAGGAACCGCTCCTGCGCCCCTTGCACTCTGACGCATCGACGCAACCCGTTCCCTCCCATACAAAAAATGCCGGAGAAATGCGAAACAACCATTTCGTGACCCGTGCGGTTTTTGCGAAACAAATCTACAACCGCAATCCGGCAGAAATCGTCACGCGCATATCACGCTTCAGCCGGGGGCTGAATTATTACACCAGCCTGCGCAACCTGCGCAACCACACCGTCTATCATGTGTGGGAACATAATGGGCAGGAGATTAACCGCCGGGATATTCGGGTTCTGGCCGATAATTGGCGCACCTGGAGCTGGCTCAGTATCAAGCCGGAGTATCGGGGCACCATCATCGCCAAAGTGGTGGATAGCGCAGGCAATGTCCTCTCGGAACAGCATTTGCAGGTAGAGTAACGATTGAATGAATGAACAAGTGAACACAACCATGCAACAGCCGCCACAAACCAAACCTATCGTACCTTTGGTGGAAATCCTGCCAGAAACACATGGCGTGGAACTGGATATCGCCTACGCAACCGAGCGTAATTTCACCGGAAAACCCGTGTATGCCCGCTCTGCCTGCTTCCTGCACCCGGAAGCCGCCATTGCATTGGAAAAAGCCATCCAAGGCGCTGAGAAACTGGGCTATCGCCTGAAAATCTTTGATGCCTACCGCCCCAGCGAAGCGCAATACATCCTCTGGGAACATACACCTGATCCGGAGTTTCTGGCTCCACCGGATCGTGGCTCTCCTCATTCACGCGGTGTCGCGATTGACCTGACTCTGGTGGATGCCACTACCGGACAGGAGCTGGACATGGGCACCCCATTCGATAGCTTCGAGCCAGACTCTCACCTCTACAGTCTGAACATCAGTGCAGCCGCCTACCGCAACCGTATGACCCTGCTGGGTATCATGACCATCGCCGGTTGGGATTTTTACCGCAATGAATGGTGGCATTACCAGCTTTTCCATTCCCGGCAATATCCGCTGTTATCTGATACGGTTGCTGGCACGGGGTTAATGCCACACCAGCCCGTATCTTCCGCTATGGCTTAAGCAGAAACAGTGCATCAGGCACTGACGCCAAATATCGCGCCACCAGAGGCGTCTCGCATAGCTATTCCCTCACATGCAAAAAGGGAGGGGTTTCCCTCCCCTCCCTTTGCAGTAGAGCCTGTAGAACATAGGATGTGCTTACGCCGCCTCATCTTTTTTACGGCTGTAACGCTTGCGTTCGTTGGAATCCAGAATCTTCTTGCGCAGACGTATAGATTTCGGGGTCACTTCCACCAACTCATCATCCTGAATATAGGCAATCATGTCTTCCAGTGTCAGCTTACGTGGCGGGGTCAGCTTCACGTTTTCATCCTTGCCTGCCGCACGGAAGTTGGTGAGCTGCTTCGCCTTTAGCAAATTAATCTCCAGATCATTTTCGCGGTTATGCTCCCCAACAATCATACCGTCATAGATCTTATCTTTCGGGCCAACGAAGAAATCTCCACGGTCTTGCAAACCAAAGAGGGCATAGGCCACAGCCTCCCCCTGCCCAATAGAGATCAATGCCCCGTTGCGCCGACCGGGAATAGTACCTTTATACGGCCCATAGCTATCAAACAGGCGGTTTATCAAACCGGTACCCCGTGTATCGGTAAGGAACTCCCCCTGATAACCAATCAACCCGCGAGAAGGCGCACGGAACACCAAACGTACCTTATTCCCGCCGGATGGACGCATTTCCATCATTTCCGCCTTGCGGTAGCTCATTTTCTCAACCACCACGCCGGAATATTCTTCATCCACATCCACCACCACTTCTTCGTATGGCTCCAGCTTTTCGCCACCTTCCTCTTTCATCAATACCCGTGGACGGGAGACAGAAAGCTCAAACCCTTCCCGACGCATATTCTCAATCAAAACACCCAGTTGCAATTCACCGCGTCCACCCACTTCAAACGCGTCTTTTTGCTCGCTTTCGGTCACACGAATCGCCACGTTGGTTTCCGCTTCCGCCATGAGACGGTCACGAATCATGCGGGAAGTCACTTTCTCCCCTTCCAACCCAGCATAAGGGGAATCATTCACGCTCACAGTGATAGACATGGTAGGCGGGTCAATGGGGATGGCAGGCACAGGGGTCTGGCAGGCCATATCGCAAATCGTATCTGCCACAGATGCTTCCTGCATCCCCGCAATGGCAATAATATCCCCCGCCTGCACTTGTTCTACCGGTACACGCTGAATCCCTCGGAAGGATTGCAATTTTGTCAGACGTCCCTGTTCTAAGTTTTTACCATCCAGTGACAGGGCTTTCACGGCCATATTCACGGTAGCGCGACCACTTTCCACCCGTCCGGTCAAGACACGTCCCAGATACGGATCATAAGATAGCATGGTCACCAACATGGAGAACGGGGCTTCCGTCTCCAGATTCGGGGCGGGTACATGGCTGATAATGGTTTCAAATAATGGGCGCAAATCTTCCCGCTTACCGTTCAATTCCAAATCTGCCCAACCATTTCGACCAGAGGCATACAGGGTCGGGAAATCCAATTGCTCATCGTTGGCATCCAGATTCACAAACAGGTCAAACACCTCGTCAAGCACTTCATCCGGGCGGGCATCCGCACGGTCCACCTTGTTAATCACCACAATCGGCTTAATACCGCGCTTCAATGCTTTAGTGAGAACAAACTTGGTTTGCGGCAATGGGCCTTCCGCAGCATCACACAGCAATACCACGCCGTCACACATGCTCAGTACGCGCTCTACCTCGCCGCCAAAATCCGCGTGGCCGGGGGTATCAATAATATTAATACGGGTACCTTCCCACTCTACAGAGGTACATTTGGCCAAAATGGTAATGCCCCGTTCTTTTTCCAGATCATTACTATCCATCACCCGTTCATCCACTTGCTGGTTTTCACGGAAAGTGCCGCTCTGGCGCAGCATGGTATCAATGAGGGTGGTTTTGCCGTGGTCAACGTGGGCAATAATGGCAATGTTGCGAATGGCCTGCATAAAAACTATGTCCAAACAAAGGGGGAAAAACGTTAGATGTGGCGCTGCAATACCAGAAAACGTGACAAACGTCACGGGGAAAAGCGCAAAAAATGCGCTGTCACAAAAGCTTCAAATACCCGTCACAATTTTTACATCTTTTTGATTTATACCTAAACCTAGAGACAACGCCGATACAGGCAAACTTCCAACGTGAGTAACGGTTATGACGGGCAAAACATACAATGACTTTGCTGATGCACTGATTGACAAAATCGTCAGCCAAAAATCTGCCTACAAAAATTTAAAAGTCGAGCGCATTGCCGATATTTTCAGCAAAAATCGTGATGCCTTCACCGTGGACGGTGACACCGTCATTGTCGATGTGGATCGTTTGTCTGGTTTCCCATTCCCCGGTCGCCCTTCCGAGCGTTCAGTGGTGAATAGTCTTATTCAGTTATTTAACGATGACATCCGTGAAACACCAGAGCTAAACGACAACAAATATGTTTTCCCCAAAGCACTGTTCGATGCGTTGCAGGATATTGGCAAAAGCTTCCCTCGCCGCATTGATACCGCTGTTGTCGTTGCCAAAGATAGCCTCGGTGTTGCTGGTGAATTTGTTAAAGGAACCACAGATCATATCACCGCTGACGTTGTGGGCGCCGGTAAGCTTGTTGCTGCAGGAGCAGGTATTACCGCGGATCTGACATTAGATACAAGCAAAGCAGCTCTGGTAGGTGGTGCGGCCGTTATTGGTGGAACCATAAATGCAGTAAAATCTGGCGCCAAGGCAATTGGCGATGCTGCGCAAGCGATTGGTGGAGAAGCTAAACGTGCGAGTAACTTCGTTGCAGATGATACACGTCGCACCATTGAAAAGCGTGCTGCACAAGCTGAAAATGTATTGAACAGAGTTGGTGAAGTTGCTGAGCGAATCGGTGATCTGATTGCTGATGACACAGAGCGCACAATAGCTAAACGCACGGCACAAGTGAGGTTATTTGGCAGCCGCATTAGCAACGCTTTCGGTGAACTGGCAGACCGTGTGGAGGCAACCAAGCTAGCCATCAGCAATGCCCTGACCACTACACAAGGGGCAATTGCTTCAGCAGAAGCACAGGTACGTGGCGAAGCCCCCCCTGCTCTTGATACATCAATATATGAACAGCGTGTTCAAGAACTGGCAGAACGCCGCATTGACCGAGCACGCGAGAAGCATGCAGCGAGCACTGACCCGAATTTAACTACAGATCTGCGTGCCGCACGGAAACCCGCACTAGATACGGTACTACAGACCCCGAAATCTGATTTAGTTGCCTCTCTGGATCCACGTCTGGACATTGATCTTCGTGCCGAACAGGCAGCAGCTCTGAGTCGTGCTGGTCAACGTGCTGGTGAGACTCTGGATGCAGCGAAACAAGCTGTTGTAGACGCACCAGGAAATCTGGTGGTTGGCGCAGTCGGTGCTGCGATCACTGGTGCCGCCGTAGTCGTAGCTGCAGGTCAGCGAGTCGGTGAAATTGTTGAGCAACGCATGGCTCCCGTTCACCAGCACACGCAAGATGCCCGCGCTCAGATTGCAAGTCATGACCAGCAGGCAGCGGGGGGCGTACGGAACGCACAGGCTGCTTTGGCTGGACATAAAGAAAAACGGGGAATCTGGCAGGGCTTGGCAAGTAATATCAAAGCCGCACTGGGTCTAAACAGTGCAGCAGAACAGCCAAGTCTGGCCGCTGCTGGTGCAGCCGCCGCCGTGGAAGGGCCAACACGCTAAACAAACTACATTATATCCACATCGTGTTTCCGAAAACGCGCAAGGTTTGGCCCTTGCGCGTTTTTTTATCTCTCCATTGGCAACCATTCTTTAGCATCTGTCGTGGTATCAGAAAATGAGTTTTAGACTAGATGGTGTCGTCACATCTGCTAGCGCATAAAGAGAATGACTGTTTTGCGAATAGCATAGTGAACGTGCCATAGAGGTACGTGACATGTGAGCAGCGCAAAAACTGCTATTTGCAGCGCGTAATAGTCTGATTTAACGATACTATATAACTTCCATGAGGCGAGATGATAATGAGCAATTGGGCAGATAAATACAGTAAGTCTGATGGACAGGCGTCCGCCTATTCTACGGAAGAAAATACCCTCCACCTGTTCCATATTCAAAACCTACGTCTTGGAGCACTGGCCATCATGGGGAAACGTATCAGCAATCCAGAGCCATTGGTCAACATTTGCCATTATTTCGCCCTGCGTATCAACCAACATTACCAACCCACGACCATCGGTCAACCGTGCGTCATTTTCCGTGACGATGAGGATGAAATCATTCCCCTGAACCCATCACAAGCTGTCACCAGTTTACAAAGATCAGATGCGTCATTTTTAAGCCAGTTATTTAGCTGCCTCTACGTCGAGGGGGTGGATGAACAGGGTAAAGCACATTATGCCTATATCGGCATAGCGGCAGATCATCTGGATGAAATGCTAGACAATATCACTGAAAACAGCCACCTGAATCCTCACGACTACCACGGTGTTGTCTTTTGGCACGGTGCCGAACCTCCCAATCAGGAGGTGCAGGATTTCATGCTGGGAAGGTTTGATTTTGCGGAAGCATATATCACGCTACGGCTCAGTTAGGCCATACTGAAGAAGCATTATCGCCGCAGCCCATCCTGCCTGCCACGGTTTTGAATCTGTGTGTCTGCGGCTAAACTATAAAAATGCAGCACATTGTGCATGGCCTCTTTATGATCCAACGCCCAGTTTGCCACGTCCCTAAACCGCTGAGCGGAAAGCCTTAGTTCATCGTTTGTGGGAAAGCGCGTCAGGCTTCGTTTCTGCGCGGCACTTACCAACCCTCTATCTACAAAATCTTCCATGAACTTCGCAAGTTCGCGAAAGCTCGCCGCCATAAGTTCCACACCGCCAGAACGCCCAAAACCATGATCCCGAATAATATTCGCATCATTGAGATTCATCAGCACTTTTTCCGGTTTGGCATGTTGCATCAGGCTATCCGCTAAATGTGCAATATTTTGCCAATCCTGAAACTCCTCCACCGGCAGTCCAAGCCCGGAAAATAACATGCTCATACCAGGATCATACCGGGCAGATAAAAAACGCTTAGCATGAAATAGGGGGTAGCTATTCGCAGGACGTGTTTTTTGCAACACAGCCTCGGAATCAAGCAATACCTGCGATGAAACCTGCTCTAAACGATCATGATATCCGGTTGCCAGCGCTTTAAGTACTGTATCCGCAACCCTTGTTGCAACATTGACAGCACCACTTAAACGTGGTGGTAGAGGTATATTTACAGCCATCGCTTTGCCCAGTGACTCCTTGCGGCCTAATGGCATCATCACTTGCGCCAGAGGCATCCCACACCCTGACTGCTGGCTATCACCCGTACAATGCGTACGCACACATTATGGGGAACAGCTCTGGTTCCGGCAAACGTACAGGACAGCCAACCGACATGCGCAGCTTACCACCGTAGCGTTGGACAACACTATCTAAGCAGCATCGTTGATTTTCTGATACAACTCTGCCCCATTTTCTTTAAACTTTTGTGACATTTCCTGCATTCCTTTTTCCGCTTCCAGTTTAGCGGAGTAATCCCGCACTTCCTGCGTGATGCTCATGGAGCAGAACTTCGGCCCACACATGGAGCAAAAATGCGCCACTTTCGCCCCCTCTGCCGGTAGGGTTTCATCGTGAAACTCCTCCGCTTTTTCTGGATCAAGGGAAAGATTAAACTGGTCTTTCCAGCGGAATTCAAACCGCGCACGAGACAGAGCATCATCCCGCAATTGCGCACCGGGGTGGCCTTTTGCCAAATCCGCCGCATGTGCCGCAATTTTATAGGTGACCACGCCCACCCGTACATCCTCACGGTTGGGCAGCCCCAAATGCTCTTTCGGCGTCACATAGCACAACATGGCCGTGCCATACCAACCAATCATCGCTGCGCCAATACCGCTGGTAATATGGTCATAGCCGGGGGCAATATCCGTCGTCAATGGCCCAAGCGTATAGAAAGGCGCTTCATAGCACTCTTCCAACTGCTTATCCATATTCTCTTTAATCATATGCATCGGCACGTGACCGGGGCCTTCAATCATCACCTGACAACCGTGTTTCCAGGCAATTTGCGTCAATTCACCCAGTGTCTTCAACTCAGCAAACTGGGCCTCGTCATTAGCATCCGCAATAGATCCGGGACGCAACCCATCCCCCAGAGAGAATGTCACGTCATACGCTCGCATAATGTCGCAAATGTCCTCAAAATGCGTGTAGAGGAAATTTTCTTTATGGTGCGCAATACACCATTTCGCCAGAATTGACCCACCACGAGACACAATGCCCGTTACACGCTTGGCCGTCATGGGAATATACGGCAGACGCACCCCGGCATGGATCGTGAAATAATCCACACCCTGCTCGCATTGCTCAATTAAGGTATCCCGATAGACTTCCCACGTCAGATCCTCGGCCACACCACCGACTTTCTCCAACGCCTGATAAATCGGTACCGTACCAATCGGAACCGGAGAGTTACGCAAAATCCATTCCCGAATATTATGAATATTCCGCCCGGTCGAAAGATCCATCACCGTATCGGCACCCCAGCGGGTCGCCCAGATCATCTTTTCCACTTCCTCATCCACGGATGACACCACCGCAGAGTTCCCGATATTCGCATTGATTTTGACCAGAAAATTCCGGCCAATAATCATTGGTTCGCATTCCGGGTGATTGATATTGCACGGAATCACAGCTCGACCAGCCGCCACTTCCTGTCGCACAAACTCACCGGTCACCACATCTGGCAGTTTAGCCCCCAGCCCCATACCGGGGTGACGCTTGGCATAGGCTTCCGCACGGCCTTCATTTTCCCGTACGGCAATATATTCCATCTCTTTGGTCACAATACCGGCACGGGCATATTCCAGTTGCGTCACCGCCTTCCCTGCTTTCGCACGCAGGGGGCGTGGATTAACGTTCGGGAACTCCTCTACCAGATTTCCCTTGGCCACATTCCAGTCTTTAAAGCCATTATCTTCCGGTTTGACATGGCGGCCTTCGTAATGCTCCACATCGCCACGCTCTGCCAGCCATTGTGCCCGCACAGAAGCCAGACCTTGACGAATATCAATCTCGGCTTTCGGGTCGCTGTAAGGACCAGAGGTATCATACACCAGCACCGGCTCTTCCTTAGCGGAAGGATGCAACGCCACCTCGCGCATCGGCACCTGAATATCTGCATGCTGGGGATGCGCAACATACACCTTGCGAGATCCCGGCAGGGCACCAAGGGTGAGCGTCTTTGGCAAATCCGACTGATAGGTTTGCGTGGTAGTGGTGCTTTTACCCATGATAATCATTCCCTTTCATAACAAACCAGCAGTGCAGAATGAACCGTTTGCAGCCAGCACTACGCTGGCAGGTGGTTGAACCGAGTCGCATCTGGCAACAGTTTCTACAGTGCAGCCTACCCATTTGGCAAGAGTTGTAAAGCAATGCAAGTAAAAAAGGACTATTTTAGTCCTGTATTTTTCTCCTTCTTTTGCCTCCACCCCTCACCTTCTATTAACCAATGCATGGTTAGGTGAAGAAAAATATGGCTAGAAAAGGCATCAACTATGTGGAAAAGCATCAAGCAGCGTATTCAACCGTCCGAACTACTTTTTTTAAGCTTGTTAGCGGCATTTGTGCTGTCTCTGGCAGCATAGGCACTGCTACGAGCGCAGCAACGCCAGCGCATCTGGTCGTTTATGATAAATAGCCCACTCTTTCAGGCTTTTGCCATGGTGCTTAGCGGCAGGAGACAATCCTCCCTCTGCCAATAACATACGCAACGCCTTCGGCTTGCCCTTGACCATTCCCCAGACAAAAGCATTGGCCAGCCTTTCTTCGCGTTTATCCTCTCCCAACATGGGTAGCAGCAGCGCAACCGATGCCGGGTTCACCATCGCATAAGCCAGAGCATCGAAGCCCTGCTTATCCTGCAGGCTGGCATTGGCTCCGTGTTTTAGCAATAACCGAACAACCGCGGGATGTGCTCCGGCCA
Source organism: uncultured Rickettsiales bacterium (assembly GCA_964538615.1). Lineage (GTDB taxonomy): Bacteria > Pseudomonadota > Alphaproteobacteria > Rickettsiales > RI-342 > CAZIGK01. The sequence continues at coordinate 36,704 of CAZIGK010000007.1, read as the reverse complement.
ACATGAGTGGGGTGCGGCCATCCTTATCCCACCAATCAATATCCGCTTTGTGCTTCAGCAGGGTTTCAACCTGTGCAATATTCCCCTGATACGCAGCCAGATTCAGCGCACTGCGTCCACGCATATCCTCGGCGTTGATATCGTTTATTTGCTGAAGCTCCCGTTGGAATCGGCCTTCGTCTTTTTGCCAGATTGCCTGATGCAATACCGGGCTGAACGATAGGGTAAAGGGGTATTTTAACTCGCTTAAACCCTCTTTTTCATCCCGAACAAAGCGAATAAACTCCATCTTTGCACCATCCGGTAACCATTCCCGCAAACGGTAATGCGCTTGCCCCTCATCTTCCTGCAACACCAATGCTTCGGTCAGCGACAGGTTTTGGGTTACATGCACACCTTTACCCTGCGTCGCAAGCCCCGCATCCAACCGGATGGCCAGACTCTCCCCTTCCCGCCAACATGCGGCGAAAGACTGCATAAAACGGCTGACTCCGCCATCCTCTACATCCGCTGAGTGACGCTCTTCTACTGCGTTAACCCTGTAGAAAGGCTTTTCAATACGGTCATCCGCAGCATGCAACGCCCCCCCTGCCCCGACGCCCATGGCTAATCCAACCGCCAGCAGCAATACACCGTGGAACATAAGAAAACTAGAGTTCTTCCGCATCCAGCAGCCACACCCCCGATACGCGGTTATCTGCATCCATATCATACTCAATGACATCATGATCAATCAAATTCATGACCGCCATTTCAACCCGCGCACTATCCTCATGGCCTTGCGCCGCACACAGCGCCATGAGCGTTTTGGGCGGCAAGGCACGCACAGCATCGTTGGCCTTGCGTTGGTGTAGAACAGCAATGATGGTTTGTTCAATATCGGTCGGTTCGTAATCCTGCATGGCGCTTCCTGTATTCATCCCAAAAATGTCGGCACCCGTCTCTAAAGTGCCATCAACCTTTTCAAACCTGTAGCAAGCTGAAACAACTTTGGCAACCACACAGCCATATTTTCTCTGCTAACAGGGCAAGCCCTAAGGCTTACGCACATTCATCCCGCAACCGATAACGCAAAATATCCCCATCTTCGTTATGAGGTAATTCTTCTCGTATCTCAATGCGTACCGGGCATACATCTTCCGGCAACAACCGCTGGCAATAATCCAGCAGGTCATCCTCGGTCACCGCACCGGAGTCCGCATCTTCGTGCAAAACAATAAAGGCTACCGGCTCCGTGATTTCCGCGCTGTCAATGGTGGTGCCATGATGCTCCACAATCGCCACTTCCTGAACGGCGGGGTGCGCACCCAGCGTTTCTTCCGCCGCTGCGGTTACATTTAAGACATGATGCGCGGTATCATGCAACGCATCACACTCCCGCTGCAAAATCTCCACGTGCCCATCCGGATGAATCACTCCCAGATCGCCGGTCAAAAACCAGCCACCGCGCAAAACCTTCTCCGTTGCTTCTGGCGCTTTGTGGTAACCTTTGAAAATCGTGTTTCCACGCAGCATAATTTCCCCAATGGATTTTCCATCTGCGGGTAACGGTTTCAGCGTTTCCGGATCCGCCACAATAATCCGATCCAGAGTGGGAAAATGCGCCCCCGGATGCGCCAGCATACCCTGCGGCACCGAATCGCTTTCCTCCGAACCAATGAGACTATCACCGTGCCGCCAGTGGCAAATAGCCGCCGGCCCAAATGTTTCCATCATGCCATATAAGACACTGATATTAAACCCCAGTGCCTCAAGACAATGCAGCCCTTCAGGACGGGTTTTTTGCTGCACCACATCCAGATGCACCGAATGCGGCAACACATCCTGCCCCTTCACCCCTTCTGCCAGCCTGTCCAGAAAGCCCGCCTTACCGCTTAAATGTGTCACTTCATGCCGCCGGATTAACCGAAACACATCCTCCGCAGGCAATTGATGCTCGCGTGTCAACACATGCGTTGCCCCGACTGCGGTCACCGCCCAGATATATCCCCACCCACTGGCACGACACATGGGCAACGTCCATAGGTACACAGACTCATGATTCAGACCGTTGGTGATAATACTGCCTGTCGCATCCAGATACGCCCCCCGATGGTGCAACAACACCCCCTTAGGAGTCCCTCCCGTCCCCAACGTGTAACTGATGGTCAGGGTCTCCCACTCATCGCGCGGCCCCGGCCACTCATAATTGGCGGAACCCTGCTCTACAAACCGATGGTAATCCAGCTTACTCAGAGGCTTGCCTTTGGTTTTCACCGCAGTATCATCGGCCTCCATCACTTCTGGCCGCCTCGCCAGCAGTGCGAGCGCCTCCTGCGCCAGTTCCCGACACCCGCTATCCACTATCACCAGCTTTGCTTCACAATGTTCCAGAATATAGGCAACTCCTGCGGCATCGCGCATTGGACTGATCGGACAGATAACCTGCCCTCCCATCGGCACACCAAAATGTGTTTCCAGCAGCATGGGCGTATTGGGGGATAACACGGCCACCACATCGCCACGCTTCAATCCATGTACCTGCAAAGCACCCGCCAATTTGCAGCAACGCTCATAGAAGCGTGCATAGGTTTCCGTCTCTTCGCCATATTTCCATGCCATCGCATGTGGATAGACGGTGGCCACCCATGGCAAATACTCCAGTGGCGTCAAAGGTCGATGATTGGATGAACCAATCAATGGATGCTCTTCTTCCAGAATACGGGTGTGCTTATAGGTCAGCATGATACGAAAAACCGTTTTTTGTATAGAACCAAAAGTCTGGCGGGCATCACGACCATTCGTCTGAATGGAGCCAGAACCATAAGTATATCCTTAACCCTTTCTACGTACTGTGAACAGAGATTATTTCTTCGTGGAGGCAACTCCTGCGACCTTTTTCACCTCGAAAAACACTTGAGGATACAGGTATCATGACTGACCAGACGCCACAGCCTGCTGAAAAGCACTATGCATCCGTTAAAAACCCCAGCATTGAAGCCGCCTTGCAGGGGCTATACCGCTTTCCGGATGAAGCCACCGCCCTAAAGCAACTGGAAGCCCTGAAAGAGCATTTCATCCTCTCCAAACACCAGGCTCCCAATCAGGATCATCCGTCCCTTATTCTATGGATACGCGGCTACAACGTCACCAAACAGGAAGAAAAAGACGGTCTGGTCGGCAATTATGCCCTGCTCACCCACGTCCAACTGGCGGATGGAAAATACACCATTACCGCCACCAAGCTGGAATCAGAACGCAAGTTTCACCCGCAAAAGCGCCGCCTGCCCAGCAAACACCCCAACTGGGCGCATCCCATTCTGCGTGAAATCAAAAAAGGCAAGTGCTATGCCAGCGTAGAAGAAGCGCAGGCAGATATTCAAACCCTGCACGAAGAATATCCGGAAACCACCATTCCTTGCAGCGGCAAAGCCTATGTCATGGTGTTTGAACGGGCAGATAAAGCGCAAAAACCCATCCAGAAATATGTACTGGAAGTCAAAATTGCAGACGGTGGTGGCTTCTACTTGGATATTCAGAAAAACACTTTTGTGAAAGAACAGATTCCCCTGCCAGCCAGCCAGCTACCTGCTGGCAATGCGCCGAATATTGACGCACCGGGTAAATTCGCCTCGCAGGTGGCTCTGGGACGCGCCAAAAAAGGCAATTTCAAACCTTCCGATGCCAACGCCTGAGCAAATATTCGCCATCTGCCTGTGCCCTGACATCCTGTGACCTGTTTCTGTTGACAGATGCGGTCTGGTCAGTACCTATAGTGCATTGCTGTGACCGCCACAGTGCTGCCCGGGGGAGAGACTGACCACGTGGAACTGCTGCTGACTTACGCGCCGCTACTGACCGCTTTTGCTATCATTGCGCTGGCTATCTATCTGTTCGCCACGGAAAAACTTCCTCTGGAACTGAGCGGTATTATCATCATTCTGGCACTCATGCTGCATGCCAAAGGCTTTTCCTTGCTGCCAGCCACCCGACAAGCCGTGCCGGAAGTAAAAACCCTGCTCTCTGGCTTCGCCAATCCCATGCTGATTGCCATTTTATGCCTCATGGTCTGCGGGCAGGCATTGGTTTCCACCGGCGCGCTGCAACGGCTGGCAAGTATTATTATCCGCGCCTCCGGTGATCGTGGCTGGCTGGCGTTGCTTGCCTGCCTGCTGACGGTACCATTGCTAAGCGCCTTCCTGAACAATACGCCGGTCATCGTCATGTTCATCCCCATTTTACTGACTCTGGCCAAACGTTACCATTTTCAGGCGAAACAATGGCTGATGCCACTGTCCTTTCTCGGCATTTTAGGAGGCATGACCACCTTGGTAGGGAGCGGCACCAACCTGCTAGTCTCCGGTGCCTTGCTGGAAGCCAGTCAACCGGATTATAAACTCAGCTTCTTCAGTTTCAGCCTGCCGGGTTTGTGCCTGCTAGCCGCAGGATTATTGTATGTATTACTGGTCGTTCCCCGCATGCTCCGCAAATCCGGACAACAGGACGAGGAAGAAGTAGAGCGTGTGTTTATTACACAGCTCACCATTCCGGAACAATCGTCGCTCATTGGCCAGACCGTCTGCGGTGATTCACTGGCAGATATTAAAGGCATGCGTATCCGGGTCATCCAGCGTGGAGAAGAAGCCTACCTCCCTCCCTACGATAATGAAGTGGCTTTTGCCGCAGGGGATCGTCTGGTCATTGCCACCACGCGGGCATCGTTAAGCGAATTGCTGACGCTGCACCCAGCCATGCTTTTGCATACTTTTCCGGAAATGCAGGATGAAGACGCCAGCAACAAAGGCAAAACCATCCCCATCAAAGGACTCACTTTTGCAGAAGTGGTCATCCCGCCCGTCTCGCGTCTGGTTGGCAACACCCTGCAACAGATTGGCTTTCGCTTCCGCTATCATTGCGTCACTGTGGGGATGTTGCGGCAACATAAAATGGTTCGCGCCCGCATGACAGATATCCCCCTGCAAGCGGGGGATGTGCTGCTGGTCATGGGCACGCAGGAAGATGTGATGGCGCTGCGCACCAACCACGATGTCATGCTGATGGAATGGGCAACGGAACGCATGGCCTCCAGCAAATACGCCAACCGTGCCATCGCCATTTTCACCGCCATTGTGGGCTTAACCGCGCTGGATATTCTGCCCATTTATCTGTCCTCTGTACTGGGCGCGGCTCTCTGTGTCCTATGCGGCTGCCTGAATGTGCATCAGGCACTCAAAACTTTAGACTCCCACATTATCTTTCTGGTGGCTGCCGCCATTGCCATGAGCAGTACTCTGGAAAGTACAGGCGGCGCCAACCTGATAGCCTCCAGCCTGATAACTCTGCTAAAGGGAGCCGATGCCGTATGGGTGATGTCGGCATTTTATGGCATTATTGCGTTATTCACCAATATTCTAAGCAACAAAGCCGCAGCCCTCTTATTTACCCCCATCGCGCTGGAAATTGCCCGTCAGCTCCACACACCGCCAGAAATGTTTGTTTTTGCGGTTATTTTTGCAGGCAACACCGCCTTTGCCACCCCCATTGGCTATCAGACCAACCTGCTAATCATGACACCGGGGCAGTACCGCTTCCGGGATTATCTGGTCACAGGTCTGCCGCTTTCCCTTATTTGCTGGATAACCTACACACTCTATAGCTGGATAACCTATGGCCAAAGATGAACCATTCTCTCTTGCGCGTCGCAATGTACTGAAAAAAACCGCTCTGGGGCTGGCGGTTGGTGCAACTACAGCCGCCGGTGTCGTGACCGGAACCTCTCCTTCGCCTGCACTGGCGGCTCCGGCCATTCATAAAGGCATCCGGCAATGGCGTATGGTGCTGACATGGCAAAAAAATCTGCCCGGCGTGGGCACAGGGGCAACCCGGTTGGCCAATCGCATTCACGCCCTGACGGACGGCCTGATTGAGGTCAAAACCTACGGCGGTGGTGAATTGGTACCTCCTTTGGGGGTGTTTGATGCGGTCAGTCAGGGTACGGCAGAACTGGGACACACCGCCTCTTATTACTGGACATCCAAAGCGCGAGCCGCCGCGTTTTTTTGCGCCGTACCGGGGGGGCTGAACGCCTACGAGCAGGATGCATGGATTTATTTTTCCGGCGGCCTGAACCTCTGGCACGAACTGTACGAACCCTTTGGGGTCATTGCCTACCCAGCGGGGAACACGGGCTCGCAAATGGGCGGGTGGTTTAAGCGGGAACTGCATGACGTGAAGGACCTGAAAGGTCTGAAAATGCGCATTCCCGGTCTGGCCGGGGAGGTCATGTCGCATCTGGGCGCAACCCCGCAGAATATTCCCTCACAAGAGTTGTACACCGCCATGCAATCCGGCGTCATTGATGCACTGGAATGGATTGGCCCATGGAATGATCTGGCGTTGGGTTTTCATCGTGTCGCCCCCTATTACTATGGTCCCGGACTGCATGAGGCGGGGGCAACATTGGAATGCATCCTTAATCGCAAGGCTTTCCTGGGGCTGCCAACCTCGCTGCAACTGGCCATCAAAACCGCCTGCGCCACGGAAAACCAACTGATGCAGGCGCAATATTACGCCAACAACATCCGTGCCTATGCCAAATTGCGCGATGAGTTGAAAGTGGATATCCGCACTTTCCCGCAGGATATCATGGAGCAATTCCTTCGCCTCTCCGAGCAGGTGGTAAGCGATATTGGTCATAGCGATCGTATCAGCCAGCGTATTGTGGAAAGTTTTCGTCAGTTCCGCCGCACATCCATTGCCTACGGCAAGGTTGCAGAACATACCTACCTGAATATACGCGCCAAGGTCGAGGCAGAGACATGACCCCCCATCCCCATACCCCCAGTGCCGCTGTACATATCTATCTTGCCGGGCCGGATGTGTTTTTTCCCAATGCCATCGCCATTGGGGAAACTAAAAAACAGGCGGTGCGTGCGCATGGTTTTATCCCGCATTTCCCTTTTGATAATGAAATCGCCTTTGAACAACACCCCACACCGGAAGCGATTGCCCAAGCGATTGGCCGCGCCAATGAAGACATGATGCGCCATTGTGCCGATCCCCGTCACATCGGGGTGATTCTGGCCAACCTCTGTCCGTTTCACGGCCCGTCAGCCGATGTCGGCACCGCTTTTGAGCTGGGCTTTATGGCCGCACTATCCTACAGCCACCCCAGCCTCTGGCTCTATGGCTATAGCCATGACCAACGGCAACTGAAAGACCGTGTCGCCACGGATTATTATGGTGACCCCGATGCCCTCAAAGCCGATGGAGATAAACTCATCGGGTCGGATGGATGCGTCGTAGAACATTTCGGAGGGCTGGATAACCTGATGCTCACCCATGCCATTGCCCGAACCGGTGGCAGCATTTATCCAACGTTTGAAGAGGCGCTGAATGCTATTGCCCATCGCGTCTCTTCAAACTCCGCTCAGGGGTGGGACATAGGCTCTGCTTCCTGAGATGAAGAGCTATTCGCTATATCTACCGCTGTGTCAGCCACGGGGTCTTCATCAAACAAAATACGCGCCGCTGCTCCATCCAGATCCTCGAACTGGCGGTTTTTCATCGCCCAGAAAAAGGCCAGCAGTCCAATGGCTCCCAACACAATGGCCAATGGTAATAAAAAGAGTAATACATCCATGGTTTACCTCATGTTCTTGGGGGGGGTGTGTGCATCCGTAACGCGTTGGCCACAACCAGTATCGAAGAGCCGGACATCGCCAGAGCGGCCACCATGGGGGTGACATAACCCAGTACCGCGACAGGTACCGCAATCATATTATACAGCACAGCTAACCCCAGGTTTTGCCTCATACGCCGTAAGGCCAGACGCGCCAGTTCCCACGCCTGATAGATAGCACCCAACCCCTGCCCCAAATAAACCATATCCGCCTGCTGTTGTGCAATATGCAACCCAGAAGAAGGAGCCATGCTGACCTGCGCGGCAGCCAGCACCGCCGCATCATTCAACCCATCTCCTACCATCAACACCTGCTGCCCGTTGCGTTGCAAATGCTTAACCGCATCCAGCTTATCCAACGGACTCATGGCGCCACGCCAATGCTGTAGCCCCGCCTGCTGCGCCATATGCTGCACCACAGATTCACGATCTCCGGAAAAACACCAGACCTCCAAACCCGCCTGCTGCAAGCGTTGCACCGCTTCTTTCGCGTCGCTTCGCAGGCAATCTTCAAAGGGCAAACAAATGGGGATATCCACACCATTGCTAAACCATAGCTGCATGTGGTGGTTTAGCGTTTCTGGCATCACATCCATGTCTGTACTTACCGCCCATTCACGACGTCCCAGACGTAGCCTCTGCCCGTTCCACAGGGCTTCCACGCCCTGCCCCGGCACTTCTTGCACCTCCTGTAAGCCAGAGACAGGTTTCATCTGCTGCTGCTCTGCCATCCCGACCAGCGCCTGCGCCAAAGGGTGCCTGCTGTGCTGTGCTAATGCCATGGCCTGCGCCAGCAATGTTGTCTCTATCGGCTTTCCAACCCAGCGCGGTTTACCAAACGTCAGAGTCCCAGTTTTATCCAGCACGACCGTTGAAACCTTCGCTAACCGTTCCAGCGCGTTCCCGTTTTTGGGTAAAATACCGCATCTCAACAATCGTTGTACCGCCGTTACCTGCACGGCAGGCACAGCCAGTCCCAGTGCACAGGGACAAGTGATAATCAGTACCGTCACAGCACGCATCAAAGCCTCTGGCCATGGCAGACCCATCCACCAGCTCATCACAAAACTCGCCAATGCCAGTGCATGCACTATGGGGGTATAGAAAGCGGCCGCTTTATCTGCCAGTTGAATATAACGCGTTTTGCTGCGCTCTGCCTGCTCCACCAATTCCAACATGCGCGCACAGAGCGATTGATCCGCCGTGTGCGTGGCCCGACATATCAACGGCGCGGCAATGTTTGTGGTGCCTGCATAGACCACACAGCCAGCAACCACCATCTCTGGTAGCGATTCCCCTGTCACCAGAGCATTATCCACCTCGCTCTGACCTTCTTCCACCACGCTATCGACGGGTATCACATCACCCGTGGCAATGTGCAGCCGCATCCCCGGTTGCAAACTACGCACCGGCAGGCTTTGTCTTGTTCCATCCTCCAGCAGAACGGTCGCCCGCCCCTGAACATGTTGCACCAGAGATTCCGCACTGCCAAAGGCTTTTTGCCGCATCCATGCATCCAGAAAGCGCCCCAATAACAGAAAAAACAACAGCATGGTGACGGAGTCAAAATACGCATGCTCTCCTTGCGTGGCAGTCTGCCAAAGGCTCAGCAGGGTTGCCAGTATCACCCCAACGGTAATCGGCACATCCATATTGGTGTGTCCCTGCCGCAATGCAGACCATGCGGAACGGTAAAACACTTGCCCCGCCAGAATAATACAGGGAATAGCAATTAACGCTGAAAGCCAATGCAGCAAACCTCGGGTCGCATGACCCATTTCTTCTCCGGTGGTTGTCCACAATGCGGCGGAGAACAGCATCACATTCCCCATGCCAAAACCAGCAATGGCCAATGCCTTCAACAAGCCGGAAGCCTGTGCCTGGGGCGGATTCACCTCATGCAGCGGATGCAACGGGTAACCGAGTTGTAAAATACGCTCGATATGCTTACTGGCGGCTTCACGTTCACCCCGCCATTGCCACTGGATTCTGCGGGTGGTCAGGTTCACTCGCGCCTGTGTTACATCCGGCCATTGCTGTAGCGCATGTTCCAGCAACCACAGACAAGACGGGCAATGCAGCCCTTCCACATGCAAACGCATCTGCCATTCACCGTCACGTCCGTCTATCGGTTGTGCCATTTCCAACAGGTTTTCTACCTGCTGCGCATGCACCCGCATTCCCTCCACCGCCTGTCGTGATTCCCCTTCGCGCTGGCGGTAATACGCCCCCAAACCCAAGGAATGAATCAACTGATACGCGGTAGCACAACCATGACAACAAAAAGACTCCCCCGTATTGGTAGGCAGTCCGCAATGCAGGCAGGTAGTTGCCGTCCCTTCCGTCATGGGCGCACCATCACCCGCTGTACGGTCTCATACGGTTGACCAACAGACTCATGCAATGCCTGCACTTCCACATCCCATTGACCAACAGCAGAGAAATGCACCTCGGCTATATATTCCCCCGGTGCATTCTCTCGCCAGAGGATCGGAAAATCCTGACCATCCTGTACCGGGCGCACCGCAGTGGAGCGTAACTGCAAGCCTACCAGTGGCTTTCCTGCTTTATCCATCCAGCGCATCACCAGTTTCCCTTGCTGCGGCAGTTGGTCTGGCAGGTGCATCTTCCACCCTAACGCTTCCTGCGCACGGGCCGCTTGGAGGGTTTGGTTGTAACGCAGGCCTTTGTCATAGGTTTTATCTGCCACCACACCAGTCTGGGTAGAAACAGCCAAATACACCATGATGCCATCCGCCAGCGCAATAACCACGAAAAAAGCAACAAAACACCAGGGAATCCAACGGCAGTCCGAAGAACATGTCGGGGAGGCAGCAGTTTTTTCAGCAGCAGGCAGCATGATTTCAACTCTTCTCTCTATCACTCATACGTCATCCCCCACCCGTCTGGATGGTACAGACAAAGCAGGCGCAAACATGTCTTATCAAAACCCAAAGCACAGATAATCACAACGTTATTTACGGCTCATGAAGACAGTATTTTCCTCTTTTGCATCGCCAGTGGCAAGATTTTCCAGATGCAGGGTAAACTCCAGACGGTCTTCATTCTGCTCCGGGGCAGAGACAAACAACCGGAAATGCCCAACATTATTGGCAAAAACCCGCACGTTATCCGCTTCCACTTCTGCACCGGATGTCTGCAATTTCACCTCGGCTCCGTCCAACCCCTTCACCACCAGTTTATACTGCTGGTCGTCAAAGGTTTTGTTCATCACCGTCAGGCTATATCCATTCCGTATGCGCCCATCCGCAAGCTTGACCAACAATGGGTTACGATCATGAATCACGTTCATATCCACAACGGAACGCTGCAATAGCGTGGTGAGCATAATACCCCCCACAATCGCAACAATGAGGCTATAATAAATGGTACGCGGACGGAGAATCCGAAGCTTCTCCGGTAATCCGGCCAGCCGCTGTTTCACATTGCGCATGGTATCATACCGAACCAGCCCCTTGGGTAGCCCCAGTTTTTCCATGATACCGTTACAGGCATCCACACACAAACCGCAGGCAATACATTGGTATTGCAGCCCATTGCGAATATCAATTCCCATGGGGCAGACATGCACACAAGCCTTGCAGTCCACACAATGCCCCCGCCCTTCCCAACTTTCGCCTTTTTTGTGAGAACCACGGGTTTCTCCACGCTGTTCATCATAGCTAATCAGCAGGGTGTCTTCGTCAAACATGGCAGACTGAAACCGGGAATATGGGCACATGTAAATACACACCTGCTCTCTGGCAAAACCAGCCATCAGGTACGTCGAAAACGTCAGCCCCACTATCCAGCCACCCACGCCCCAGCCCAGTTCCGCATGGATAATCTGCTCCAACAACGTTGGTGCATCATTGAAATAGAGTACCCACGCACCCCCTGTAAACAGGGCAATCAGCAACCACAGGACATGGGTTGCCCCTTTTTTCCACAGCTTAGTCAGGCTCCAGGGTGCCTGCTCCAGCTTCATCCGCTGTGCACGATCCCCCTGTATCCACTGCTCTACTTTAATGTAGAGATCTGTCCAGACGGTTTGTGGACAGGCATAACCACACCATACCCGGCCAAACAAGCTGGTGATAAAGAATAATAATACGGCAGAAAGAATCAAAATACCCGTTAGGTAATACACCTCCTGCGGCCATATCTCCAGAAAGAAGAAATACCCCCTGCGGTTCGCCATATCAATCAGGATAGCCTGATCCGGCGCATGTGGCCCTCTGTCCCAACGTAAAAACGGAGCCAGATAGTAAATCCCCAGCAGCACAAACATCGCTGCCCAGCGCAACTTCCTGTAGCGCCCATTCACCGCTTTGGGGAATAATTTTTCCCGCTTGGCAAAGAACTGAATACTCTCACTACTACCGGTCTGGCTGAGTTCATCTGGCATTTTTCGTCATCCCTTATCACAGTGTAAAGGCATCAAACACGTGCTTACTCGTAAGCATTTTCGTCTGACGAATGTGGTTATCCGGGCATACCGCCCGATGATTCTTCAAACCATATTCGCCTTCTACATTTTAGCATGCCCTAATGCATAATGCTTGTCTATTTCTCTCTGGAACCATTCAAAAAACAAAAAAAATGCAAAAGAAAGGGGCAACTAGTTCTGCCCCTTTCTCGGCCTGTTTTACCGACCACCACCCAGTGAGTGCACATAAATAGCCAACTGACGAATCGTATCCTCGCTCAGACGGTTTTCCCAGGCAGGCATAACGCCCCGACGGGCTTTACTGATCGTCTCGACCAGTGTTGCCTGATCACCACCATAGAGCCAGATGGCATCTTTCAGGTTTGGCGCACCCAGTTCCGGATTACCGCTACCATCTTCCGCGTGGCAGGCAGAGCATTGATCGGCAAAAAGGGTTGCTCCTTCCGCGCTGGCCTGAACACTGCTATCCGACAGGCTTTGCACATAACTCGCCACCTGTAGAATCTCGTCCTTGCTCAGCACTTCATCGGTTCCAAAGGCAGGCATTTGGCTATCACGCATCTCATCATGGCCAGAGCGAATACCATAACGCAGCGTTTGCTCAATACCCGCAATCGTTCCATCCCACAGCCAGTCGTCGTCATTCAGGTTCGGGTAGCCTTTGCCACCTTCCCCACCGGTACCATGGCATGCTGCACAGTTTTCCATGAACGCGGTACGTCCACCGGCAACAGCAAAGGCATAGAGTTCAGGGTTACCCACCACATCTTCCAGACTGGCATTGCGGAATGCCTCCAGATATTGCCCACGGCGCTGCAAAATCTCCTGCTGACTCTCTGCCAGTTGTTTATACTGCGTCCAGCCCCATTTTCCCTGGGTATGGCCTGCAATGGTTGGCCAGGCCGGGTAGACCACCCAATACCCAACCGACCAGACAATGGTGATTATGAACACCCACAGCCACCAGCGTGGTGCCGGGTTGTTCAGCTCTTTGATGCCATCCCACTCGTGACCGGTGGTTTCCACGCCAGAAAAGGCATCGCGTTCTTTCGGGGTATGTTTGTCATGTACAGACATGGCTCTATGCTTCCTCTTTGAAGGGAATGGTCGCGTGTTCTTCCAGTTTCCGTTTCTGGTGCGGGTTCATCACCCACACCAGTACACCGGAAAAAAACACCACAAAGAATATCAGGCCTATGATTGGCGAATGATCAGCAATCCAATCCATCAGGGTTGCGCCTCCTCAGCCGCAGGGGTTTCGGTTGGCTGCACGTGCAAATGGTTGGCTTCTTTTTGAAAATCCACCATAGTTCCCAGCACCTGAAGATAGGCGACCAGCGCATCCATTTCAGATACCAGTTCCGGCTGGCCATCAAAATCACGCATGTTCAGCTTTTCACCATAGCGTTCCATCAGCCCATCCTGATGCTCACTATCCAGCTTCGCCTGCGCCATACCATCCTTGTAGGCATTCTTCAGCATCTCTTCGCTGTAGGGGGTACCTGCCATGGCATGGGCTTTCATATGCGTACCAATGGTTTCCAGTTTTGCTGCACGCTGCAACAGGTGAGGATAATCCGGCATGATGGACTCCGGCACCACATCCCGTGGGTTGCGCAAGTGGCTGACATGCCATTCATCCGAGTACTTGCCACCTACACGTGCCAAATCCGGGCCTGTCCGTTTGGATCCCCACTGGAAGGGGCGGTCATACATGCTTTCCGCTGCCAGCGAGTAATGTCCATAACGCTCCACTTCGTCACGCAAGGGACGAATTTGCTGGCTGTGGCAGTTATAGCACCCTTCACGGATGTAGATATCCTGCCCGGCCAGCTCCAGCGGGGTGAGAGGGCGAACCCCCTCCACCGGCTCGATAACCGTCTCCATACGAAACAGCGGGATAATTTCTACAATGCCACCAATCAGCACCGTGACGATGATGCCGAGCAGCATCACAATAGAATTACGTTCAAATTTGTCATGATGTTTGATTAGCATACGGCAACTCCCTCAGAATGGGATGGCGTAGCAGAAGCAGGAGCCACGCAACGCACAGTTTTAATAAGATTATAGACCATGATGAGTGCGCCAAGCAGGAACAGGAAACCACCAAAAGCCCGAATCACATAGTGCGGCAGCATGGCGTTGACGGTCTCCGCGAAGGAATACTCCAGGAAGCCCATTTCATCATAGGAGCGCCACATCAACCCTTGCATGATACCGGCTACCCACATCGCAGAGATGTAGATGACGATACCAATGGTCGCCACCCACAGATGCACGTTTACCAGTTTCATGGAGTACAATTCCTTGCGGTTCCACAACACAGGTACCAGATAGTAAATGGCACCAAAGCTGATAAAAGCCACCCAACCCAAGGCACCGGAATGCACGTGACCAATGGTCCAGTCCGTATAATGGCTGAGAGAGTTCACGGCCTTAATAGACATCAACGGCCCCTCAAACGTACTCATACCATAGAAGGAAATAGCAATAATCATGAACCGAAGCACCGGGTCATCCCGCAGTTTATGCCACGCACCGGATAGGGTCATAATACCGTTAATCATACCACCCCAGCTTGGCATCCATAGCATGATGGAGAACGTCATACCCAAGGTTTGCGCCCAATCTGGCAGCGAGGTGTAATGCAAGTGGTGTGGTCCCGCCCAGATGTAGATGAAAATCAGCGACCAGAAGTGCAGAATGGACAGACGGTAAGAATATACCGGACGCCCCGCACGTTTCGGCACGAAATAATACATCATACCCAGAAAACCAGCGGTCAGGAAAAAGCCTACCGCATTGTGCCCATACCACCATTGCACCATCGCTCCCTGCACCCCGGCAAACAGCGGATAGCTTTTCGCACTGGTCAGAGATACGGGAATATTGATGTTATTGCCCAAATGCAATACGGCAACGGTGATGATGAAAGCCAGATAGAACCAGTTAGCCACATAGATATGAGGCTCTTTCCGATGAATCAGTGTCATCAGGAATACCAGCAAATACGCAACCCATACCACGGTCAACCACAGGTCTGCGTACCATTCCGGCTCCGCATATTCTTTTGCCTGCGTCACTCCGGTCACATAACCCAAAGCGGCAATCACAATGAAGGACTGATACCCCAGAAAAGTGAAAAATGCCAGTTTATCCCCCCACAGACGGGTCTGACAGGTACGCTGCACCACATAATAGCTGGTGGCAAACAGAGCATTCCCCCCGAAAGCAAAAATCACCGCCGAGGTATGCAAAGGACGCAACCGACCAAAGGTCAGATACTCTCCCAGGTTCAACACCGGGAAAGCCATTTGCAAAGCAATAAATAACCCAACAGCAAATCCCACCACGCCCCAAAAGACCGTGGCAATGGTGAAGAGCCGGACAATATCGTCATTGTACCGGGGCGCAGCAGCCGAGGCTCTGCTCACCGGGCAAGACGGTTCATACGTTGCGGCAAGAGCGGTCATAATGTCCTCATTGTGTGTTTACCATCCATAATGTGTCGCACGAAACAGCAGCACGGCATTTCCTGCCAATAGCAGGGCACCTAACCGCTGCATGGTCATTGGCCAGCGACGCCACAGAGCGTCTCCCGCCAGTCCCATTCCCATCAGGACCGGGGTTGTTCCCAGTCCGAACAATATCATCCCCACCATGGCGGCGGCGGCATTGGGCATGGTTGCCGCCAACATGGCCGCCGCCAGCAACATGCCACAGGGCAACAAGCCAAAAACCATGCCGCGCAAAAAAACGTGCCATGGCTTACCGGAAAACAAAAGCGGTGCCGCCAGAATGGATAATCCATTCCCCCAGCGTGCAGCCCACCGCCCAGAGCCAGCGCCAACCCACCGCCGCAGAGAAGGCAGAACTTGCTGCAATGCTGCAAGCAGAAACAAACCGGCAGCCAGCAGCATGAGCACCCGGCTGGCCTGCTGATGCCACGCATCCATCATCAGGTTACGAAACATGAACTGGCTGCCCGCCCCTAATAAGGCATAGGTGCTTATGCGCCCCAAATGGTACGGCCACAACAGACGTTCAGTGAAAGAACTACGGCATCCGCTCTGGCAGCGTCCATGCACCTGAGCAGCAATCAGGCTGCCACACATGCTGCTACAATGCACCGCACTGCCAAGCAGTCCGGCCAGCAAAAAGGCGCTGTACATGCCCATATCCGCATGCAGCATCCATTCCTGACAATGATTCCATAAGGCAAACATAACGGCAGCATTGATAATTTATTGATACAGCAACCTATGCCGCTTCAACTTTCTTGCCTTTGACATTCGTCACATGAAATGCCTAAAATAGACTCTGGCTTCTCTTTTCTTCATCCGGTGGATATCACAGGTTATGATGCAACATTTTTTTGCTTACCTTTCCGCACACAACGCGCTATGCGGGGTTTCCCGGCTTATGGCGCTACTTTTAGTTGCGCTTCTTCCCCTACTCACCCCACCAGATGCGCAGGCGGAGTATCGCAAACCACAGGTGTCAGCCATGCCGACCCTGACCGGCATGATCCGACAGGCTCTTCCACTGGGGGAAAAACCCTTTATTCTACACAGTTTCGCCAGTTGGTGTGGCGTCTGCGGCCATGAATTACGACATCTGGCGGAAACCATACAAATGATTCCCCTCCCCTTTTACGGGTTATCCTGGCAGGATTTGCCAGCGGATAGTGCGCGCTTTCTACAACGTTATGACAACCCTTTTGTTGAGGTGTTCAGTGATAGTGACGGCCTGCACACCCGCTCCCTCAACCTCACAGGCACCCCGGAAACCCTGTTATTCAATAGCAAGGGCGAGTTAATCTGGCATTATGCCGGCCCCTTGGATGCCGCCATCATTCGGGATGAATTATTGCCCGTGATTCGGAAGATGTGACACGTAAATCGTACCGTCACGGCATGGAGAACCCACCGAAAATGGTCGTCACCACAAACATTCATAAGTGCAAAAACGTCTATTTGCAGGTCGTTAATCATCGCAGGAGGATACTATCTATACCTTGCGGTAAAAAGCTCCACCCGTAACTGGCTTGCAAACCCCTGTCGTCTCAGGGACAGACAAAGGCAACCCGCGCAGGCTGCGCACCGCCAGAAAAGCAAAGGCCTGCGCTTCAAAGGCATCGCCATCCCAGCCCATGCTCTCCACGGGGGAGACGATTCCCGTCACCCGCCGCTGTAATTCCCGCATGATAACCGGGTGATGTCTGCCGCCACCGCCCACCAACCAACGCTCCGGCACTTCTGCTACCGCAACACCTGCACGGGCAATGGATTCCGCCGTAAAGGCCGCCAGTGTTGCTGCGCCATCTTCCACACTCAGCCCTTCCACCACTTCCAGCGAAAAATCATGCCTATCAAGTGACTTATTCCCCTCATTGCGGCTAAAATACTCATGCTGCAACAACAGCTTTAGTCTATTCTCATGCACCTGCCCCGCTTGTGCTACCTGCCCGTCCTTGTCAAAGGGGATTCCCGCATGCTGCTGCACCCAGCAATCCAACAGCACATTGCCCGGCCCGGTGTCACAGGCATGTAATTGCCGAATATCCGCCCCTTCCGGCACATAGGTCACATTGCTGATCCCGCCAATATTCACCATCATGGTCGCACCACTCAAACCTTTGCATAAGGCCGCATGAAACAGCGGAATCAGCGGGGCGCCTTGTCCGCCGTTGGCCATATCCATCCGCCGGAAATCACTCACCACATCCACGCCTGTTTTAGCGGCCAGCAATGCCCCATTCCCAAGCTGCCAGGTGATGCCCTGTTGCGGACGGTGTGCAACCGTCTGACCATGAAACCCAATCACATCCACCTGCTCCGGCGAGATATTCGCTTGCTGCAACAGGGTATGGACGGCTTCTGCATGCCACAAGGTCAACTGATGCTCTACCTCCGGCAAATCTCCCTGCAACAGGGTTGCCTGATGCAAGGTTTGGCGCATCGTATCGCTGTAAGGAACAAAAACACTGGCACCAAAATGGGCCATGCGCTCGCCATCCGTTTCCACCAATGCCGCATCTATCCCATCCAGAGATGTTCCACTCATCAACCCTAACGCCAGATAGTTTTTCGGCATGTCTCGTTCCTTTCGTCTATCCTACAAAGGCGCGCATAAACTGCTGAATCCGCGCATCGCACATCATATCCTTCGCCCGCACGGGTCGGCGCAACGCCAAATGCGACAGGCTGCGACAACGGCTTAAGCCCACATAAAGCTGCCCCGGCGCAAAGGCGCCATAGCCCAGATCCAGCACCACTTCATCCAGCGTTTTGCCCTGACTTTTATGAATGGTAATCGCCCAGGCGGGCAACAGCGGAAACTGCCGGTACAACCCCACCACCTCCTCTGTCACACGCAAAGACGCCTCATCCCAAGTGTAGCGCACATTTTCCCAAATTTCGCGTTTCACTGTTTCTGTGCGCAATCGCCCTGTGCGTTGATCCGTGAATCGTACCTCCACTCCATCCGGCGCCACATGCGTGACCTCGCCCAATGTACCGTTCACCCAGCGCTTTTGCGCATCATTCTTGGTGAACATCACCTGCGCCCCCACCTTCAGCGTTAATTGTTTGGGGGCAGGCAACTGATGCTCCGGTATATCCCACTCTCCCTCGGTTTGCCCCGGCAGACAGGTTTCCGCGCTGGGCAATGCGTGCATTCGGCGCATATTTTCAGCATCCGCCATGCGGTTGGTAGTGGTCAGCACGATCGGTTGTTGCAGACCTTTTTCCCGCCCGACCCGTTCATTCAAAAATGCCATCACTCCGGCATCTGCATCCCCGCGCCGAATCGCATGTAATGCCTGCAAAAATCCGCCATCCCCCTGACGATACACCGTGGTCAACTCCACCACCCCGAAGGCCGCTTCGTCAAAGGATGGCGCAGAAAACACATAAGGACTGTCATAGAGACGGCTAAAAATACCTTCTTCCTCTCCCCGCAGCACAGGGGGTAATTGGTACATATCTCCAATAATACAAAGCTGCACCCCGCCAAAAGGCTTGAGGGGGGACGGCCCATTCAGCCGCAGGAACGTATCCATGCAATGGAACATATCCGCCCGTACCATGGATATTTCATCCACCACCAGCAATTCCAGCTTTTCATAAAGCTTGCGGTTGCGGCGCGGACGCACATCCCGTGTGTCCAACAGACGCGGCTTGAACCGGAAGAAGCTATGCAAGGTTTGTCCGCGCACATTCAACGCCGCAACACCTGTCGGTGCCAGCACCGCCATACGCTTGTTCAGGTGTTTTTGGATATAATCCAAAAAGGTGGATTTTCCCGTACCAGCCTGACCGGTAATAAACACATTATCCTGCGTCTGGGAAAGCACACGCCACGCCTCTTCCAACGGTGCATTAAACTGCATGCCCTCACTGCTGACTGCGGCCTGTAACATGTAAACTCCACTCTCATACACCCGCAACCTACCCTACTGCCACTACACAAGGCAAGCCCCACTGCGCCGCAACATCAGATTCCATTTACTCTGATGGCTTTTTGTGGCTATAGCTTGTTGGGCAACCCCTATGTCTTTCTCCGCCTGCGCGAGAGCTTCCTTATGTCCATGATCAGTATTTTTGACCTGTTTTCTATTGGTGTCGGCCCTTCCAGTTCCCACACGGTCGGCCCCATGCGCGCCGCCCACCATTTTGTGGAGCAGATTTTGCTGCATCAACACATGCCAAAAGTGACCCGTGTAATGGTCGAGCTGTATGGCTCACTGGCGCTGACAGGTATCGGCCACGCAACAGATCGCGCCGTGCTGCTAGGGCTGGAAGGCTATCTACCGGCAGATGTCCCCATGGATGCAGTGCATACCCGCCCCGTCAACATTCTACAACAACAGAAGCTCCATCTGCGGCAGGAAAAATGGCTGGGCTTCTCCCCCAAAACAGACCTGCTATTCCATAAAACCAAACGCCTGCCCTATCATTCCAACGGCATGGTGTTTTCCGCCTTTGATACCACAGGCAGCCTATTACTCAGCGCCACCTATTTCTCCATTGGCGGCGGCTTTATTGTGGATGCCCATGGCGAACCGCTGGATAACCAGTCACAAAGCAGCAGCCCTGTGCCACATATTTTCCGCAGCGCGAAAGAATTGCACCTGCATTGCCAACGTCTGGGCGGCCTGCCGGCGGATGTCATGCTGGCCAATGAATGCCATTCGCAAAGCGAAGATATAGTGCGGGAAAAACTACTTAATCTCTGGCACGTGATGGAAGATTGCATTGAACGTGGCCTGCACACCACGGGCATTCTACCCGGTGGCCTGAATGTGCGCCGCCGCGCACCGGCGCTGTATCAGGAGCTACTGCATGCCAAAGGCGATGACGAACCCATTGGCGCCATGGATTATTTAAGCGTCTATGCCATTGCCGTGAACGAAGAAAACGCCGCCGGTGGCCGGGTGGTGACAGCCCCCACCAACGGCGCTGCCGGAGTCATTCCCGCCGTGCTCTATTATTATGCCAAACACCATAAAAAACCGACCGAGGAAGGCATCATCCGCTTTCTGCTCACCGCAGGAGCCATTGGCATGCTGTATAAATACGGCGCATCCATCTCTGCCGCAGAGGTTGGCTGCCAGGGGGAAGTGGGAGTTGCCTGCTCCATGGCAGCAGGAGCCTATGCCGCCGTACTGGGGGGTAATGCTGCGCAAATTGAAAATGCGGCGGAAATGGGCATGGAGCATAACCTTGGCCTCACCTGCGATCCCATTGGTGGTCTGGTACAAATCCCCTGCATCGAGCGTAATGCCATGGGCGCGGTACAGGCGGTCAATTGTGGCCGCCTCGCCTTAAAAGAGCAAGGCACGAACCTGATTTCACTGGATCAGGTGATTCGCACCATGCTGGCCACGGGAAAAGATATGCGCAGCAAATACAAAGAAACCGCCAAGGGCGGGCTGGCCGTCAGCCAGCCGGAATGTTAGAAGCCGCTATCCCTCTTCCATCTCTGGCGGCTGATGGTATTTTCGACGAAAATGAATAGCATTCACATCCGCTCCCCAAATAAACACTATGGCGCTGGCATGTAAAAACAGCAGCGTGATCACCACTCCGCCCAAACTGCCATAGGTGGCATTATAATGTGCCACCTTCACCAGATAGAGCGAAAATACACTCCCCAGCAGCAGCCATGCCAGCGTGGTAGAAAGCGCCCCACGCCAGACATCCTTCCACCCAATACGAATATTCGGCAAGACGCGGTTTAGCGCACATAAAAAAACAAAAATAATACCCGCACCCAGCACATAGCGCAGCAGGTTCCATGCAATCGCTTCATCTACGGGCAATGCCGCCGCCTGCATCACCCAGTGCAGCAAAAACGGCCCTGCAACAATCAAGGTTGCCGCCGCGATAAAACTGATGGCCACCACAAACAAAAACCCCACACTTTGTAACCGACGCCGCCAGAGAGGGCGGGTTTCTGCCACCCGCCAGGATTCATTTAAGGCAAGCCGCAAAGCCTCAACCCCTGTGCTTGCCGCCCATAAGGTGCCAATAATGCCTACTGACATAAGCCCCGCATTCGGCTGCTGAAAAATATTTTCCACGATTGGGCGTAAGGTTTGGGCAATGTGTGGCGGCAAAAATAAAAACGCATCGCGCAGCACCCCCTGTATCCTCTCCACCTGCCCCAGCAATCCCGCCAGTGCCAACAGAAAAATAAGGAACGGAAATAACGCCACCAATCCGGTATAGGCAATATACCCCGCCACCTCCACCCCGTGATGCCGGGTAAAACGCCGCACCGCCAGCCATAAAATCATCAAAAACCGCATCACGGCTTTCACTCTGTCTTTTTTGCCCATCTATTCGTCTACTCCAACAAAAACCACGTTAATACGCGATAAGCCATACAGACATTACAACTGCCATTCCGCCCCTGACTCGAAATTAATTTCTACTCTTTGCTTGGCTCCGCTCGGATGTTTTTTATTCCCTCCGGCTCGGACTCCTGTCCTCGCCATGAGGGGAGCTCAGTGCTGGCGGCGGCCTCCTTGCCGCCGCATGACAACAACCGTTGTTGTGGCTCTGCCGCTCTCGTTTCACTCGCTAAAGGGCTCGCACTCCTGTGCTCGCTTCTTGTCACTTGTGTTGGTCGCAAGCCCCGTCATGCCTGCGCAGGCAGGCATCCACGCGGAGCCAGAGAACAATTTATACGAGGGACAAGAACGGCGGCAAGTAGGCCGAGCCGGAAGCTTGGGAAAAAACAAACCACCTCAACCATGCACAGCCCCCAAAAAAATAAACAACCCAACCGACATCAATAAGAAATTAAACAAGTTGACACAAAAAATTCACTCATTTTGTTAATCTATCCGTGCTATATTGAAACAATAAAGAGATTGTCTTCCTCCCCGCACTACATCTCAAACTTGTGCATTGAGGTACGACATCTCTCCCCACGCACGTGGGGAGAGCGGAACGTTCGAGCGTCCTCCCTCTCCCCGCGCGCCACGGGGATGAGGTGTCTTTTGTTTGGCGCATGTATTCGCCTTCGTTCAGAAAGAGAGAACACCAATGGCTATGGCACTATTGGGCGCGGGTCTGTTGCTGATCGGTTTCTTCGGCGGTCTCCGAGTGGTTCGTGGCTCGATCGAGCCGATTATGGCTCTCTGGGCTGGGGTCTCGGCCGTGGCTGGTGGCTTCCTCCTGTGGGGAGGCCTGTTCGAACTGAGCCAGCAAGCAGGCTGGCTGGGCGAAATTCTGGCCAACACGCTGTTCAAGTAGTCTTAGTTGCAGAAGCGTCACATCATCCGGGGTATCCGGGGGTGTGGCGCTTTTGCGCATCTATAGTCCCCCTGTTATTCCGCCCCTGCCCCGCAATCCATCCCTCGACTCGCGCCAACCTTTCCTTGGCTCCGCTCGGATGTTTTTTATTCCCTCCGGCTCGGACTCCTGTCCTCGCCATGAGGGGAGCTCAGTGCTGGCGGCGGCCTCCTTGCCGCCGCATGACAACAACCGTTGTTGTGGCTCTGCCGCTCTCGTTTCACTCGCTAAAGGGCTCGCACTCCTGTGCTCGCTTCTTGTCACTTGTGTTGGTCGCAAGCCCCGTCATGCCTGCGCAGGCAGGCATCCACGCGGAGCCAGAGAACAATTTATACGAGGGACAAGAACGGCGGCAAGTAGGCCGAGTGGAGCCAGAGAACAATTTATGCGAGGAACAGGAAGCGAGCACAGGAGTGCGAGCCTTTAGCGAGCGTCAGCGAGAGGTGCAAAGCACCGACGCGCAGCGAGGCTAGCAAGCCGAGCGGAGCCAAGAAAAGGCTAAAGCCAGCTCAACAGCGTTTCTACGCCCCTCAACTCACCGCGCGCAGTGCTGCATCCAAATCCGCGCACAGGTCATCCGCATCTTCCAGCCCAATGGCAATGCGCATCATCTCTGGTGGAATCCCCGCTTTCACCTTGGCTTCCTCGCTCATTTGCCGGTGTGTGGTGGACCATGGATGCACCAGCAAACTCCGCACATCTCCCAAATTCGCTACCAGTTTGAAAATTCGGCATTGTTCTGCCAATTGTTTAGCGGCCCCCTCACCCGCCTTCACCCCAAAAGCAAACAGCGCCCCTGCCCCTTCCGGCACGTATTTTTGTGCATGCGCGTAATAGGGCGATGAGGGCAAACTGGCATAACTCACCCAGCTCACCAATGGGTGCTGCTGTAAAAACTCCGCTACTTTACGGGCATTTTCCACATGCCGCTGCATGCGCACATGCAATGTTTCCAGCCCCATCAGGGTCAAATACGCATTCATAGGGGACTGACACGGCCCCATATCCCGCAGGCCGGATGCATGTGCCCGCACGGTAAAGCCCAGCTTGCCAAACTTCTCCACAAAATTTAACCCCTGATAAGAGGGATCAGGGGTTGTAAGTAACGGAAATTTGCCCGCTGCCGCCCAGTCAAACGTTCCGGCGTCAATCACCACTCCCCCCATGGCAGTGCCATTACCATTCAAAAATTTCGTGGTGGAATGCACCACAATATCCGCTCCCCATTCTATCGGACGGCATAGATACGGCGTGGCCAATGTATTATCCACCACCAGCGGCACCCCATGCGCATGGGCAATTTTCGCGCAAGCCTCCAGGTCAATCACCGCGCCCTTGGGGTTGGCCAACCCTTCCACAAACACCGCCTTGGTTTTGTCTGTCATCGCCCGTTTAATATTCTCCGGGTCATCCGCATCCACCATATGGGTTTTCCACCCAAATTGCTGATAGCTATGGGATAATTGCGTGTAAGACCCTCCATACAGCTTGTTGGAGGCCACAATCTCATCCCCCGGCTGCATCAGGTTGAAGAAGCATAAAAACTCCGCCGCATGACCAGATGCCGCACAAGTCGCCCCCACACCACCTTCCAGCGCCGCCAACCGTTCTTCCAGTCGTGCCACGGTCGGGTTGGTCAGGCGGGAATAACTAAACCCCATCTCATCCAGTCCAAACAACGCCGCCGCACGGTCACCCGTCCCCATGTCATAGGCCGTATTCAAATAAACAGGGGGCTGCAACGCACCCGTTGCTGCATCCGGCTGGTTGGCTTCATGAATGGTGCGGGTACCAAATTTCCATTGTGTCATCGCTCATCTTCCCTGTTGCGCTTCACTGGGAACAGAGGTTGACGCGCTTTGCTTAGAAAAGCAAGACGCAGCGCAGCATAAGCCACGTCCGCTTTAGTGGATGAATAGGGGCTAATTCCGCAATGGTTTACCCGTTTTCAGCATATGCTCAATGCGTGCCAATGTCGCCGGGGTTTGCGCCAGCTTCAGAAACTCCTCACGCTCCAGCCGCAACAATTCTGCTTCGGTCACAGGCGCGGTGACATCTGCGTTTCCTCCGGTCAACACCGTGGTCAACGCGTCAGCCACCACTTCATCATGCGGGCTGACTTTACCTTGTGCTTTAAAACCATCCACCGCCATCTGCAAGGCAGCTTTGCCGCTGGCACCCGGCAGCGTGAGCGCAAATGGCACCGGGGGTTGATACCCCTCTGCCAATTCCAGCACCTTCGCCTTGGCATCGGCCAGCAAGCGTTTACGGCTCATGGAAATAGCACTTTTCGCATTCAGAAATCCAAACCGCTTCGCCTCCTCGGCGGATGCACTTACCTTCGCCAGCATAATCTGCTCAAAGGCCTGACTCACATACGGCATGGGGCCACTGGTTGCCTGCAACAAAACATGCGGCTCCTGCCCTTTTACGGGTTGCGAGGTAGCACCGGGGTTGGCCGCCATCGCGTAACGATACAGCGCTTCCTTACAACCTCCCCAACCGGGAATCACCCCAACCCCCACTTCCACCAACCCCATATAACTTTCAATATGCGCCTGAATCGCATCCGCATGCAGGTTCAATTCACAGCCGCCACCTAAGGCTAATCCAGCTTCTGCTGTCACCACGGGAAAGGGCGCATATTTCAACGCCATCAATGTATCCTGCCCGGTTTTCAACACCCGTTCCAGCTCATCCCATGCCGCCAGATTCGCCACATACAGGAAAAAACCCAAATTGGCTCCTGCGGAAAAAGCCGCACCATCCCCCCCTACCATCAACCCTTTGTAGCCACCTTTTTGCACCACCCCAATCGCTTCGTTCATCAGCGCGAAGCTTTCCGGGTCAAGGGCGTTCATTTTACTGGTCAGTTCCAGACACACTACGCCGTCATCCACATCCCACAGGGCAGCGGAGCCATTTTTGGCCAAAGGCTTGCGACCCCGTTTTTTATCCGCCAGCAGCCAGCTATCCTCGGCTACGACCTCTTCCCGGTATTCACCGTTGCGTATTAAAGTATAAAGCTTCGTACCATCTACCTGATAGAACGGCTTGCCCTGACCTTCGGTCAAAATGGCGGGCACAGCCATACCTTCTGCCTGCAATGCTTCCATCAACCAGCTTGCACCGGTTTTGCCTTCTGTCGCCAAACGGTCTATCAGCTCAAACGGCCCGTACTTCCAGTTATACCCCATGCGCATCGCCGCATCGACAGAGGCCACATCCTCCGCTATCTCAGGAATCAATGATGCCGTATAAGCCAATGTTTTTAGCATCACAATCCGTGCATAACGCCCCCCCACATCCGGGTGGGACAATAGTGCCGACAACCCTTCTTTCCCCGCATCCACGGATGCCAGATTCACCTTCCCCTCAGCCCGATACTCCCCAGTCTGTAAATCCACCACCAGCTTGGTTTTTTTGCCATCACTTTCTTTTTTCAGGGTATAGAACCCCCCTTTGCCTTTACGCCCGGTATAGCCATCCGCAATCATGCGGGTAATCAGTTCTGGCTCTTCATAGATATGCCGAAAATCATCATCCGCAGGCAATGTCGCCAAAAAGGACTTCGCAATCAATGGCATTAAATCAATACCAATCAGGTCAAACAAGCCAAACACCCCGGTTTTGGGGATCCCCATCGGCTTGCCCATCACCGCATCGGCTTCTTCCACCGTGATGCCAATTTTCAACGCCTCCAACAGCCCGACCATCAACCAGTAGCAGCCAATGCGATTGGCAATAAAGCCCGGCGTATCCTTACAATCCACCACCCCCTTGCCCAGCTTCACTTCTGCACAGTGGCGAATGGCGGCCAAAGCCTCTGGCCGCGTGTCTTTACCTCCCACCAATTCCAGCAGCGGCATATAGCGTGGCGGGTTGAAAAAGTGCGTAATCATAAAGTCCTGACGAAAAGACTCCGGCATACCTTCCGTCAAGGCGTGTAGCGGCAGGGTGGATGTGTTGGACGCAATGACGGAGCCTTTTTTACGATACGGCTCCAGCGTGTGGTACACCTGCTGCTTCACATCCAGCCGCTCCAAAACGGCTTCCACAATCCAGTCCACCTGCTCCAGCTTGTCTAAATCATCTTCCAAATTGCAAGGCGTAATCAGCTTCACCTTAGAAGGGTGCGTCAGTGGTGCGGGGCTGGCTTTCAGCAATTTTTCCATAGCACCTTTGGCCAGTGCGGTGCGGTCTTCTACGCCTTGTGGCACAATATCAAACAACAGTACGGGTATGCCCGCATTGGCAAAATGCGCCGCAATAGATGCTCCCATCACACCGGAACCCAAAACCGCAGCCTGCTGAATTTCTGACATGCTTCTACCCCTATGATACATCCTGCTTACGTCTGCCTACCTTTATACAGAAAAGTGAATAAGAGGTTCACATGGGACATAGTTTAGGCAGCAAAATGGCACAACCATTGACTCTTCATCGGTTACCTTCTACCCTTCCCCCTGGCGTTTGGATAAACGCCGGGGCTTAAGAACCCCTTTACCAAGCGGTCGGGGTGGTGGCGCTATGTAATAACCGCATGCGGTAAAAGCGTCGCGGCTTTCTTGGTAAGGCTTCTTAACACCCCGGCACCCATCGCCCACCGCGATACGGTGCCGCTTATGTTTATACAAACGGAGGATACGCCCTACTTCAACCCCGGTCGGCTGCCCGGCTTAATAGCCGGTATTTTCGCCAGTTCCGGCGGCAGGCTATCTGGGTGATAGGTGGGCACATCCAGCATGGCCAGCGATACCAGCGGCACGCCCAGTTTCGCCTCTGCCTCACCGTTGCTGCGGTCGATCAGGCAGGCTTCTCCCACCACGACACCGCCAAAATTGCGGATACACTCATAGGCCTCCAGCGATGATTTTCCGGTGGTGACCACATCTTCAATCACCAGCACTTTAGCGCCCGGCTCCAGCACAAACCCACGCCGCATCGTAAAAACACCATCCACCCGCTCACAAAACATGGTCGGCACTTCCAACTGCCGCCCCATCTCGTAGCCTACGACCACGCCACCCATGGCGGGTGCCACAATCACATCAAATTCAGGAATGGTCTGCTTTACTTTAGCTGCCAGTGCCGCACAGCATGGCTCTGCCAGCCAGGGGTGCATTAACAGGCGCGCACATTGCAGATACATGGGGCTGCGCAAACCGGAAGATAACATAAAATGCCCCTGCAAAATGGCGCCTGCCTGACGCATAATATCCAAAAACGCTTCTTTCTGCATGGGGCTACTCCTGCTAATCACAGTAAAAAACTCACTGCGCAAATTATACGTCACGCGTAAATAATCAAGCCAAAGCTGGAAATCCTCTCCCTGCTCTGCTATCTCTCAGCACAGATGATGAAAAGAGGAAGAAACCTGCCATGCAACGCCTGTGCTTTTGCCTGTGTCTTTGGCTCTGTCAGATACTGCTTGTCACGTTACCCGCGCATTCAGCCTTTGCCATGCGACGGCATATTCACATTGTGGGGTCATCCACGGTTTTTCCGTTCACAGCCTCCGCAGCGGAACAATTTTCGCAGGATACAGACTTCCCCGCCCCCATCGTGGAAGCAACGGGCACTGGCGGCGGCATTAAATTATTCTGCTCCGGCATTGGAGACAACACACCGGATTTTGTCAATGCCTCCCGTGCCATGAAACCCAGTGAACTGGCGGATTGCGCCCAGCATGGCATTACAGACATTGTAGATATCAATATCGGCTATGACGGCATTGTACTCGCCACAGAGAGACATCAGCCACAACTCAACTTTTCCAAAGCCATGCTGTTTAAAGCTCTTGCCAAGCAGGTAGATGTGAACGGCCAGTTGATGGATAATCCCTACAAACGCTGGAAAGAAATTGATAGCCGCCTGCCAGACAGCCCCATTATGGTCTATGGCCCACCCCCTACATCCGGCACGCGGGATGCGTTTGTGGAACTGGTGATGGAACAGGCCTGCATCCAACTGCCAGCCTATGTCACCGCCTATCCGGATGAGAAAATTCGCGCCCTGCAATGCCGCACCATCCGGGAAGATGGCGTCTTCATCGAAGCGGGAGAAAATGACAACCTGATTGTCCAGAAACTACAAACCAATACAGAAGCCCTCGGTATTTTCGGCTATAGTTTTCTGGAAGAAAATGCCGCTAAAGTGCAAGGCAGTCTGATAGATGGCGTCGCCCCCACCTTCGAGAGCATTGCCGATGGCAGCTACGGCATCTCCCGCCCGCTGTTTGTCTATATGAAAAAAGCGCACCTGCAATTTATTCCCGGCTTGCGGGAGTTTATGCGCGAATTGCTGGGGGAAAATGCCCTCCACCCGATTGACGGCTACTTGCCGCCCAAAGGCCTCATCCCTCTGTCAGAAGATAAACGCAAAGCCCTGCGCAGTCAGGTGTTAGGGTTATAAACTCCCCATCACGCTCAGTGCCATTCGCGGCATAGAACGGGACGCAGAAAAATAAGTGCCCCGTACTCCTGTACTTGCTCTTTGCGCCTCTGCCGTTTTTTAACGCCTCATACCCGCACGTTATCAATCAACCGCGCTTTACCTAGCTTGGCCGCCACAAACAAGCGGCAGGGTTCAGCCAGCCATGCCCCCTGCGGCAGCAGCGCGGCATCGTATAAATCACGCTCCCGGCGTAGATCCAGATAATCCAGCGCATGAAACACCTGCACAATGCGGTTGCGCCCTTCCGTCAACACCGCAGTCAACGCCTCCCCTGCCCGCAAACGCTCCGCCATGTGCTGTAACGTTTGGTGTAAAGCAGGTGCTACAGCACGCTCTTCCGGCAACAGATAGGCATTGCGGGAAGAGAGTGCCAGCCCATCATGTTCCCGTTGGGTTGGCACCCCCATGATCTCTACCGGAATGTTCACATCCACCACCACCCGCCGGATGACTTGTAACTGCTGAAAATCCTTCTCGCCAAACAAAGCGACATCCGGTAGGGCTTGCAGCAACAGTTTGCTGACCACAATGGCCACTCCGTCAAAATGCCCCGGTCTGCTGGCACCACACAACACCTCCACCAACGGCGCGGTCACCGACATACGGGTCGCAAAGCCGTTTGGGTACATTTCCTCCACGCTGGGGGCATAGACTGCATCCACCCCATGGTCGGCACAAAGCGCCGTATCCATCTCCAACTGCCGAGGATAACTGCTAAAATCCTCGTTTGGGCCAAATTGCGTCGGGTTGACAAAAACACTCACCACCACTGCATCAGCCACGCCTCTGGCAGCATTCACCAGCGCCATATGCCCGGCATGCAGTGCCCCCATGGTTGGCACCAGAGCCACTCTTCGCCCGGCGGCCTGCCACTCCCGCACCTGTTGCCGTATATGCTGCGCATGATGAAGTAGATGCAAGGTCATGGTTCAGCCTCTTTTTTCCGTGTCATTCGGCCTCTTTTGTGCCATAAACAGCCGCATCAAACCATCAGATTTTTTCACCAAAGTAAACCCGGTACCGTGACGCACCCCTCCCCATCTGCCCTCACCGCAGCCCTCACCGCAGACAACGCGTTCAGCCCTCTGCAACGCTATGATACGCTGGTGCAACAACATACCCTCACGCTGGATTCCCAACAACAGGCCGTCATGCATCGGCTGGACAGGCTGTACCACTCCCTGCTTCTCTGGCATGCGTATCAACAATTACCCCGTATGCGGCAATGGCTGACGCCCGAACCACCGCGTCCACGTGGGGTGTTTGTCTGGGGACACGTGGGGCGAGGCAAAAGCATGCTGATGGACATGTTCTTTCACAGCCTGCCCCTTCCAAAGAAACGGCTGCATTTCCATGCGTTCATGCGCCATGTGCACCACGAGCTGCACCAAATGCGCACCCGCCACCATCCGGATCCCCTCCTCCCCGTGGCGGATGCACTGGCGAAACAAGCCCGCCTGATGTATCTGGATGAATATGAAGTGCAGGATGTGGCGGATGCCATGCTGCTTTCCCGCCTGTTTGCCAGACTGCTGGAGCAAGGCTGTATCTGTGTCTTCACATCCAACCGCCCACCGGAGGAGCATTATCAGGGCGGCCTGCAACGGGATCGTTATCTGGCCTTTGTGCAGGAATTGCAGCAACAGGTGGAGGTTCTCTCGCTGGATTCCCCCACGGACTACCGCATGCTGAAAATACAGGCCATGCAGCAAACCTACTGGCACCCCCTGACGGATGCCAACGCCGATGCCCTGCTACAGGCCTACCGTGACCTGACAGACGGCTTTGAGGATGAAACAACGCTGGAAGTACTGGGGCGCACGCTGCATTTCCCGCATGCGGCAGGCAATGTCCTGCTGACAGATTTTGCCACTCTCTGCGCCAAAGAACTGGGCAGTGCGGATTATCTGGCCATTGCCAACCGTTTTGATACGCTCTGCCTGCAACATATTCCCACTCTCGGCTCTCACAACCGCAATGAGGCTCGGCGCTTTGTCACCCTGATTGATATTCTCTACCAGCAAAAAGTGAAGTTGCTTTGTACTGCCGCCGCCCCGGCGGAAGCCCTCTACCCGGAAGGCGATGGCGCTTTTGAGTTCCGCCGCACCGTATCCCGCTTGAACGAAATGCGTTCCGGTGCTTATCTGGAACAACATCACCAACCTCACGAATGACTGCACCCAACCATGGCCGAAACACCCAACGCCCCCCTCACCATTATACTTGCGCAGCCACGTGGCTTTTGCGCCGGGGTGGATCGCGCCATTGCAATTGTAGAAAAAGCGCTGGAACTCTATGGCGCTCCGGTCTATGTGCGGCATGAAATTGTGCATAACCGCTATGTGGTGGAAAATCTGCGCCAGCAAGGGGCAATTTTTGTGAAAGAGGTGGATGAAGTGCCCAACGGCGGCATCACCATCTTCAGTGCACATGGTGTATCCCAAAAAGTGGAAGAATCCGCTCGCCTGCGGGATCTCCCCGTCATAGATGCCACCTGTCCCCTTGTCACCAAGGTGCATAACGAAGCCAAACACTACGAAAAAGACGCCTACCAGCTTGTCCTCATTGGTCATAAAGGCCATCCGGAAGTGGAAGGCACCAGTGGCCGCGTCCAGCAGGAGGTTCCGGTGGTCGCTACCGTGGAAGATGTCGCAGCACTTACCTTCCCACCGCAAACCGCGCTGGCTTATGTCACCCAAACCACCCTCAGTGTGGATGAAACACGGGACGTGGTGCAGGCTTTGCGCAACCGCTATCCGCATATCAAAGGCCCAGGGGTGGATGATATTTGTTATGCCACCCAAAACCGACAGGATGCCGTGCGCGCCCTCACGCCGCAAATTGACCTGCTATTGGTCATTGGTTCACAAAATAGCAGCAACTCCAACCGCCTGCGGGATATTGGGGAAGAATGCCATATCCCCTCCTACCTGATTGATGGAGCGGATGCCATTGATGCGCGCTGGCTGCAATCGGTTCAAACGGTAGGCATTACGGCGGGTGCTTCCGCGCCGGAAGTGCTGGTAGAAGCCGTCATCGCTCGGCTTGAACAAATTGCGGGGCGCGTACAGGTACAAACCCAGCAAGGCGTGCAGGAAACCATGCAGTTTCGCCTCCCAAGGGAGGTACGCTCCGCTGTTTTTCTCCCCTCTCACCAGACGACCAAGGAGGCCTCGTGAATCTGAACCAAAAACGCCAATGGGCAAGCATTATGCCCTTGTTAATCTTTCTGGCTTTGGTGGCGGCACTGGCGGGCAGCATGTTCTGGAAGCAGGACAGCACCGGGCCGGATCGCCTGCTGGGAAAAACATTTCAGATAGAACGGCTGCTGGCACTGCCTCCCGTCACGGCAGAAAATGGGCAGGTGGTACAGCAGGCGGCAAGCAAGCGTGTACTGGTGAATGTATTTGCCAGTTGGTGCGCCCCCTGCGTGGATGAAATACCCGAACTGGAGCAGTTAAAACAACAAGGGCTACCTATTCTTGGGCTGGCTTGGAAAGACGAACCGGAACGCCTGCAACGCTGGCTGGAAAAATTCGGCAACCCTTACCATGCCGTACGGCTACTGAATGACTCTTCTCTGGTCATCGAACTGGGCATGACTGGCGTACCGGAAACATTGTTGCTGGAAAACGGTCAGGTCATCTGGCATGTGGCAGGCCCACTGGAAGAACCTCAGCTAACAGAGCTAAACGCCATTCTGGAACGCCAGACAAACCCATGAGACCACACGCTCTTCCCATAGCCCATATTTCTGCATGGTTACGCAACGCTACCGCTTGCCTGTGCCTGCTGCTTTGGCTGGTGGCGTCTCCCATCCCGTCAGCGCAAGCACTCACCCTTCAGGAAACCACCCTCCCCCCTCAGCAGGAAGCCATTGCCAGACAGCTCTTTGAACAACTACGCTGCGCCGTGTGTCAGGGGCAAACCGTGCAGGATTCCAATGCAGAACTGGCCGTCGATATGCGTCAGGCGGTACGACAGTACTTACAACAAGGCAAAAGCCCAACTGAAATTAAGCAATTGCTGGTCAGCCAATATGGGGAGCATATCCTGATGCAGGAACCCATCTCCACCCGCACCCTGCCCCTCTGGTTCACGCTCGCCATCTGTCTTAGCCTGCTGTTGGGTCTTGGGCTTCGTATGGTTCTTCAACGGCAAAAGACATCCGCATGACCACGTACACACTCATCCCCGCTCTGTTCTGGCTTGCGCTGGTGTTACTGCTCTGGAGCGGTATCGGCTTCTGGCTTGGGCGGCTGTGGCAACGCGCCATGCCGGGACGCGGCTGGTGGTTGCTCTGGGGCAGTGGCGGCCTGCTCTGCCTGTTGCTTTATCTGTTTACTGTGGGCAGTCCACTTTTGCTCATGCTGCCGCAACAACGCCCCGTACAATCCAAAAACACCACTACAGAAACCACCTCTCCACCCGCATTCATCTTGCAACTCAAGCAACGGCTGGAAGAAAACCCCAACGACATCGAGGCACTCGCCGCCCTTGGCGAAGCCAGCTTTTCCATTGGCCGTACCGAAAACGCGCTGGATTATTATCGCCGCGCCGTACTGGCCAGCGGTGGCAACATGGAACTCATTGGCCGCTTTGCGGAATTACAGGTGATCGCCGCTCAAGGCATCGTGACAGAAGAAGCCTACAGCGGCTTTGATATTCTCTATCGCATCCAGCCGGAAAACCTGAAAGCGCGCTTTTTTCTGGGGTTGCATGCCAAACAGCAGCAAAACACCGCTGCCCAAAATCGCTACTGGCATGGCCTGAAGGAAGAGTTACCAGCCAACCACCCCTGGCGAGATGTCCTGCCATAGGGCTGTTTTTTCTCTGGCTCCGCTCGGCTTACTAGCCTCGCTACGCGGGTCGGTGCTTCGCACCTCTCACTTCGTTCGCTAAAGGCTGCGGCCTGCTTGCCGCAGTTCTTCTCCTTGCGCAAGATTATTCTCTGGCTCCGCTCGGCTTACTAGCCTCGCTACGCGGTCGGTGCTTCGCACCTCTCACTTCGTTCGCTAAAGGCTGCGGCCTGCTTGCCGCAGTTCTTGTTCCAATAACATCGTAAATATAGGCGTCTGCCCTTCACCCCCGGCTAAAAATCACATCCACCCCATCCCAATAATGGTGCTGGTAGATCCACGCCAATAATTCCGAAAATTTTTCTCGTGGCCAATGCTGCCCATCATAACCATTATTGGCTATGCGTGCGCGGTCAAAATGCGGGGATAAATTCGCCAGAAACGCCTCCACACTCACCCCGGCCACATGGTCAATATGGTTCGGCAACACTTCCAGTTGCAGCAGTCTGACACGCGGCAACAACTGCTGCGCCCCCTTCAGCGCCATATATTCGGCTCCTTCAATATCCATCAGCATCACATCAAAATGCGCATCTGGTAATAAGCTATCCAGTGCCGCAACCGGAACCTCTACAATATCCGGCTGATCATAGGCAAATTCATAGCGGATATCCCCTGCTGGCAGCATTTTACTACCGCCGGAATTATGCTTACTCTTCATAAATCGCAGTCGCCCTTCCCCTTCACCGGCCGCACAACGGTGCAGGGTAATATTGCTCAACCCATTCAATAGCATGTTTTTTTCCAAAAATGGATACATATCCGGGTTGGCTTCCACTGCATCCACAGATGCAGCCGCCTTCGCCAGAGGAATCAGCAATGCGCCCAAATGTGTCCCCACCACCAGCAGGCGGGACTGCGGGGTCACATGCTCCAGCAATTGCTGCAACTGCGGCATGTCATACCGCCCTTGAAACGCCAGCTTGCGCCCCACGGTAAAATCGGTCGGGGGAATCGCAATCAGACCATTTTCCGTCTCACACACCAGTGCACTCACATGTTTACCAATGATACGATGACGCAAACGGGAAAGCAGCAACCCCAGTTTTAGTTTCAATTTCAGCAGGACGTATTTAAGGGATTGCATGGCACAGCACCTATCGTTGGTTCATTATTTTAGCTACAGCCTGCACCTGAATATATTACAATTGAGTAAAATACGCTCTATTTCCAGATGCTTTTTTAACATTTTTCCTCTACTGTAAAATTCTTACAATAAGAGCGAGCAGACACTATGTCAGCCATCAACACGGGACTAAGCGGCTTACTGGCCGCGCAAACGCGCCTGAATGTCAGTGCCAACAATGTTGCCAATGCGCAATCCATTGTCGGACAGGATGATGACGGCACAAAGGTCAACACACCCTATCAGGCACAGGCTGTCCAGCAACAGTCGCTCGCGGAAGGTGGGGTTCGTGCGCTCATTACGCCGGAAAAACCAGCGTCTATTCCCGCTTACGATCCTGCTAATCTGTACGCAAATGCCGAGGGAATCGTACAAACACCCAATGTGAAGCCAGAAGATGAAGCGGTTAACCAGCTTTTGGCAAAAAACGCGTATCAGGCAAACCTGAAAACGATTCAGGCGGAACAAAATACGACAGATAGTCTGTTAGACATTGTCAGCTAACGCCGCCCTTACGCCTGATTCACATCCACCTTGCTTTCTTCCTGCGCCCGCTGCTTCTTGCGTTGCTCCCGCCATTGCTGACGCTGTAATGTCTGAATATTCCAGAATTGCTCCATGGCCAGATACGTAAAACTCACCGACCAGCCGATCAATACCAGACCATTGATCACCTGAATGGACGCCAGAATGCGCAAGGGGCCTTGCGCCGTAATATCCCCATACCCTAAAGAAGAATAGGTAGATGCGGAAAAATACAGCATATCAAAAAAACCATCCGTATGCGCCCCGACCATACCACCAAACAGCCCCCAGCGGTGCAGCAGCCAATATAGCCCTGCGTAAAACCACACCGCCACCGTATGCCCAATAAAAATACCCATAATAATCACAATCACGCGCCCATGCGTATGAAACTGCATCCGTGGTAATAATAACCATGTTCCCCGCAGCACTTCATAATACAGCAGCGATGTCGCCATCACCATACCGCTACTCAATAGCAGCACCAGCATATAATCCATCATCGGGGCACCCTCACCACAAACCATTGGCAGCAGCAACATAAACAAGCGTAGTGCTCTGCGCAATCAACAAGCATCTTGTTACCCCGCCACTCTACCAACCATTGCTTTTTTCCTGCTGTACCAACCGTCAAAGAGCCGGACAGACACAACACCCCCTCACGCATTCCACGTGAGGGGGTGTTGAAAAACATCTTTCAGAGGATGCCTGAAGCGTTACCGATAGCGACGGGAAACCCACTCATACGGCTCGTGGTTTTTGCTATGATGAAAGCGAAACTCCACACGCCTGTTCAGCGCCTTACCGCTTTCGTAGCGGT
>CAZIGK010000006.1:0-101798 GCA_964538615.1 uncultured Rickettsiales bacterium | reverse complement strand
CTCAAGTTCGCCCTGTTCGGTCTGCTCGTTCTGTTCCTGTCGGCCTGTTCCGTTGAGGGTCTGTACTACCACCCCGCTCCTCTTCGGAAGTCGGAGGTGTCGGAGCGCAAGAGCTACACCTTTGGTGTCAACGCTGACTACTTCGACCGCGACGCGAATCGCGATGGGAAGAATGAGTCAGTGGCTGTCAAGCTGTACACGGGCATCTCATATGGAACGGAGAAGGTCGTCGTGTTCTTCTCGGTTCCGAAGGAGAAGGCAGCTCAGTACGAGAAGGCGATCAAGGACAACGGCGGAAAGCTCGGCTACGTCACGGTGCGCGTCACCGCCGCCAAGTTTCTGCCCGATGGCTCCATTGCCCCGGGTGGCCTCAGCAAGGTCTATGTCAAGTTCGAGGGCAAGGAGGAGTTCGAGGTCACATACGCCGCCGGGGTAGACCCGGAGGAGTAGACTAAGAACTAACTCTGCGCTGTATCTTGAGTTCTACAACCTAACCAAAAGCCACGCCACGTTCGCGTGGCTTTTGGCATTTTAGGGGGGTGGCGTTTAACTATACCGCAACACCTCTGCCGGGTCGGTTTTAGCGGCTTTCCAGGCCGGGTAGAGCGTGGCAATGAAGGAAAGTGCCAGCGCCATCAACGTCACGTTGGTCACATCTTCCGGCAGCACCTTTGCGGGCAGGCTGGAGAGGTAATAAATCTCAGCGGAAAATAACTCCGCTCCCGTCACGCTTTCCAGCCAGTGCTGAATTGCAGGCAGGTTGAGTGCCACCAACAGCCCAAGCGTTACCCCCACCAACGTACCAATCACCCCAATCGTCGCCCCATTGAGGAAAAAAATGCGCATGACGCTGGCGCGGCTTAAACCCATGGTGCGCAAAATCGCAATATCCTGCGTTTTGCTTTTTACCAGCATAATCAGGGAAGAAATAATGTTAAACGCCGCCACCAATACAATCAGGGTGAGGATGAGAAACATCACATTCCGTTCCACCTTCAATGCATTGAAAAACTGGTGGTGGGTACGCATCCAGTCTGTCAGATAATAAAAATCGGTCAGGTTTTTGCGAATATCATCCGCCTTGCTGCTGGCAGCCTGTGGGTCTTTCAGGGTGAGTTCCAGCATGCTGGCAGCATCCGGCCGTTTGAAAAACACCTGCCCCGCCTGCAAGGGCATCAGCAGAATGTTGTTATCATATTCAAACATACCCACTTCAAAGGTGCCCAGTACGGTAAACTCTTTCATACGGGGAATACTGCCCAACACCGTACTGCGTGTCTGTGGCGAAATGAGGGACACCACATCCCCCGCATAGGCACCCAGCCGCCGTGCCAATCCTTTACCCATCACCACGCCATTCATGCCATCAAACTGCTGCAAGGCTTCATCCGGAATGCTCTCAAACAACAGCGGCTTTTGTTTCAGGTCTTCCCGGCTGATGCCACGTGCCAGTGCGCCGACGGATGCCGCGCGGGAGGTAACCATCACTTGCCCTTCCACCATGGGAATGACACTGATCACGTCTTCATCCTTTGCCAGACGTTGCCGCAGGTCTTCATAATTCTGTATGCCCTGTCCAGCGGGCGCCACCACCGCCACATGGCCATCCACCCCCAGCACGCGTTTAATCAGTTCATCCCGAAAGCCATTCATCACCGCCATCACCACAATCAGGGTGGCGACGCCTAAGGCTATCCCCACAAAGGAAAAACCCGCAATGACGGAGATAAACCCCTCCGCCTTTTTTGCGCGCAAATAGCGCAGGCTGATAAAACGTTCCAACGTGGAAAACACAAACGACCCCTTTTGCAATATGGTGCGCAGAACTTACTCCGCATCCCCCGTCAACACAAGCCTTCACAGTTGCGGGCATGGCGGAATCTGTGTAAGCTTTGCCCCGTTTTCAACTATCCAGACATAAAGTAAAGTATAGACCCATGACGCGCACTATTCTCATGCTCCCCGGTGATGGTATTGGCCCCGAAGTAATGGCCGAAGTCTCCAAGCTGATTGTTTTTCTAAATGAAACACGCGGCACCAACATCACGACTGATACGGCTCTGGTCGGTGGTTGTGCCTATGATGAAACCGGTACCCCTCTGCCAGCGGAGACGCTGGCTAAAGCCAAAGCAGCGGATGCCATTTTGCTGGGTGCGGTCGGTGGGCCGAAATGGGAGCCGCTGGATTTTGCCGTCCGGCCAGAACGTGGGCTGCTGGGGTTGCGTAAGGAGCTGGGGCTGTTTGCGAACCTGCGCCCCGCCGTGACGTTCGATGCCCTGCTGGATGCGTCCAGCCTGAAACCAGAGGTGATTCAGGGGTTGGATGTGATGATTGTGCGGGAGCTAACCGGCGGTATCTATTTCGGGGAACCCCGTGGTGTGGAAACCCTGCCGAACGGAGAGCGCAAAGGGGTGAACTCTCTGGTGTATACCAGCAGCGAAGTACGCCGCATTGCGCAAGTGGCGTTTGAACTGGCCGCCAAACGGGGTGGCCGGGTGTGCAGTGTGGATAAAGCCAATGTGCTGGAATGTACGGAAATGTGGCGGGAAGAAGTGCAAAAACTGCACGATGAACAGTACCCGCATATTCAACTCAGCCATATGTATGTGGATAATGCCGCCATGCAACTGGTGCGCAACCCGAAGCAATTTGATGTGATGGTCACCACCAACATGTTTGGGGATATTTTGTCTGATTGCGCAGCCATGCTTACGGGTTCGCTGGGCATGTTGCCCTCGGCCTCTCTGGGCGCGAAAGATGCCGCTACCGGCAAACAGGCCGCTTTATATGAGCCAGTGCATGGATCTGCACCGGATATTGCCGGACAAAACAAGGCCAACCCGCTGGCCACCATTTTAAGCTTTGGTATGTTGTTGCGCTATAGCTTCAATCTTGTCGCAGAAGCCGATGCCATTGAGCAGGCGGTACAAACTGTGCTGAATAGCGGCACCCGTACCGGTGACATTATGGCACCCGGCTGCCGTCAGGTTTCCACCAGCGAAATGGGGGATGCCCTGATCGAAGCCCTGCAACAATCGCCGGCAAAAGCCGCGTGAGCAAACCGGATGGTCTGAATGCGCAACACCTGAGTGGGCGGGAAGACACACCCGCCCGCTCTTCCATTGCGGGGGAATGCGTGATTCAACTGCGTGAGGCAGAGTATGTGCAGGCACGCCAACTCTGGCATCAGTTGCATAGTCGGATGTCGCTGGCAGGTAGGGTGGCCTTTGCGGTGTTATGTGTCGGGTTTGCGTTATATGGCGGCTGGGCAGGGGCGGGGCTAACATCTCTGAGTATGCTTGCCATGGCCTGTCTGGTGTTGCTGCCGCTGTGGTTGCTACCCTGGCGCTGGCGGCGGAGTTATCGTCGGCATTTGTTGCCACAATATCCCCTGCATTTCCGTTGGCAAGACGATTCCCTACACGTGGAAGCGGCCAATGGCCAGCATTGGCAGGGTCGGCTATCGTCTTTGCAGGGGTACTTACTCACCGAACATTGTCTTTTTTTGATACATGACGCCAAACATCATCACATCAGTTTGTTGCCGGTGAACAGCACCACGCAACCGCTGATACAACAACTGCAAAGCCTTGTAGATGCTTACATTCCTGCTTGATTGTCGGTGCAGTTCCGGCAGCGCGCTCAATCATTGCGGGAATAATATGATTGTGTATTACGCACAAAGCGATTTTTTGTCATCAAACTGTCATATTTCATGTGCAAAACATCCATCAGTTTTCATACAACAGGAGAGCTTCTCATGAATTTATATACGCGTTTATCCGATGAACAAAAAATTGCACTGATTCGTGAAATTGTTACCGCGATCAAAAGTGATGCGATTTTTGATGAAATTAATATTGAATCTCTGGGAGCACTTCAGAATAAGCTACATGCTTTGATAGAGCGTGCACAAGCATCTGGCTTCGGAGCAGCCGTGGTGAATGTGGCGGAGTTCAGTGGTGCCGAGCAAACGACTATTCGTACCGTTCTGACTGCTTTGAGTGAGTTCGAGCGCGATGTTCGTACTGTAAATCCATTAGATGATGTCAACATTATCGAACACGACAAAAACAATCGTAACTTTTACACAATTGCAGAAGATGCCTTACAAGCCATTTCTGTGGTCGCCGATCAATACCGCAGCCGAGAAGTGGTAGCGCGTGAGTCCGGTGAATTATTTGCTAAAGGTGCAGGTCATCAATTTGCAGCGATTGGCCAAACGTTGCGGGGGCTATATGATCTGACAGTATCCGCGCTGGCCAATGCATTTGGTTTTGCAAAGGGTACCACAGGTGAAGCATTTGAACACACTGGCAATGTTGTTAATGCTACCGTGGATGCCACCAGAAAAGGTAGCAAGGATACCTATAAGCGCCTGACTGTTGAAGCGGATCTGGCATCCCGTGAGGCTATTCAGGGCATTCGTGAAAAACTGGGTCTGGCCAAACGTGCAGAGCGTATCAAAAAGAGCGAACTGCGCGATGAAATGGGTGATGCCACATTGGCTCTGTTCCGTGAAGGGAAAGATGCCAGCTTTGCGAATCTGGATACTTATTTTCAGGATAAGCATGGCATGACTGTGACGGCCTTTATTGCTGCTTTGGATGAAGAAGCACAAAAGGCCCTGCTTGGCCCAATCTTTGATAAAGATTTGCAAGGTGGACTGAGCGCACGTACGGAAGCACTGATTGAGGCGATTAATAAAGGTGCGGTCGCTTTGTATAATGATTCAACCGGTACAGTTGCTCGCGAATTCTCAGCTGCGATGGAACATACAGGTGAGCATGGTGAAAAAGCCCTGAAGGCACTGAGCCATACATTCGATGTAGCGGATGACCGAGTACGTGCGCAATCTGCTGCTTCACGTGAGGCCATTGCCAAAGGTGTACGCACCATTGCTGAAGCCAATCAGTGGGAAGCCCGTCTGGATAAGGCTCTTGCGCAATTGGCAGCCAATGCGAATGATGGGTTAGGTCTGGACGAAGGCCGCGCTGCTTAGTTTTTTTGTGATTCCATAAGGTGCATCCCGCATTGAGGATGTGCTCGTAAACGCTAAAGCCTCTGGTTACTGTGTAGCCGGAGGCTTTTTTTCTATCATATAAAGTAACTTGCATCTGCTGCCTGGCTCGGGCATGTTGCCGAAACCAAGGTTAGCAGAGAGATACCCCATGCACGATACCCTCTTTGTTTTTGATATTGAAACCATCCCCGATACACAGGCGGTTAAAGCGCTGACTGGCTGCGATAGTGAAGACGTACAGGAGCTACGGCAAGCCCTGACGGATTATCATCTGACGATTACGGACGGCAAAAACAGCTTTCCCCGCCAGCCGTTTCATCAGGTGGTGGCCATTAGCTTTGTGGAAGCGACAATTGACTATACTCAAGGCGGGGAAGCCTATCACCTAAAGGCCGTACGTTCCGGCGGCACAGTCGAATCCTCGGAAGAGGAGTTGCTGAGAGGCTTTTTTCATTATCTCAGCAAATCCCGCCCCCGTCTGGTTTCCTTTAATGGTCGCACTTTTGACCTGCCCGTGCTGAAATACCGCGCTATGAAATATGGCATTGCCGCTCCATGGCTGTATCAACGGGGAGATAAATGGAACAATTACGGTCAGCGTTATAGCATAGACTGGCATTGTGATCTGCTGGATGTCATCTCGGACTTCGGGGCTTCTGCCCGTGTGAAATTGGATGAGGTCTGTTCTATTTTGGGTATCCCCGGTAAGTTTGGCGTGGACGGATCACAGGTGAGTGCCATGGTGGATACAGGTCGCCTGCAGGACGTGCGCGATTATTGCGAAACCGATGTTTTGAATACGTATCTGGTCTATTTGCGGGTCATGCAGCATCGGGGGGTGCTGGAAGAAAAGGACTATCAACACGCCATAGAGCAGTTACATGTATACCTACAGCAAGACGCTGTCCAAAGACCGCACCTTCTGGCCTTTGCTGATGCCTGGGCAGAGGCAGAAAAGGCATTGATGCGGGGTTGATTGCCCGCCATCCTCTGCCGCATGGTGATGCTATAATGTCTGGTATATTCTCTCTTTTATCGTGATATCCATATTGGACAGGAGAGAGACATGTTGCCTTATACCCGTCTTGCCAGCGTAATGGCATTAGCGTTGTTTGTAGCGGCCTGTGGCAATACCACCCGCGATCGCACCCTCAGTGGTGCAGGTCTCGGTGGCGCTGCCGGAGCCGGGGTCGGGGCGCTGACCGGTGATCCGTTAACGGGTGCGGCCATTGGTGCCGCGGGTGGTGCGGTGACGGGTGCCATGACCGACAAGGA
This sequence comes from uncultured Rickettsiales bacterium, assembly GCA_964538615.1. Taxonomy (GTDB): domain Bacteria; phylum Pseudomonadota; class Alphaproteobacteria; order Rickettsiales; family RI-342; genus CAZIGK01. The sequence goes on along the minus strand of CAZIGK010000006.1, from coordinate 95,500 downwards.
CGATATTAATTTCGGCAAAGCCGCCTGGGAATAATGCCATAGACTATAGACACTGTTATGGGGAGGGATATATTCTAACTGACACCAAGGGCATGTGGATATTGCATTGCATGAATCATGCTGATGCGGTAAGTTCGGTGCCCTTTTTCTTAAACAGTGTCAGAAAGTTGAATGGCAATGGCGTACAAAGTTGCAGTCGTGGGTGCTACCGGTAATGTCGGGCGTGAAATGTTGCAAACTCTGGCAGAGCGCAAGTTTCCTGTCAGCGAAGTGGTGGCGTTGGCTTCCAGCCGTTCCAAAGGCCGTCAGGTCAGCTTTGGGGAGCACAAAGTGCTCACCGTGCAGGCATTGGATGAGTATGATTTCAAAGGCACGGATATTGCCTTGTTTTCGCCCGGTTCTGCTGTTTCCAAAGAACATGCCCCCCGCGCTGCTGCTGCGGGTTGCGTGGTGATTGATAACACATCCTACTTCCGTATGATGGACGATATACCCCTGATTGTACCGGAGGTGAATGCGGATGCCCTGAAAGATTTTCGCAAAACCAATATCATTGCCAATCCCAACTGTTCCACCATTCAGATGTTAGTGGCACTGGCGCCATTGCACAAAGCCGCAAACATTAAACGTGTGGTGGTTAGCACCTATCAATCCGTCTCCGGTGCGGGCAAAGATGCCATGGACGAACTATTCGACCACACCAAGGCGGTTTATATGAATGACCGTAAAGAGCCGAAAAAATTCTCCCGCCCCATTGAGTTTAACGTCATTCCGCAAATTGATGTGTTTATGGACGATGGCTCCACCAAAGAGGAATGGAAAATGCGAGTGGAGACCAAGAAGATTCTGGATGAAGCGGTAGAAGTGACCGCTACTTGCGTGCGTGTACCCGTATTCATTGGTCATGCAGAAGCGATCAATGTGGAATTTGAGTTCCCTCTCTCAGTGGACGATGCCCGCGATATCCTCATGGAAGCGGAAGGGGTGGTGATGAACGATGACCCGGCAGAAAACCTGTTTGTCACCCCGATGGATGTTGTGGGGGAGGATGGGGTCTATGTCTCCCGTCTCCGGCAGGATCCCACTCGTCCCAACGCCCTTAACCTGTGGGTGGTGGCGGATAATGTGCGTAAAGGCGCGGCACTGAATGCGATTCAGATTGCTGAAGTGCTGAAAGACCAGTACCAACTGGTGCCTTATGCACAAAAAGCGGCATAAGGCCTGACTCCATGACAGGCTGGGTCGTATCCTCAAAACTATCTAAGAACGCATGCCATTAGGCGTTTTTACTGGCTTCCAGAAAACGGGTCACTTCCTGATCCAGCTTGCCGGAACATGCACGCAGATTGCTGGTGCCCTGCTGCACATCACGGGCGGCCTCGCCTGTGTTGCGGGCTGCGGTTGAAACGCCGTTAATATTGCGTGATACATCTTCTGTGGTGGCGCTTTGTTCTTCCACGGCCGCAGCAATTTGCACAGTATTTTCAGAAAGTTCCGTAATGGCTCTGCTGATGATGGCAATTTTTTCTACTACTTTGCCAACAATGTCCTGAATACCGGAAATCTGATCCCGAATTTGTTGGGTGGAATTGGCCGTTTGCTGTGCCAGTGCCTTCACCTCGTTAGCGACCACGGCAAAGCCTTTCCCTGCTTCACCGGCGCGGGCAGCCTCGATGGTGGCGTTCAGTGCCAGCAGGTTGGTTTGTCCGGCAATGCCTTCAATCACCTCCATAATGGTGCCAATGCCATCGGCCATATTTTTCAGTGTATTCACCAACTCTGTTGAGGCCATGGCCTCATTTTTCACATCCTGCGAGCGAGTGGAGACATTGTTAATGCGAGAAGAAATATCCCGTACCGTAGCGGAAAGTTCCTCTGCTGCAGATGCCACAGAGGATGACATTTCTTCCGCGTTGCGGGCATAGCCCAACAGGTTATTGGCAGAGGCATCCATACCGCTGGAAATGGATGTCATGTTCTCAATCACCTCAGTCACATTTTCCGTCATGCGAATATTGTCGGTCATAATGGACCAGGTAAGCAAAGGCCCTGTGTATGCCCCTTGTTCATCGTAAATGGGGGAGACACGCAGGTTCAGTATCTCATTGCCCAGCCGTATATTGGCGTGGTGTGGCAAGTGCGCATCGGTTTGCAGCATAGCCCGTTGATGCTCCGGTTTTTTATGGAAAATATCAATACTGCTGCCTAATAGCTTATCCACGGATACGGGCAAATGCTGCTGTAGTTTGGAGAGCGTTTGTTTGCTGGTCTGGTTGACATAATCAATTTTGAAATCATCCTGAATATTACAGGTCATGATGTTGATGGGCATTTTGTCCATCATCTGCAACAGGCGCTTGCTTTCTTCCTCGCGCTTGACCTTTTCCGTCACTACCGCCCAACACAGAATGGCGTGGGTATAGCGCCCTTTATCATCCAGCAGTGCCTCAAGATGCAGATCCAGTATTTCCTCTCCCAGATGAATCCGGGCGTCATGCGGTAGGTTGTCCGGATTGCTTAATAAGAGGCGCTGATGCGATGGCTTGTGGTGAAAAACATCAATGGAAGTGCCGACAATATGTTTAGCTTTCACGGAGAGCAGATGTTCAATGTTCTCCAGCAGTGCAATAGATGCCGGGTTTGCATAGTCAATGATGAAATCACTAACCCGGCAAGTCATCACGGTCTGCGGCAGGCTATCGACAATGCGGGCGAACTGATGGTTCGGTGTTTTATGGTGGTGAGAGAAAAACATAAGCGCGCATGCCCCCCGGTGCGTTGATAAAAGCTCGAAACGTTCGGTCGTTAATGGGATGATTTGCTCTCATATACCAATCAATGTATCTGTATTTATCAGTATTATTGGCAGCTATCATACCATAACGTTCAGTTTGATGGAGTGACTGTAGGGGGTTTGGGTAAAGAAAAGATTGCCAGATAGCGTCCTCATGTTTAATGGCCTGCAAACAACCTTTGTCTGTGCTTCCGGCTTTCATGTATTTTACATACATGGCAACGTCTGGTTCTCGAAAACGGCCGTTTTCGACAGATTCTCCCTCTCGTGAGGATACTATCGCAGGCAACACAATGCCAGCTATGCGTGTCTGAGCCAGCATCCGGTTACGATTCTACCGAAACCTTTGTCATGCCGGCGCAGGCTTCCAGCTCCATCACATCCATAGGAGAGAGATGATAGGAACCCGGTAGTTCCACCATGGCCAGCGTCTCTTCCAGTTGCAGAGCAAGGCGAAGGTTTGGTTTGCCATCCTTGCGATGACGCGCAGAAGCAAGATGTTGTTTTAATTGCTTCACGTCTAATTGTTTGTTTGCCACCAAACGGATGCTCTGCGCTCTGGTGATAGAGGAGCCTGCCCGCCGCACCGCATCATCCAATGTTTGTACGGAGCGCAGCATAATGCGTGCCCCTGTATCATCCAGCTTGCCATCGGCACTAATCAGCAGGCGGTTGCCTTCCTGCAGGTTATTCCATTGCGTGCGCAAAATTTCCTCATCAAATACTGACACCTCAAAGGTACCATCCGGGTCTGAGAGAGCCAGAAATGCATATTTCCCTTTGGCGGATACTTTGCTCTTCAGCGATACCACCACTCCCGCCACATTAATGGGGGCATATTTCTCTCCCAGTACCTCTTCAAATTTGCTACAGGTAGTTACCCGCAATGCGTGTAGTGCTTCTTCATACGCCTGTAGCGGATGTGCCGATACATAAAACCCAATCGCATCAAACTCGTGACCCAATTTCTGGTTCATCGGCCATTCTGTCATGGGGGGGAACTCCAGTGCAGCACTGGTGCTGGCGGCACCCGCCATCAATTCTTCCCCAAACAGGCCAATCTGGTTGCTGTTTTTTTCCCGGTTGGCCATGTCCGAAATGGCGAGCAGCATATCCAGACATTCAAATAATTGTCGTCGGTTGGGGTGCAGGCTGTCAAAAACACCTGCCTTGACCAGAAACTCCAGCGTGCGCCTGTTCATCACCCGGTTATCCATCCGCCGGGCAAAATCTGCGAGGCTGTCAAAGCGACCATGGTTTTTGCGTTCTTCCACCACGGCTTCCATGGCGCTCATGCCCACATTCTTCAGAGCGCCCAGCGCGTAGCGAATCGCCAGACTGCCGTCTTCGAGTTTCTCTACACAAAAATTGGCTTCTGATGCATTAATATCCGGCGGCAGGGTGCGGATGCCCATTCTTTCCGCATCCTGTTTATACAGGTTCAGTTTTTCGGTGTTGCCGGAGTCCAGCGCCATCAACCCAATGAAAAACTGCACGGGGTAATTGGCTTTCAAATAGGCTGTCTGAAAAGCAATCAGCGCGTATGCCGCTGCGTGCGACTTGTTGAAGCCATAACTGGCGAACTTGGCCATCAGGTCAAAGACTTCTCGCGCTTTGCTTTCTTTGACGCCTTTTTCCAGCGCCCCTTTCATGAAAATATCGCGCTGTTGGTCCATCTCCTCTTTGATTTTTTTCCCCATGGCACGGCGCAGCAAATCCGCTTGCCCCAGGCTGTAGCCGCCCATCACCTGCGCAACCTGCATCACCTGTTCCTGATAGATGAAGATGCCGAATGTCTCCTGCAAAATCGGCTCTAGCAGCGGGTGCAGATAATCCGGCCTTTCTTTGCCATGCTTTCGGTTGATATAGGTGGGGATATTATCCATCGGTCCCGGACGGTACAGCGATACAAGTGCGATAATATCTTCCAGCGTGGTGGGTTTTAGCTTAATCAGCGTATCCCGCATGCCGGAACTCTCAAGCTGGAAGACGCCCATTGCCTTGCCTTGCCCCAACAATTCATAGGTTTTGGCATCTTCTAACGGCAATTTTAAGAGATCCAGTGCATCGCCGGTGGTTTCCTGCACCACGCGACACGCCCATTTCAGCACGGTCAGGGTTTTTAAGCCCAGAAAGTCGAACTTCACCAGACCGGCGGTTTCAGCATACTTCATAGAATATTGAATGACCGGCATATCGGACTTCGGATCCCGATACATCGGCACCAACTCGTGCAGGGGACGATCCCCAATCACCACACCTGCCGCATGGGTGGAAGCATGGCGGTATAGCCCTTCCAACTGTTTGCCAATGCCCACCAGACGCGCCACTTCGTGGTCTTCTTTAATGGCCTGTTGCAGCAATGGCTCCAGATCAATGGCCTCGCTCAGCGTGACCGGATTGGCTGGGTTGTTGGGAATCAGCTTGGAGATGCGATCCACCGCGCCATAAGACATTTGCAGCACCCGCCCGACATCCCGTATCACGGCTCTGGCCTGTAATTTACCAAACGTGATGATTTGCGCTACCCGCTCGCGGCCATAACGTTGTTGCACGTATTGGATAACCAATTCCCGCCGATCCTGACAGAAATCCACGTCAAAGTCTGGCATGGAGACGCGCTCCGGATTGAGGAAACGCTCAAACAGCAGGCTGTAGCGCAAGGGGTCAAGGTCGGTGATTTTCATGGCCCATGCCACCAGCGACCCCGCACCGGAACCCCGCCCAGGCCCTACGGGAACATCATGTTCTTTCGCCCAGCGGATAAAGTCGGATACGATGAGGAAGTAGCCGGGAAATTTCATGCGCTGAATAATCCCGATCTCGAACTCCAGCCGCTCCCAATAGGGTTTTTCCTGCTCTTCCCGCTCTGTAGCGGGCATGTTGGGGTCAGGGAAAACATAGGTGTCCAGACGCCAGCGTAATCCCTCTTTGGCAATGCGGGCGAATTCCTCCGCTTCGGCATCTTCTCCGCCATCCACAAAGCGTGGCAGAATGGGATCACGGGATGGCGATGCATAGGAACAACGTCTGGCAATCACCGCCGTATTGGCAATGGCCTCTGGTATATCCGCAAATAGTTCCACCATTTCCTGCGGTGTTTTTAGGCGGTGCTGCGGGGTGAGTTTTCGGCGGTTTTCTTCCTGCACATAGCGGCCATCCGCAATGCAAAGCAGTGCGTCATGCGCTTCGTACATGGCGGGGTCGATGAAATAAGCATCCGCTGTTGCCACCACTGGTACCTGATATTCCAGTGCAAAACGCAGAAGCTGTGGTTCAACTTGCCGTTCCACCGCTAAGCCATGGCGGTGTAGTTCAATATACAGGCGATTTCCAAACTGTTTTTGTAAATATTCCAGCGCATAGGCCGCCTGATCTTTCAGGCCGTCCGCAATCAGGCGTCCGACCATGCCATCCACCCCCCCCGTGAGGCAGATCAGCCCGTCGGTATGGCCTTCCAGTTGTTTATAGGCCAGCAGCGGAGCTTCATCTGCGGCGGGGTGTAAATAGGCTTCGCTGGCCAGCCATAGCAGATGGTGATAGCCCACCTCATTCTGCGCAATCAGCAATAGCTTATCCGGCGCACCGGACTTGTGGCTGGTGGAAAATGCTTCACCATCCACGGCTTTGAAGTTCAATAAACAGCCGATAATGGGCTGTATACCCGCGCCCATGGCCTCCTTGGAAAATTCCAGCGAGCCAAAAAGGTTATTGGTATCCGTTATACCAATCGCGGGCATCTGATGCTTGGCGGCAAACTTTACCAGCGCCTTGACGGGTATCGCCCCTTCCGACAGTGAATAGGCGGAATGGGCGCGTAAATGAATGAAAGGCAGGGCGGGGGTGGAAGAGGCGGTCATACAGGAGGTATTGTTTGGTCAATCAGCCTGTACCTATAGCAGGGATTCCGTAAATGCCCAAACGTTTCCACGGAACACCTGACACCTCGTGGCATTACCCGTCCGGGTACATCCATTGTGCGCGTCGGCAATCCAGATTAACCAATCGTTCGTTTTTCCAACGCCGCAAAACATATTCCTCCTCCCTGGCGTAATACATGCGTTCATAATCCACCTGAATGTTGATGATTTTTTTGCCTGGCGGCAATTGGCGGTTCCAATGCCTGCACAGGTAGATGGCATAATCCCGCTTCAGGGGGGCAAAATTGGAGGGCATCATCCATTTGCGCCAGCGAAAATCCGGAAACAGGTTCGGAATATCCGCCGGTTCAGACCGATCCGGTTCTCCTTCCACCCCTTGCAGCAAATCCATCACCACACCATCCTGCCGCTCACCGCGCACCACATACCAGCCGGAGGTGCGGGCATTCGGGGCAAACATGTTCCAGTATTGATCCAGATTCAGCACCAGAATGATCTGACGCTCTTCCCCCGGCAGGCGCAACCGGTTCGGGAAGCCAGGTATGGCTTCAATATTCCACCAGAACACCAGCAAAGCCAACAACCCGACCGGCACTTCGACCAGCCAGAAAGGGCGTACTTCCTGCTGATGATACGGTAGCAGGCGGGAGGTTGCCTTAGCCAGCGTGCCGCGCTGACAGGCCACCAGCCCATAGATGCGGTTACCCAGCCACTTCATGCCCGGCAGCCGGAACAGCATCGCCAATGGCCAGCCCCAAAAACTTGCCTGCCAGACGACCACCATGGCATCCCAACGTGTCCATACGCGGCCTTCATGGTCGCGCACCAGCCAGCTATGCTCCCGCCGTAACAGGTATGCCGTGTCCGGTGCTTGCTGCGCAGGCACAATTTTGGCCTGTGCATCCAGAAAAAACTCCCGCAGCAGCAAACACATTTTTTTGCAAAAACCGCAGGGTTCATCGTAATACAGTATGATTTGCCGACGTTGGGGGCGGGTTGCATAGCGATGCATCAGCCTGTCCCAGAAATGGCTGGGCAGAAATGGCACCAGCGAGCACAGGCTGGTCATGGGGAACGGGCCGATGGCCAGACAAATCTGAAAGCCCAGATGCATCAGCAACAATCCGCCCAGCACCGCATAACGCCAGAGGCTATTCTTCCAGGGCATAAACAATAAAAACGGGCCAAAAAATTCAATACCCCAGACAAACCGTGTTAGCCAGGTGGTCAGCGTGAAGGAGTAATCTCCCAGCCAGCGGGCGTGCGGGTAGGCGTAATTAACGGTATGCAATGCGTAATATACGGCATCAAACCGTTCAATCCACTCCGCCTGCCAGTCGGGGTAGAGTTTAATGCTTGCCCCAATCACATACACGTACATGGCTTGCAGCAGCAGCGCGACCGTCGCGGCGGAACCATAGCGCGGGTTGGTGGGTTTCGGGGCGGTGTTCAACGCTGCATCCACTGAAAAACGGGCAGAGATCGGCAAAAAAATCGCCCAGAGTAACAGACCTGACAGCAAAACATCGCTACCTTGCAATAAATACCGGTTCCGATGATGCAGGGACACCAGCAATATCCAACTGATGACGGCCATCCAGCGGGTTTTCCAGCCCAGTAGCAACCCTATGGCGGCCAATGCTTGCAGTATCAGTAAAAAAGCTGGCCATTGCCAGCTTCCCGTCAGATGATGAAAGGACCACAGCCAATCCCATTCGTTCCACATGGCCAGAAAACGCGCGCTGGGAAAAATGCCCTCATCACTCAAATATAGTTCCACATCCATCAACCGATGCAAGGCATCAAACAGCAGCAGGCCACCCAGCAGCAGACGGAAGAGTGCCAGAGAACGCAAATCTACTCGCCATGGGTCGCGAAAAGCTTCCAGCCAGCCCCATGTCTTCCACGTGCCCAAGTGCGCCTGTGCGGTCATATATCCTGCCCGTTCTGCCAATAAGTCATAGATTTTCCACCTCTAACAGGTTACCCTACGGCAGGCTGTGCGTTTTATCACACGGCATCACCATACCCACCCATAGCATTTGGCTCCCATGCACAACACACTCTATGGTATTGTTTCTTGCGATAGCGTTAAGAAAGCCCGCCTTTGGCTGGATGAGCATCGCATCCCTTACCATTTTCATCATATCAAACAAACGCCCATTCCTGTCGGCACCCTTGCCGATTGGCTGCAACAACATGGCTGGGAAGTGCTGGTGAACCGTCGTGGCACGACCTGGCGCACGTTGGATGAAGCGACCCGTCAACGTACCAACCATGACACGGCGTTGGAGCTATTGCAAACGCACCCCAGTGTCATGAAGCGACCGGTTCTGGTTCATGAGGGCGGGGTCGAAGTGGGGTTTTCGGCAGCGGCCTATGCCCGTGTGTTTTCTGTCGGTAAGGGATGAGGGTATCTATGCGTCAAGCGGTTGCATGGTCTGTGGTACTGTTGGGACTATGTGTCGGGTTGTCAGGAGCTATTGCCGCAGTACAGGCAGCCCCGGCCAAAGCCCCAAAGGTCACCATTGAACGTAATGTCAGTTGCAAAAAACTGGGCATTACCCCGGCAAAACTGGCCGTCAGCGTCTCCCGCTCGGAGTCGGATACCAAGCGCCGCTCCACCCAAACCAATACCATTGAAACCCGGCGGGACGGACAACGGCTGGGGCAAAATGCGTTCAAACGCACCAGTATCACACAAGGTTATCCGGCGGTTACCACCCTGACCGTGACCAACCGCTTGCCGGATGAAGTGATTTTGCGGGCGGATTATGAAATAGAGCTGGCGTGGAAAGGCAAGATGGTTCCTCGCATTCGCCATGAAAAGGGGGATATTTCGCTTTCCGGATCAGATGAAGACCCTGCGACAATCAGACTGGAACATAATGCGGTGTATTATTACCAGTCTATCCGCTGGAAAAACCTGCGTTGCGATGTGGCGAAGGCAGAACCGGTGGAGGAGAAAAAACAACCGAAGCCACGCTCTCGCAAGGAGCCGTCAGAGACCGCCCCTGCCGCCACAGATACAGAGCGTGGGAAAGCAGGACGGGCCGATAGACAGAAGGAGACGGCTCCCCCCGCCACCCTGCCTGAGGATCTGGAGGATGATGGCGAATTGTTTGATGCCCCCCCCGTGGAGACACCGCAGTATCCCGTGTCCTCTGAGCCTGCCACTCCTCAGGAACCTGTGCAAAAGGGGAATACCATTATTTTTCCGGATATGGAGAATATGCCGAACCCGCAGCAGGAAACCGAAGCGGAGGATGCCCCGCCGGAGTGGTTACGCCGCATGATGCAACAATAGGCTTCGCCACTCCCCAATCGACAGCGATTCTGCGCATGTCATGCCATTCAGCCGATAGGCTTCCAGTACCAGCGGTTCCCGCCACATGAGAATACCGGAGAGGATAAGCCAGCCTTGAGGTGCCGTCATGCGGCATAAATCGCTCGCCATGGTTATCAGCGGTTCCGCCAGAATATTGCTCACTACCAGCGGAAAAGGCGGCATAGCCTGCACGGCTGCGCATTGTACCCCGTCCGCCCGCCATGCCTGTGCACGGGTCTGGCAGTTGGCCGCCTGCACGTTCTGACGCGTCAGGGATACGGATTCTACCCGGTTATCCGTTGCCACCACATGGGCCTCTGGCCAGAGCTGGCAGGCTGCGAGGGTAAGAATCCCGGAGCCACACCCAACATCCAATACACGCATTGGCTGGTACTCCTGTAGCCCGGCCATAAGCCGCAATGCGCCCTGCGTGGAGGGGTGTCGGCCATCGCCAAAAGCGCCTTTCGCTGCGGTGATCGTCATTTCCGGCATGATTATCCCATTCTATTCGCAGATCAGAGGTTGTGACCACAGAGCATCAATATGGCATACGTTTTCTTAGCAAACCCATACTATACTTGTTAGTCCTGACCCGTTTTTTTTGATGTATCATCATGCAGGATACCATGACCACCACGCAGAAACACCCATCCTCCACGCATCCTTCACAGCCTGTGACCCCTGCTCCTGCTTCTGGGGATCCGCTGGATCATTTTCGGCAATGGTACTTACCGCAAAGCCAGCGCCAGTGTCGGTATCCGGCGGCAGTGGCAGTCGCCACCAGTGCGGATGGCTTTCCCAGCCTGCGTATGGTGCTGTTGAAAGGGTTGGAGCCGGAAGGGTTTGTGTTCTACTCTACTGCCCATAGCCACAAAGGGCGGGATATTGCGGCCAATCCACGTGCCAGTATGGTGTTTCACTGGCCGGAACAGCAACAGCGCATTCAGGTAGAAGGTATCATTTCTGCGGTGCCAGATAATGTGGCCGATGCGTATTTTAATAGCCGCCCGTATTTTAGCCGTCTGGGGGCGTGGGCATCACTGCAATCGCACCCCAAACGGCTGGCACATGGGTTGTGGTTTCGGCTGGCATGGCAATGCGTATGGCGCGGCTGGCGCCTGCGGCGCCCTCCTTTCTGGCAAGGCTATTTACTGCAACCGCTTCGCCTGCGTTTGGATGAAGCGGGGTATCAATGGCATTACCTGCGCGCATCGGTGACAGATACACAATGGCAACAAAGCCACTTTATGGCGGAGGAACCTTCATGACCTCACACCATGCCCCCTTTCTTTTGGGTTTTGTGCGTTGTCGCTTACGGCTCATGCCGTTTTTGCCCCTGCTGCTGGGTGCCTGCATGCCGGGGCCGATTGATCTGGCCGCTTCTGTCATGTCCACAGCCGGTATGGCGCATAGCTATCAGGAGCAGGAAACCCAGAAAAACTTTCAACGTTACGAAGAAACCTGCTACTGGCCCCGGTTTAATGCGCTGGTGATGGCGCGGGAAGCGGACAGCCAGAAAAACCTGCCAGAAGCTTATCACATGTACAGTATTGCCAGTCTGCGCGGCCATACGGATCAGGCGGCTTTACAAAGGGTATGGAGCGAGATGACCGAGGTGGAGCAGCAATATGTCTTGCGCAATATCCAGCGCCATACGCCGGATAATATTCGTACCTGTTATTTTATCAGCGAGGATAGCTGGAACCGCTAGAGACTGCATACACGCGACGTTGAATGGGCTGCAAATGGCGGTTTTGCTGTGCTTCTCATGTCACGTACAGCGATGTACGCTCACTCCGCTTCTCGCCAAACAACCCTTTGTGCCTCATTCCCCCTTTGGTGGTGACACCATTCAGGCTATTTTTCCGGGTATGATGTGGTCTCTATCAAACGGTGCCGAACGCTTGTTACGCCTGCGCCGCTTCCCAATGCAGGGCTTCCTGTAAAATAATGGATTCCAGGGCAAACTGGCAGGCCTGCATGCGAATTTGCTGTCGGTCGCCTTCAAACATTTTGCGGAACGTACGGGTAGCGTTTTTGCGGGTGGCCCAGCCAAAATACACTAGCCCCACGGGTTTATTGTCCGTCCCACCGGAAGGGCCTGCGACGCCGGTAATCGAGACGGATAGCTCCGCACGGCTGCGCACCAGTGCGCCTTCCGCCATGGCACGTGCCACATTCTGGCTAACGGCACCTTGCTGCTGAATCATCGGCATGGGGACACCCAGCAAATCCGTTTTGGCTTCGTTACTATAGGTGACAAAGCCGCGCTCCAGCACTTCTGATGCACCGGGAATGGAGGTCAGCAGGCTGGCTAACATGCCGCCCGTGCAGCTTTCTGCTAATACCAGACGAATTCGCTTACGGCGGCACTGATGCCACACGGCGGTAATGAGCTGTTGCAACTGGGCTTCCTGAAAATCAGGGGGCATGGTTGTTAAACCTACGAAAAAATGTGGCTAAGCCACGCCAGAGGAAACACCAGTACCATCAGCACAGGCGTTACCAACAGCCATGCGTACACGCCTGCTATCACATCGTCAAGCATCACGCCCCATGTGCCGGGTAGTTTGCGGTCTGCCCAGCAGATGGGCCACGGCTTCCAGATGTCAAAGAGCCGAAACAGGGCAAACGCTAACAGGTACGATACCAGCCCATCCCCCACCGGGGTTATCCCCGCCATAGCAATGCCCATCCCCACCACTTCATCAATCACCACTTCGCCGGGGTCATGCCTTTGAAATTTATGCATATAGACATGCGATGCCCACAACCCCACAAGCAGTAACAGCCCGGTGACTATCCACAGGGCGGTCAGGCCAAAATGCCATAAAACAGGCAGGAGTATCGGCATAGCGGCCAGCGATCCAATCGTGCCGGGAGCTTTGGGGCTTAACCCGCTGCCGCCCCATGTGGCCAGCAACACGGCGGGGTGTTTCAGGTCACGCCATGTCGCTTTCGTGCCATATGACACAGCCCCGGCAGCGGTCGCAGAAGGGGAGGGTGAGGCAGGCAGACTCATCGTACAAACACCCATTCTTCACGGTTGCCCTGACGTGTTGTCAGCGTTTCATCCAGCACATAACCCCCGTCCGCAAAGGCTTTCAACCCTTCCACCTGTGTAATACGTTGGGTAATGGCGAAATGCGCCATGGCACCACGGGCACGTTTGGCCATCAGGCCAATGGTTTGCAGCTTATTGCCGCGCCGCTCTTTGAAATGAATGGTTAGCAACGGGTGACACAACAGCGTCATCGGTATGGCGGCTGCATATTCCGTTGATGCCAGATTCACCAGCGTTTGATCCTGCATGCCGTCTAGTAGCTGGTTCAGGTTTTCCACCAGATGCTTACCCCAGAAGGCATAGAGGTTTTTGCCTTTTTCGGTCGCCAGCGCGCTGCCCATCTCCAGACGGTACGGCTGTGTGGCGTCCAGCGGTGCCAACAATCCGTACAGGCCGGAGAGAATGCGCAGATGCTGCTGGGCAAAGGCGAAATCTTCCGGTGTATAATCGTCCACCTTGATAGATTGATACACGTCCCCCTTGAACAGTGTCAGTGCCTGTTTGGGTGGGTATTGGCCAAACCGCTGATACCGTTCCACATTCAGTGCCGCCAGCTTGGGCGAGAGATCCATCAGTTCCGCAATCTCTGCTTCGCTGCGGTTGCGCAGTACGTCTATCAGGTGCTCTGCCTGCCGCAGGTAGGTGGGTTGGGTGAGAGGAATATCAGTACGGGCGGGGCGTTCATCCAGCTTTTTCGCGGGGGAAAGAATCATCAACATGGCAGCAGGCATCCCCCTTCAAAGGGCACGAATATGTTTCGAGACGGTGACCTGACCATCCGCCACATAATGCTCGTGGTTTTCATCAATATGCTTCAGTTTGTAATAATAATTCACCATCATGCCAGCGGATTGTTTCAGGCCATAGCTGGACTGGTTGGCCAGCCAGTTCACCCGCTCCAGCCGCGCTCCGTTGGTCAGGTGAAAATGCGCTACCGGATCCAGCGCCTGCGCGCCTTTACCTTTTTCCTGTTCCAAATAGCGGGCGCATAGCCGCATTAGCGGCTCTTTCAGGCCTTCGGCCAGCGCGCTTTGTTGTGGCCAGTCTGTGCGTTGCAGTGTTTCCAGCAGGAAGCGATGTACCGGGGTGCCGCCAGTTTCTTTAATAGCCGTAGGTCCGTACTGGTGAACAAGTCACTGGCTTCCGCTTCCAATTGCGCATCCAGCCAGCGGCGGAACCCCGGCACCGGCGAGAGAGTCGCAAAATGTTTCACGTTCGGTAGTTGGTGGCGAATTTTATCCACCACCCGCTTAATCAGAAAATTACCAAAGCTAATGCCCGCTAATCCGGCCTGCGCATTGGAGATGGAATAAAAAATAGCCGTATCCGCCTCATTGGGGTCGGTGGCGGGCGCTTCAATATCCAGCAATCGGTGAATATTATCCGACATGCCATTCACCAGCGCCACTTCCACAAAGATCAGCGGTTCCATAGGCATTTTCGGATGGAAAAAGGCATAACACCGCCGATCCGAATCCAGACGGTTCTTCAAATCCGTCCAGGAGACAATTTCATGCACGGCTTCATAGGCAATCAGTTTTTCCAGCAACGAGGCGGGAGCGTTCCAGTCAATGGTGCGCAATTCCAGCAACCCAATATCGAACCAACTGGAAAGCAACCGCTTAAAATCGGCCTCCAGTGGACGCAAATGTTTATCTTTTTTCAGCAGCGGCAGCAGGTCTGCCCGCATATCCACCAGAAATTTAAAGCCATCCGGCAGGGTGCTGAACTGACTGAGCAGCTTAAAGCGGTCACTGACCAGCAAAGTGCGTAACTGACCCAGCAATTGCTCCTGTGCATCTTCATCTTTCGCGTGGCTATAAGATTGCACAAGCTGCATTAACTGTGCGGAGGGGATAGAAAAACGGTCCGCTAACAGACGTAAGAAGCGTTCTTTCCCTTTGGCAGACAGGGAGACATACAGCTCCCCCAGCGCAATGGTGCGGCTGCGGGCAGAAACTTCTCCTCCTTTTCCATTCAGGCATTCCACCATCTGGCGGTAGACACGCTCCTGATCCGGCTTGGGTAAATCCCGGTGGACTTCTCCGGTCAGTGCCCGTGCGGAGCCTTTAATATCGTGCCAGGTGCGCAGTAAATTGCGCATGGCTGTGCGCTTGAATGCCTGCAACCCCTGACTTGCCGTGCGGGAAGGTTCTTTGTCTGTAATCGCGGGTGTGGACATGGCATCACCTTCCGTAAACATATTGTGGCGGTTAGTCAGGCAATAAACGTGGTTTATTCACCGATGATTGCTGGGTACATATCAGCTTTTTCACCATACGTTGCGAGGGTAAAGGGTATCTAAATATCGCGTGTTTTCATCAGGCGGGATTTTTCTCTGTCCCAATCGCGGTTTTTTTCTGTCTCGCGTTTATCATGCAACTGTTTGCCTTTGGCCAGCCCCACTTCCACTTTCGCAAGGCCGCGCGCATTAAAATAAACAGATAGGGGGACAGCGGTCATCCCTTTGACTTTAATGGCACCTTGCAGTTTTTCCATCTCCCGCGCTTTCAACAATATGGGTCGCGGGCGGAAAGGTTCGTGGTTATTATATTTGGCACCGCTTTCCCACGCGCCAATATAACAGCTAAGCATGACCAGACGTCCCCCCTGTTCGCCAATAAAGGCATCGCCCAGATTCACCCGGCCTAACCGGAGCGATTTCACCTCCGAGCCTAAAAGCTGCAATCCGGCTTCAAACGTTTCTTCAATATAATACTCAAACCGTGCTTTGCGGTTGCTAGCCACATTGCCATGACTGATATAGTCGGGTCCGCTGTTTTTCTTTTTGGCCATAGCCTGACATCTTACCTGACGTAAACTCGAAAAGACTTCTCACCCTCCTGTAGCGGATTCTGCCAGTACGGGAAAGTGGGGAGAGGGTTATTGTGTCGGTTTTTTGAAAATATCTCCCTTTTCCGAAAGCAAAATGGCTATCGGACGGGTTGCGGGAAACTCCGCGCAGACAATGACCAGCATGACCATAATCGGCACGGAGAGATACATTCCCACCACACCCCACAGGCTGCCCCATACCACCAGCCCCAACAAAATCACCAGTGGTGACAGGTTGAGGGAGTCCCCCATCCACTTGGGTTCCAGAATATTCCCCAAAATGAACTGGGTTAGTCCCAGACCGGAGGCAATCAGAATCGCCGGGGTGAGATCCGTAAATTGCACCAGCGCCATGGACACAGGTAAAATTGTGGCAATGGCCGCCCCAATATTGGGAATATAATTCAGGAAGAAAATTAATACCGCCCAGAAAGTGGCAAAATCCAGCCCCACCCACGCCATAATCACCCAGCCAATGGCGGCTGTCATCAGGCTTAGCATGGTCTTAATCCAAAGGTATTGTTGCACCCGAACACGGATATTTTGCAACATACCTTCCACTTTATGCAACCGCTCCCGATCCTGCACCCAGGCCGCCAGTTTACGGCGAAAGCTGCTTTGCTCCGCCAGCATAAAAAGCAGATACAGCAAAATCATCACGGCATTTCCAGCCAGTCCGGCCAGTGCATCGGCTACGGCTTTGGCCAAAGTGCCAAGGTTAATAAACTCCGTCAGGCGTTGTACAACGGGCTGAATATCCAGCCCCACCTCTTCCAGAAGCTTGTATAAGGCCACCTGAATATTGCTCTGATATTGTGGTGCAGCCTCAACAATGGCCTCACTATTGAGGGTAATTAACTGAATCGGCACAGAGAGAATGGCCAAAAACAATAGCCCGGCCAAACTGATACGCAGGTTGGGGCGGTTAGGCAGCCAACGTCTGAAGCCATCTGCCATGGCATTGACCAGATACCAGCAAAAAATAGCCACCACAAACGGCACCAAAATGGCCTTACCGATATACAGCACCCAAAAAAACGCAATAATACCCAAAAACATCATCACCGAACTGGTGACATGCAAGCGGGACTGCAACTGTTGGCGTTCCGGGGTGGGGCGTGTGCTCATGGTTGCGGCATCCTTAAGACTCTTCCAGTGATTGACGCTGTGCGGGAGCCGTCAGGTATTTGCGGCGCGTTTGTGCATCGGCTTTGCCTTTTCCCTGCTCCAACACCACCCCCCATTGCTCCGGCACAATGGATTCACCTTGTGCCAAAAGCTTCTGCACCTGCTGCGCTTTTGGCATAGGGAGTGCTAAAAAACAATAGGAAAGCTGCACATCACCCGCCCATTCAGCAAGCTCTAGTACCACCATCAGCTGATTTTGGAGCATTTTTTGTCGTATGGAGGGAGTGTCGTTCACTCGTTTATCTCTCTCGCATTATGCAGCGGAGCTATCATATACAAATTCAAGAAAAAGCAAATGGCATAACAACCCTTGTCGGGTTATTTCATATCGCATTAATGATGCGTCATCGTCTGTTGCGTCTTCAAGCCCAACGCTGTGTATAGCTGTTGTAAGTGGTTACCAATCAGGGTGGAGGCATCTATCGTTTGATCGGGTTGCTGAATAGCGGCCAGCAAATCCTGATTATTTGCGCAATGCTCCAGCAGAATCAATGCCTGCTGTGGAGATAACTCTGCCTGCTGCACCATAGGCATCATAACCTCCTGCAAATAGGTTTGTAATTGTTCGTAAAACGGTGCGGTGGCGGTATCTGCCTCTTGGGAACGGAAAGCCTCCACTCGTTCACCGGTTATCCACTGCTGTAGGCGTTCTTCTGTTGCCTGATGTTGCGCCAGGCGTTCTCGCCCAAGAGTTAATGGTTGAACATCATCCGGGATTAATTCTTGCTGTACGTACCGTAGCGCCGTACTGACCTCCCTCGCCAGCAAGGTATATTTCGGTAAACCACGCTCGCCAGGTGTTTCGCGTAATAATAAACCAGCGTAAAAATCTTTATCATGCAGAGCGTATTCCATCACTTCCAGTGCTTGCCTTGGGGTGACATCTCCTTTCTCAATACGGGGCATAAGCTCTGTATGGAAATAATGTTGTAACATGATGAAATACTCAGGGTTTACCCCACGTGCCCGCTCTTGCTCATGCAAGTGATCCGGGTCAGACTCCATCCAGCGTTGATACAGGTGAATAGCCTCAGCGGTTGGTAATACGGTAAAACTCTCAACAGTTTGACGAATATCGCGTGATTTGCGTAATTCTTCATTGACGCTGTTCAATAAGGCCTGATCACCCGTGTGCTTTGCCTCCCGCCAGACATCCATAATACCATTTAGCATTTCCTGAATAGCGGTAAATGCCGGGAATTCCCGTTTCAGTCTGTCTTTATAGCCCGGTGTTCCGTCAATACGATCCAGTCTCGGATTTCGCATCAAATTCTTGCCACCTATTTCCCGCCAATAGGCCACGGCCTCTTCTTCTGTGTAGCCAGCATGCTGTAGGGTATCTATCAGATTGATGTTGCCAAGAAGCTTTTGACCTTCCACCGTTTCCAGCAGCATCTCTACCATAGCTTTTGCCTGATCTTTGGGAGATGTGGCTTTCACCGTTTCAAGAATGCGGGAGCCTAACCCATCTCTTCCCTCACCCATGTATCCCATCTCAGCATCCACGTAGCCGTCTGTTGAGGGGATATTAAAGGCGGGTGTTACCCCATAGAAGTGATGTTTGATTCCATACTGGTGTAATGTCAGGTTCAGGCTGTCTTCAAACGTTGGAAAATACTCCCGCCAACCTTCCGGGAGCATGTTGGGGTCAAATATAATGCGCGGTTCAAACGGCTCGACATCTGCGCCGCCAATGTAGAATGCGTTTTGCACCAGTAGTTCTATAATCGCCGGAGTAAAGTCATGCTGTTCTGATTCATTGTCAATCATGTATTCCTGAGCAATTCGACGAATAACATGTGATACATGCTGAGTTTCTCCCGCATCCAAATCGGGTACATGATCATTGCTGACCCATTGCATCAATTTGTCAATCCGGGCGGATGCAACAAGTTTTTGCTGAAGTTCCAGCATTAATGGAGCGAGCTGCAGCGTAATCCGTGGGTCGCGACCGGCAGCTATAGCTGTCAGAGGCTCCTGACCATTGGCAGACTGGGTGTCATAGGCATAGGCCTGATCACTGAATGTGACCGTTTGCGCATGACTCTGGCGCACTATGTCAGCCCATTCGGCGTGTCGCTTACCTTGATAGCCATGCTGTTCCATTTGTTGCACAGCCATCAGTTTCTGTTGCTTGATCAAGTCCTGCATGATGGTTTGTGCAGTCATCGGCTGGCCATCATAACCCGGTATGTTCTTGTATGTCTGCCCTAATTGTTCCGAGAGGAAATACACCACAGAAATAGGGGCATGCTCCAGCCAGACAGCGACATCTTTATCCGCTTCAAAGCGCAAAATGCGACCATCATCTGCTTTTATCGGCTTGAATTTGGTCATTTTGGAAGGTATTTCCTCAATCAGATGTATGCCCATCTGTGCTGGGTGAGAAGACGGCCGCCACTGATCCCGGCGTGCTTCGTTAAAGTCATTTTTACCCGGCCCTTCGGGAATATAGGTGGTGCGAACCTTATCCGTCTTATTCTCAATGCTGATATGCGTACCTGTACCCCAACAATCCAGAAAACTATCCCACTGCTGACGTCCCCTTTCATCTGTCCGATAATCCGGCCGATCAGCCCCTGCCAGCTCAATGGTTACAGGCCGGGCACTCACAACGGTTTTTCCATCGTCCAGCGTAATATCCTTACCGCCACTCATTTCCATTGCCGTTGCAAAATAGTGCACCAAATATTCGCAAAGCTGGTTTTTCGCTTCTATCTGCTCTGTGGTTGGGTTATCGGGCAACGTCACCAATGCGTCAAAGTTAACATATCCCGACCCCGTTTTATCATGCTGGAAGCCTTGTTCCCAATCTATATGCAATCCCATATCCTGTGGTCGAAAAAGTAAATGACCATCATCGCTTCTCAAGGCAACCTTCACCCCATTTGGAATAAGATTGATCGGTACACCGGGAGGTTGCAGGTTAGGGTCTTCTATACCCAGTAAGGCATAAAGAAAGCCGCGCTGCACATCTCGTGTGATGCTGGCGCCTTTGCTATCCACGACATTCATGTAGCGTAGGTACAATTCATTGATACGCGCCTGATCCAACACCAGCATATCATCGGCGGCCAACATTTCCTGCAACCCGAAAAAGTTCGGCATTTCTTTTGGCAAATCCAGTAGTTTTGATGCCCAGTGTAAGGCCGATGCATGCATCAGAGACTCCGGTTGATCAACCATGATTTCTCTGGTTTCTTGCGGACTCAGGCTGGCGTGTTGTAGCAAAGAGGCGGCTCCTATCATGCCTCCTTTGGTCAGGTCATAACGTAGGCGGCAAAACTCCAGTGAGCTGGGGCCATTCCACCACAGGGGGTCAAATAAATGATAACTATAGATTTGGTAGTTACCATTGGCGATGCCATCAATTCCCCAGCCGGGATGACCATTGAGCAGGTTTTCGATCAATTGACGTTGACCGGATGCCATCCATTTAGCACTTAAAGCATCATTAGCACTGACAGAAACCAGATAGGTTGCCGGATCTTTTTCGTGCTGATCGTGCACAGAAGATGTCAGTGCATGTTGCTGGTAAAAATGTCGAACCGAAGATTGACTGGCATAACTCTGGTAGCCATCGTGGTTTCGATGGTTTTGAACCGGCACCATGATGCCTAATTGGGTATCTGCCCAGGCGGTGCGTCGAAAGACGCCGTCCTGCGCCATGGCACGGGTGACAAGTTCCATCATGTTCCGTAAGCCCCCAAATTCTTCGTGGGCTTGCCAGACATATTTGGCAAATTCCTGATCAAATGGCTGATGACTGAAAAGAGGTGCAGCCACAGCAATGGTCAGCAGTGTTACGATTTCTCGCATGCCGGGGTAGCCTACCATGGTATCATCCACACTGGCTGCAATGGGTTGCATCCAGTGTTGGACTTCACGAATAGCCGGATGTGTAAAGACCACGTGAAAAAGCGCATCCATACGCCAGGTTTCATCCTGAATCGTGGCATGGGTACGTTCTGATTCCAACAAATAGCGCAGATGCTCTGTTTTTTGTTGAATGGTCAGGTAGGGGCTGTTGAGTAATAACATGATGCCATCATGATCGAAATGGCGCGTGACATCCAAAAAAGCATCGTCCAATTTCGTATGGCTGTGCAGGGAATGACGGTGAATGGGTAAATCATTGTTTGCGGTCTCTGCCAGCATTTTGAGTTGGAAATGAAGTGTATTGCCGTCAGACTGCCGCATGTCTCGCTGAGCACTGATGGCCTGCTTAATAAAATACGGCAAGGCAACGGTAAGTGTGGCGGAGTTCAATAACGCTTTGGGAATATCCGCAAGCGTTACACCGTGTTCGGTGGAGTGCCACTGGGGGCGACCAGTTTCTTGATCGAACGTGACCCGAAAACCATATTTGCTGAAATTAAGTTCACGGGGCCAGCCTGCTTTTCCGCTATCAGCGAAAGCACCTTCCGGTTTACTAATCAGACCATCTCGTGTTCTGGCCAAGGATGTTTCTCCTATCCTTAGATGTTAATCTAATCAATAGCAGAAAAACGTGAACTAAATATGACATCCCGGAACGATACGTGATAATCAAACACCAATAGCCATATGACAGGCGTAGGTAGCAGGTGTGCTATTTCAACGCAAAGGTCACACTCACCGTGGCGGTTACCGCCTGTTCGCCCGGCATGGGGGCAGGGGCGCTTTCCATCGCCATATCTGCTTTGGCGCGCATCATCATGGGGGCGGCAAAGGTCATGGGCGGGGCGCTGACCCCACCCTCCTGAATGGAAATCACCTGACCCAGCTCTGTCTGCAAGGATGTTGCCAACTTTTGTGCCTTTGCTTTAGCGTTGGCGGTCGCTTTCATCAGGGCTTGCTGCTGCAGAGCCTGCGTATCCGCAAAGCCATATTGCAGTTGTTCCACCTGTTCTACGCCGCCCTGAATCAAGGCATCGGTGATGCGCTCCGCATCTCCCAGTTTGCGGATGGTAATGCTCAGGCCACGGCTGATCTGATAAGTACGAAAGCGGCGGCTACCGTCTGTGTAATCATATTGCGGGTAGAGTTGCAGGCGCGAAGTCTGGATATCCTTATCCGCAATACCAAAGGGCTTAATGATGGCCAGTATTTTCTGCACGGCTTTGTTGTTGGCTTCTTTTGCCATATTCAGATTGCGGGATTCATTTTGCAACGTAAAATGCAGGCTTGCCTCATCGGGCGTTGCCTGTATTTCGCCCTCTCCCTGTACCGTGATGCTGCGTACCAGCTCATCTGCGGCGGCGGGTAAGGGGGATGCCAGCCACACACACAGACTCGCAAACGAAAGCAAAAACACACGCATCACACACTCCTCATAGATTGTCTTTGTATGGCTGTCTCAGGCAGTCGCAGTCAGCATACGCCACTGGCGCTGCCCTTCCAAGGCCACATCATCCAGCAATTGTTGCAAAATCGCAAGGTCGGTCTTTGGGTGAATGACCGTACAGCGCAAATAGCGTTTTCCGCGCAATATAGTCTGCACAATATAATAGCGGCCAGAGGCCATCAGCGCATCCCGAATGCGCTGTTGCAGTTGGTTAAGTGACGCATCGTCTGTATCACTGGCTGCGGACGGCAGATACCGGAAACAGATGATATTGCAGGCAGGCTCTACGGCCAGCTCCATATCTTCACGCTGGTCAATGGCCTTGGCAAAGGCGTGGGTGGTGTCAATCATACGGGTGATATAGTCGGCAAAATAATCGGTGCCGTAGGCCATCAGGCAGACAAAGGCACGCAACCCCTGTACGGCTTTGGTGCATTCCACCATGCGTTGCCCTTGGTTATACCATTCATCTTCTGCGCTCTGTCCGGAAAACAGGTACGATGCTTCCTGCAAAAATGCCCGATAATTCGCCTGCCGGTCCCGAAAAGCAACAAGGGTGGTCAGGGAGGGCATCCGTAGCATTTTATGCAAATCCCACACCACGCTATCGGCATGTGCAATACCTTTCAGCAGGTGTTGATACCGCTGTGAGAGAATGAATGCTCCCCCATGGGCAGCATCCACGTGCATCCAAAGGTCATGTTCCTGACAGAAATTTGCAATCTCCGGCAGTGGGTCAAAGCTACCGGTGGCAGTGTTGCAGGCCGAGGCACAAACAGCAAACGGTGCAAAACCATCCGCTATTGCCTGCCGGTAGGCTTCGCGCAGGGCGTCCATATCCATCTCGTAGCGGTCATTGGTGGGCACTTTCACGGCAGCATCTGCCCCCATGCCCATCATTTGCACGGCACGTTGCATACAATAATGCGCGCTGGCGGAAACCAGCACTGCGGGACGCGGCGCGTGACGGTCATAACCGTTTTGCCACACATCGCCCGCTACTTTGGCCTGACGTGCGGCTAAAAGCGCAGTGAAATTACCCAGGGATCCGCCATGGGTCATAATGCCACCCGCATCGTCGGGGAAACCCAGCAGCCGGCAATACCATTGCACCAGACGGGTTTCCATCAGGGTGCCGATAGGTGACATTTCATACACTGCGCCACTGTTATTGTGCAGGCTGGTGACCAGATCGCACAGGGCGGCCAACGGCAGGGGAGGGCACACCTGATGCCCGATATAACGTGGCTGATGCAGGTGATTGCTGTGCCGGGCATAATGGCTCAGCCAATGCCATATGGCGGTATCCCCATCCCCTTGCGCGGGGAAACCTTCCGGCAGGCTGGCTAGTAAATGTTCGGGTGGCTGATAGGCGAGGACGGGTTGCACCGGACAACTGCCCTCTGCCTGTGCCAGCTCCTGCTGCAACCATTGCACCAGTGCGGGGGCTAGATCAGCAAAGGCCTGCGTATCTGGCAGGTCGTCCATGGAGAAAGAAAAGCCATTGGCTGCGGCAAACATGCGTGCGACTCGCGGTGGGGGGTGAATCTTCGGTAGGGCGTCTGCATGCGCTATGACTTGCATCCACCCAAGCAGATGTGTAGCATAGTTGCGTTATACTGGCACATAGAAAAGGATGACGCCTTGAGTCTGGATCAGTTACGGCAAGCCGGACAACACCACGCGACCGATGCCCGTGCGCTTTTGCTGGTGGCTGCGGAAATGGCGCGCCATGTGTACATGGGAGATCAAAGCACGCCGGAGGCTTCTGCGGGTATTCACTGGATACCCATTACCGTAGCCTTCCGGGAGGATCCCCATCCGGATAGCCCATTGGTGGATGAAGATGCCATGTATCTGCCTCAGGGCACGGTACCCTTGGCGGCGGTGCAAAAATCGTCCGGTTTCCGCGCTATGGCCGTGCAGTTGGGAGAATTGTATTTTGTGGTCAACAGTGGTCTGGATGACCCGGATGAAACCACGGCGGAAGAAGCAGCCAATGACCTGAAGGCAGTACTGGCTCTGGCGCAGGGAGAGGCATCAGCCTCACACCTGATGGACGCGTTGTATTTTAACCAAACCCTCATGCAGCAGCATATCCCGGAGGGGGCGAACGTCATCTATGTGGGGCATTCACTGGGTGGAGCACTGGCTGCCGGGCAGGCGTTTCATGCCTGGCTGAAAGGCTATGCGGTGACCATCCTGACCTTTAACCCTATTGCTGCCCGCGCTTTTGTTACGGGGATTGCCCGTACCCTGAATGTACCCAACCCCGCAGCAGCCGTAGGCGAGTTCGAGCAGGCCTGCCGCATCACCAATTATGTCGCTTCCAACCAGCAGCAGTTGAAACAAAAACTGCGGGAAGGCATCCGCATGCTCTGGCAGGAGCAGGAGGACGGCTATGGCACAGATGAAGAGCATCTCATCGCCCGACAGGTGCTCACGGTGTTGGGTACCAACCATACCCGTCTGGGGCGGGATATTGTTTTGCCCAATACCTCGCATGATATTGACAGCCTGTTGCAGGGCTTGCGGCGGGATCATACGGTGCGTGCCAACCTGACGCGGGAAGTGATTGCCCCGGCCATTGCCAACCAGCGTGCCCGTGACCCCTATGCCATGGACATGGAGGATGACGACGAGGGCGATGAGGAGGAAGAGCGTTCAGCCACTGCATTCCCCCATCAGATACAGGCAGAGCTATCCCAGATGCCTGATGCTGCGCCGCAGCAACTCCCTGCCGCGCAATCCATGGGTGATTTGGTGAATAATCTGGGGCGGGATCTTTCCCCCACGGAGTTAAAAACTGTCTTTGTTATCATTAAGTTAGAAACAATGATCGAAAAAAATGGTTCAAAATTGGTAGAAAAAGACACATTGCAACAATTTCGTCACAATTTTCGTGATACACTGTATATATCGGATGAACAGCAGCGGGAAGAAGCGCAATCCGCCCTTGTCTCGCAACTGTTTTCCACAGCCTACAACAAAGTAGCGGCTTTTTACGGAGAATAAAAAGATGGCGATAGGTGGTTTTTCAGACGACGCAATGTCAGTCATTGGTGACTGGAATGACTTTGCGCAGGATATACAAGGTATTAATGCTGCGATAGACGGAAATCCCAACCCGCTAGAGGCGTTGATTGCTGCCGTGGCCAATTTGAGCGGTCAGGCACCTACCCGCGAAATGATTGCGATGATTGCGCAAAACCCCAATGCAGCGGTACTGGATCTGGTGGCGGGCTTGCAAATACAAGTTCCGACGGTGGAACTGGGAGAGGCAGTCGATGATTTAAGTGCGCGTCTGGCAGAGGCTATTGCTCCTTTAACCGTAGAGGGCACACGTTTTGAGCGCATCGGGCTTGGTGCAACCATTAGCCCGCCCTATACCCCAGACAGAGATGTGCCAGTGCATGGAGAGGGTGCCTTTCTGGCCTAAATGCACCCATGAGTCATTATGCATCAAAACGCCCCGTCACGGGGCGTTTTTTTTATCTCTTGTCGCTTTGTTTCATTTTTTGGCCATCTTGTCATAAAACCGTCATGTCTGCTTTTTACACTATGGGCAAGTGAATGATACGCGCATCTCCCTTCTTGTGCCCAACCCGGAGTGTATTTTGGCAGAATATCTGGAAGACGATACCCTTAGCCCGGAAGAAGCAGTGCGCCTGCAAGCGCAACGTGAAGAAGCATTGCGCGTGGCGCAATGGTCGAAAGATGTCTATGGCTTTCCCGCAGCGGGTACCTTGCTGGCAAACGGCGGCACGGTCATTGCCAGTCAGGAATTTGATTCCGGCTATCGTGCCATGGTGGTTGAGCGGGAAGGGCGGTTATATATCATCAATAGCGGGGCGGATGGCGATGCACTGGCAACCAGCACCATCGTGACGGATGAGATGCTGCAGGAAGGTCAGCAGGATATACAGGCAGTGCAGGCCATTATTGCGGCTAACCCGGATCTAAACCCGCAGGAAGTATTGCAGTTGCGGGACGCACTGGCGTTCGCGGCACCCTATGTTCAGCAGGCACAGGCTTCCGGGCAAACACTGGTGTTCGGTGGGCATTCGCTGGGGGGGGCTTTGGCATCCGCTCAAGCGGTTTATGCACAGGCTTCCGGTCTGGGGGGAACGGATGCTGAGCAACTGCAACTCTACACGCTGGATTCGATCCAAAACGATGCCATGGCTACAGCGGTGGCACGCTACTATGGGTTGGCAGATCCCAATCAGGCACTATACCAACTCGCCTTGCAGCATGGTGCGACCAATTATTTTGCACAATATCAGGATGGCGCTCAGGAAGCGTTCCGTCAGGCGTTACTCTTGCAACAACTGATGCAGGATGGGCAGTTAGACCCCAATGACTATCCAGAGCCGGACGCTATCGCCAAATGGGAAAACATAGACCCGCTGGCTTTGTTGGAAAACCCGGAATTGATGGAAGAATTCCTGCAGGATGTACAGGTGGTGGCCGATGCACTGACCACACAGGGTGACCAACTGAATGCGGAACGTCAGGCGCAGGTAGAAGCCTTGTTTGGCACCACAGCGGATCGGATTGGGGTGGATGCTCTGGTGGTCGGAGCGGATCATTCCATTGATAGCCTGATAGCAGGCATGCAGCGACAATGGGGTATGGGGGGAGAGGATATCGCCGTACCGGATGTCACGGCACCTCCGGCAAACTCGGCTTCACAAGGTGCGGCTGGTGCTGTTCAGCCCACGGTGCCCTCGTTACCCCTCACGCGGGAACAGGTGCGCTTTGATATGACCATCGCATTGTTGGAACAACTGAATCCACCCCTGCTGACGTCGGAGGAACTGGCAGACTATCGCCAGCAAATGCAAGAAGCCTCTGTGGAGGCTATTCTCAGTGAAACCAGCCAGCAATTGGTGACATTAAGCATGCTGGCGGATGCCAGTGCCGCCCCCTTTGCAGAAGGACTCAGCGATGAGCTGCAACAAGGCCGTCTGGAATCTTACGCACGACTGATGACGCAACTGCCGAGTGAAGAAGCCATTGATATAGAGCTGCGCCGCCGTCAGCAGGCGGCTGCCCAGCCTGCCGTGGGGGCACCCACCACAATCAACCCGGATCCGGATGCACCAGCGGTGGAGGAGGTGCTGCCCGCACCTACTACCGTACCGGATGCCCCGTCCACCCTGGATGGCCCGCAAACGATTCTGGAGAGCATTCGCAGTACCAATGCGCTACTTGCTTCATTTGATGGGCCGGTCGCCTTGCGTCCTTTCGCCACGGATGCGCAAATTGCAAGCTGGGAGACACTCATAGCGGCGGGCCAAACAGACGCATTTTATCAACAGGTGGCTGCGCAAACCGCTATCTGGAACTACCGGGCAAATCAGTTTGGTGACCAGACAGGCCTGACCAAAGAATGGCAGGAAGCCGCAGAAATCTATCGCATCACCTATGGCGATGCCGCCTATAACGTCAGTGTCATGTTGGATAGTGCCGGTTTTACGCTTCCTGCGGGGGATGCGGTATCCGCATTGGCCATCCGCAATCCGGCAGCCTTTAAAGAGGAGATGATGCATTCTCTGACCTTCTATAAGGACATGCTGACCGATTGGAACTACGATGAAGCACGCTATGCAGGACAAGTGCTAACCGACGCACAACTACAGATGCTTGCGGCTACTCCACCGGAGCAATTTCAGGCCGCATTGATGGATGTGCTGGCCAATACACAGACCGCAAGTCGGGATAGTCTTGGAGAAAATCTGGAATATGCCCTGACTTATCAAAGCCCTATTTTTGAACCCACGTTGGCTTTCGCTTACGATGCCATCCGAAGGGATGCTGTGACCCTCGGTGTCGGTAGTCTGGATTTCATGCCGCTCAGCTATACCCGTGGACGCAATGCTCAACTTACCACAGAGCTGGAGAGCTTCCAGCAGTGGATTGATATTCAAACTGTTGGTCAAAATCTGCAAGCCTTCGGTGTGATGGATACGGTGGGCTATATCAGCACTCAGACAGGCGTAGACAGTCTGGAAATTGAACGTCAGTTAAGTTAATCAAGCCTTTGGCGCAATCTTTTGACTTGAGAATGCCACAGGTTTAGGGCTTATTTTATGAATAATATATGAACAAAACAGGTGGGCTTACAGCATGCAATCCAACACAAACGCACCCGATGCACCAATATCGGAGAGTGATGTTTCCTCTTTTACTCCCAGACAAGTCTGGAGCGGCACCTTTCATCTCGTGCGCCACGGGCTATCACTGGGTAACGTGAGTGAAGAAGTGTATCACCCGAAGCATATTGGCAATGCACGCCTGCCATTAACCGTTCCCGGACATGTACAGGCCTATGAAACGGGTCTGGCCATGGCAGAGGCACTGGCAGACAAGCCGGGGCGTAAAATCCAGGTGTTGAGCAGTAGTTATTTACGCTCCATGCAAACAGCAGAGAATATCTGGCAGGTGCTTGCCGCTCATTTGCCACAGCAGACGCATGCACTTGATCCTGCATTGCAGGTTGTTCAATCACTGCGGGAAATTGAGTTCGGCAAGTTTACCGGCATGCGTTTTTCCGATGCGGCAGAGCGTTACCCAGATGAATACGAGGCCTTTCGGGCGTGGCGCAAGCAGGATAAATACCGCTCCCGTGCACCGGGGGAATGCATGGAAAACCGTGAAGGCGGAACAACCTGGGTGCCCGGCGAGAGTTTGGAGGTTGTGGCGGAGCGTGTTGCACAATTTCTTCCGTCCTTAATGCAGCAATTGACGGATCCGTCAGCTTTGGCTTCAAGCAGTGATTTGGTGCTCGTCACCCATGGCCACGTTCAGCGTGCGTTGGTGATGGCGTTAAACCCCGCCCTCTATGATGAGGCGTGGTACCATATGTCCGAAGACCCGCATAATGGGGAATATTGGCAAATACCTGTGCAATTACTGGAAGTTGCTCCCGGTCAATATCAACTGGCGGCAGGGGCATATCAGTCAATGTTTGTGCCATCCAGTCGTCAGGCGTTAACGGAACGGGTACAGCAGTATCAACAGGGCGAGGCTCCTCACCCGTTGCAACCATGGCTGGATCGCTATGACCAGAAACAACCCAACGCACGCTGGGCGGAAGAGCTGGAGGGCAAAAGAGACCCGCAACTGGATCCGCGTACTGACCACAATTTGCGTACGCTTGCTCGTGCTACCGCACAACAGCCCCGGCAGGATCAAGCCATGGCGTGTGCCGCCTGATGTATTTTCCCGACCGTATGTCATAGAATCTTCACGTTCATCTGGTACTATGTACTATGGGGTGCTGTATCTACCCCGGAGTCTGTGGGGGTATGCCCTACAGATGACTCAGGATCAGAACAGGAAAATGCGCATGTTTCGCCTACGGCTAATATTACGACAGGGAGTTATTTCCCCCACACGCAGGGGGGGCTATAACTCGCCATGGTTTCTATTGGGGTTTGCCTTGTGCATGCTGGGGACAGCGCATAATGCTCAGGCGCGATCCGGCAAGCAGGAGCAACCCCCCGTTTTGCTCATTAATCAGGATTCCACCCGCACTCTGCAAGGCATGGGGCCAAAGCAGCGGGTTAATTTTCTTCGCAGTTTTGAACGTGGTTACGAAAAAAACGGCAAAGCCTCGCTGCATCAATATGGCATGACCACAGATCAGCAATTAAAAGAACAAATCAAGCGTGCCAAACGTCAACACAAAGCGGTACGCACCCCATCAGAGCAAAAAGCACTGCAAGACATGGTGGCCAAGCGCAACCAATATAGCGATATCAAAGCCTTTAGCAGTGACCGCCAAACCGCGCAGCCCATTCGCCGTCGTGCTCCCCATGAAATAGATTATGCACGCCCTTATGCGGTGCAAAAAGGCTATGGCTTCGGAGATGTCGGGATGCAGAACGAACATAACGCCGGACGCGGTGAAGTGGTCTACCGACAGGATGATTACCGGCGCTACCATGTGCAGCAACGTGCGCAATACGAGCGGGATATGCAGCAATATCAGGATAAACAGCGGGAGCAATATTCCAAACTTTCCCCGCGTGATGAAGTGGAATATGGCGCTGTTGCCCGCGAAGCGCGTCAATATTATAAGGCGACAGAACCCCAACGGGCAGAAGAATTACGCCAGTTGCGTGACCGGGAGGAGTTCGATCGTCCATTCGCCCGCCGTGCGATGCAGCGGCAGAATATCAGCGCCTTTGACAATACGGCCTCTACCTTCCAGCGGGATCGTTACAAACAGGTCTATTCCAACCGGTTTGATGAACGGGAACGTGCGCCCATGGGCAGTTACAGTTTCTCTGCGAACGATGATGCCTACCATGTTCGCCGTAGTGAATTTGTGGAAGGTACCCGCGCTGGCATGACCGATCTGCAAATACGGGAAGCCCCACTGGATGCGGCCAATGAACGCGCCATTGGCCGCACAGATTGGCGCAGCACCCGTTCTCTGCCGCCGGATGCTGTGCCACCCGCTGCCATGGCAACCGAGACGATGCAACGTAACCGTCAGGCCGCGCTGTTGCAAAAGCAAATGCAGTACCGACCCGGTTCTAATCAACGCACAGGCGTCTATCCTCTGCTGGGCGGGTCTCAGGATATCGCTATCGGTGACAGACGCTATGTGCCGGTGGATGCCATTGCCAATCCGTCGGATGCATTGCGTTCCAACCGTCCCGGTGAAACCCCTCGTGTCGGGCGCGCCGCCGGACCAGCCATGCGCGGCCCTGCCATCAATGCTCCTACCATTAGTGGCCATTCCCCGCTTTACTAGCATGTGATGACCCTATCGGTGGCCGGGGACGTATTAACTGTTGCGTTGGCTCAGTAATTGACGCTGCTTCTCGGCAGATTGCACATCATGACGGCTCTGGCGGCCGGGTACAAGCGGTTCCAGTAGCCCCTGCAAGAGGCTCGCTGTACCGCCGGATGTGGTGTTACTGGCCGATCCCATTGCTTGCTCTAGCCATTGCTGTGTAGCCTCTTCCAGCCATTGCTGGAGCTGTTGTTCGGCCTGTCGCATAAATTGCAGCGATAATACATCCAAACGCTCCTGCGTTTCACGCTCAATGCGTTGACTCAGACGGTTTAGCCGTTGTTCCAATTGCTGAAAATGGCTTGTTTCCATGCGTTTTTCCTCGTGCCTGTTGTCCGGTTTTGCCCTGCTTTATGTGCAGGGTCACGGATTCTGTATCGAACCGATGATACAGCATGCATCACTTTCTGCTCGCCGGAAGGGGGGAAAGGATGCCTGCAACCAGCAAGGCTTGCCCGAAGCACGGAAAGACGTTATTGCTGAGCGGGTGAGGACTCACTATCTGTCCTCCGCAGGTGTTTTTCGATGAAACGAAAAGGAACGCACAATGGCATCTCAGGCCAGCAAACAGGCGGCTGAATGGCAAAAAAACGCCCGTATCAATATGATTAAACAACAAGTGCTTACCAATCATGTGGTTAGCCCCCGTATTGCGGAAGTGTTAGAGCAGGTGGCGCGTGAGCGTTTTGCTCCACCAGAATATGCGCAAGTGGCTTACAGCGATGGCGCCTTGCCGCTGGGCGTACGCACTATGGGGGTTCCACGCCAGATGTTGGAACCAATGGTACTTGCCCGCATGCTGGAGCTGGCTTCTCTCCGCCCACAGGATAAAGTGTTGCATATCGGCACAGATACGGGCTATGCCACAGCCCTCATTGCAAAACTCGCCTCCCGCGTTTATGGCGTGGAAGTGGATGAAATATTGGCGGCGCGTGCCAATAATCACCTCCGTGCCGAAAATATTCTTAATGCGCAGGTGAGCATCGCCCCGCTGGATAAAGGCTTCCCCAATGCAGCACCCTATAGCGCCATCATTGCGACAGGTGTGGTGCAGACTGTCCCCACCGCATGGGAAGAACAGGTCACAGAGGGTGGGGTCATTGTCTGTGGTCTGGTCTCCGGGGATGCTACGGCACCCATGGCGCAGGTCGTGAAAGGGACAAAAACGGCGGGTATCGTTTCATATCGCCCCTATTTTGATATGCCTTACCGCCCATTGCCCGGTTTAAGCCAGATTGAGCATTTTGTGTTGTAGATAAAAACCCATACTACATTTAGTGTGCTGAGTGGGTTGGGTTTACGTTTCATTAATCCCTGTATCTTATGACTACAGAAGACCAAAAGGGCGTATTATTATGAGGTGGAGAGTGCGTAACATATTTCTGACAACGGCAATGTCGCTGGTCATGACGGTATCCCAGACCATGCATGCTCATGCCATGGATTTGAAAGATGCGCTGGCCAATGCCTACCGGGAAAACCCACAACTGGAAGCGGCGCGGGATGCGGTGCGCGTGGCAGACGAAGATGTGGCTCGCGCTATGTCCGGCTGGCGCCCCAACCTGAGTGCCAATTACGTGCGCGAGCGTGAAGGTGTGAGCGTCAACAACGCTAGCCGCACGACCCGCTGGTCCCATACGGAGGCAGTCAATTTACAGCAACCGATTTTTAACGGGGGTGAAACCGTATCCGCCGTTGAACGTGCGCGGGAAGCAGTAAATGCGCAGCGTGCCGCCCTGACGGATACCGAACAGCAGATTATGCTGGAAGCCGCCATTGCCTATGTAGATGTGGTGCGTGCCCGTACCGTGCTGGATTTGGCGCGTAAAAATGAAGGTGTTTTGACGAAACACCAGAATGCAACCAAAGAACGCTTTGATGTTGGGGAAGTAACCCGCACAGATACCGCGCAGTCGGATTCACGTCTGGCGCGCGCCATTTCAGATCGCGTGCAGGCGGAAGGGGATGTCACGATTGCCGAAGCGACCTTTGAGAGAGTCGTCCGTATGCCGCCACCAGAACAGGCCGATTTGCCCGCCATGCCCGTATGGGAGCCGGAAAATTTGGATGAGGTGGTGCAATTGGCATTGAAGCAAAACCCACAGCTTTTACAGGCTGTTGCCAATAGTAATGTGGCGGAAGCGACCATTGGAGAGGCCAAGGCACAACTGTTGCCAGATGTCAGTCTGAATGGCTCCATGCGCCGTGAAACCGGTTTGTTGTTTCTGAATAACTCCGGCAAAATTGAAAATGACTCTATCAGCCTGAATGTGAACGTGCCTCTGTATCAGTCCGGGGCAGAATATGCGAACATTCGTCGTGCTAAAAAACAATACCATCAAGCGCAAAGTGAAGCGAAAAATGCGCGCAATACCGTGGTGGAATTAGTGGCGCAACGCTGGAAGCAATTGCAGGTCAGCCGTGCAACCATTGAAGCCAATGAAGAGGCTATTCGTGCAGCGAAAGTAGCCTTGTCTGGCGTAAAGCAGGAATATGATTACGGTGCCCGTACCACGCTGGACGTGCTGGATGCCGAACAGGAGTTATTCGAGGCACAGGTGAATCTGATCACCGCGAAGCGTAATGCTCTGGTCGCGCATTACAATCTGGCAGCATTGGCAGGGCGCTTTACCGCCGGCGCGCTGGATCTGGATGTGGCGCTGTATCAGCCTGAAGAGCATTATAAGAATACCCAATACAAAATCTTGGGGTTCTAGTCGCTCTTTCAA
This sequence comes from uncultured Rickettsiales bacterium, assembly GCA_964538615.1. Taxonomy (GTDB): domain Bacteria; phylum Pseudomonadota; class Alphaproteobacteria; order Rickettsiales; family RI-342; genus CAZIGK01. Next base: position 61,543 of record CAZIGK010000006.1, on the reverse strand, counting down.
CAATGTGTTGTGTTTCCTGAAGGCATCTGATAAGCTTTTGGCAGAGGCTTGGTATGGGCTTATTTCTTCTTGGGGTAAACCTGTGTCATGACCTGCGTTCCATCTTTTGCGGGTAGTGTGTGCATGCAAAAGCGGGAGCCATAAAGACGTAACTCACAGGCGGGAACAGAGGGCGATGGCGGATCCGCAAGCGGAACACGACCCAACCATGGAAGAGATATTGCAGTCCATCAAGCGCATTATCGCGGAAGAGGATGATGCAGGGGATGCTGCGCCAGCCGTGGAGCCGGAAATAGCGCCGGAAGCTTCTGAACCAGAGCCGGATGATGCCGATGCGTCTGTGGCGCAAGCGGTTCAGGTGCCGGAGGATTTTGAGGCGATTTTTGCTGAGGCGCAGGAAAATACATCGGTTGATGCGTTGGAGCAGCCGTCAAGCGAAGAAAGTGAAGTGGATGATATTCTCCAGCTAACCGAAGGCATGCTGGAAGACGAACCGGAAGAGGTGCCGGAATCTGCCCGTAAGGATATACTGCATGATATTGATGCCTTGACCCGCTCTCTGGAGGAAGGAGACGTCGCACATGATGCGACGGCATCCGCTTCAGAAATGGAGGGTGCCATGGTGACAGATGCGGACGACGCTGCCTCCCCCGATTGGGATGAGGAGGACTTGCTGGAAGAAGTGGCTCCTGAAATGATGGATGCCGAGGCTGATTTGCAGCCGGAGGCGGGTCAGCCAGATTTTCCTGCGGAGACCCTCACGAAAAGCGCCATGGATGATATAGACGATGAAGATGAGCCGGCTCCGCTAAAAGGATTATGGGCGGAACGCATGGCGGATGATGACGCAACCTCTGATGACAGCGAGGCCGATGAGGCGCTTGATGCCTTGCTTGATGAAGATGATACAGAGTTGCTGGTAGAGGAAGAGGCGCCCGTTCGCGCTGCTGCTGCGTTATGGCGAGAAGAGGTCTCTGCACCAACCATCGGCGCGGCATCCGAAGCCGCACCTGCGCCCTCTGATGCGCAAGGGTTGCTGTCGCAGGCAACTGCTGCCGCAGCAACGGCGGCTATCAGCCATTTTATGCATGCCATGAAACCTGCTGCCAGTCCGGCTGTGCCATCACCGCAGCTTAGTACCCGTACCGGTGTCACGGTGGAGGATTTGATGGTTGAAGCATTAAAGCCATTGCTGAAGCAGTGGTTGGATGATCAGCTTCCCGGCATGGTAGAGCGCATTGTGCGGGAAGAATTGCAAAAATTAATACCGCGAGGGTAGGGAGATACAAGGCGTGTTACCTTATATCCTCTCCCACGTGTTTTTTTGACGTTAGTACAAGAGGTACGCATATGACTGGGCACCATAGATTAAACACAATAGTGTTAATGAAGGGTAAAGAACGTGTGGGCAATTCCCGTAGTTCGTGGTTGCGTTGCTGTGCTATCAGCGCATTGCTGGCGGCCATGCCTCTGTCTCACAACCTACAGGCTGCGGAATTACCTCCTCTTCTGGATACACCTGCGGCGTCACCATCCTCACCCGCTGGCATGCCCCTTCCTCCGGCACCTTCGGTTCCATCCGCCAATGCGGTAGATGAACTGTTTTCGGATGTGCCGCCGTTGCCTTCCGCCGCAAATAACACCATGAACACCATGGCGGCACCCTCTGCATCTCCAGTGCCGCCTCTGCCATCCGCGGCACCCGTCAGTTCGCAGGAACTGGCCTCGCCGTTGCCGCCTCAGCCGCAGGGGGATCTCACGCTGCCCCTTCCCCCAACCCCTCAACAGCAACTGGAGCAGGCATTTCAGCCAGCGCAACCCACGACCCCTGCCGCTACAAGCTCTGTGACCACACAGGAACCTGCCGCTCGCGAGGTCGTTGGCACACGTCCTGCTCGTCAAGCTAAAGCATCTGGTCGTGCGGGTCGTCATGCCAGCCGATACCAGCAGCGTCGCAGCCCCATTATGCAAAACCAGCGTGAGGCCATGGCCGTGCGCGGCGGGTATCAGGATGCGAAAGATGTGCCTGTTCATGGCAATACAGGGGTCTATCCGTTGCAAAACCCCTACCTGAATGTGCAATCCGGTGCGGCCTATCCGGAACTGCAAGCGGGAGATCGCAGCAATGCGCATCTGCCACCCGTGGCGGATACGGCCCAAAATTATTCGGAGTTCTTTTCTGCCATCGCACGCGGTGACCAGAAAGGCGTGATTGCCTACCTGTCGCATTATGGCATGAACCCCAATGCCCGCAACGAATGGGGCGATACCCCCGTCATGCATGCGGTGCGCTATGGTCAACTGGATGTGCTGCGCCTGTTGCTCGCCCGTGGCGCTACAACGGATGGGCTGAATGTGCAAGGTATGACTGCGTTGCACATGGCGGTACTCACAGGGTTGCCGCAATTGGTGGAAGCCTTACTGCAGGCCGGTGCGCGTACCGATGTGGCAGACGCCGGCTACAGCACGCCTTTCATGCTGGCTAACCAGCGTGGCGACCAGCAGATGATGCAGCTTCTTTCCCGCTATCAGCCTGTGACCATGGGCGGGGGTGCCGCCTTGCAGCCTATGATGGAAGAACCGCCACTGGGTGATGAACATCAGCAACTCATGGCAGATGCCGCTGAGGAAATGCAACATCTTACCGCAGAACTGCCGGAAGGTCTGATTGCCGCTGAAGCAACCGCTGAGACGGAGCCACAACTGGGGCGGGATTTTATCCCCGCGCCTCGCTTTAAGCCGGGTGTGCAGGCCACGCTGACCGCCCATGTGGAAGAAACCCTGTCAGACGATCCGGATGATATAGCCGCTACCTTTCTCAGCCGTCGCGATGAACAACAGGCATCACCTCTGGCTATGGGCAGTGCTGCCTCCAGTTCTGACCCTGCGGTTCTGGCCGCGATTCAAAGTCACTACCTGAAACAAGGCGAGCGCCTGCCAGATATTCAACTGCCACAACCAGCACAGGCCACTGCGTCACCCCTTTCGGCCGTCACCCTGCAAGGCGCGACCGTGCCAACCATGATGCAGCCAACCATGATTATGCTGCCCACACAAGGCGGCATGGCGACTCTTGCTTCTCCACAAGCGGCGATGCCTGCGGCTGCCAATGCGGAAACGCCTGCCACCGTGACCGGGCAACTGGTCGTCACGGCTCCACGGGCGGTTCCTGCCTCTGGTATTTGGGTGTCTCCTGCCAAAAAAGCTTCGGCGGCAACCCGTCATACGTCCGAAGAAGCACCGGCACCTGTTGAGCCACCGCTAGCATTGCCTGTCGCCACGCCCGGCAAGTAACCGAAGCCGCGCTTGCGCATCACGCATCGGATAGTGGCATCCAGCAAATTGGCTCTGGTTGACGGATGCGTACCTCGCGTGCCTGCTGCAAGCCTTGCTGTAAGCGAGCCTGCTGTACCTCTTGCCGATGCATGACGGAACTCCAGCGGTTGGCGCGTGCGGTTTGTGCCTGCCAGTCCTGCCGCATCGTGCGAAGGGCATCCGGTTGCCCGGATTCGGCTGCAGCGCGTGCCAATATCCAATGGTTCATATCCAGCCGTACATGGCACAGGTTGCGCGGGTGGAAATGGCGGCTGCGTAACCAGATGCCAGCGGGTTTATTCCATAACACCGGCAACAATCCACCCTGCCACAGGTCACCATGCAAAATCACAATCCCGTTTCGCAAGGTGGGCAGCCAGCGCAACACCCGTGCAGGCAACTGGCTGAACGCCTCACCCTGTAGCCATTTTTCAAACACATGTTCATGCTGGGTGTGTGGTGGCCAGATAAAGGGAATCCGGTGTAACTGTCGTACCTGAAATCCGTGTTTCACTGCCAGTTCAGGAAGCTGATGCAACGGCTGCCGGGAAAGATGCAGCCCAAAATGCCGTTCTTCCACATGTGGTATCATCTGCGGCTGCATGTGTCGGTTCTGTACCCACATCCGTGCGGTCCATTGTGCTCGTAACAGGGCAGACGTCTGGATAGAGGGGGAAGTTTCGCCCTGTCGCTGCTGCCAGCCCTGCCACCAATCCGCCGCCAGATGCATCGCAGCCTGCATACCTTCCCGCGTCATCCGGAAACAGCGTCCTTCATGGCGTTCTGTCCAGTCGGGTAAAGCTTCCGCCAAATAGCGATGGGCGTCCATCGCCCAATGGCTACAGGCGTCCACATACAACGGTTGCTGCCGGGCATCCACTGCGATATGCCAGTGTTTTTCTCCCTGTGCATCGGGGAGATGCTGTAGCCATGGCAGGGGTGTAGGCGCCAGCCGTGCCAGAGGCTCTCCGGTCTGACGACTTAAACGGTTACCCCAGGTTTCCGCATGGCGTACAAATGTAATATCCCCCGGCAACTGGCGCTCTTCTGCGGCCTGTAACAATGTTGGCACATCCATACCCCATGCATCCGCTATCTGTTGCAGAGGGATATTGCGTGGCAGCAGTAAGGATGCCACTGAGGAATCTGCTTGTTTCATTCCATCAATCCGACTAAATACACAAGGCTTACTCCTTTGGTTTGCATCAACCGCAGGGGGAGATGCGCGCCTGCAGAAAAGATTATAGCAAATTGCCGATCATGAAGACAAAAAACAACGCCAAAACGTTGTACGCTAGTTCAGGGAGACCACCATGACCCAAGACCCCACCCACGCCTTTTACGACAATGCCCCCATTGCGCAGGATGAAACCTATGCCAATCTGCGCAACCAACTGGAAGAATATCTGTTGTTTGGAGATGACGACGAATTCAACCGTCCACAGGCTGACAAAACCATCACTGCACAGCATTGGGTCCGTGTTTTTCACAAACTGAACGAACGCTATGCAGGCCTCCGCCTCTCGGATCTGGAAGTCGAGATGTTCGGCCAGTTATTTTATCGGTTATCCTCGGTTCGTCGTTTTGGTGAACACGCGGGGATGCCTCAAATCTATGAGGTGAACCCCGCGCTTCACACCCTACTGGTACTCATGTCCGTGATGGATAAGCTGGAAAAAAGCGGCACAGACCTTGCAGCCGCCTCCGGCCAGTGGGTGGCGCAAACTCTCATGCGCTCCATTCTGGTACATGATTTAGGGGAAATTCATGGCGAGCTGGCCACCGCCCACGGACTGGCCACGGATGAACAAGCCAAGCACCTGGATGAAGAAACCATCGCTAAAGACGCCATCCGTCATTACCTGCAACCGTTACTGCAAAGCGGTGCCCTGCAACCCGCGCAGCAAGAGATGCTGCTGGATAAATGGATGTTCTATTACGCCATCGGGGGAGGGGAAATACCAACCCAGCCATTACCGCCCCTGCAATTAGACGCCACAAATCGCTGGTGGCATGATGAGCATAAACAATTCCGTCAGCATCTTCAGCGCCATCTACCTGCCATTGCGGATGCATTGGGGGCATTGATTGTGCAATGGGAGAGAGAGCAATCGCAACATTCTGCATTGGAATTCACGCAACGGGTAGAAATGTCTACCGGCTTGCAACATGGCCGTGCCGCCTATATAGGGCAAACCAAGCCCAACAGCATGAATGGCCAGCCCGTTCCCATGACTCCGGATGAAGAACAAACACACATGGCGCAGCATGTGGCGCATACGTTTCCACATAAAACAGAATCCCGTGTTCGGCAGGCGGCGGAAGCACCCGCACAAGCATATGGGCTGTTTGCGCCCATCATTCACACCCTTTCCGCTCTGGCATGGGAAAAGATAGACATTGCCCTGCTGGGGCGCATAACGCATCTTCCCCTCATGCGGGACGCACAGGCTGGAAAAGATGCCAAAGCGGGGAAGCCCACCCCCACCGTACCAGAGCGTGAAGCCAGCATCCGGGAGCAGTTACAAACATTGGTTGCTTCCGGTCGTCTGACAGAAGCCCAGTTCTGGCAGGCAGATACCCAACTCTGGGACGCGGAAGGCCATGAACAAAAACTGATGCACCTGCAACATAAACTGGCTGCGGTTGCCGCCACCCCTGCGGATGCCCTTTCAGGGGAACGTGACTTCAACCACGAAGCCGCGAAAAGCCTGCGCCGCGCTAAAGCAGAAGGGTTGCCGATAGATACACAGCTCACCACGCTGGCAGAGGATATGCAACGGGTCTTGCAGACAATGCCTACCCGCGCATAAGTGCTATCGTTAAGGACGGGGAAGAAAGGCTCACCCCTGAGAGGCAGAGACCAATAGCCCGTCTACCAGCGTAATCACCCGGTCAGCGGTTTGTGCAAAATGTGGGTCATGGGTGACGACCAGAACCCCGCGGTTCTGCTTGTGTGCCAAATCCCGCAGAATCGTCTGCACGTTTTCGCTGGATGCCGTGTCCAGATTTCCTGTGGGTTCATCTCCTAACAAGAGTAACGGGTCATTGGCCAGCGCACGGGCAATGGCTACCCGTTGGCATTGCCCGCCGGAAAGCTGCTTCGGGCGTTTGTTTTCCTGCCCTTCCAGCCCCAAATCCGCCAGCAATGCCAGCCCATGCTCACGCATGGCGGATTCGCTTTTTTGGCCCAGACGTCGCATGGGTAACATCACGTTTTCCAATGCGGTAAACTCTGGCAACAGGAAGTGAAACTGAAAGATAAAGCCCAGTTTTGCTAATCTCATTGCGGCCAGTGCATCATCGTGCAACGGGCTGGTGGAGACTCCCTCCAGCCAGATTTCCCCCGCTGTTTGCCGATCCAGCAGACCCAATAAATACAACAGCGATGACTTGCCAGAACCAGAAGGCCCCACAATCGCCACACATTCACCCGCCGCAATAGAGAGAGAAATATCCCGTACCAGTGTTACAGGAACATCCCCTTCCAAACGCCGGGTTAGCTTTTCACATTGCAACAGAGGGGGTAAGCTCATCCGCTGCCTCCACGTAAAATATCCACTGGCAAAACAGATGATGCCTTTCGGGCTGGTAGCCATGCCGCCACCATCGCGGAGGTGAGCGCAAAGACAGCGGCGATCACAAATGCGGGGTAACTCCAGTCCATCGGCAGGTTGACCGGCTCATCCAGCCCTGGCGGTTGAATGGTCAGGCGGGTCAGCCCCCACATCATCGCGAGGCCAAGAGGAATACCGCTGGCGCACCCTAAAATACCCAGCGCGGTTCCCTGCCAGAGAAAAATACGCCGCACATCCTTTGCGGTAAATCCCATAGATTTAAGGATGGCAATATCCCGGTGTTTTTCCATCGCCACGGTGGAAATGACATTGTAAATGCCAAAGGCGGCCACCACCAGAACAGCACTCACGACGGAATACATAATCATATTCCGAATCGCCAGCGTACTCAGCAAATCTTCCGATGCCTCCTGCCACGAGACTGTCTTGTAGCCAAATTGCCGCTCCAGTTGCCGGGCGACCGCGTGGGCACTGGTAGGTTCTGGCAGCTTGATGATGAGGCTGTTGATGCGGTTCGGACGGTTCATCAGTGCCTGCTGGCGTTTCAGGTCAATAAATGCCTGCGATGCATCATACTGCACTTGTCCGGTACGAAACACTCCAATAATTTGGAAGGTACGTACCTGCCCATTCGGCGCGGAGACGGTAAGATTATCGCCATATTGCAAAGAAAGTTTGCGTAATAGTTCCTTCCCAACAATGATGCCGTTTCGGTTGGCCATCAGGTCTTCCACACTGCCCTGACGCATATAATTTTCGATAGTGGTGACGTTCCGCACATCTTCCGGCACCATGCCGCTGAGCTGTATAGCAACATCCCGCCCGGCGAAGCTCACCAATGCCTGCCCACTCAGGACACCCGCCGCACGCACTCCAGCCTCACGACGCAACTGCTGCAATATCTGTTGATACCCGCGAATCCCCCGCACCTCATACTGTGGCTTCAGGCTGCGTAATTCTATCAGCGTTCCTGCCGGGTATCGCTGGTTAACCGGTTGCGGTTTGGCCTGCCGATATTCATCATACATGGTCACATGCGGCGAGTTATCCACCAGACGGCGGACAAAATCCTGCTCGGAGCCTCGCATCAGACCGGCAATGGCCAGAAAAAAACCGACACCCAGCACAATACCCAGCAGAGACACGACACTCTGCCGCTTGCGTGCCCATAAATAATGCCAGGCGATATCCCACAAGATTTTCACAGTGCTACACCCATGTTATGGTTTCACCAGTCGCACCACATCGCCTTCGTTCAGGTCATCCGGTTTTTGGTGAACAATTTGCGTCTGTTCATGGATGCCTGCGGTCACTTCTACCTGCTCGTCGCCCTGAACCCCCAGCGTAACAGCTTGCCGCTGCAATCTGCCTGAAGCATTCACCACCCACAGGGTTGTCTCCTGTGTGTCTGCCCGTTGTTGTGCCTCCTGTATGGCCGAGCGCGGCACCAGCAGGGCGTTTTTTTTCTCGCGGGTGATGATATTCACTTCTGCCGTCATACCAATCCATAGCGGCACATCGGGCGTATGAAAACCAATCCGAACCCGATAACTTCTCGCCACCGGGTCGCCTTTGGGGGTAATGGCCTGCACCTGCCCGTGAAACACCTGACCGGGAAAAGCATCCGCCCGGATGAAGACCTTCTGTCCCGGTTGCACCAGCGGAATATCCTCCTCATCCACATCCGCACTCACCCGTAACGGCGCACAACAGGCCATCCAGAAAACAGGTTGATTCGCCGGAATTAATTGACCTATTTCTCCATCCCGGCGGATAATGCGCCCATCTTCCGGTGCCAGCAATTTCATGTAGTTCAGTTGGGTTTGTGCCCGTTTTACGGCAGCACTGGCTGCTTTCCATTCCGTGCGTGCCTGATCCAGTGTTTCCCGTGCAGCGACCCCGCGTGCCTGCAAGCGTTCTTTGCGCTCCAGTTCACGGTGGGCATAGTCCTCTCTTGCTTCCAATTCATGCAATGTCTGTAACAGGTCATGGTCTTCCAGTTGTGCCAGTAATGCCCCTTTTTGCACCTGGCTGCCTTCATCTGCATGCAGCTCCATCAACCGTGCGGTATTGCGGGGGGCAATCGGCAACATCACTGTGGCTTCCACGGTACCCGTGGCATACACCGCCTGCACCACATCGCCTCGTTGCGGGAACGCGCCCTGTACCGTCGGGGTGCGGCCTTGTGCCACGTAATACATGCCACTGATCAGAGCCAGTGCCAACAACCCTATGCCCATCCAACGGGAGCCTGTCCTCTGCATCAATGGAACATCCTGCGCTGATTTGTTTCAACTCAATAGCTCAAACCTTACTCTGCAACGTGCTTTTTGTCCTCCGCTAATTCACCCACCAGACGGTATCTGCGCCATCACAAATGTGACCTTTTTGCAACGCTTGGCCACAAAACAACATGAAAACCGTTGATATGGGGAAACCACGGCCTGTTTGAGGTTCGGGTGTGATTTTCGTCACACCCCTTGCGGGAAGGATTTGCATTATCAGTCACAGCATTGTAATGCATTTTTATACTTTTTTTATGTTCTCTTGATGGAGTCCCTTCCCATGAAAAAGACCCTGATGTTGGCAACCGTTCTGGCCAGTTTCACTCATGCTGTAGCGCCTGCTATGGCCGCAGAAAACAACTACGACTGGCTGGTACGCCTGCGTGGTATTGCGGTTGCACCACAGGATGATGACAATCTCTCTGCTGCCACAACCGATACCAGCATCTCCACCACCGTTGTACCAGAGTTGGATCTCTCCTACTTCTTCACTCCAAATATTGCAGTTGAAGCCATTGCCGGCATTACCCCGCATCAGGTGACCGCTAAAGGCGGCGTGAATGCAGATCTGGGCGATATCTGGCTGCTGCCTCCTACCGTCACCCTGCAATACCACTTCTTGAATGATTCTGCCTTCACCCCATATGTGGGCGCGGGTCTGAACTACACCCTGTTCTTTGACCAGAAAGACGGCTCCAGCGGGCTGGATGTCAACTACAAGCCAAGCTTCGGCCCTGCGCTGCAAGTCGGTTTTGACTACGCCGTGGATGACCGTTGGGTGATCAACGCAGACATCAAAAAAATCTGGATCACGACGGATGTAAACGTTGGCAACGGTACCATTACCGGTGATGTTGACATTAACCCATGGGTGATTGGTGCCGGGGTCGGTTACCGCTTCTAGTCGTCCATGTGTTACAAGATCTTAGGCCACAGGCCGATGATCTGACCGATACGAAAAACCCTCTATGCCAGGCATGGAGGGTTTTTTCTTGCGTTGATGGTTAGCCTTGCTTAATCTTTCCTCATAAAAACATATCAAAATGATAACAGGGATAATGATATTATGGCAAAGCGCACCCCCGCTGCGGTCATGCAGCATACGGAGGTCTTGTATGTTCACGAACATATGGACGGCTATTATTTTATTTCGCGGGACCCTCTTGGCACAGGAGATGGTCAATCCGCACCGTTACTCCTGATTCCGGATGATGCAGAAGGCAAGCGTGAACCTGCCATTACCGCGTTAATTGACCGCCAGTTGAACTGGATGCAACGCCAGCAGGAACAATGGGGGGCTTCCGCGACAGAGCAGGCATGGCTGGAACAGATACAGCAACTGGGTTCAGATACATTCTACGCCATGGCGCAGGACTGGTCACGTGCCAATCCCAACCCGGCTACCCATCAAACCGAAGCAGATGCCCTGCATGATGAAGTGGCGGCTTTGCGTGCGGCACGCCGTCATCATGAGCGTAACGGGCGGGAATATACTCAGGAACCACTCAGCCATCTGGATCAGGCGGTGGGTGATCCCAAACGTCAAACCCGCCGTATGCTGGCAAAACTTCCTGAGTTTTTGCAGCAAGCTGCGGTGTTAGAGGCTGCACCGCTGGTATTGCTCAATCGTCACACCATTACGACCTATTTTGAAGAGCTGGATCATGCGATGTTGGAAAACGGCATGTATCTGGGGGTACAAATGCCATTCAACGGTGCCATCATTACCTCCTTACGCGGTACAGAAGCGCCGGATACGCTGGTCGAGGAACTTACCCACCGGGCGGATCAACTGTTGGGTGAACAGGCATATGGGGAAGAGCGTTTCAGTGCGCTGCCAGAATACCAGAATGCGATAAAAGACTGGTTGGCCAAACCCATGTATAATCCTATCGCCAAAGATATTGGCGGTCAGCATAACCGATTCGCTAAAACCTACGTCGCCATAACGGACAAAGCCTACGCCAGTAGGCAGGGCTATTCACGTGCGGATGTCGGGCTGGAAGTGCTGGCGGATATGGTAAAATTCTCCCACAACCCAAGCCATTATGCGGATCGTCTGCAAACCATATGGACACGTCTTGCGGAACAAAAGGTCACATCCGGTACGGAGGCGGAATTCGGCCGTGCTCATCAAATGGCATATTTGCAACCTGCTGTGCAGGAGGTAAACGCTATCTTACAGGGGGATACTGCCGCGGTTCGTCGTGCCATGGTTTCTCTCTATAGCGAAGAGCTGGTCGGCCTGATGGAGCGCTTCCGGGAGGAATGCCTGACCCTGCAATTGCCGGAACCCACCCGCATGACGGACGCATGGGTTTCCCTGCCCCTCAATGATGCCATGCGTGATGCACTGGCAGAACAGGTGGATGCCATTCTGACCCCACCTGCGCAGCATTCCGCCTCCATCGTGGATTATACACTATCCCGTCTGGCAGATCTGTGGCGCTTGCGTCATGCCGTGGAAATGCCCTCTATTCTGGAAGTAACCGACGATACAGAAGCATTCGCTGCGGAGATTGCTCAACTGCAACAACAACAGCCGGAACTCACACCATTTGATCTGGATGCAGCTTTGGCAGACCTCGGCACGCGGGAATCTACCCACGCGAAGCCTGTTACCCAGCAGGCTGCCTGATAGGCCATGTGCATGGAATGAGCGAGGTGCGTATTATCGTGGCAATGCATGCGCAGGCACAATACGCACCGTCTCTTCTTCCAGATGATACACCAGCACCGCCGTCCCTTTGGCCAGTTGTTTGCGCACCTGCTCTACTTTCACGGGGAGGGGAGTGTCTTCCGCGCCGTGTTCAGCACCTTCTCGCAGAATAAACTCCTCAATCACGGCTTGCAGGGTTTCCGGCTCCAGTCGCTCTGGTGGAATGGGAATAATCGCCTCGCTCATAACGCCTGTCCTTTTTGTAATCGCTCTACAATACCACGGCACGCATCTTCCACCCGGTTTAGCACATCATCAAAACCTGACGCACCACCATAATACGGGTCGGGTATCGGCTGACCGTACCATTGCTGGCTATATTCCCCAAGCAGGCGTAGTTCGGCCGTTCCATCCGCCGGGCAAAGCTGCTGAATATTGCGCAAATTGCTGGTATCCATCGCGCAGATGAGATCAAACCGGTAAAAATCCTGACGCTGAATCTGGCGTGCACGCTGCCCTGAGAGATCATACCCGCGCAAACGGGCTGCCTGTTGGCTGCGGCTATCCGGGCGCTCGCCTGCATGGCCGCCATAGGTGCCCGCAGAATCCACCTCCAGCGGCAGATTCGCCTGTTGCGCCAGTGCTTCCATCACGCCTTGCGCCGTTGGGGAGCGGCAGATATTCCCTAAACATACCATCAATATGCGCATTTCATCCTTCACTTGCATCCGGTTATCCGGTAACAGTATCCAATGGTTAACGTGCTTCTTCAATCATGTCACGTAAACCCTGATGCTACAGGGCTGGTCATGCGCACAAACGCGTGATCTGTATCCTCCATACACCACATAACACGGGTATGCCCATGCCACACTTCACCCCGCAGGAACTGGTAGAACGCTTTGCCTTCTTCGATGACTGGGAAGACCGCTACGCCTATCTGATTGAACTGGGGCGCGGCTTGCCTCCGCTAAGTGCGGAAGAACAGCGCGAAGAATATAAAGTGCGTGGCTGTACCTCGCAGGTCTGGCTGGTGCCGGATCGTGCAGCGGATGGTACCCTCAGCCTGCGTGGACAAAGTGATGCCCAACTGGTGCAAGGTCTGGTGGCTATTTTGTTGGGGCTATACAACGGCCTCACCCCGCATCAGGCTCTAACGCTGGAGATAGATGCTACGCTACAACAGTTGGATTTGAAAAGCTTTTTAAGCCCAAGCCGCAGCAATGGCCTGTATGCCATGGTGGAAAAAATCCAACAATTATCAAAAGCGATGGCCTGAGATACCTAGCGCGCCACATCATCCAACCAATAATCATGGTTATTGCAACCCTTCTTCAGGTACACCTGCCGTAAATGATTTCGCCGGTCCAGCGCGTAATTGGCAAACTCCCGGTTTTTCCATTTCTGCTCTGCGGCGGCATCTTTCATCTCACGCATGCCATCCACCAGTTGGCGGCAGGTCATATATACATCATCCGGCTGCTGTACCTGCGGGGTTGGTAAGGACTTGGCACAGGCTGCCAGACCCAGCACAGCTAAAGCAGCAGGAAGCATGAAAGAAAGGCGAGCCATATTTATAATTCCTTATGTTCAACAACAATAAACGCCCAATACATAGTTTATCGGGTGGGGTGCAGCCCGTCAACGCCGTGCAGAACCGACGCAAGTTCAGGCATAACCGCGTGTAAAGACCTCACCAGAGACGGCAGCAGCACCGCATGTTCCTTGCGCATGAGCTGCATAGCATCTGCCATGGATAGCCAGCGCGTCTCCTGTGTTGCTGCCAGTATCTCGCAGGGGGGGATAAAGGCCGCAGTATCTTTCAGGGTCACCCCATACAGCATCATGGTTTTTTGCTTGCCACTATTGGCTTGAAAAGCATGCACACCCAGCGCATAGATGCCCGCAATATTTTCCGGCAGCAATCCCAGTTCTTCGTGCCCTTCCCGTAGGGCGGTGACCGCCAGCGGCTCGGCATCTGTACTCGCTGCCAATGGCAATTCAGCGTCTGTGATGTCTCTCCATTGGTGGCTCTGGCTATCCCGGCACATGCGCGTGCCTTTGCAAAGCTGTAACTCAGGAGGGGGAAGATGCGCATGTTTGGCCTTGGGGCGCATGATAAGAAACTGTGCCTCTCCCTCCGCAGGGTTCACCTGAAATGGTAACACACCCGCCAGCATCAGGGCACGCTCTTCCAGCGGTAATGTGCCATAAGCCGGGGTTTGTATCACACCACAACGTGCCATGGCCTCATGGTAGCGTAAGCCATTGGCCTGAATGGCCGCATCATTCCTCTTCATGGGATGGTTTTCCATGGTAACTGGCGGCGCGGCGCGCCAACGCTTCTGCGGATTCCGCAAATGGATTGTGCGCATCACCACCGGGCAAAATACCAAACACATTGCTCACCGGAGCTTGGGTGGAACGCTGCTCTTGTGGCTGAACAGGCGATACTGGCGGCTCTGCCGTAATAGCGGGGGCGTGTACCTGACTGCCAAACAGCAGGCCATTCGGGGTGGTATGTGTGGCTGTATTGGTACTCACCGTAAAGGGGTTCCGTGCACCTGCATCGGCTGCGGGTTCTGTATGCATCGGCGTAGTTTCTGCCGTTGCAGCGACCGGGAGAGGGGGCGCAAATGGTGATACAGGATGTTCGACAGGAGATACAGTTGCGGGGGTTTCCGGCAAAGTGGGGCTAACGGCAGGTGATAATGCGGGTGTCACGGCAGGTGCCGGGTCAGGTGTCAGGGTAGGTGGATGCACTGTTTCCACGGCTGGCGTAAACGCTGTCGGTTCTGGTGATGGATTGGGTACGGCTCCCCCGGTTCCCGGCTGATCCAGTTCCAACACCCAGTCTTTGGCAAAATCTAATGCGGCATCACGGGTGGTCTCTGGCTTCTGCGTGATGTCTTCAGCTTCAGGTTCGCGTAAGGGCGGCTGTATTTCGGTATCGAACGGGTTATCCAGTGCCATTTCTGTCAATGGAAACGGGCTGGCAAAGGGAGAAGTAACCGCTGTAGGAGGAGGGGGAGGAGCGGTGGCCGCTACGGGTGCGGGCATAGGGCTTTCTGTGGCCGTATATGACGCAGCTTCCGGCAAGCTGGGGGAAGAAATAGCCGGATGGGAGTGTGCATCCAAGGGGGGCAGAGCCTCCGGCAGGACAGGAGCTACCACTTCGGTTGTATCAGGTATGTGCGGCGGGACAGGCATGTTCACCGTTTCTGCATCCGGTGCAGCAACCGCAGGTTCCGCATTTCCTATCACGGATGTTTCTGGCGTGTGTCCGACAGGTGATGCCTCTGTGGAAGATACGGATGTAGGTTCTGTTGCGGTTGCAGCCTGCCTTGTCAACGCTTCTTTGGGGCTTTTGGCCCAGGGCGGGGAGAGATCAAATCCGTCATCCTCTGTATCTTCAAGGTTCGCAGAACTATCGGCTGTGTAAGGTGTCACCGCCGATGCCGGACGTACCGGGATAGCGGATGCCTTGCTGACCATTGCCATGTCTGCGGTCGGTACTCCCGGTGGCCGTGGTGGAGGGGTAGCCGAAACAGGGTGATTTTCTGCCACTTCTGGTTTTTTGCGGCCAAATAATCCGCCAACCAGCTTGCCAAATAATCCGGCAGGCTCTTCCTTCTCCGCTTTGAACCGTGCGGGAGAGATACCCAGAACAACATCATCCGGTGCCATGGTAAGTTCCGCATCCTCTGTGTCAAACTCCAGTTCACGGGGGCGTGGCATACGTGAGGAGAGATACCCCATATCATCAGCTTGCAGCGATGAGGCAGCAGACGCCATAGGCGCCTCTGGTGCTGGCCAATCATCCAGCTCTGCCTCAGGTTCCGCCTGCCCGGAAAGAGTGGATGAAGCAATGGGTGAAGCCATGGGCGGGGTAGAGGGCAAGGGCACACCTCGCTCCATTTCGGATGGTGTGGCGGTTATAGCGTCTGATAGTGTTTTCGATGCGGTAGAGGCTTCCGTGCCTACAGGCAGGGAGGAAAAAGACATGCCAGCGGATGGAGTATCCGGAATATCCCGCACATCCAGTCCCACCCCAAACAGGTTGCTCTGTGGCTGGGTAAGGGGGGCTGTATCCGAGCTGGCGTACGGGTCTGCCCGATAGCCGTGGGCTGCTTCCACTGTACGGACAGAAGGCGTTGTTGTGGGAGGAGGAGGCAAAACCGCAAACGGATTCACAGGCTCTCTACCGCTTGCTAGTGGTGCTTCACCCGGTGTTGCCTGCGGGGAAAGTGTCCCCTGTAAGGGCTGAACCGGGGCAGGTGCCGCAAGGGAGGAAAAGCCGGACAAAGCGGTCATAGCGGATGCATCTTCTTCCTCATGTTCTGCATAGGCAGCGGTTTCAATAATACCGGGCTGATACAGCACATCCTGCGTTTTTGCGACGCGATGCTGCTCCGGGGAGCGTCCCGGCGTAAAAGCAGAAGAAATCGGGTTTTGCTCATCCAGTGCCAGAGTAGGCTCATGAGAAGACATTGCTGCCTGCTCTTTCTCTTCATCCATCAGATGTGCCGCAGAAAAACTGGAAGATAATAATGCGTCATCTTCCGCAATGGTCACTCGGTTACGCCCTTGATGCTTGGACTGATACAGCGCCTCATCCCCGCGCTTCATCATGGATTCGCCGGTATCTTTCGGGTCATTCAGGCGCAGTGCAGCTACCCCAATGGAGAGAGTTTTGTTAATCGGCCCTTGCGGGTGACTGATGGTAAAGGGCACAATTTCAACTGCTTGCCTGATCCGTTCGGCAATTTCCCGTGCGACCGTAATATCCGCCCCCGGCAGTAGAACCACAAATTCTTCCCCGCCAAAGCGTGCCACCAGATTAGACGAACGGGTCTGCCCAACAATGCGGCGGGAAAGCTCCTTCAGTACTTCATCCCCCACATCATGGCCGTAGGTATCATTGACGGATTTGAAATGGTCCATATCCAGCATCAGGCACGCAAGAGGTTTGGATTTATCATGCGCGTGACGTACCAGTTTTTCCAGGTGGGCATTCAGGTAATGACGGTTATACAGCCCGGTCAGGCTGTCGGTAATCGCCATGGAGACGCTTTTGCGGTAATTGCTCTTCAATGCGTCCTGATATTTTTTACGCCGCAGGTTGGTACGCACCCGGCAGATCATCTCGTTCAAATCAATCGGGTTGACCAAATAGTCATTCACCCCCATTTCCAACCCTTTAATGATGGATCGCTCGTCATCCTCATCCACCATAATCAATTGCGGCACATAGCGTGTTTTATCGTTGGAACGCAATTGCGAACACAGCCTCAGACCATCCATATCCGCCAGTTGGGTGGAGATAATGAACATGTCATACTCCCCCTGCATGGCCGCAGCCACACATTCTTCCGGCTCGGAGATATGGCTCACCAGCAATCCTTGCTGCTCCAGCGATTCAATCACCTGTCGGCTCTGCACAATATCATCATCCACCAGCAGAATATGCTCACCGGTGATATCCATCAGCGCTTCCAGATCCTCTCCGCTAATACCGGCCAACTGGCTGGAGGTCTCCCCGCGCAGACGCAATTCATCAATCAGCATTTTAATGCGCACCAGCGACCGCACCCGCGCCAGCAGCTGCACTTCCTTAATCGGCTTGGTGATAAAATCATCTGCCCCTGCCTGCAACCCCTGAATCCTGTCGGACGGGTCAGATAAAGCCGTCACCATGACGACCGGAATATGTGCAGTTGCGGGATCCGCCTTCAGACGACGACAGGTTTCAAACCCGTCAATCTGCGGCATCATCACATCCAGCAGAATAATATCCGGGGAAAATTTCTTGGCTTGCTCAATGGCCTGAAAACCATCCATCGCCGTAATCACGTCATAATATTCCGCCTGCAGTTTAGCTTCCAGCAGTTTGACGTTTGGCTCTAAGTCATCAACAACCAGAATCTGCGCGGTCATTTCAGGCTCCCCGCTGGTTTTTCCACATGGGACGAGGCAGATGTGGCACTGTCACCCATCGTGGATGTTTGTGCGGCGGTCGCTAAAAACTTATGTACCAGTTCAATAAAGGGTCCAATGGAAATCGGCTTGGAAACATAGCCTTCACAACCGGCTTTCATGATTTTTTCTTCATCATCGCGCATGGCAAAGGCGGTCACGGCAATCACCGGAATATGCGCCAATTGCCCATCCGCTTTCATTTGGCGAGTAATTTCCAGCCCCGATACCTCCGGCAGTTGAATATCCATCAGTACTAAATCCGGCTGACGCAGGCGTATCAACGGAATGGCATCATGCCCACTGCGCGTCTCAAAGGTCACGTGCCCATGGGCTTCCAACAAATCTTTGAAAAGCTTTAGATTCAGCTCATTATCTTCCACAATGACAATCTTGGCCATTGGTACCTATCCTTGCATTCCGTCCCGTGGCATAGACCTGAAATGATTGGGTTTTGCGTGTGCCACTTATTGCATGTGCAGGGTCATCAGATTCTTAAAGTCCCATAACAGGCAATGATACTATAGCTAACGGAGAGCTATTAAGATTTGCTTACAACCCGCATTGTGCACCAGCGGTGGTGCATGGCTGGCTAAAAAAGAAGGAATCATCTGTCGCGCAGCTGGATTAAGAAACCAGATAGGTAACCGCCATACAAACCACCCCATTGTCCGAGAATACGACAGATTCTTAACGTGAAAATATTTATCAAAATAGATTGTTACGCATTTTTTGGTGTTTTTTTGTGCAAGAAATGGCATTGTCACACAATTGTCATGGTTGGGTGGTATGCCTTTTCATATCCTATAAGATGAGTGACTGGTTACGTAATGCGTGTTATAGGCCTAATAAAGCTTCGGTACTGGATAAGATAATGCTACGCTATTCTTTAGACAAAGAGTATAAAACCCTGTCGGCTGTCCTGATGCGACAAGACGCAGCGCAATGGTGGCTGCGTGAAGCGGGGGATAGCGGCAATACCTCTTGCACCGCAACGGAAAACGCAACGGATGTGACGTTGGAAAGCTGGGCCGCTGGCCTGACCCTTCTGCAGGAGGTCACGCGCTATCTGGAGCATGTTGCCCGTCTGAATCTGGAAGCGGATGAACTGTTAAATCTACTACAGGATATGGCGGAGACAGCCCATGTTTCCCTGCGTGCCAGTATGGATTTGCCACGCCTGCCTTTTCCTGCCCGGCAAGTGGAGCAGGATATTATCGGTCGCCTGCACTGGCAGTTAGGGCAATTACAGCAGGCATTGACCTCTATTCCCTATCATAAGGAAAGACGTTCGTTCTATGCATTGGCCATGGTGCTGGTTCGCCTTGCCTTGTTGCCGCGTGCCATGTGTCGGCAACTGGCTTCGCAGTCCTTGCCGGAACACGCCTACCTGCCGGAGGAGATTCAGCAAGTGCTGGCTGCCCAGCATGGAGATGTACGCCACAGTCTATCGCGTCTGTTTGAGCGTTGGCGTCTGAAAAGAACCACCCACCATGCTGCACCTGCGGCTCAGCATGTGATGGTTGCCTAGGTTCAGTCACTCTTTAGATAGTGTCGTCAAATTCTACTATTATGTGTTGCACATGCTGAATGTCTGCGCTTCCGGCTTTCATGTGCGTTTTTAAGTACACGGCAACTTCCGGTTCTCGAAATCCAGCATATTCGCCACATTCTCCACTCAATGGTGGTTGAACCCAGGCAGTATCTTCCAAGATAGGTCATGGCCTTTGTGCCAATGGCGAGGCATATTTTGAATGTGCAATAATCCTTTTGCCGTCATATCTGCACAGTCAGTCAGAACCCCCAGCGTGCTTTTCCTGCATCATACCCCGTAAAATAGCCGCTCAATAGCAGGCGGGGTGTTTTCGTGCCTTGACATTCCTTGCATTATTCCATTCTATACCGCTATGCATGCCCCATTTTCTGAGGAGAGTTTCATGATCCGTAAGACCTTTCTGGCCGCTGTTCCAGCGGTTTTGTTACTAAGCGCCTGCGCAGGCCTGAGCGAAGAAGACCGCGCTCTGCTGTCTGATGTTCGCGCAACCGCTGAATCTGCCAATAAAAATGCCCGTCAGGCTGCTGAATCCGCCAGCCGTGCGGAAGCTGCTGTCATGGACGCCCGCAAAGCAGCCGATGAAGCTGCTGCAAAAGCGGACGCTGCTTATGGCAAAGCCTCTGAAGCTCTGGAAAAAGCCAACGCTGCATCTGAGCGTTCTGACCGCATGTTCCGCAAGTCTCAATACAAGTAAGTTGCTTGCGATACGCTGACATGTCAAAAACCCTCTGGCCAGTGCCGGAGGGTTTTTTTGTGAGCCATGCTTCTCCTGCCTCTGGTTCCACTCGGTTTGCCAGCCTCATTCCGCGTCAGGGCCAAAGCCCCTCGCACTGCGTTCGGCTCAAAGGCAGCGGACTGCTTGCGACGTTTTTGTCCCTTGCGCTACCCAAAAACCATCTCATCGCTCAGCGCGCAGTAGCCACTCGCTCAGGCAGGCAAAGACCAGATACACCAATAATCCGGCAATCAGCACATCACTGAAAAAATGCCCCCCCTGTACCATGCGCACATAACCAATCAGCATGCCCCAGCCAACACCCAGCGCATAAAGCCAGCGTTTCCGAAAGGCGAACCCCAGACCGAGCAGAAAAAATGCGCCGGCAGCATGGCCAGAGGCAAAGGAACAATTGCCAGCACATTCCTGCGCCATCACCCACGGGGCGGAAAAATGCGCATGTCCTCCAAACTCCACAATCTGGCTGGGGCGTGCCCGTCCCCAATGCTCTTTCAACAGAGCGTTGACCAGTATTCCGGGGCCAATGGCCAGACCCAGCAGTAAAAACCACACCACGCGGCCTTCCATGCCCAGCAGCACACGTCCCTGCCAACGCCCCGCCAGCCAGAGGAGGACACTGCCCAGACTCACCATACCAATCACCCACGGCACTGCACGGTACAGGCTATACCATGGTTGCATGTGCTTCGGGGTAAAACGTCCGGTAACCGCATCCACCAATGCCTGCGATACCCAAAGATCCATCTCCGGCCAGAGCAAAAACACGACGCTGACCAGTCCTAACAACAACCCGCCTAAACGAATATGCTTACTGCGCCACAGCATGCGGCCTGTACCCTTGCAGATGATAGAAATAATAGGTCACACTGGCATCGGAGGCGAGGCGATACTCCCAGGGTGCCAGCGGGGTGACCTGTGAAAAATGCGCCGCCAGCTCCGCACGGATGGGGTAGGTCTGCACCAGTATATAATTTGCACCTTCATCCGCTACGGTGGGGGTGCGTGTCAGTTCGTAATGGTCATCCATCACTGTATCGTAATTCCATTTTTGCACCTGCACGCCGCTACCACGGGTGTAATACAGCAGGGTGGCGGCTATTTTGCGTTCATCCGCCAGCAGGTGGCTTTGCGGGTGGCTCGCCTGCACATGCAGGAGATATTCGCCCAGTTCCCTACCGCCATATAACCGCACAAACGGATCCCGCTTTTTCGTGATTTCAATGCTCAAGCCATCCAACAGGCGGTGGTAATGGTGATAACCTATTCCCACTGCAACATGCAGGAGCAGTGACAACATAACCAGCGTTTGCCGCCTTGTTTTGCCTTCCCATGCCCAAAGCACCACAGCTAGACTGGCAGGCACATAAACAGCCGCCGCCCAGTTGGCATGGGCACGGCTTAAAAAGCTCTGCAAGGTAATGGCCAACAGCATCGGCCAGACAAACGTCAGCAGCAACCGCACGGGCTGTGATAGTCCACGCCAGCGGGCAAACATCAGCAACAGCAGAGGAAATAATAACGGGCCAAACACGGCCAGTTGCGCGGCCAGAAACTCCCCCATGTGTTTCAGGCTGCCCAATGCGCCATCCAGTTTCGCAATTTCCTGCGTGTGGGCAAAACTCACCCAGTCATGTTGGGCATTCCAATACAGATTGGGTAGAAACAAGGCAAAGCCCAGACAAGCGGCCAGCCATGGCCAGGGGCGGCGTAATTGCGCTCGCCCTTCTGCGTGCCACAGCATCCACCAGAAAGCAGAAGCCAGAAACAGAATCATGGTGTACTTACTCAGCAATCCTAAGCCAAGGGCTAAGCCGCAACCGAGCCACCAACGGACGCCACCCGTTTGTAGGGCCGCGATAAAACACCATAACCCCAGCCCCCACGCGCAGAGCAAAAAGACATCCGTTGAAATGAGAGCGGACGACAGCCAGACCGCCGGTAATGTCAGATACAGCAATGCCGCCAGCAACGCTTGTGCCGGTCGCGTAAGCCGTAATGCCGCCAGAAACAGAAACACGGCAGTCAGGCCGTGTACCAGTGGCGCGCTCAGGCGCACGCATGCTTCCCCATCGCCACACAGGTGAGTGGTGAACCAGATACCTGCCGCTACTGCCGGAGGCTTGGAATAAAAGCCCCACTCCATCGCCTGTGCCCATGACCAGTATTGCGCTTCATCCGCATATAATCCAAAGCCGGAGGTAAAGAGATAATGCACTCTCTCCCCCAGAATAGCCAGCAGGCTGAGCAATAGCCAACCCCATGCGCGGGTGCGGCTCATGTCATGGGCTGACAATGTTTCACGTGAAACATCTTTCGGGTGCAGTTGCGACATGTTTAGGCAACCAGTCCCGTCAGCGGGCTGGAAGCGCTGGCATAGGCACGGCGTGGCATACGTCCGGCCAGATACGCCTGCCGTCCCGCTTCAATGGCCAGTTTCATGGCGTAGGCCATGCGCACGGGTTCCCGCGCTTCCGCAATGGCGGTGTTCATTAGTACGGCTTCGCAGCCCAGTTCCATGGCAATCGCCGCATCGGATGCGGTGCCGACACCAGCATCCACCAGAACCGGAATGGAAGCATTTTCTATAATAAACTGAATGTTCAATGGGTTTTGAATGCCCAGGCCCGAACCGATTGGGGCAGCCAGCGGCATAATGGCGCAGCAGCCTGCATCTTCCAGTTTTTTGGCAAAAATCGGGTCATCGGTGGTGTAGGCCATGACATCAAAGCCGTCCGCTACCAAGAGTTTTGCTGCGGCCAGCGTTTGTTCCATATCCGGATAGAGGGTTTTCGGGTCGCCAATGACCTCCAGCTTGACCAGATTCCAATCCCCTGCTTCCCGTGCCAGCCTGAGGGTGCGCACCGCATCTTCGGCCGTGTAGCAACCAGCGGTATTGGGTAGGAAAGTGTATTGTTTCGGGTCAATGTAGTCCTGTAGGCGGGGTTCCTTTGGGTTGGAAACATTCACCCGCCGTACCGCCACGGTAATGATCTCCGCGCCGCTGGCTTCCAGTGCGCGGGCATTCTCTGCAAAATCTTTGTATTTACCCGTGCCGATGAGCAGGCGCGAATGGTAGGTTTTTCCAGCGATGGTGAAGCTGTCTGCTTCTGGCTGGTAGGGCTGTATGAGGGTATGGGTGGTCATGTTAACCTCCTCCAACAAAATGAATCATTTCAATCTGGTCGCCATCGGCAACGGGTTCGTCTCCATGCCGGGATTTGGGAACGATGGCACGGTTTTTTTCCACCGCTACACCGTTGGTAGGGAGTTGCAGATACTCCAGCATCTCACGGATGCTCATGGGATGTGGCAGGGAATGTTCTTCTCCGTTCAGGGTGATGTGTAGGCTCATGGGGCTGTATCCTTCATCTCTGTGTTTGTCTATAATGGGAAATACAGGGATTGGCAAAAGACTATTAAGCTTTTTGCGTTAAGCAGAAACGATGACCCGACACAAGGAACCCGCCCATGAGCCTGAACAGCCACCGTATTTATGTTCTCAATGGCCCTAACCTGAACCTGTTGGGCAAGCGGGAACCGGAAATTTATGGTTATCAGACGCTGGAAGATATTGCAGAACTGACCGCCGCACGTGCGGCTGATTTTGGGATGGATACCCGTTTTTTGCAGAGCAACCATGAAGGGGAATTGATTGACTGGATTCATGAAGCGCGCAGCGATGCCTGCGCGGTGATTTTGAATGCCGGAGCATATACCCATACCTCTATTGCGCTGCACGATGCGCTGAAAGCCCTGGAAATGCCTCTGGTGGAGGTGCATCTCTCCAATATTCATGCGCGGGAGGAGTTTCGGCGGCATAGCTATGTGGCTATGGTCGCCAAGGGCATGATTTGTGGCTTGGGGGCGCATGGCTATGAATTGGCAGTCGAGGCCATTGCCCGCCTGTTGGATAGGGATTAGGATGTTGTTATGCTGGTGATTGCGCACCGGGGGGCATCCGGCTATACGACCGAGAATAGTTTACCCGCCTTTATGGAGGCTATGGCACTGGGCAGCGATATGATTGAGCTGGATGTGCGCCGTTGCGCCAGTGGTGAGATTGTGGTGTTTCATGACGACAGGCTGGACAGAATTACGCGGGCGCATGGGTTTGTGAACCGTCGGACCTTGACTGAGTTGCGGACGATTCCGTTATTGAATGGTGCTTCTATTTTGACGCTGGAAGAGGCGTTGCTTGCTATTGGTGGGCGTCTGCCGACCTGCATTGAACTGAAAGAGCCGGATTTAGCGCGGGAGGTATGTGCGCTGGTGCAGCGCATGGTGCGAGAGCAGCACCATGACCATGAGGCTTACCGCATCATTTCTTTTTGGCACCGCACCCTATCGGAATGCAAATACCGGTTGCCGCAGGTGCGTACCGGTGCGGTACTGGTGGGGGAATGTTTTGACCTTGCGGCCAATGCTGCTGCTGCCGGTGCGGATTCCATTCACCCAAATATCCATTTTCTGAGTGCGGAACTGGTGCAGGATGCGCACCGTCGCGGCATGCGGGTGTACCCCTGGACGGTGGATGACCCGGAGCATATACGGAAATGCTATCGGTTGGGAGTGGATGGTATTACCAGCAATTACCCTGACCGGGTGCGCCCCTACGCGACAGTGGGATAGGTTGTGAGATGGGGGAAGAACTGACGCCAGAGCTGCTGTTGCAGGCGTATCGTGCTGGTTTTTTCCCGATGGCGGATGGACGGCATGAGGCGGAACTCTATTGGTACAAACCGGAAGAGCGGGGGATTATTCCACTAGAGACATTTCATATCCCCCGATCGTTACGGCGCCTGATGCGCCACTGCCCGTTTGACATAACGGTCAACCGTGCCTTTGCAGACGTGATTGCCGCCTGTGCGCAAGAACGTACACAACGACCAGACACCTGGATTAATAACAGGATTCAGGCGCTTTATACCCAACTGCACCATCAGGGGCATGCCCATAGTGTGGAATGCTGGCGGGATGGACGATTGGTGGGAGGGCTGTACGGTGTGCAGGTGGGAGCGGCTTTTTGTGGGGAAAGCATGTTTAGCTATGTCTCTAACGCGAGCCGTGTGGCCTTGGTGGTGCTGGTGGAACGGCTGCACGAGCGGGGCTTTACGCTGTTAGATTGCCAATATGTCAATGAGCATTTACGCCAGTTTGGTTGTGTGGATATCCCGGCAGAAGAGTATGAACAGCGCCTGATGCGGGCGTTGGAGAGTGAGCCGGTATTTGATTGACGGCCTGTTGCTTTTTGGTGCAGCAAGACGTGGCTTGGGGTATAGAGGAAGAAATGTTGTAACCTCTGTTGATGGGTTAATTGATGAAGATTGCTCCCATTCCTTTGCCGCAGGCGTTTTTGCAAACGGCTGAAACCCTGACCGCCGCTTTGCCCTATATGCGGCAGTTTGCAGGCAAGACCATTGTGATTAAATACGGTGGGCACGCCATGGGAGATGAGACGCTGGCACAGCATTTCGCCCGTGATATTGTGCTGTTGAAGCAGGTGGGTATTCACCCGATTGTGGTGCATGGGGGTGGGCCGCAGATTGGGAAAATGCTGGAGCGGTTGAAAATTCAGAGCGAATTTGTCGATGGTCTGCGTGTGACGGATGCAGCGACCGTGGAAGTGGTGGAGATGGTGCTTTCCGGTGCGATCAATAAATCCATTGTCAGTGCCATTAATACGGTGGGAGGCAAGGCGATTGGGCTTTCCGGCAAAGATGGCAACCTGATGCAGGCACAGAAATTGCGCCGAACCAAGCGTGACCCGGATTCGCATATTGAACAGGTGTTGGATTTGGGTTTTGTCGGGGAGCCGGTGCAGGTGAACCCGGAGGTGTTGGAGCCGTTTCGTCAGAGTGATATTATTCCTGTCATTGCGCCGATTGGCATTGGGAAAGATGGCGAGACTTACAATATTAATGCGGATACCGCCGCAGGTGCGATTGCCGCAGCCCTGAAAGCCCATAAACTGCATTTGCTGACCGATGTGCCGGGCGTGCTGGACAAGGAAGGGCAGTTGATTCGGAGTATGAAACAACTGGACGCGGAGCGGCTGATGCACAATGGCACGATTTCCGGTGGGATGATTCCCAAGCTGGAAACCTGCCTGCATGCTCTGGCGCATGGGGTGACGGCTGCGCATATTCTGGATGGGCGACTGCCGCATGTATTGTTGGTGGAATTGTTTACCGACCATGGAGCCGGGACGATGGTGACGGCGTGAGATGCCTTGACCAATTCTTCAGATTTATCTTCTACAAGGAAACAGGGTGGGTAGAGGTGTGAAGCGCATCTGCCCGCATGGACTAATGGAAGAGTAATTGCTTTTCATGCAACCTGACCGCCGACCGATTTCACCGTACCGCCGTTCTGTGCCGCTGCCGATGCTGCTGAAGGCGGTGTTGTATATTGGTGCGGCACCGTTGTTGATGTTGGGCTGCTTTATGCTGATGGGTTATTTGCCAGTCTTGCCGGGTTTATATGGCGCGGTGCTGGTGCTAATGGCCTGTGCGATTCTGATTCGGCCTTATTTATCTTCCATTGTGGCGTTGACCGATTATGTGGATGGGCTTTCGCAGGATCGGCGGGTGGAAATGCCGGATTTACGGTTGTTGATTGGGGATTTGCCCTCTGCTGTGAATAAGCTGCACCGCAGTTGGGAACGCCGCAAACAGGAAATGGAAGCGGTGATTGATGAGCGGGAGATTCTGGTGGATTCCATACCGGATATCCTCATCATGATAGATAGTGCGTTTACCATTGTGCGCACCAACGCCGCCGCACGGCAATGTTTTGGCCAGAGTCTTGCCCATAAAAAACTGGAACAGGTGGCGGATAATGAAGCACTGTTAAATGCTGTGCGGGAGGCCTATGAGGAAGGGGCGGATAAGGATGTGGAGTTTTACCTGAATACGCCGATTGAGGGGTATTTTAGAGCGCGGATTGACCATTTTCCGATTAGTTCTCCCGGAGGGATTGCGGTGATTATCACCATGCATGATATTACGGAATTGAAACGTACCGAGCAGATGCGTGCAGATTTCGTGGCGAATGCCAGCCATGAAATTCGCACACCATTAGCATCGCTGGTGGGATTTATTGAGACATTGCAGGGACCAGCCAAAGATGACCCGGAAGCACAGGAGCAGTTTTTGGGTATTATGCACGATCAGGCGCAGCGCATGGCGCAGTTGGTGAATGATTTGCTGTCCTTATCCAAGATTGAAATGAACGCAAACAGTGTGCCGGAAGGCATTGTGGATGTGTTGCAGTTGATACGCAATGCACGCGAACATTGCGAGTGGCAGGCGGATAAGCGCGAAATGAACATTCAGTTGGCAATACCGGATCAGTTGCCGTTGGTGCAGGGAGAAGAAAACGAACTGATGCAGGTGTTACAGAACCTGATGAGCAATGCCGTGAAATATGGCCGTGCGGGATCGGATATTATGGTGACAGCGGAATTGACCCGCCGTATTCCCCATGATCGGCAAATTACATTGAGTGGGCCTGCCATTAAAATATCGGTGCATGATCAGGGCGAGGGGATTGCCAAAGAGCATCTGCCCCGTTTGACGGAACGTTTCTACCGGGTGAATAATGCAACGACCCGCAAGGCCACCGGCACCGGATTGGGGCTGGCGATTGTGAAGCATATTCTGCTGCGTCACCGGGGTATTTTGCACGTGGAAAGTACGGTTGGTGTGGGAAGCTGCTTTAGTGTTTACCTGCCGATATTGCGCGAAAGCGGTAGCAAAGAGCGTCTGGTGTAAACCGGATGCCTGCCTGCGCAGGCATGAAGAGGTTTGGTTGGTGCAAGGAACAAGAAGCGAGCACAGGAGTGCGAGCCTTTAGCGAGTGAAACGAGAGGGGCTTTAGCCCCGACGCGTAGCGAGGCTAGTAAGCCGAGCGGAGCCAAGGGAAGTTTTCCCGTGGATGCCTGCCTACGCAGGCATGACGGGGAAAAATCTGAAAAGGGCGTGGGACAAGAACGGCGGCAAGCAGGCCGCCGCCTTTAGCGAGCGTCAGCGAGAGGCACGCAGTGCCGACGCGGAATGAGGCTAGCAAGCCGAGTGGAGCCAAGGAAAGCCCAGAGCCAGAGCGAAACCGGCTAAAGGTAATCTTTGGGTGAGAGAACATCCAGCAGGGTGGCGGTGGCGGGTTGCAGGTCTGCCCAGGGGGTATTCTGCAATTGCAGGATAGCCAGACCGCAGGTGGGTAGATGTTGCAGCGATTCTGCCCGCTGTGGCGGGATGCTGGCCAGCAGCAGATGAATGAGTTGTTGCAGGCCGGGGTTGTGCCCGATGAGAAGAACAGATGTCCAGCGTTCTTCCAGCGTTTGCAGGCAATAGAGCAATGTGCCGGCAGAGGCGAGGTAGAGTTCATCATCGTAGCAGACGCTGCTTTCCTGTGGGAGGAAGGGTTGAATTTCCTCCAGTGTTTGCATGGTGCGGCGGGCAGATGAACAGAGAATGCGTTGAGGTTGGTAATGTTTTTCCTGTAGCCAGCGGCCAGTACGCTGCGCGTCCCTGTGCCCGCGATCATTGAGCAGGCGGGCATGATCCGGGTGTTTACCGGCATCCGGTTCTGCTTTCGCGTGGCGCAGAATAAACAGAGTTTTCATGAATCGTCCTTAGGATGAAGCGAGAGAGCCTACTGCCTTTTTACGCTTTCCTGTTTATTGGGTCAATTTCTCCCCGGTATGGTATGGACGATTCCATGGGTATGCACACGCTGGCAAAGACAATTCTGGAGCATTTTGAGCATCCGGCAGAGCGTTTTTTTAACCGCGAGCTGTCCTGGCTGGAGTTTAATACGCGAGTATTACAGGAGGCAGGTAACCCAGAGCACCCGCTGTTGGAGCGGTTGCGGTTTTTGTCTATCTCTGCCTCCAATCTGGATGAGTTTTACATGGTGCGGGTGGCGGGGTTGCGGGATCAGGTGCGGGAGGGGTTGCATAAACGGTCACTGGATGGGTTGACCGCCCGCGAACAGTTGGAGAAAATTCACCAGAAAGTGATGCGTCTGCTGGCAGGGCAGGAAGAGCAGTGGAACATTTTGCGTCAGCCACTTCAGGTGGAAGGGTTGTCTGTGTTGTCCATGGCCGACCTGAAACCGCAGGAGAAGCGATGGCTGGGAAAGTTTTTTCAGCAGGAAATCTTTCCGGTATTGACGCCGATTGCGCTGGATCCGGCGCATCCGTTTCCATTTTTAGCGAACCAGAGCCAGACGCTGATTTTGGAACTGCACGAGCAAGAGCAGAAAAAGCAGCAATTGGCGGTGGTGCCACTGCCGCAAAAGCTAAGCCGTTTTATCGCTTTGCCCCGCCGCAATGGACAGAGCCGATATATTCCACTGGAAGAGGTGGTATGCCATTCTCTGCCTCTGTTATTCCCCGGCTATGAGGTACTGGCGAAAGGAATGTTCCGTATTTTACGGGATAGTGATCTGGATATTGAGGATGATGCAGATGATTTGGTGCGCGGCTTTGAAAAAGCCGTGAAAGAGCGTAAGCGTGGCCACGTGATACGGTTGCAGGTGGACGCAGAAATGCCCGGTTTTTTACGGGATTATGTGGTGCGACAACTGCATGCTGAGGATGAAGCGCAGTTTGTCAGCCATGGGATTATGGATATGCGCAGCCTGAGTGAACTGGTGGCGGATGAGCATTGCAGCCAGTTACGCTTTGAGCCGTATATTCCTCGCTTTCCGGAGCGTATTAATGATTTTAATGGGGATTGTCTGGCGGCTATCTATGCCAAGGATATTGTGGTGCATCATCCGTTTGAAAGTTTTGATGTGGTGGTGCGGTTCTTGCAGCAGGCCGCCCGTGACCCGGATGTATTATCCATTAAACAGACCTTGTACCGTACCAGCAATGATTCTCCCATTATTGCTGCATTGGTAGAAGCGGCTGAAGCTGGCAAAGCAGTGACCGCTATTGTGGAAATTCGTGCCCGGTTTGATGAAGAAGCCAACATGAAATGGGCGCGGGACTTAGAGAGAGCCGGGGCGCAGGTGGTGTATGGCGTGGTGGGGTTGAAAACCCACGCCAAGATGTCGCTGGTGACCCAACGCACACCGGAAGGCTTGCGCAGCTATGCGCATTTGGGAACGGGAAACTATCATCCGGTCACAGCGAAAGTCTATACTGATCTCTCGTATTTTACCTGCGATGCCACGATTTGTCAGGAGGTGGCGCGGCTGTTTAATTACCTGACGGGTTATGCACTACCCCGGCAGTGCCGGAAAATAACCATGTCTCCTTTGCATATGCGGGATGAGTTGATACGCCACATTGAGATGGAAACCAGCCATGCCAAGGCGGGGCGACCCGCGCAAATATGGGCAAAAATGAACTCCCTGACCGATGAGGAGACGATTGATGCCCTGTATGCCGCAGGGCAGGCCGGGGTGCAGGTGGTGTTGATTGTGCGCGGTATTTGTGCGTTGCGACCGGGAATTGCCGGTTTTTCCGAGAATATTACCGTTAAAAGCATTATTGGGCGGTTTTTGGAGCATTCCCGTATTTTTTGTTTTGGTAATGGCCATGGTTTGCCATCGTTGGAGTCACGGGTGTTTATTTCCTCTGCGGATTGGATGTTCCGCAATTTTGACCACCGGGTGGAATATATGGTGGAGATTGATAACCCCACTGTGCATGAACAAATTGTCGGGCAGATTATGGTGGCAACGGTGGAAGATACCCGGCATAGCTGGTTTTTGCTGCCGGATGGGCATTATGAGCGCAAACTGGGAGAGCTTGGGCAATTTTCCAGCCACGAATATTTTATGCGCAACCCCTCCCTTTCCGGTCGGGGGCGGGCGCTGAAGCGTACTTTGCGTAAACCACAAAAACTGGCAGAATTGCGACCCAATGCAAAAAAGCAGCCGATAGGTAAAGAGGAGCTGCGCCGTGACTGACCGTCACCATGCCAAGCTGGCCATTATTGATATTGGGTCTAACTCCGTGCGGATGGTGGTGTACGATGGGATTAAGCGCACGCCATCGGAACTATTTAACGAAAAAGTACTCTGCGCGCTGGGGGAAGGGTTGGCTGCCACGGGCAGGCTAAACCCGCAAGGGGTTATCCGCGCTTTAGCGGCATTACAGCGTTTTGCCATGCTGACGGATATTATGCAGGTGCAGCAGGTGGCGCTGATTGGAACCGCCGCCCTGCGGGATGCGGACGATGGGCAGGCATTTATTGAGCAGGTGCAACGTAAGACCGGATTTCATATCCGCTTAGTGGAAGGAAATGAAGAAGCGGAACTGGCGGCACAGGGAGCCTATAACAGTTTGCAACAGGGCGAAGGGTTGGCCTGTGATTTGGGGGGAGGTAGTCTGGAGCTGGTGCATATTCACGGAGACGGCAGTTTTGGGCGGCGTTGCTCTTTGCCGTTGGGGGTGTTGCGGGTGATGAATGAATCCGCCAATGAGCGGGGGCGTGCCCGTGAATGGATTAAAGAATGGCTGGAGACGCAGAAGCCACTGCGTAAACAGGCCAGAGGATGCCAGTTGTATTTGGTGGGGGGGAGTTTTCGTTCATTGGCGCGGCTGCATATGGATGAGACGCATTACCCCTTGAAGCTTTTGCATGCCTATGAAGCGGATGCGATGCAGATGCGGCGTTTTGCCAGCCGTATTTCCAAGACACCGGAAGAGATGCTGCCGGATGTGCCGGAAGTAACGGGTAAACGTTTGCGTACTCTGCCCATGGCGGCTTTGATTTTGCAGCAATTGATTAAATATTTTGAGCCGGAGCGGGTGATGTTTTCGTCCTGCGGGGTGCGGGAAGGGGTGTTGTATCGGTTATTGTCGCTGGAAGAGCAGGGAGCCGAACCTCTGCACGCCGCTGCCAACGACATGCTGAACAAAAACGAAGGAAATCAGGAGTTTGGCGAGGCATTGCTGGAGTGGTTGCAGCCCGTATTGCAGCCGGATCATCCGAATGACCAGCGATTGCTGGCTGCAGCCTGTTTATTGATGACCCTGCCGTTTCCTGATGTGTCGGTGTTTCGGGCAGAGGCGGCTTTCATGCGCATTATGCATGCCCCGATCATGGGCATTAGTCACCGGGAGCGTGCGTTATTGGCTGTTACGGTGTTTCATCGGTTCCGGTTTGAGAATGATTACCCGATGTCGCGGTTGGAGGCGCTGGGCAGTACGCGGGAAGACTGTGCCTATGGGTTTTTTCTGGGCACGATGGGGGCATTGGCCTACGCGATTTCAGGTGGTAGCCGGAAGGTGCTGGAATGTACCCGTCCGCAGTTGGGGAAAAACCGATTGCTGATTGAAAGCAGCGAACCCGAATTGTTAGCAACTGACGCTGTGCAAAAACGGCTTTACCGTGCCAATCTGGCTTATGTGCGCTTGCAGGAAGAGCAAAAGCGTAAGCGCGGGCGGCTGTTGCTGACCCTTGGGTAAGATGCAGACCATGGATTTATAATGTGCGGGCGAAGGTCGCCACGGTAATGCGGGCAACCCCTGCTTTGCGCAAGGCACGGCAGCAGGCCTCAATGGTGGCACCGGTGGTCATAACATCATCTACCAGAATCACATGCGCGCCAGAGAGAAGGGTGGCAGTTTGGGGGGAGATGGCAAACGCACGGTGCAGGTTCTTCAGGCGTTGGCTGCGGCTTAAGCCCGTCTGACGGCGGGTGGAGCGAATCCGTTGCAGCGTATGGGGCAAGACCGGCAACTGCATGACTTGCCCCATGGCGCGTGCCAGCAGCAGGGATTGGTTGCTCATGCGGTGGAAAAGCCGCCAGCGGTGCAGGGGTACGGGTAGAATATAGGTGGGGATAGGCGCATCGGAGGCTGGTAGAATCGGCTGTAGGCTATGCGCCATCCAGTGTCCAAGTGGGCGGGCGAGATACAGTTGGTCGTGAAACTTGAGGCGGTGAATGAGCGGTCGGCTGTGTTCATCATATGCGACCACGGAGCGCGCCGCCTGAAAGGGGGGAGGATTTTCCTGACAGGAAGGGCAGGGAGCTGATAGCAGAAGGGATGATGTGAGAGGGGAGGAGGTATCATCTGCCTGCGGCAGGCCGCAGACCGGGCAGAGCGGAGCGTGTAGCCAGCCTAGTTTGCCATGACAGTCCAGACAAAAGCCGCCATGCTGTTGCACGGGGGTGGGGCACAGCAGGCAATGTGCCGGAAATAGCCATGACTCCAGCCAGTATTTGCCCTGCCGGAGAGGATAGGATAGAAAGGAACGGTGCCTGTTGTGATGGATAGATTGCATGTCTGCCCCTTCTGAATCCTCTGCTGTTCTGACACCGTTTGATCTTGCGTTGAAAGCCAGACGCCTGAACCGTTTGGTCAAACAGTCGGCAGAGGTGGCAGGCGCGGATTTTCTGCACGGTATGGCAGAAGAGATTTTATTGGATAATGTGCAGGATATCCGGCGGCAATTCCAGTCTATTTTGCTGCTTGGATGCAGTGAGGCGATGCAGCGGGTGTTGCAGCAGCAATTTCCGCTGGCGGAGATTGTCCGTATCGCGGAGCGGGAGTTGGTGCAGGAGCAGATACCGCTGTTGCCAAAGCCGGTGCAGGCAATTTTCACGAGTCGCTTGCTGCATCGGGTGAATGATGTGCCCGGTATGCTGAGACAAATGGCAGATCGCTTGCAGCCGGATGGGTTGCTGATGGCGTGTTTTCCCGGCGGAGAGAGCCTGCGTGAATTGCGGCAGGCGTTTTTGCAGGTGGAAATGCAGACGGGTAAGGTGAAACCACATATTCACCCGTTTATGGATGTGCGGGATGGTGGCGCTTTGTTACAGCGGGCGGGGCTGGCCTTGCCGATTGCGGATAAAGTGACCGTGACCGCTACCTATGCGCATGCCTTTGCCCTGATGCGGGAACTGCGCGCCATGGGAGAGAGTAACCTGTTGCAACAGCAGCATAAAGGTATGGGATGTCCTCGGCAGTTGGTGGAAGTAGCCGAGTATTATCAGCAGCAATTTGCAAACACAGACGGGCGGATTGTCGCCACCTATGAATTGCTGACCCTGATTGGCTGGAAGCCGGACGCCAGCCAGCCCAGCCCGGCGAAGCGCGGGAGTGGGAGCCTGTTTTTGGGGGATGCGTTGAATGAATAAGGGAGGATAACAGGATGAAAGACGATATGAAAGGCGATATGAAAGAGGGGCGACAGCATTTGGCGACCACGGTTTTTCCCTGCAAGCCGGAGATTGCCGCGCATGCGAAAATCAATGCAGCAACCTATGCGCAGATGTATGCGAAGTCTCTGCACGAGCCAGAGGTGTTTTGGGCAGAAATGGCAGAGCGGTTGCAGTGGTATCGGTTTCCGCAGCGGGTGATGCACTGGCAGTTTGCGCCCACCGCGCAGATACGCTGGTATGACGACGGGTTGTTGAATGTCAGCGCCAACTGCATCGACCGACATTTGCCGCACAAGGCTGAAGATGTGGCGATTTTGTGGGAAAGCGATGATGGTGAACGGGTACGGCGCAT
Source organism: uncultured Rickettsiales bacterium (assembly GCA_964538615.1). GTDB lineage: Bacteria > Pseudomonadota > Alphaproteobacteria > Rickettsiales > RI-342 > CAZIGK01. The sequence continues at coordinate 26,960 of CAZIGK010000006.1, read as the reverse complement.
CACCTATGCCGAACTGCATGCCGAAGTGCAGCGCATGGCCAATGTTTTGAAGCGGTTGGGGGTGGTGAAGGGGGATAGGGTGACGATTTATCTGCCGATGATACCGGAAGCGGCCTATGCCATGCTGGCCTGCGCACGCATTGGAGCGGTGCATTCTGTGGTGTTTGGCGGCTTTTCTCCGGAAGCGTTGCGTAGCCGGATAGAGGATTGCGCAAGCAAGGTGGTGATTACGGCAGATCAGGGGATGCGCGGTGGCAAAGCCGTGCCGCTGAAAGAAAATGTGGATCAGGCGTTGGGGGCGTTATCTGACCAGACGGTGCTGGTGATACAGCACACCGGAGCAGAGGTGGGCTGGCAGGAAGGGCGTGACCAGTGGTGGCATGTGCTGCGTGAGCAGGTATCTGCCGAATGTGCACCGGAAGTGTTGGAGGCGGAGCATCCCTTATTTATTCTCTATACATCTGGCTCTACGGGCAAGCCAAAGGGGGTTTTGCATACCAGTGGGGGCTACCTGACCTATGCCAGCCTGACGCATGAGTTGGTATTTGATTACCGCCCCGGCGATATCTATTGGTGTACGGCCGATGTAGGGTGGATTACCGGGCATTCCTATGTGGTCTATGGGCCACTGGCCAATGGTGCGACGACTCTGATGTTTGAGGGGGTGCCGAATGCTCCGTCACCGGATCGTTGGTGGAACATGGTAGACCGGCACCGGGTGAGTATTTTTTATACCGCTCCCACAGCGGTGCGTTCTCTGTTGCGGGAGGGTGAGCAATGGTTGCAGGGAACCAGCCGCGAGAGCCTGCGTATTTTAGGGAGTGTGGGTGAACCTATTAACCCGGAAGCCTGGCGTTGGCTGTATCATCAGGTCGGGCATGACCGCTGCCCGATTGTGGATAGCTGGTGGCAGACAGAGACGGGTGGCATTATGATTGTGCCATTGCCCGGTGCCTGCGATATGAAACCCGGCGCGGCGATGCGTCCGTTCTTTGGGGTGGAGCCGGTGCTGTTGGATATGCAGGGGCAGGAATTACCGGGGGAGGCGGAAGGGGCGCTCTGCTTAAAGCGAAGCTGGCCGGGACAGGCGCGTAGCGTGTATGGCGATCATGCGCGGTTCCATGAAACCTATTTCAGCCAGTACTCTGGTTATTATTTCACCGGAGATGGGGCGCGACGGGATGCGGATGGCGATATCTGGATTGTGGGGCGGATGGATGATGTGTTGAATATTTCCGGCCATCGCATGGGTACGGCTGAGTTGGAAGCGGCGTTAAACGAACATCCGGACGTGACCGAAAGCGCCGTGGTTGGCATACCGCACCCGATCAAGGGCGAGGGCATGTATGTCTATGCCACCCTGCTGCCAGATGTGCAGGGAACCCCGGAAAAAGCCAAAGAGCTGAAGCAATGGCTGCGTCAGCAGATTGGGGCGATTGCGACCCCGGATGTGGTGCATTTTGCTTCTGGGTTGCCGCGTACGCGTTCCGGAAAGATTATGCGGCGGATTTTGCGCAAACTGGCGCATGGAGAGGTGGATCAGTTGGGAGATATTTCCACGTTGGTCAACCCGGATATTATCGGGGAGCTGGTCCGTACCCGACCGGAAGTGCCGACAGCGTGAGAGACTATTATTCCGAGACGAGTTGTTGGACAGAGCTATCCCCCCGTGAGCAGGCGTAGAGCGATTGTCGCCAGACGCGCACGGGGGCATAAACCGCACCCGTGTGCCAGTGGGTGGTTTCCAGATGCGGGTGTTGAGCGGTCTGCTGTAGCCCGGCATGGGCCGTGGTGACTTGCAGGCTGCCTCTGGGGGGGTGCCAGTCCCGCCAGTGCTGTTGCAGGCGGTATGCCAGCACTTCTGGCAGGACACCGCTGGGTGGCGCAACTACTACCAGTTGTTTCAGATGCACGTCCCGCAGCAGCCAGTCTATGGCCTGTTGCATGACCGGTATGAGCGGTACGGAATAGAGTGCCAACCGCTCCCACGCGACGGGAAAGGATGGTGCCTGACCCGGCGTATGCGCCCCTGAACATGGGGGGGAGGGAGAGGTTTCCGTCCAGCAGCAACGCCAGTAGGCGTGGGCAAGTGTTTCTTCTTCCAGCCACTGGGCGCCGATGCGTTGGCAGATCTTCCGCCAGTGTGCGGCATCCTTTGGGGAGAGAGCCGGTTGCAGGGGAGATGACCATAAAGGCGCTTGCCCTTGATAGGGATTGTACAGACTGACCTGCAAACCCGCCTGTACTGCTTGCGCTAACGCATGGGTCAGGGCATCTGCCATGCCGCTGTGGGACAGAGCCTCCCGCGGGATGCCTGCCAGCAACAGGCCGTGCCATGTATCCGGCGTGTTATGCCGGGTGAGTAGGTGCCGATGGGTCAGGCTTTGCAGCCAGCCGATGACATGCCGCACCGGGGTATCGGCATGCAGGGGAGGGAAAATACGGCGCCAGGGAAGGGATTCCACGGTGGCGATGTGAGGTAATGGGCGCGGGTGGAGAGGCGATTTTTCCGCCTGACGGAAGGCTTGCCAGCATTCTGCGGCGGCGGATATTTTGGTGAAAGGCTGCGCGGCATCCAGCAGGTGCCAGCGTTGGACAGAGGCATCCTCCGCTACCAGAACATGGCAACCGGTAGGGTGATGTTGGTGCACCTGCATTGCGGCGCGCCATAGACCTGCTACATGCTGAGGATTCTGGCCGAAACCCTGCATGGCGGAGACAAAGAGCATTCCCGCCTGTTGCCATGCCTCACCCAGTGCTAATGCCACGGCACTGGCGTACCATTCCAGAGTATCGGTTCCACCAATCACCAGTGGATATTCCCCGCGTTGCAGGCAGGCACGTACCGCTGCGATGAGGGCGCGTATGGTGTGGGTGTTGGACGCATCAGTGGAATCGGGACTGGTGGCGGGAGGTGTTGGAGAATCGGTCAGGTTCAGGCTGTCTACCAGCTCACCGAGGGGGTAGAGTACATCCGGCAGAATAGGGTATGCCTGTAATTGCTGGCGTTGCAGATTGGCAACCGCTTGTTCCAAGGCCTGTTGACCATAGGCATGGCCACCCCAACGGGCAGGGAGGGCAGGCGTGGGTGTGATGCCCAACAGATGCGCCACGGCATAGCGATCGGCTTGCAGGAGATAGTGACCGAAATGTTTGGCTTGCAGATGTTCGCCTTTCGCCGTGCGGTGCCATTCCCGCGTGAACGTTTGCCGTAGCAGGCCGGGCGGAATGTGGTGGGTGCTGTCTCCTTCTCCCAAAATCCATGCTTCCAGCGCGGCCAGTTTGGTTTCGTCAAGCTGTGGCGGCATGGGGTTTGCGATGGGTTGTCCGGTCATGTCGGCGTAGCGTTGCTCTATGTGTGCAATGATGGATGGGTCGTTAGGGTGGGCACGCCAATGGGCAAAGTGATGCAACGCGGCATCTGCCAGCAGTATATCATGCAGGGTGAAGATGGGGTAATAGAGCCCGTCTTCTAGTGCTCCCATGAGAAAGGTGCCGCCTAACAACAGGACACGGATAGGAGCGGGATGTGAAGCAGAAGAAGAGGACATGCGTGTAGTACCTGTGATGTGAACCTTATCCGTAGCATATCGGAAGTGATGGCTCAGGCTTAAGCCATTTTTCAAATGGTGGGATGATTCTGGTGGGAGAGGACGACGGGAAGGGGGATAAACCGCATCTTTTCTTGTTTCTGGAGGCAGATTCAGGTAACGATGGAAAACCTGACCGATGATAAGGATGTTCCGCATGGAAAATGCCGCCGCCAGCCCTGTTTTTGCCACGGTTTTTATTGCCAGTGATCATGCGGGTGTGGAGCGTAAGGCTGAGCTGGTGCATCATCTGCTACGCCATGGTATCAATGTACAGGATTTGGGACCAGCGGATACACAAAGCGTGGATTACCCGGATTATGCCCATGCGGTGAGTGTGAAGGTTCTGGCGACCCCCAATGCAGCAGGGATATTGCTGTGTGGATCGGGTATTGGTATGAGTATCGCAGCGAACCGCCATGCAGGGATTCGGGCGGCACTGGTGCATGATGCTGCAACCGCGGCTCTCACTCGTCAGCATAACCATGCGAATGTATTATGTCTGGCTGCCAGACGGGAAGATCTCACCACGCATATTGCCTGCGTGGATGCGTTTCTGGCGACCCCATTTGACGGCGGACGGCACGAAGCGCGACTTGCAAAAATTGAAAAACTTTGAATGATTTAGCGGATATGTAAGGAGACAATACCATGACCGCGACTGCCCACGCCTTTGCCCCCCATGGATTTTTTAACCAGTCTGTTCAACAGGCTGACCCGGAATTGGCCGCTGCCCTGAAAGGTGAGCTGCATCGGCAACAGAGCCAGATTGAGCTGATTGCCTCCGAAAATATTGTCAGCCGCGCCGTGCTGGAAGCGCAGGGTTCCGTGCTGACCAATAAATACGCGGAAGGCTACCCGCATGCCCGTTACTATGGTGGGTGCGAAGAAGTGGACAAGGCCGAAGTGCTGGCGATAGAGCGTGCTAAAAAGCTGTTTAACTGCTGTTATGCCAACGTACAGCCGCATTCCGGTGCGCAGGCGAACCAGGCCGTGTATCTGGCCTTTACCAAACCGGGAGATACAGTGTTGGGGATGTCTCTGGCAGCGGGTGGACACCTGACCCATGGTGCCAAGCCGACCCTTTCCGGCAAATGGTATAACATTGTGCAATATGGCGTACGTGAAGCCGATGGGCTGATTGATTATGATGCAGTGGAAAAGCTGGCAGTAGAACATAAACCCACCATGATTATTGCCGGGGCTTCCGCCTATTCACGGGTGATTGACTTTGCCCGGTTCCGTGAGATTGCGGACAAGGTGGGCGCGATTTTGTGGGTGGATATGGCACATTATGCCGGATTGGTGGCAGCAGGCATTTACCCGACCCCGCTACCCTATGCGGATGTGGTGACGACCACCACGCATAAAACCCTGCGCGGGCCGCGGGGTGGGTTGATTCTGACCGACCGGGAAGACTATGCGAAAAAGTTGAATTCTGCGGTGTTTCCCGGACTACAGGGTGGGCCTTTGATGCATGTGATTGCGGCAAAAGCCGTGGCATTTGGTGAGGCGCTGCAACCCGGTTTTAAAGCCTACGCACAGGCGGTGCTGGATAATGCCCGCGCCCTGAGCGCCACCTTGCAGGAGCGCGGAGTGGGTATTGTCTCCGGCGGAACGGATTGCCACATGGTGTTGGTGGATTTGCGTAGCAAAGGGGTGAGTGGTAAAGCCGCAGAGCATGGTCTGGAGCGTGCGGGGCTGACCTGTAACAAGAATGCGATTCCTTTTGATCCGGCACCGCCAGCGGTATCTTCTGGTATTCGGTTAGGAACCCCTGCCGGAACGACCCGTGGTTTTGGTGTGACAGAGTTTACGAAAATTGCGCACCTGATTGCGGATGTGCTGGATGCACTGGCAGCGAACGAAGCAGGCGATGCCGCCGTTGAAGCGCGGGTGCGGGCGGAAGTGGAAAAGCTGTGCAAGGCTTTTCCGATTTACGGATAAGTTGGATGTTTTGCGGAAGCTACGCAGCTAGCTGCGTAGCTGTGCGGCGGATGGCGCTGCGCGATGCAGCAGACCGGTTAGCCCAAGCTGGCGCAACGTGGCTTCCAGACCACTGACGTGCGGGGGTTGTCCGGCGTTGGGGTCACCGCCTTGCGGGTAGCGCAGTTCTTCCCCATTATGGGGGGTAATCATGGTGCCGCCCACCGCTTTGAGGACGGCATGTACCGAGGCAGTATCCCACCATTTGAAACCTGCCGAACCGTAACCGACATGATGATTGCCGGCTGCGGCTTCCAGACTACGAAGCTGGGCGGTCATGGGCTGGTTCTGGCTATGGCGGGAGGTGGGCATATCCAGCAGCAGGTTGGCAATTTCCTGTGGGTGGGCAGAGGTTTGCACGGTTTCCATGTAGCGCAGAGGGGAGGGAGCGAGAGGATTGGCGGGTTGTCCGTCCTGTTGTTTCCATGCCCCTTCTGCATCATTATAATAAAGCAGGCCTTTGGCAGGAAAATAGGTCACCCCAAACACGGGCTCTCCGTGGCTGACCAAGGCAATATTGATGCTGAAGCCATCCGCGCTGAGATCCCCTTGTCGCCAGCGATGATATTGGCTAGTGCCATCAACCGGGTCTATCACCCAGAAGGTGGCGTGTTGGGCGGCAATGGCGCGGTTTGTTTCCGGCAGGCTTTCTTCCGCAATGACAGGGATATGTGGGGTGAGGTGTTGAAGTTGCTGGATGCACCAATGGTTTAGGGCTTTATCCACGTTGGTGACAATGGATTGATCGGGCTTGGTTTCGGTTTGCAGTGGGATGGAGGTATCCAGCATTTGCTTGCCTGCTTCGCGCGCCATGGTGAGTAGCTCGGTCACCGGAATCTCCTGCCAGTCTGGGCGAGGAGGTTGCTGGTGGTGGATACGTGCGTTTTCCCGCCGGATAGATTGGGCAAGCACAGTATCGGAGTGGAGCATGGGTTCCGCAGGGGAGAGCTGGCGCAGGCGGGTGAGTTCAGCATCTCCCCCTAAGGGCGTGCGGCCTTCCCGATGGCTGCGCTGCTCTGCTTTGTGGGCGCGCGCAATCACATAATCCTGTAGAGGGATATTATTGGAGACCGCTTCCCAGAAGGCTTGCCAATGAGGGCAGAAGGGTTGATTACTCCAGCTACGTTGTGCCAGAATAGCCTGACCACGGCGGTAATGCTCTATATCCAGCCCGGATTCCGGTTGGGGTTTGAGGGGAAGATTTTGTGCTTCCTGCGAAATGACCCAAGCATGAGCATCATTGACGCCGGGAGGGATATCCAACATGTGGAGCAACCAACCCATGGGTTCTGTTAGCTCTGGCTGTAGGTTGGAACCCAGGCGTGGGCTGAAATAGTGCTCGGCCAGAGTCAACAACCAGCCTTGTTCTAATGATTCCCGTAGCAGAGAAGGGTGGACGCCAAAATACGGGTGGTCAAAACCGACACTGTAATTGACCAGCATGCTGGTGAGGCTTTGCTGGTTCATGCTGGCGGCTTGCAGGCGATCCAACAGGCTGAAGAGCCACTGGCTGTAGGAAATAGTCTGGCGGGTTACGGTTTCTGCCTGAAACGGATAGGCGCTGGCCATGGTGGTTGAGCCATCACCAAAGCTGACATGATGCAGAGAAGGGGTGATGAGCAGATCATCCAACAGCGTGGATTCATGGAGCTGGATGAGCGAGAATACGTGATCGGCATCCCAATGTCGGCGCATGTCATACATCTTCTCTTTGATGTCCGGCCTGCTGTTGAGTAATGTATTCAGCTCATCCGGCAGGAAATACATGCCTGTGATGTAACGCAGGCTGGCATCTTCAATGGCCTCTTCCAGTGAGAGGTAAGGGCGGTTGAGTTCAGGTACAAGCAGTTTTTGCCAGCGTGCATGGGGTTCCAGCAACGCCCGCCATTGGCGTTTCAGTTCCACGAAGACGGGGGCATCTTCCAGATGGGCGCGCAGTCCATTCACCGTTTGGCCAATATCATGCAGTAGTCCTGTATAGTGCCAGCGTTCCTGGTCTTCTGCGCCCACGGGAATGCCTTGCGCCAGAGCGAGTGCGTGCATGCGGTGGACATACATGGCGGCCACTTCTTCGACATGCTGTGCTTTCCACGGTGTGAAGCGGCGCATGTAGGCCATTTGCACATCAGCCAGTTCTTTGGCGCGGGTCAGGCTATCCGAAGCGAGGGGGGCTGGCGATAGCATGGGATAGGGGGCGGGAGACAGGCCATAGGCCGCTAGTTGCGAAAGCAATGCCTGTCCTTCCGGTGATGCGAATGCTGGAGCGAAACTGTAAGGGGAGGATGAGTGGATGGTGTGTGCCGCCATGTTGCCTTACCTGCCGCGCTATGGTTATTTAGCGCGGATACTATGCGTTCTGTCCATAGAATCAGCGATAAACAGTGGAAATTGCGGTGGAGGATACCAATCCTGACGGGATGCGTAAATGCAGAAAATCAGCACGCTTTTCTCAGGCCGTTTCATTCGGTAAGAGAGGGAGGTGCGATGCCATGGGCGATGGTGCAGACAGGTGTAGTTTATTCAGATCGTGTCGTCACATTTGATGATGATGTGCTGCGAAGGGCAGGTTTACTGCGCTGCACCTGTCATGTATCACGATGTACACTCTCTCCGCTGCTTGCAAAAAAGCCATTTTCGCTCAATGATCACTCAAACTGTAGATAAGAACTAGAAAAAGATTTCGACTTTATCCGCCTGCGGGGTGCCACTGGGGAGGGTTTTGCTTTCCACCGTGATGTCGTTGGCGGCAATGCCTTGTTTCACCAGATAATCTTTCACCGCGCTGGCGCGGCTTTGGGCAACGGTTAGGGCCTCGCTGGATTGATCTTTCGGGCTGGTGGCATAGCCAACCAGTGTCATGTTTTTGGCGAAGACTTTTTTATAGGTCGCGGCGGCACCATTGAGGACTTTTTCTTCACTCAGGGGGACAGCAGTCTCTGATTTAGTGAAGCCAATTTCCAGCCGGGGCAGGCGGGTTGGCGTTGGGGGGGAATCCGCCACGATCATGGGTTTGGTTTGCAACTCGGGTGGCGTGATATTGCCTAACTCACCGGGTGCCGCAGAGGGAGGGGCGGGTAGGGCCAAAGGTTCACCCTTGCCCGGTAGGGGGGGTAGCTCTGGTAGTTCTTCACCATCCGCAGGTGGGGGGAGGGTAGGCATGACTTTGCCATCACGTGCGGGGACGGCGGGTGGGGGGAGGTCAGGCTCTCCGGTGCCTGCGGGCTCATCCGGCAGGGTGGGCATGGATAGGGTCTTGCTGCTGGGTGCTGCTGGTGCAGGAGCCGCAGCAGGAGCAGGAGCCGCAGCAGGAGCAGGAGCAGGATCCGCAGCAGGAGCAGGTGTGGGGGCGGGAGCAGGTGTGGGGGCAGGAGTTGGTGTGGGGGCAGCAGCAGGCGCATTGCCCGGAACCGGTACCACCACGGGAGCGGCAGAAGCATCAGAGGGCTTGGGAGGGAGTGCCGGAAGCTCTTTGCCAGAATGATTGCCGGACGGTGGGAGCGGCGGAAGACGATGGCTGTCAGTGCTGCCTGCGGGAGGCATTGGGGGAGCGGCGGGTAAATCAACGGTCACGGGGGCGCTGGGTGGTAGCGGTGGTAGCTCCGTTGATTGGGCGGCTGGCGGTGGGGTGGTTTTGACGCTTGTAGCGGGTGGAGGGGGCGGCGGTGCCGCCGGACGGCTGGCTGCCGGATTGGGTTTGCTGGCCGCTTTAGCAGGCAGTGGTTTGGTGGGGGCGGTTTTTGTGGGTACCGCAGGCGCATAGGAAGGTGCAACCGTTGGGGATGCTTTAGGAGTGGCCGCAGGGGTTGGGTTTGCACTGGGGCGACGTTTGATGATGATAGGGCCGCCCTGATGTTGGGTTGGCTCTTCTACCTGAAACGATGGGGCTTGCCAAACATTTGGGCGAGGCTGGTAGCGGTAGCTATCCGGATAGGGGACCGGTTCACTTTCCGGCGTGCGATAACGATCCAGCACATCCAGGTGCATTTCCACGTCCGGCAGGGGAGCCTGCATGCTGGTGGCGGCACGCGCACCCGTGGTGGACAACGCCAGCAAAGTAAGGGTAAGGCAGGTGCCAAGGGAGTATGCACGGAAAAGAGAACGGGTCATAGCAAGTCGCCTGTTGTGAACAAAAAGGGCTGACCCGTCCGCATTCAGGCGGCTTTATACGCCTCGGAGAGAAGTTTCTCCAGTTTCGGGGCCAGTAGATTATTGCAGGCCAGAATATCCCCGGTTTCGATAAAATTTGGTTGACGATTCAGTTCTAAAACGTAACCGCCTGCTTCTTTTACCAATAATGTGCCAGCGGCGATATCCCATGGCTTGAGTCCCATTTGCCAGAAACCGTCCAGTTTACCGGAGGCGACATAGGCCAGATCCAGCGCAGCAGCTCCCAGAGAACGCAAACCATAGACATGAGCGGAATAGACGCTGGTGAGGTTGCGGTAGCGTGCGTCGGTGGTGCGCAGGGACGAGTTACCTGTAGCCATGAGCGCATCTGAAATTTCTTTGCGGCTGGAAACTTTAATGCGCTTACCATTCAGATAGGCACCGCCTTTACGCTCTGCGGTGAAGGCATCCCGCGTGAGGGGGTTGAAAATCAGCCCTGCGATGATGTCTGTATGTTTGTCTGTGCGTTGTTCCAGCGCGATAGAGATACAGAAATGCGGAATGCCATGCAGGAAATTGCCTGTGCCATCCAACGGGTCAATAATCCAGCGGAACTCTGGGTTGGTGCCGGGCACTTCTCCCCCTTCTTCCAGTAGATAGCCGTAGCCGGGGCGGGCTTTGGACAGTTCTGTCACCAGGGTTTCTTCTGCCTGCAAGTCTGCATTGGAGACATAGTCCCGTGGGCCTTTGCGGGAGACTTGCAGGTTTTCAACTTCGTGAAAATCACGCACCAGACGTTTACCCGCTTTTTCAGCGGCGGCCAGCATGACGGTAAGAGTGGGGGAAAGCTGTTGGGTCATGAGGGGTTATTTCGCCCGCTCAACATAGGCACGATCTTCGATACGTACGATGACACGCTCCCCGGAATCAATGAAGGGGGGAACCATAATGCGCACCCCGTTTTCCAACACAGCGGGTTTGTTGGATGATGCGGCGGTCTGGCCTCTTACAACGGGTTCGGTCTCTGCGATGGTGAGTTCCACTTTCTCCGGCAGAGTGATGCCGATGGGGGTATTTTCGTGTAGTTCTACGATTACGGTCATGCCGTCTTGCAGGAAGGGTAGGTCATCCCCCAGCAAATCTGCGGGCAGGGTGAATTGTTCGTAGGTTTCCGTATTCATGAAGGTCAGCATGTCGCCTTCTGCGTAGAGGAAATTGCAGTCATGCTGATCCAGACGGACGCGCTCCACTCTTTCGGTGGAGCTGAGGCGAACGTTGTTTTTGGTGCCGTTTTGTAGTTCTTTCAATTCCACCTGATTGAAAGCGCGAAGGTTGCCGGGGGTGCGCAGTTCGTGCTTGACGACCTGCCAGAGCTTGTTTTCATATTCAATCACCATGCCCGCGCGTACTGCGTTGCCATCAATTTTCATGGAATGCCTCGTTTACAAGAAATAGGAAGTGTTGCTTTTGTTACCCTGAAATGACGAAGGATTCAAGCAGAAGAGGTAACGGGTTGGGGGGAGAAGAGGGGGAGTCGGCCATAGAAACGGTGCATTTAGCCCCGCGATGCGGAAGACAAGGCAGGCAAAAAGGCGCGAATGGCGGCTTCTACCCCTTGCGGATGGTTCCAGACCGCAGAGATGACTGCCAGAAAATCTGCTCCGGCTTCTACCAGTGGGGGGGCATTTTCCGGTGTGATGCCGCCAATGGCTACCGAAGGTAAAATAGCCCATTGGCTCCACCATGTGAGGATATCTGGCGTGGGGTGGCCTTTCCCCTGTTTGGTTTGGCTAGGATAAAATGCACCAAAGGCTATATAATCTGCGCCGTTGGCACCGGCCTGCATGGCCAGATCCGGTGAGTCGTGGCAGGTGATACCAATGACGGCTTCTGTACCCAATAAGGTGCGAGCCTGCTGGATGGGCATATCTTCCTGACCCAGATGCACGCCATCTGCCCCGATATCGGCCGCGATGTTTGCGTGGTCATTGAGAAAAAATGCAACCTGATGCTTTTGGCAAAGAGGAAGCAAGGTTTTGGCAGCTTGCCGTATCTGTGCATCCGGCGTGTCTTTCAGGCGAAGTTGCACCGCTCCAATATGGGTGCCGCCTGTGATGAGTGCGGTTTGCAATTGATCATGGAAGGCCGAGATATCTGGCAATTGCGCAGGGGTAATGAGGTAGAGCCGACAGGCGGAATCGTCAATCAGGTCGGTATCGGAGGGCATGAGGGTGAACTCGCGGTGAGGGGCGGGAAAAAAGTAGTGAACGCTGATGTAGCATGGCAGGCGAGTGGTCGCAAGCAGGCCACCGCCCGCCTTGAGCTGCCCTCATTGGCGAGACAGGAGTCGGGCAAGGAGGGAATAGAATAGCCGAGTGGAGCCAGAGAAAAGATGCACGTGGATGCCTGCCATAGCCTGTGCCCGCGCAGGCGGGTACAGGCATGACGAGGTGTTGACTTACGCGGCTTTCTGCTGCATGCGCATGTGCAGTGCTTCATCCACTTTATTCAGATATTCTTCCGTGGTGAGCCATTGTTGGTCTTTGCTGACCAGTGCGGCGAGGTCTTTGGTCATATAGCCAGCTTCCACGGTATCCACGCAGGCTTGTTCCAGCGCTTGAGCGAAGCGGGCGAGATCCGGGTTGTCATCGAACTTAGCGCGGAAGGACAGGCCGCGGGTCCATGCGTAAATGGAGGCAATGGGGTTGGTGGAGGTTTTTTCGCCACGCTGGTAGGCGCGGTAGTGGCGGGTGACGGTACCGTGCGCGGCTTCTGCTTCCACGGTTTTGCCGTCTGGGGTGATGAGGACGGAGGTCATGAGACCCAGTGAACCGAAGCCTTGTGCCACCATATCGGATTGCACATCGCCATCGTAATTTTTGCAGGCCCAGATGAAACCGCCTTCCCATTTCATGGCGGCAGCCACCATATCATCAATCAGGCGATGTTCGTAGGTGATACCTGCGGCCTTGAAGGAATCGGTAAATTCTTCTTCATAGACTTTCTGAAAAATATCCTTAAAGCGGCCATCATAGGCTTTCAGGATGGTGTTTTTGGTAGAGAAATAGACCGGCATGGTACGTGCTAAGCCGTAATTGAGGCAAGCACGGGCGAAGCCGGTAATGGATTCGTCTGTGTTATACATGCCCATGGCGACACCGCTGCCGGGGTAATGAAAAATCTCATGCTCGATAGGGGCGCTGCCATCATCTGGCGTGAAGGTGATTTTCAGTTTGCCACGGCGGGGTACGGTGAAGTTGACGCAGCGATATTGATCCCCAAACGCGTGACGACCCACAATGATGGGTTGATGCCAGTTGCTAACAATGCGTGGGACATTCTGGCAAATAATGGGTTCCCGGAAGACTGTTCCATCCAGAATATTACGGATGGTGCCGTTGGGAGATTTATACATTTCCTTTAAGCCGAACTCTTCCACGCGGGCTTCATCTGGTGTGATGGTGGCACATTTGACACCCACGCCATATTCTTTAATCGCATAGGCGGCGTCCACGGTAATCTGGTCGCGGGTTTCGTCCCGTTTTTCGATTCCCAGATCATAATATTTCAGGTCAATATCCAAATAAGGCAGGATGAGTTTTTGCTTGATGAAGGCCCAGATGATACGGGTCATTTCATCGCCATCCAGTTCGACGACGGGATTATCCACTTTGATTTTGGTCATGGGGGGAATGTCCTTACGCTTGAATATCTATGCTGTATATGCGGCGATGGGGTGCCGCATGGCCATTTGTTTATGATAGCTTATCTCACGGGTTACAAGCAAAAACAGGCATTGCATTGCAGCATTGTTGTGTTCGCCGTTGTTTTGCATCCAGCCACAGCAATGCGCCCAAAAGGGAGAAAACGGATGGGGGCTTATTGACTGATGAGGATGGGGTAGCCGCGAGGATTTTCAACCGCTGCCCAGAGGCGTTCCCAGTCTATGGTGAGGCTATGTGACTGTGGGATAGCCTGAATACGCTGGGTGAGGAGTTGTTTGTCTTCCTCTGTCATGGGTTGGGGAGCGCCGATGGATTCCATATCTGCGTCCATCGGGTGGACTTCGACAAACAGGCTGCCATTTTGCAGGCCGAATTTGATGGGTTGTTCTACGGTACGAACCGGGGTGCCCGTGGCAGTTGCGGCAAAGAGCAGGGGAATATGTTCCGGGTAGAGGCGAATGCAGCCACGGCTGACGCGTCGTCCGACGCCCCAGGGTCGGTGGGTGCCGTGAATGACATAGGTCGGCCAGCCGAGGTAGAGAGCATGGGTGCCGAGGGGATTATCCTCCCCTGGGGGCACCATTTCTGGATATTCTGGATTATCTTTGCGGGTTTGTGCCGTGGGGTACCAGATGGGATTGGCTTTTTTGCGGACAACCGTGGTGGTGCCGATGGGGGTGTTCAGCCCTTCACGCCCCGCACCGATGGGGTAGGTGACGACATCGGTATAGGTTTTATGACCCGTTTTCTTGCGGGTATAGACATACATGCGCAGTTCCGGCAGGTTGATGACAATGCCTTGTTTAGGGGTATCTGGCAGGATGAAACTACGTGGCACCAACACCTCTGTGCCGACACCGGGTAGCCAGACGTCCAGCTTTGGGTTGGCGAGCGCCAGTTCCACAATACCCAGACCGTAGAGGCGAGCGATATCGTAGAGGGTTTCTTCCCCTCTGACCGGATGGATAATGAAATCCCCCACGATGGGAAGGGGTGAGTCTGTGGGGAGGGAGTAGTGCTCTGGCTCCGGGTAGGCGGTGCGGGTATCCGCAGCGGTGTCTTCAGCCGTCGCGTTTTCCGCTTCATGTGCGGAGGTGGGGGCGAGTGTGGGAAGTGGGGTGGATTGGATGGCGGGGGGTGAAGAAGAGGTGGGAGGTGTGGTGTCTGGCTGGGTGGTCGTGATGATGGGAGCGGGTTCCTCCGCGAGAGAGGGAGCGGTGGAGGATGGTGTGTCCTGCGCAGGGGAGGCGTGGAGCAGTTTTTCCAGTTCCGAGGCGGGTGGGGAGGCGAGGGGCTGTGCATCCTCTGACGCGTTCAGGGGTGCGGGGAGTGGTATTTCAGAGGGGGGTTGCGTGATTGCGGCGGGATGTGGCTCTGTGGATAGAGCGGATTGCGCATGTGCCACACGTGACAGGGCAGGCTGCATGGTCATGCATAGCAGTGCCATACAGAGAGTGGTGAGGGCGTGATTAGCCATGGCTGGCGCGGTATTCATCGGTCAATTGATCCACAAACTCTCGCAGGTTGGTATAGCGTTTGCGGCGGGCGCGCTCTGCATGCAAAATGGACAGCACCTTGTGCAGGCTTTCCTCCAGATCGTTATTCAGCACGACATAATCATATTCATACCAATGGCTGATTTCGTCTGTGGATTTGGTCATACGTTGGCGTACCACGGCATCGGAGTCCTGCGCACGGGCGCGCAGGCGGCGTTCCAGCTCCTGCATGGAGGGGGGGAGGATGAAAACACTGACCAGATCACTGCGGGCGTTGTTTTTCAATTGGCGGGTGCCCTGCCAATCAATATCAAACAGGACATCTTTGCCTTGCGACAGAGCCATATCCACCGGTGCGCGGGGAGTGCCGTAATAATTATCGAACACTTTGGCATGTTCCAGAAACTCATCGTTCATAATCATATCAGCGAATTTCGCTTTATCCACAAAGTCGTAGTGTTTGCCATTTTCCTCGCCGGGTCTGGGGGCGCGGGTGGTGGCAGAAATGGAGATGCGCAGGTTGGTATCCAGCTCCAGCAGGCGGCGGGAAATGGTGGTTTTGCCCGCCCCGGAGGGAGAGGAGAGAACAAACATCATACCACGACGGTCAAGCATGGGAGGGATTTCCTTGGTTTTGTGAACATTTACGCCTATAGCATGATAGCAAAGGTTTGGAAAACCCTTAAAACGGTTACGAAAAAGATGCAGGCACGTAAAGTTGTGGCTATTACCGGCGCAAGCAGCGGTCTGGGTGCTGCGCTGGCCAGACATTATGCCGCTGAAGCTGTGACCCTGCACCTGCAAGGGCGGGATGAGGCGAGGCTGTATAAAGTGGCGGAAGCCTGTCGGCAAAAGCTGGCGCATGTGACGACCCGCGTGCTGGATGTGCGGGATGCGGATGCGATGCAGGACTGGCTGAGCAAGGCAGATGACCATGCCCCCATTGAGCTGTTGTTTGCCAATGCGGGTATCTCTGGCGGGTCAGCACAGGGTGTGGAGGGCGTAGAGCAGGTGCAGGCCATTGTGGAGACAAACCTGCATGGGGTGCTGAATAGTTTGCACCCGGTGATTCCACGCATGGTGCAGCGGCAGGGTGGACAATTGGTGATCATCAGTTCTTTGGCGGGGTTGCGAGGTTTGCCTTCCGCCCCGGCCTACAGTGCCAGCAAATGTGCCGTGCGAGCCTATGGCGAGGCATTACGCCCACTGCTGGCGAAGGAGCAGGTGGGGGTGACGGTGGTATGTCCTGGCTTTATTCGCACCCCATTGACGGATGTTAACCCGTTTCCCATGCCCTTACGCATGGAGCCGGAGCAGGCGGCCGCCCTGATTGCCAGACGATTGGAAAAAAATCCGGGTCGGATTGCCTTTCCATACGCGCTGTATGCACCGTTGCGGTTGCTGGATATGTTGCCTGTGCCGTTGGTGGAGCGTATCGTGCGTTTATTACCCGGCAAGTAAGGTACAAAAAAGACATTAATGGTTGGCGGGGGGAGACAGATGACCTATGCTGCCCCGCATGATGATACCTCACGTTTCTTCTGTTGCGCGTCCGGCATTGGTGGTCAGTATTGCACTGGTCGCGGCGTGTTTGTGGAATCCTTCTTCCTTTATGCAGCTGGCGACGCGCATTGGGTTTGCCTTCAGCCATGTGTTCGGTGATGGGGTGTTATGGTTGAGTAGCGGATTGCTGCTGGGCTTGCTGCTGTTAGCGATGAGTCCGGTTGGAGCATGGAAATTGGGGGCTGCGAATTCTCAACCGGAGTTTCATACCTTATCCTGGCTGGCGATGCTGTTTGCTGCCGGTATGGGAGCCGGGCTAATGTTTTGGGGGGCTGCGGAGCCTTTGATGCATTTTGACCTGCCACCGGATGGATGGGGTGAGGGTAGCGTGCGTCAGCAAATAGCGGAAAGCCTGGCTTTAAGTTATTTCCACTGGACGTTTCATCCATGGGCGATTTATGCCGCATCAGGCCTTGCGGTGGCCTATTTTCGCTTTTGTCGTCGGCACCCTCTGATGCCCAGTAGTTCTGTGCAGCCGCTTTTACAAAGTCGGCAAGGAAAATGGGCGCGCTATGTATCCCGTCTGTTGGATATACTGGCATTGACCGCCGTGATTATTGGGATGGCGGCTAGTATCAGTCAAGGGGTGATACAATTGGCGGCGGGCGTGAAATGGATTGTGCCACAATGGGCAGACACGCTGGGTTTGCAGTCCATGCTGGCATGGGCATTGGGTGGGGTGGCTCTACTCTCCGCAACAACGCCTCTGGGGAAGGGGATTCAGATACTGAGTGTGGTGAATATTCTGCTGGCCATATTGCTGATGCTGGCGGTGATTGGCCTGATGTCATGGGAACATGTTGCCACCATGTTGCGTGCCAGCATGAGTACCTTTATGAAGATGTTGCCGGAGCTTTCGTTTCAGCTACAGGATTCCGGCACGGCGTCGGCTGGCATTGCCAAGCGGCCATGGGGTGAAAAATGGACAGTGGTCTATTTACTCTCGTGGATTGCGTGGACGCCGTTTGTGGCGACTTTTATTGCGCGCATCAGCCGTGGGCGAACGATTCGGCAATTTATTGCCGGAGTGGTGTTGGTGCCCAGCCTGTTCAGTATTCTCTGGTTTGCGGCTTTCGGTGGTTTTGCCTTGCAGCAGGAGTTATTGGGGGCGCCTCTGGTGGCGCAGGTGCAGGATCAGGTAGGGGATGCTGTGTTTATGCTGTTTGCCGGACAGGAATACCCGCTATTCTGGTGGGTGTGGGTATGGCTATTGGTATTTTTGTTTCTGGTGACCTCTGCGGATAGTGCGGCCTATGTGTTGGCGTCTATGGCGCATGGGGGGGAGGCTACCCCTTCTGCTGCGAGGAAATTAACGTGGGGAGGGTTGCTAACGCTTTTGGTATCCGGTGTGGTGGCAGCCAAAAGCGGTATTACGGGAGTGCGGGCGTTGGTCAGTACGGGAGCGATACCGCTGTTCTTTTTGTTTTTTTTGCAAATGGCTGGATTATGTGTGGCCTTGTGGCGGGATAGAAACAACAGAAATAAACGCACAGACACAGGAATGGTGACATCAGCCGAGGCGTGAGAGACAGGGGGGTTCTGACATGGTGCAGGGCACAAAAGATTGCTTTACCTCATTTAGCGGCATAGCATGGAGACGGTATGGTAATCTGTGAGGAGTGATGCCGTGAATGCTGCTGTGAATCGTTTTGTCTGGGATGATATTTTCGATCTGTCCGGTCAATTGACGGAAGATGAGCGGTTGATTATGGACAGTGCGCGTGCCTTTGCACGGGAGCAGCTTCTGCCGGGAATTATTGAGGCCACTCGCCAGCATCGGTTTGACCCAAAACTGATGCGGCACATGGGGGAAATGGGGTTGCTGGGGCCAACCATTGAAGGATATGGTTGTGCAGGTACGACCCATGTAGCCTATGGTTTGATTGCACGGGAAATTGAATGGGTGGATAGCGGATACCGCTCTGCCTATTCAGTGCAGAGTTCTCTGGTGATGCACCCCATCCATACGTTTGGAACGGAAGCACAAAAGCAGGAATATTTACCTAAATTGGCGACGGGCGAGATGATTGGCTGTTTTGGCCTGACCGAGCCGGATGTGGGATCTGACCCGGCAGGCATGAAAACCCGTGCCACCAAAGTGCCCGGCGGGTGGAAACTGCACGGGAGTAAAACCTGGATTACCAATGCCCCGATTGCGGATGTATGTATTGTGTGGGCGAAAGTGTTTGGTGCCGGGCATGTGGAAGATGGCACCATTCGGGGCTTTATTGTGGACAGGCATTTGGCGGGAGTGGAAACCCCGGCCATTGAAGGCAAGCTTTCGCTGGTGGCATCCGATACCGGGAGCATTATGTTGGATGATGTGTTTGTGCCGGATGAAAAAGAGCTGGAGGTGAGTGGGCTGAAAGGGCCGTTCAGTTGCCTGAATAAGGCTCGCTTTGGCATTAGCTGGGGGGCATTGGGCGCGGCGCAGTTCTGTTATGAAGCGGCGAGGAATTATACGTTGGAGCGCAGGATGTTTAACCGTCCGTTGGCAGCTAACCAGTTGATTCAGAAAAAGCTGGCGGATATGGCGACCGAGATAACACTGGGGTTGCAGGCCGTATTGCGGGTAGGGCGCTTGCTGGATGAGCATGCCTGTCCGGTGGAATTGATTTCGCTGGTGAAGCGGAACTCTGCCGGGAAAGCACTGGATATTGCCCGCACCGCACGGGATATGCATGGCGGGAATGGGATTACCGATGAATACCATGTCATGCGGCATGTGGTGAATTTGGAGAGTGTGAATACCTATGAGGGTACCCACGATATTCACGCATTGATTTTGGGGCGGGCGATTACTGGAATTGCGGCCTTTTAGATCGTCTACCGTGCTTCGAACAGGCGGCAGATGGTACCGTGGTTCAGGGATTGGATTCAGAGCCTCTGACGTTTGTTCCGCCGGGGAGTGATGGGGCTTATGCGGGCGTGATTTGCACGGGCTGGCCGCTGCTGCCCCACTCGGCCCATGAACCATCATACAGGCAGTAGCGGGGAAAGCCTGCATATTCCAGAGCAAGAGCAATAATGGCGGCGGTGACACCGGAGCCACAGGTGGTCACGACCTGTGTTTCTGGGGTGATGCCGAGTTGCATGAACTGTTTACGCAGCGTGTGAGGGGGGAGCAAATGTTTGTCTTCATTCAAGAGTGTGGCGTAATGCACATTTCGTGCGCCCGGCATGTGGCCGGCACGAACGCCGGGACGGGGATCCGGCTCTGTGCCGTGGAAGCGGGCGGGGGAGCGGGCATCCAGCACGCATTGTTCCGGGTGGGATAGGGCGGCTTCTACCTGCGCCATATTGACCAGATACTGCGGTGTATGTTGGGAAAGGTGGTAGGTGGTTGCATGCATGGGGGAGGGTTCTGAGGTCACTGGAAAGCCTGCCTTTTGCCACGCCGGTAAGCCGCCGTTCAATACGGAAATAGAGCGATGGCCATATGCGCGGAACATCCACCAACAGCGAGCGGCACTGAATTGCCCCACCGTATCATAGACAATAACCGGGCTTTCCGTGGTAATGCCCAATGCACCGAGTGAGAGTGCCCATGTTTGTGCAGGGGGAAGCATATGAGGGAGGGGGGATGCGTGATCAGAGATGGCATCCAGATCAAAAAAACGGGCGTTGGGGATATGCGCTTGCTGATATTCCATTCGCGCGTTGCGTTGGCTGTTGGGCATGTGCCAACTTGCGTCCAGCACCACGGTTTGTGGGTGTTGTTGCAGCCAGTGATGGAGTTCTTCTGCGGAGAGGAGGAGAGGAAGGCGGTGGAGCATGGGGCTGTATCTTTAGATGAAACAAAGATGGGTTGCAGGATAAATGTTGCGTTCTGCAAGGAAACAACGTGCGCGGCAGGCAGCCATCATCCACAATGGATGCGTAGGTTTGCGATGCAGGTCATTCAACATCTTGTGACAACACTATCTAACCAACATCCATCCCATCGCCAATGTATCCTTTCATTTGACGATACGACTTAACCCTGTTGCATTCCCCTTTTCAGAGCTGCCCAGAAGGTTTCATCGGTTGCAAGGGTTGACAGCGCTGGTGAGGAGGGATCGGCGGTGGCGGCGTCCAGACGCTGGGTCAGGTACAGGGCGATATCCTCTGCTTGTTCTAGCTCACTGGCGTGCAGGTCAAGCGGTGCGTCTAAGCGTATCCAGCCGCTTTGAGGGGTGTGTAAGCCCTGACTGCCATTAGCGTAGGCCACGAAGGTCGGACGGTGAGCGGCGCTGCTATCGCGCAGGGTGACGGCCTCTTGCAGGGTAGAGGGGATGCGTAGTTCCGTACCATTGGCAAAGGCGATATGCCACGCTTCGCCCTGTTCCGGGATATAGACGGGGTTTACGGCACTGCGTGCTTCCAGCAGGGTATGGAAGTGACGCAGAGGATGCTGTTCCCGCTGTTCAGGGGTCGCCTGACGCCAGCTTTGCAATTGATGGGCGGTGATAGGCGTGGCGGGCAGGAGCAAGCCTTCCCGATCATGGGCGCTGACGGTCCAGCACTGTTGCTGAGCATCTGGTGTGAAGGTCAGGTAGGGTTTGTCCTCACCGGTACGACACTCGATAGAGCCGTTGGGCAGGCGATGGAAGGAGATGTCATCCGCCTGATGATACGAGAACGGAAGGGCGGGAACCATAGCCACCGGATAGGGTTGTGCGTAGGCTCCTGAGGCATCCCGCATGGTCGTGTGGGTAATATCTTCCGCTGTGGGGAGACCGGGGGTGCTGAGAAGTACGCGACCATCCTGCTGGTAGGTGAGTTGATGAACAATATTGCCTGCTGCATCACTATCGCTCAGGAGAGGTTGGAGTGTGGCCTCTTGCATGGGGATAGCAAGAGTCAGGCCATCCGCCATGTTCCATTGATACCAGATATGGCCATCCGCTTGCTCCAGCAATTGACCGGGCAGCGGCATAGCACTATCTGCCTGTAGGGTTTTGAAGCCGGTTCCATCCAGATTGAAGGCGGCGTGTTGTCCCTCTGCGTTTGTGACATAGGCGGCAATATGGCGGGAGCCATCAAACGATTCCAATCTCTCCAGCCGTAGTTCCCGCCATGGTTGGCCTTCAGCGAAAGTGACATGCAGGGCCTGTTCGTTCCACCAAATGGCGGCTTGTGATTGTGCTTGCGAAGGGATGTACGAGCCGCTGGCTTCTGCCGGGATAGTTGGGCGTGGTTGGTGCGGTGTGATATAGGGAGGGGTGGTTGGTGCATGGGTGGGCTGGGCAGCCAGCGGCCCTGCCCCCAGGTTTTCTACCACGGTATTTTCAACGCGGACATGCAACCCTTGAATGGATTGTGCAGAGGAAATGCGGCCTTCCGGGATGAAGGTGATCTCGGGTGTATCGTCGGGTCGAATATGTAGGCGGAATGTTTCCTGATGATTGTCGGAGCGAATCAGTTGTGCCGGGGCACCTGCTTCTGCCGGAATCTCTAACCGATAACCCTGATTCAGGGCGAGGACGAGAGGCTGGGTTTGCTCTTCCTGTGACCAGTAGAGGGTATGATCGGTTCGGCTATCGGTATATTCCACTATCCAACTGCCATTATCTGGCACCATGGCCAGATGGCTGTCGGATGGGAGATCGAACATCACTTCTCCATAAGCGCCACGGCGTACCGTGATGGGGTGATCCATGTCTTCAAAGAGTGTGGTATGGGTGGCGCGTGTGCTTTCTGGTTCCTTGGGTGCGGCGGGTGATGCTTCGACTTTTGTTTCCGTAGGCAAATAGTACCAAACCCCCTTTTCTAGCCGCCATTGCTGAGCGTTGACGGGTGTCCATTCATGCAGGTTTAAGGCCGGATTTTGCCATAGTACCTGATGCGGAGTATCGGCGGTGACTTTTGCCCGGTAGATCAGTTCTCCCGTTTCGGGGTTAATATGTTCTACCAGAAAAGGTTCATGACCTTTTGGGATAGTGACGCGATAAGCGGGAGAGAACTGCCACCATCCCCCGCCTTCAGGTGCGGAGGCATTGAGGTCTGATATGTCACGATAAACCGTCTGCCAGCCTTCAGATGTACGTTCCAGTGACAGTACACGTAGCGGCCCAGGAGGTGCCTGCATTAAAAGCACGTCTCCGTTCGGCGAGACTACGAGACTAACACTTGTATCCCAATCACGGAAGACTGTGTTGGGGGGGGGAGACTGCTCCTGATGAGGTTGGGCTGATGACTTGGGAGCCGCTAATAAGATGCCCCCCTCTACAAGGCCTTGTGAAAGCTGTATGGGAGAATGGGTGAAAGCGCGTGGGGTTTCTTGCAGGGTGACTGGATGCCATTCCGCATGGATGGTGCCATCCGGCAGGGGGGATAGCTCAATGCGGTACGAGACAGGTGGTTCGCCCGCATCATCCAGAATATTCTGACGGGGTTGTTGGAACTCCAGTGTCAGGACGTTTTCGCCAGCATCCGGCGCCAGCAGGAAAATGCCATTGCCCAGTTCATCTTTGCTATCCGGCACGAAGGGGCGGAAATCGCCTTTGCGGTTATATTGCCCCCAGCCCAGTCCTTCCTGGTAATGGATGGTGACATCTCGCGCGGTGTTTAAACTATTAAGGGCAATGGTGACAGAGCCGTTGGGATGGATGGTGACGGCCTGTTGCCGATCGTGATCCTGAAAGCGTGGCATAATCTCTTCCCTGAAGGTCGGTGAGGCCCTGCATCATTTAGCTTTTTGGGCCATGTTTTATCCAGATGCTGGAAGGCGGTAGGCGTATTCCCTGTTAATGCTCGCCGGGCTGTTGTGGACAACTTGTGTTGACGCTACCCTTGCTTGCCTTGTTATGGCTGAAGCCCGTAGTGGTAAACCGTGTGGCTTTCCACATCGGGGCTTCAGCATTTTTGCCTGTACTCTGTGGTGCAGAGCCATGCATTTTTCCCTTAGGTATTTTCCCTGTGCTGACTGTTGTGTGCTGAAGTTTGAGGAGTAACAACTTTCTTATCAACAGTTAACAAATGGTAATGAACAGCTTTTCCGGCTGAATCGCAACGTTTTTTTTATGAAAGATTTATGACATGTAACCAATTATGCATTTTGGCTCATGGGTGATGAAGACAACTGTTGACGGGTTATAGCTATGCGTTTTATGCATTGGTAATCCCATAATAACACAATTGCAAAGGGCGGTGATGGCGAAGTGAAACTATTTACGAGATGAGGATGGAGGGACATATGAGTGTGTGTTGAAGTGTTGCGTCAAAACAGAGAGCATTCATGCTATTCAATGCAAGCATATAGTGAGCCCATGTCCTTCTCGCCCGGTTTGCCGATGCATCATGTGTTTGCGCTACCCATGTTCAGGCAGGGCATGCACGCCCCCCGTTGCTCAGTAAGCGACGCCTGTTGAGAAAGGCCATATGCTTAGTACTGCCTGAAACATCATTGCCCCAACTATCATGCGGAAGCACGAGAACGATACGATGATAATCTGTCTTGCATAGAGGGGGTGGGGGAGGGCATGGCAAAAGCCATACCCTCAATCTGACCCTAGGCGACTTCGCTGCGCTGGCCTAACGTGCCGAATAGAGCGAATGCGCCATCTTCCGTCTGAACCTGCAAGGGCAGTTGGGGCGCTTCGCCCATTTCCAGTGCATCCACCCCTGCGGTGGACATGAGATCAAAGCGGCAGGTGTTAAAAATATCCCGATTGGTGAGAGCCTTGAGCGGCTGCACGTGCAGTAGTGCCAGAGGTACTTTGATGGAGATATTTTGTTCCGCTTTCATTTTGCGTACGCCGGAGAGAATGCTGACCACTTCTCTGCCCGTGGCTTCTGCCACATCATGGGTGGGGTAATGCTCTGCTTTCGGCCAGCTACCGCGTTGATGCAGTGATGTGAGGCCGGTATGGGGTGCAAAGAGATGTTGGTACACATCTTCTGTCACATGGGGAACAAACGGTGCAAACAGGCGTAGAACCGTCTCAAGACAATGATAGATGGTGTAGATGGCAGAATATTGTTTCTGCTCGCTATCCGGGCGGTCTTTCATGACTTCGCCATAGGCGCGGGTTTTACAAAGCTCCAGATAATTATCGCAAAAGTCATTCCAGAAGAAATCTTCGATAGCGACACGGGCATCCGCATATTCATAGGTTTCAAATTCTTCCGTGGCTTTGGCAACGGCGCGGTGCAGGCGGGTAAGAATCCAGAGATCCAATGGTTCGGTGATGCGGCCTGCGGCAACGTCTTCCAGTGCGGTGGCGGCAGGTTGCAGGGCTGCGGAGGTTGCATGATCTGCGCTGGGGAGGATGTGTTTGAACTGCATGGAGGCAAATTTGCTGGCATTGAACAGCTTGTTCACCAGCTTGGCGCCGATTTTAATGGTATCCGGCGAGAAGGCGGTATCTGTTCCCAGACGGGAGGTGGATGCCCAGTAGCGCACGGCATCCGCGCCGCTTTGTTCTATCAGGCCAGTAGGTGTGACCACATTGCCTTTGGATTTAGACATTTTGCTTTTGTCTTCCGCCAGACACCAGCCGGAAATCATCAGGTTTTTCCATGGGATGCTATGGCCATGCAGGTGGGCTTTCAACAGGGTATAGAATGCCCAGGTACGGATAATCTCGTGGGCTTGTGGGCGCAGGTCTGCCGGGTAGAGTTTGGCATGACGGTCAGCATTCACCGCGTATTTGTCATTTAACGCATGGCTATTGAGTTGTGGGGAGATGGAGCTGGTGGCCCAGGTGTCCATGACATCGGGGTCAGCGTCTACTTCATCCCGACTGTAGCCGCGTGGCAGGTCTTTCAGGGGGTTGGCGGGCAGGTCATCCGGGTGTGCAAGCAGGATTTTTCCTTCTTCTCCCGCACGTTTAGAGTACCACACCGGAAATGGTACGCCGAAGAAACGCTGGCGGCTGATGCACCAGTCCCACTTCAGGCCGTCAATCCATTGTTCCATGCGCTTGGACATCCAGTCCGGGTACCAGGTGCATTCTTTGTTACGGGTTTGCAGGGCGTCCTTTTTGTCCAGCACCTTCACAAACCATTGCGGTGTGGGCAGGATTTCCAGTGGCGCCCCGGAACGCTCCGCACAGGGTTCCATGTGGGTGATGGGTTCGCTTTTATCGAGCTTACCTGCTTCCGTCACCATCTCGATGACTTTGTTGCGGGCATCGGTGCGGGCTTTGAGGCGTGCAATTTGGCTATAGGCATTCGTGAAGGCGGCCGGGTTGCTTTGCTGTTCGGCTGGAATATCCACCTCATCCGCAATTTTACCGTATTTATTCAGAATAATACGAATAGGTAAATCATGCGCTTTCCACCAGTCCACGTCGGTCTGGTCACCAAAGGTGCAGCACATGACCGCGCCGGAGCCTTTGTCCATTTTCACTTTTTCGTCAAACACGAACGGTACTTTCACGCCGAAAACAGGGGTGATGGCATGTTTGCCTTTCAGATGGGCATAACGCGCATCTTCCGGGTGCAGCATGACCGCGACACAGGCGGGCAGTAGTTCCGGGCGGGTGGTGGCGATGGTGATGCTCTCCGCGCTGCCTGCTACACTGAACTGGATGTAGTGCATGTGGGAAGGGTGTTCTTTTTCTTCCACTTCTGCCTGAGCAATGGCGGTTTGATCCACCGGATCCCACAGCATGGGTTGCAGGCGGCGTTCCACATGGCCTTTGTCCATCAGATCCAGAAAGGACATTTGGGAGAGGCGCAGGACATCATCGCTGATGGTGTGGTATTGCTGATTCCAATCCACGGACAGAGCGACCGACTGAAACAGGGCACGGAAGTCTTTCAGGGCGTCATCCACCACGCCTTGACAGAGGGCGATGAAGCCTTCGCGTCCATGCTCCTGAATATAGCGGTGAGCCTGAATTTTTTTGTTTTTTTCGACCAGACGTTCCGTGGGGAGGCCATTGTCATCAAAGCCCATGGGATAGAAGACGTTCATGCCTTTCATGCGCTGGTAGCGGGCAATAAAATCAGCCTGTGTGTAGCTGAAAATATGCCCCATGTGCAAATGCCCGGAAACGGTGGGAGGAGGGGTGTCGATGACATAATTTTCTGCACGGGTTTTACGTTCATCCCATGCATAGACCTGCTGTTCTTCCCACCATTGTTGCAGACGGGATTCAGTGGCTTGGGTGTCATAGCGTTGGGGAAGGGTGCGCATGGCGGAACCTGTGTATGGGTCATAAGGAATTGAAGGGTAGGTTATAGCCTTGATTGACCAAGAAATGAAGGAAAATTGCGGCAGTGCGAGAGGGTTTTTTGGGTGTGGGGTCAAGCCCGGAATGACGAAGTGGGTGTGGTTTGCCTACGCAGGCATGACGGGTGAGGTGCTGGGTTGGACAAGAAGCGAGGACAGTAGTCCGAACCCTTTGAGCCGAACGCAGTGAGAGGGGCGAAGCCGCGCCAACGGTTGTGTCAGGTGAGGGCTAGCAAGCCCGAACCAGCCCTGAGCCGCCCTCATTTGCGAGACAGGAGTCGAGCAAGGAGGGAATAAAATAACCGAATGGAGCCAAAGGAAAGTTTCCCGT
>CAZIGK010000005.1:52937-128741 GCA_964538615.1 uncultured Rickettsiales bacterium | reverse complement strand
TGATGATGAAGTCGCCGCCGTGGTCACCACCGCCATGGCAGATCATGGGCAGTAGGGTTTCCTCACCCCGTCATGCCTGCGCAGGCACCCTCCCCTGTCATTCCGGGCTTGACCCGGAATCCATCTATCCTCTTGCTCTGGCTCCACTCGGTTATTTTATTCCCTCCTTGCTCGACTCCTGTCTCGCAAATGAGGGTAGCTCAGGGCTGGTTCGGACTGCTGTCCTCACTTCTTGTTCCACCCAAAACCTCACCCCGTCATGCCTGCGCAGGCAGGCATCCAAAAGAAAACACATAACAAATCTTTGTCATTCCAGCCTCCACCCATACTCACGCTCTCACTCCTCTGCCCAGGCCTGCCACTCCAGATATTCTTCCAGCCCCCACGCGCCACCTTCTCGCCCAAGGCCAGATGCCTTCATCCCTCCAAATGGTGCCACCGCTGTGGAAAGCTTCACACTATTGATGCCCACCATGCCATATTCCAATCGCGCTGCCAGCCGATGACATTGGCTCACATCACCTCCATACACATAGGCCGCCAGCCCTGCTTCTGTATCATTGGCCTCCCGCAACATCATTTCAATATCCGCATATTGCCGCACTGCAATGACCGGCCCAAAGTTCTCCTCGTGCCATACACGCATCTCAGGCGTTACACGGGTCAGCAGTATCGGCGGCACCCGGTTCCCCTCCGGCAAGTCAGAATGAACATCCGGCAACCACAACGCTGCACCCTGCGCAACCGCCTCTTCCACGCGTGCCCGCACCCTATCCGCAGCCGCCCGATGAATCAGCGGCCCAATATCGGTGGCCACATCCATGGGATATCCCAACCGCAACATCCGCAGCCGCTCTGTCAGGCGGCTGAGAAAGGCTTCGGCAATCTCCGCATGCAGCAAAATGCGGTTCGGACTAATGCAGGTCTGTCCGGCGTTACGGAATTTTGCATGCATCAATCCATCCAGCGCCTGCTCCAGGGGCGCATCCGGCAAAATCAAAAACGGCGCATTTCCTCCCAGTTCCAATCCCAACCGTTGTATATGCTCTGCCCCATGCCGCATAAGCCAACGCCCCACGTCCGTGGAACCCGTAAACCCAATTCCCCGCACCACATGGCTCTCGCATATGGCCCGTCCAATTGCTTCCGGCTCCCCGGTCATGATTTGCAATACGCCCTTATCTATGCCCGCCTGCTCAGCCAGTTTACCCAACGCCAACGCCGTCAGCGGCGTTTCTTCCGCAGGCTTCAGCAAGACACTACAACCCGCCACCAGTGCGGGCGCCAGTTTACGGGTAACCATCGCCGCCGGAAAGTTCCATGGCGTGATAGCAGCCACCACACCCAATGGACGCCGCCAAACCACCCGCCGTACATCACTCCCCGGCATATCCAGTATCACAGGCTTTGGTTCCAAAGCAGGATTGGCATAGTAATGCAGAAAACTAGCCGCATAGACCACTTCTGCACGGGCATCTTTCAGGGTTTTGCCACTTTCTGCGACCATCAGCATGGCCAATGGCTCGGCCTGCTGCTCTATCCGTTCTGCCCAACGTTTCAACCGATGCGCCCGCTCTAACCACGGCAGTGCAGCCCATGCACGCTGTACCCGCTCGGCATGCGTCAGCGCAGATCGTACAGCAACTGCTCCCCATTGCGGCACCGCAGCAAGGACACGCCCATCATAAGGAGAACGCACATCCGCAAATTGCTCGCCATCCACCCACTCGCCATGCAGCCAGTTGCGCACGGGCCAAAGCCCTAGTTCCTGTAACCAATTCTGCACCATGGATACCCCCCTCAACAGGCTTATACCATGCGATAGTCACGCCATTTTTACCACACAGGCAGTCAGACCCTACCTCACCGACAAATAAGCTTCAATCGGTATGGGCTATGCTTGCCCCCCAGTCGTAGCAGGTGTTCACCTTTTTCCAACGGCACACTATAGGCGCCCTGCGCTTTGCCCAAAAACCTGTCATTCAGCATCGTGCCAAAGCGTGATCCCCGATCCACCACAAACACCGTCTTGTCCCGCACTTCAAGGATCACATGCCGACGGGATACCACCAACGGCGGCCCCTCACAGGGAACATGCAGGTCATTATTCACCCCATGGTCGGCTTGCCCTTCTTTGGCAAATCCGCCAATACGGTAAGGCAAGGTCGCCACTGATACCACCTGTGGTGCCACCACGCCATCCCATGCTTCACAGTCCGGCACGACGTGAATTTCATCATAGTCACATTCCACAATCGTGCTGGAACGCTCTTTTTCCGACAACCGACTGTTAGTATTGCGCAGGCGCTCAAACACCGCATTCAAAATAGGACGCAACGTTGCAGGACACTGTAACAACAGTTGCTGCAATTCCTGCTCCGCAATCACAGAAACCACCGTCTCTTCCATCGCCCGTGCAGAAGCAGAGCGCGGGGCGCTGTCAAACAGCCCCATTTCACCAAATGTCTGCCCCGGCTCCAGCACTGCCAACCGTACATCCCCATGCGGGGCTTTTTTCAAAATCTCGACCCGGCCACTCACAATCAGGTACGCCGCATCGCTGGCGTCACCTTCCTTGAAAATCCGATCTCCGGGGGCAAAAAGCTTTTCGGGCATAAACCACGACACTTAGTCTATTGTTACCCAATCAACATACCGCCGATTGTATCAGCATACAATTTTTAATTTCCATTCCGGCGGAAAAGCGAAAACCCTACTCCACCGTTACCGACTTCGCCAGATTCCGTGGCTGATCTACATCTGTGCCCTTCTGCACCGCCGTATGATAGGCTAGCAACTGAATGGGCAAGGCGTATAAAATAGGGGCGGCAAACGGGTGAATCCGTGGCAGGGTGACAGACGCATGCAAATACGGCTGCATCCGGGCAATAGAGCCTGCGCTGCTAAGCAGAATGGCCTTTCCGCCTCTGGCCACCACCTCCTGCAGGTTGGAGGTGGTTTTATCAAACCAGCCATCATCCGGCGCCACCACAATCACCGGTACGTTTTCATCAATCAGCGCAATGGGGCCATGCTTCAATTCACCCGCCGCATAACCTTCGGCATGGATGTAGGAAATCTCCTTCAGCTTCAACGCCCCTTCCATCGCTAATGGATAAGCTGTTCCCCGCCCCAGATACAAGACATCCCGCGCATGGGTCAGCTCCTGCGCAATGCCTTCAATCGCCTGCTGACGATCCAGCATTTCGGAAGCCTTGGCAGGCACCTCTGCCAAAGCATGCACCCGCGCCTGCCGCTCCGCATGAGGCAGGCTGCCCCTGGCATCGGCCAATCCCATGGTCAGGCAAGCCAGCGTCATTAATTGTGCAGTAAATGCCTTGGTGGAAGCCACCCCAATTTCCGGCCCGGCATAGGTACGCATCACCGCATTGGCTTCCCGCGCCATCGTGCTTTCCGGCACATTCACCACCGCCACAACCGGCACCGAAGCCGCTTTCGCATGCCGCAGTGCCGCCAGCGTATCCGCCGTCTCTCCACTCTGGGAAATCACCACCATCACACTTCCGGGTGTATAGACCGGCTCCCGATACCGAAACTCAGAGGCAATATCCACTTCCACAGGCAGCTTCAGGCATTGCTCCATCCAGTATTTCGCCACCATCGCCGCGTAATAAGATGTTCCACAGGCAATAATAAATACCCGCTGTATGTCTGTTGCCGCCAACGGCAATGCTGGCAAGGCAAACGCTTGCGTTACAGGATTGTAATAGGCAGAAAGCGTCTCCCCCATAACCATCGGCTGTTCATGAATTTCCTTCAGCATAAAATGACGGTAGTTGCCTTTCCCCACCTGCGCTCCGGATACCGACGACAAACTGACAGGCCGCTCCGCAGGCTGATGCTTTTTATCAAACACATGATAGCCATCCACCGTCAGAATGGCGCTATCCCCCTCTTCCAGATAACAAATACGGTTGGTCACCGGCGCCAGTGCAATCGCATCGGATGCAATATACATTTCGCCCTGCCCAACCCCAATCGCCAGCGGGGAACCCCTGCGCGCTGCAAACAACCGCTTTGGCTGGCTCTGAAACACCACACCCAGCGCATACGCCCCGTCCAGCCGATCCAGCGTTTTGCGAAATGCCTCTTCCTCACCAAAGCCCTGCGCCAGATAATCGGTCAGCAAAATCGGCACCACTTCCGTATCCGTGGCAGATTCAAACACATGCCCCTTCGCCTGCATTTCAGCCCGCAACGTTTCAAAGTTTTCAATAATGCCATTATGCACCACCGCCACCTGCTGCGTCATATGCGGGTGCGCATTGACCGTATTTGGTGCGCCATGGGTCGCCCAACGGGTATGACCAATCCCAATATGTCCGGCCAACGGCTGGTGATGCAAGACCGCATCCAGCGCCGAAAGCTTGCCCTCTGCACGCCTGCGCTCCAAGGCTCCGTCCGGTGTCAGGGTTGCGATCCCCGCGGAATCATATCCCCGATATTCCAGCCTGCGCAGCGCATCCAGCAACACTCCGGCCACATCCCGCGCCCCAATCATCCCGACAATACCGCACATGCCGCGCCATCCTTTACTCAATAGGTAGATATGTTCTCGTGAAGCATGCCCGTATAGAGACACGCACCCTGCTGTTGTACCAGCTTCCCAACCATTGCCAAGTCACCTGTGATGACAATTTATGACATCACCCCCGGATGCCTAGCCCACGTTTGCGCGGCTCACCCCGACATAGGGTAGCCCGGCATATTCCTCGCTCAATTCCCGATAGTCGCAGGTCATTTCCTCACCCACCGCAATATCATATTTGGCATACGCATATTCAGTGCGGTTATCCGTGTTCGGCGCATCCGCGTGGTTCAGGAAGCGTGCATTATCTGCACTTAACACCATTCCCCCCGGAAAATGCGGGCAGCAATAACCATATTCCCGCACAAATGCCTGCGCCACCTCTGGCATCATGGCCATTTCAGCCTCCGTTATCACCCGGTCAATCCCCTCCACAAACCGCCACAGCAAGGTGCCGGCGGCAATAGGCTCTGCCGCAAATACCCCAACCCCGTGAATCGGGCTGATATGCAGGTATGTTTTCACCAGTATCATGGGGTCACCTTTGCCTGTTTCGCATCCTGTATCACCGGAGCCGTGCGCACCTGTATAATTCCTTGCCGAATCAATTGTTTCGCATTTTCCAATTGCTGCCGACTGGCGGGAGACAGCAACGCCAGATTATGCTGATCCACCGCATAGTCAATGCCATGCTCCGCCACACCCAATTCTTTCACGCCGGGGTGCCAGCTTCCATCATGCAGGCTGGCCATGGTTCCATAAACGGCCAAATTCACTTTTTTCACCATGGAGGTCAAAATATACCCCGGCTGATAACTATTCTGGTTATTATCCACCCCAATGCCCATAATCCCCGCATCCGCTGCGGCTTTCAGCGCCCCAAGGCTGGAACCACCCGCCGCTGCAAACACCACATCTACCCCTTGTGCAATTTGCCCCTTCGCAATATCAGACGCCAGTGACGGGTTATTCCATGCGCGAAAATCGTTTCCAATCATGGCAGATTCCACCACAATATTTGGGTTCGCATATTCTGCCCCCTGCCGATAACCATAGGCCATATTGCGAATAATATCCGATTCCATGCCGCCAATAAATCCCACCTTTCCCGCTTTACTGGTCAGGGCGGCAGCAATTCCCATCAAAAACGCCCCCTCCTGATCCCGAAACGGCACCGACAATACATTGGCCAGTTGCTGGTCAGACACCGCATCAATCAGCGTAAATTGCACCTGCGGATACACCCTGGCCATGGCTTCAATAGCGTGCAAATGCTCAAAACCAATGCCCAACACCGCACGCGGCACATGCTTTTTGAACAACGACTGATAAAAGGTAATATAGTCCGTGTTCAGGGGCACAACATGCTCTTCATACCCCATATCAAACTGCCGCTGAGACTCCAATACCCCCTGATGCGCAGACGCATTAAACCCATTATCATTCAAATTGGCATTCTGCTCATAGATAATCCATACAGGCGCCTTGGCATGCGCCACACCCGCCGTTGCCATAAGCATCAGCCATCCCCAACACAGCCATTGCGCCATCGCTTTTCCCAAACCATTTCCAGAGTGCTTTCTCGTGGAAAGGCGCAATTCTCTGTTGCCAACCCCATTCTGGCTTTTCATAATGCATGTCCCATGACGGTGACGAAACCAATAACCACACATTCATTACCAGCATGAGCACAACGAAAAGGCAACAATAAACCGGATAGCGCCCTTCCAAATCCTTTCGACCATACGGAAATACCGCTCGCTGGGAACAACCACAGGGAAAAATAGCATGACCATCCAACCTCAACGCCTGACCGACCTCCGCCAGCAACTTGCCGCTCAGGGACTAGACGCTTTTTTGGTTCCCACGCAGGATAGTTTTCTCAGCGAATATGTCCCCGCATGGGAACAACGACTGAGATGGCTCACAGGTTTTGACGGCTCCGCTGGCATGGCAGTCGTCACCGCACAACAGGCCGCCTTGCTGACGGATGGCCGCTACACGTTACAAGCCCGTAACCAGCTAGGGCAGGAATATGAAGTGCAGAACAATGCCGCCACCTCCCCTGCCCAATGGTTGCAACAACATCTGCCACAAGGCGCAACCGTCGGCATAGACATCCGCCTCTTCAGCGCCCGCCAACTGGAAAGCCTTGAGAAACAACTCAAGGCTCAAGGCCTGAACGTGCAACATCTCCGCCATAACCCCATCGACGACCTGTGGCATGGCCGTCCCGCGACCGCACACACGCCCCTCACCATCCATGATCTCACCTATGCTGGCGAATCGCAGGAAAGCAAACGCACCCGACTGGTCGAAGAGCTGCGCAGCAAAGGCGCAGGCTCCATGCTCATCACCGCACCGGATTCCATCGCATGGCTGCTCAATATCCGCGCCAATGATGTCGCACACGTCCCCACCCCGCTATGTACCGCACTGCTGACCGTAGATGACCAGTATCCCGAAGGCCGTATCCAACTATTCATTGATCCCGCACGCGTCCCGCCAGATGTGCGCACCCATTTGGGGAGCAGCGTGGATGTCCTCCCCCCGGATCAGCTTCCCGCAGCCTTGCGGACACAAGCCAACAATCCGCACCCCATGCTGTATGACCCCGCCCTGACTCCCTATGTACATATCGCGGATGCGCATCAAAACCAGACCCCTCTACTGGCCGCAGACGATCCCATTCAACGCATGAAAGCACAAAAAAATCCCACAGAGATTGCGGGCGCAGTCACCGCGCATATCCGCGATGGCGTGGCACTCACCCGCTTTCTGCATGAGCTGGCCACCCGCACCGATCTGGCACAGGAAACCGAATATTCTCTGGGCGAGCGCCTGAAATCCCTGCGCCTGCAAGACCCCACCTGTCTGGATTTAAGCTTTGACTCCATCATCGGCTTCCAGTCCAACGGCGCGATTGTGCATTACCGCGCACCGGAGCAAGGCTCCCGCCCCATTCAGGGAGACGGCCTGCTACTCATTGATTCCGGCGGCCAATATCGGGAAGGCACCACCGATGTCACACGCACCATTGCTATCGGCACCCCCACTCCTGAACATATTGCATCCTACACAGCCGTTTTGAAAGGGCATATTGCTCTTGGCATGGCACGCTTTCCGGTCGGCACCAATGGCGGCCAGCTCGATTCACTGGCGCGCCATCCGCTCTGGCAGGAAGGTAAAGACTATGACCACGGCACCGGTCACGGAGTCGGCAGCTATTTAAGCGTGCATGAAGGCCCTGCGCGTATTGGCAAAGCGGGTGCAGGCGTCCCCCTCCAACCGGGCATGATCCTGTCCAATGAACCCGGTTATTATAAAAACGGCGATGCCGATACGGGCTACGGCATCCGTATCGAAAACCTCATCACCGTCACAGAAGCTCCACAATACAGTGTGGAACGCCCATTTTTAATGTTTCATACCCTCACACTCGCCCCTTATGACCGCCGTCTCATCAACACGGAGCAACTCACAGATGTCGAGCGCCAATGGGTAGATGCCTACCATGCGCAGGTGTACCAAACCCTTGCACCGCTCCTCCCGACAGAAGCAGCGCAATGGCTAAAAGAGCAAACCAAACCATTGTCCTGTCTGCTCACCACTTGCGCAAATACGGGTCCCCAAGCGGCGCAAACCCGCTAATATTGACCTCTCCTCTTCCTCAGGAGCCTACTGATAAAAAAACCCGCGATTTTTGGAATCGCGGGTTTTACATGCCTCCGAAAACCTACCAGACACCCTGCCTTGTCTGCCTATACCCAAACCTTCAACAACATAATAATCGCTGGTGCAATCAGCAGCATAATAAAGGCTGGCATCATCAATAACATCAACGGAATGGTAATCAGCGCAGGCAGTTTGTTCGCCTTATTTTCTGCAATCATCATCCGTGTATTACGGTAATCTTCAGACAAAACCCGCAACGTCTCAATCAGACTGGTACCAAACCGCTCAGACTGCAATAAAGCCCCTGTCAAGGACCGAAACGAAATCAAATCCGTCCGGTCAGCCAGATTTTGTAACGCACGCTCCCGGTCATTCAATAGCGTCAGTTCCATACGGGTCTTGTTAAATTCATAGCAAAGTTCAGGGTGTGCATCATCCAATTCCCGACACACCCGCGCTAAGGCGGCATCCAAAGCCAAACCTGCTTCCACACACACCAAAATCAAATCCAGCCCATCGGGAAACGAACGGTTCAGCGTATATTGCCGTTTTTCTTTCTTATTTTTTAAGTATAAATCTGCACCAAACAACCCGGCTAAAAGAGCGGCTATCGCCATCCCCCATACGACAACCTGCATAAATCCGGTCTCATTACCTGAAATCAGCAACATGGCCAATACGCCGCCAATCACCCAACCCAATTTCTTAAAAAATATATAATAAATCAGTGCATTAGATGAGCGTATTCCCGATTGCGCAAATTTCATTTGCGTCTCTCGGCTATTTTCTTCACTGCTAATTTTCAACGCCTGTAATATTTTATCCAGTGTTTGCGCTAACTGGCTTGGTTCATCCCGGTAACTTTCCAGCCGTTCAAACTCTTCATCTGCCGCACTATTCTGCCGCATGATTCCCTTCACGCGGTCACGAATATTTCCACGCTCCTGTTGCTTATTAAACAGGTTCAGAATGAACAGTGTCAGCCCAATCGCAAAGATCAGAGGAAATACAAAGCTAATACCCATCAGACGTCAATATCCACCATTTTGCGCACCACAAAGAACGCTGCCAATACCAATACAGCACTCAATACCAAAATAAAATTACCCACCGAATCCTTAAACAAGGGCACCAGATAACCAGGGCTTAGCAAATGCAACACTGCCAACACTCCCAGCGGCAACGCTCCCAGAATGTAGGCGGTCATACGCCCTTCTGCTGTTAGCGCCTTGATTTTTAAACGCATCTGCTTCCTTTTGCGCAAAATATTAGACAGGTTGCTCAATACCTCTCCCAAATTGCCGCCCGTCTCCTGCTGCACATTCAATACAACCACGAAAAATTTAATATCCGTCTGGTCAATCCTCCGCGCCAGACGGTTCATAGAATCTCCCAATGATCGCCCATACGCTATTTCATCCACAACCTGCTGAAACTCCGTACCCACCGGTTCCTGTACGTTTTCAGCAATCATACGCAACGCCGTCGAAAGCGGGTGCCCAGAGCGAACGCTTCGCACAATCATATCCACCGCATCGGGAAACAGGTCAATAAACTTCTCCTGTCTTGCTTTGACGCGGTTTTTCAAAAACATTCTGGTTCCAAACAAACTCAGTAAAATCCCCAAAGGCAAGCCCAGCGGCACCCCCCCTGCGGTCCAGCCTAGCACCCCATCAAATAATAGAATACTTCCCAAAAAAATACCTGCCATCACAGCCAGCAGATGCACAAAGCTAATGCGTAAACCACTTTTTAATAGCAAATCATTGGTTGATTCCATCAGAGGAATCTTGCGTAACAGCGCATCCATGGACTCGGATTCACTAAGACGTATGGTCTTCAAAATCCGCCGATTCGCATCATCCGCACGCCCGGCACTGCGTGTCTCCGAACCAATGCGCTCCAGCACTTCCTTCGTTCGCTTAGAAGACGTCTTTCCCATCAACACAGGCATAAAGCCAAGTGCCAGCAAGGCCAGAGTAATGGAAATGAGTGCCGGAACCAGCATCAATGTCTCCTCGTCTGTTCAGCCCGCTGACGCTCTTCAGCCGCGCGCAAAACCGCGTCCAGCTTATCAGACAGGTTATAATGGATTGCCTGCTCAAAAAAGCGGGGTTTAATACCTGTGTAGTAGTAATACCCGGTCAACTTTCCGTTCGCATCCATCGGCCCTGGTTTGTAACCAAAGATCTTCTGCGTGGTAATCACATCGGTTTCCATCCCCACAATCTCCTCGATATGGGTAATGCGACGTGTTCCATCCCGCATACGTGAAAGCTGGACAATTAACTGAATCGCACTTGCCACCTGACCGCGCAGCGCAACCGTTGGCAGGGCAATGCCCGCCATCCCAACCAGGTTTTCAATACGCGCCAGACAATCTCTTGGATTATTCGCGTGAATCGTCGCCATGGAACCTTCGTGACCCGTATTCATGGCCGCCAACACGTCAATCACCTCTGCTCCACGAATCTCCCCCAAAATAATACGGTCAGGGCGCATCCGCAGTGCGTTCTTCACCAATTGGCGCTGGGTTACTTCTCCGGCTCCTTCGGCATTCGGCGGACGTGTCTCCAGTCGCAACACGTGCGGCTGATGCAGTTGCAATTCTGCGGCATCCTCAATGGTAATCACCCGCTCTTCCAGTGAAATATTCCCAGACAATGCATTCAAGAGTGTTGTCTTACCCGAACCCGTACCCCCGGATACCAGAATATTCAAACGTATGGCGCCACAAATTTCCAGAAAACTGGCCATCTCATCAGTCATAGAGCCATATTTCACATAATCGCGCA
Source organism: uncultured Rickettsiales bacterium (assembly GCA_964538615.1). Lineage (GTDB taxonomy): Bacteria > Pseudomonadota > Alphaproteobacteria > Rickettsiales > RI-342 > CAZIGK01. Next base: position 117,722 of record CAZIGK010000005.1, on the reverse strand, counting down.
GCGGCATTTTATTCTTTTTAAACTTACGAATAGATACCAGACTGCCGTCCAGAGCCAGCGGCGGAATAATCGCGTTAAAACGTGAGCCGTCTGGCATGCGCGCATCCACCATCGGACTGGATTCATCAACGCGACGCCCCACCAACGACACAATCCGTTGAATCACATTCAGCAAATGACTCTCAGACGCAAAGTCAATATCACAACGCGCCAGCTTACCATGTTTTTCGATGTAAATCGTTCGATGCGTGTTAATCATGATATCCGACACATCCGGATCACGCATCAGCGGCTCCAATGGCCCAAAACCTAAAATTTCATCCGGCATTTGCTGCGATAGCAACTCCTGCTGCGCACCGTTCAACGGCACCTGCAATTCCGGTATCAATTGTTTAGAGCTTATCTGGATCAATTCTTTTTTACGGCTGGCATGCATCCCTTCCAGCTGCTTGAAGTCCATCTTTTCCAGAATCACTTCTACCAACTGCCAGCGCGCCTTCACATATTCCGGTGTTTCCAGCTTGCTATCCCGGTACCGAATCAACGGTGTATCCTCATGCACTTCCTGCACCGCTTTGGCAACATCGGCTGCGGCATTAGGCGCGGCAGGTGCAGCAGGCACCGATGCTTCCGGCATATGTGTTTTCGTCACAGACTGTGGAGAAGCCGCGTGAACGCCACCTGACACAGGCGCCGATACTACGCCACCCGAAGTTGGGGGGGTTGCCGCTCCACCAATGCCAAATTTTTTTCCAAAAGCCATGTCTTGCTCACCGTTTTGTAAAGGCAGATGCAAGCGATGATAGCGGCCCCTTGGTTGCGGTTTGGTTAAGAGCCGACTCATTTTCGTCGACTAAGTTCTCTCCCACCAGATGCGATGCCAATTCACGAAACTGCTTGGCTAGCAAACTACTCCCTACTTCCGGTACAGTTTTGCCCTCGTTTTCAGCGGAAACGATAGTCTTAATGTCATTAGCCAGATAAAAATCAATGGATTTACGGCAAACATTTTCATAATCTGTTGCCGTTACCGCCTCTTTAAACTTCGCGCCGCTACGGTTTATCACCGAAATGACCGACTTTTCCGTCACACCACTTTCACGGAAAACGCCCAAAATACGCGCCGTATGGGTCACGGAACGCAACCATAATTGGGCAACCAGCACATTATGATCCGCCACATTAATCGCGGCAGATAGCCAGTGTGACCAAATATGCGGCAAATCCACAATCACAAAATCAAACTGCTGCCGTAATAACTGTAGCAGATTATGAATCATTTCTGGCTTAATATCTGGCCACATCCGCAAATCAGATGGAGCCGCAATCACATACATATTGTGAGTGTATTCCACCAGCATCCGTTGAATCAGAGTCTCATCAACTTCCCGATCAGGGTGCTCAAACAACTCTTTAATCCCAAAGGGAGTGCTAAGATCCAAATTGCGGGCAACCATCCCGAATTGGAAATCCATGTCAATAATCACCACGCGCTTTTTGGCATAACGCGCCAGACAATAGGCTGTGTTCAACGCAACGCTACTTGCACCATCGCCAGAGGCCGCACTCATAAAAGTAATAACTTTCGAGTCCCCCCCTGCACGGTTGGCATTCTCTGCGTCTACCAGTGCTTTTTTCAAATCCGCCGCGTCAACAGGCAATGGGAAATATTCCAGCACACCGCGCTGTATTAACTCACGGTAGAAACGAATATCATTCACCTGCCCAACCGCAATCACCTGCACATCCGGTGGACAGTGCTCTGCCAACACATCTATGTCAGACAAAGTCTCAAAGGTACGGTTACCAATATCCAGCAAAATATAGCGAGGGTACAAATGCTCAGATTGGATACGTTGTGCAGCATCTGCGGCATTTCCATGCACCACAATAGCGGAAGAAAAGCCCAAACTCGTAGCCGTCTGGTTGGCCAGTAAGCTGACGGATTCGTCCGTGACTACGGCCAAAAAAACGGGGTTATTCAGCATCTCTTCCTTCTTACGTATCTAAAGAATTACTGTATCAGGCTACCCGCATCCGTTTCAAGCGCACTTGGCTGCAGGTATTTCTCTGGCGTTTGCACCATTTTTCTCGCATCCTGATAATCTGTCAAGGCCGGAGAAATAATTTGCTGCTTATCCGCAATCATCTGTAGTTGGTTCACGGCCATCGCGCAACCAAATGTCGGATGGTTCAGGTTATACGGGTTAATATGATTGCTCATAAAACGGTGGTCGCAATCTCTCGCCACCACCCGATCATACACCAGTGTCGCCTGATTCAGTGGATCCACATACACATCGTACGGCACCGCAAACTGCTCAATGATCTCCTGTGCCTGACCGCAAATATCATCCATAGAAGCACAATAAAGTTCAATCCGGGTAGGCTGATCATCATTCAGCCATTCTACCAACTGATCCAGCCCCTGTGCAGTGTTCAGGCTCACACTCACTTGCTCAGATGATACATCCAGCAATGCTTCCGGCCCCGTACGGCTGTTATAAGCCGCGTTTGGAATGTGGCTACAGGCATTGATAACACAGGCTGAAAGGGCAATAAGCAGTGTTTTACGCATCATCTTAATCCACCATGAAGCCAATAGGACCTTCCACAGAAGGCGTTTGCGAAATACGCATGGTCTCTTTGGTTGAGTGACCAATGCTGCCATAGAACACCTGCTCCATCAAAGAAGGCGTGCGATAGTCATCCGCAGGCAAACGAATCTCCGTCCCCGCCACCGGATCCACCAGATAAGGGGTCACAGCCACCACCAGCTCGCGCTCACTCCGACGGAAAGACGTGCTGCGGAATAATGAACTCACCAACGGAATCTCCGCCACACCCGGCACCTCATTCACAGAGGTTGACACCTGATCGCTAATCAACCCTGCCAACATAAAACCTTCGCCTGGAGCAAGCTCAATCGTGGTCTTGACGCGGCGAGTCGTCAGAGCGGGCACCCCGTTCTCAGAGCCTGTGCCCGTATCCACCGTCAGAGACGTGTCAATTTCAGAAACTTCAGGCTGTACCACCAAACGTATCCGATCCGGAGAAAGCACCAGCGGCGTAAACTGCACCCCAATCCCATATTCACGGAACTGCACACTCACCCCACCATTGCCTTGCGATACCGGGATAGGAAACTCTCCCCCTACCAAAAACTCGGCATTTTCACCCGACATGGCCGTCAGGTTCGGCTCCGCCAGCACCTTGAACAGACCATCCTGCTCCAGTGCATCCAACACGGCACCCAAAGCATTATTACCAGAGCGAATGCCGCCGCCAGCCGTCAGAAAGCTATCCCCTGATGGCAACCGGAAAGGAGAGCCGCCAAATGCCTGATCATCTCCAAAAAAGCTCTGCGCACCAGAGCCGGTAGCAAACTGAAACACATAATTCCCTACAGAGCGTGCAGCCGCCAGATTGACGCCGAGATTTTTCAACGTACGGCGCTCCAGCTCTCCAATACGCACACGTAAAAGCACCTGCTGTCCGGAACGTATTTTCGCCAGATTAATCACCTTCGCAGGCTCATCCGGAGAAAGACGCTCCTCGTTTAAATACTCTTCAACCACATCCACCACACTCTTGGCGGTCTGTGCATCGCTAATCATCCCTGTAATAGCCACGTTATCATTCACCGTTTCAATTCCCACACGCTCATTGGGGAAAAAGTTTTTCACGGCCTGACGAATCTCCGGCAAATCATACGTCACTTTCACCACTGCATCCGTCACGAGATTACCATTCTCGTCAAAAATACGCAGAGACGTGGATCCCAATGCCTTGCCGACCACAGACACACGTGTCGCGCCATGCACAAACACATCCGCAATATTGGGGTCAGCAATCACTACCTGCTCAATGCCTTCCGGCAGAACCAGAAGTTCAGAACGGCTAACCGGCACCTGTATCTGCGTGGTGGCAGCTAAGGCTTCGCTGATAAACGCTGCAAAACCCAATGCAAGCGCCACCGTACAGGTCATGGCTTTCATCATGGAACGAACCGGCATCATGGGTAACTCACCTCTACGGTTTCTTCGTTAACTCCGCGAATGACTCGCACAGAGATTCCTTTGTCTTCATCACTGCCAGATCCGGTCAAATCCATCTCATTCACCATATCCGACAAGCTCGGCTTACCTGCTGTATTTTCCTGCGCCTTATTGCCGCCCAGACGCTCCGCAATTTGAGAACTGACGTCACCACCAAACTGCCCCATATTTTGCCGTAAGGATTCAGAGACATTCTGGTTCATCACCTCATTCAGCGCCGCAACCAGTTGTTCACTTAACCCTTCCGCCAAGGCACGGGCAACTTCTTCCTGACGAGCAGGCGACAGGCCATTAAACAGCTTGGCAATCTCCTGCACCGTTGCATTGTCAGCATAGCGCGTAGCCACCTCTTCCATACCTTTCGGCCCTTTTTGCGCAAGTGTACGCACAATATCGGACTGAATCTCTGCAGGCAACTGACGGAACAGCCTGCGCAACTCACGTGCAGCCTCGTCGTTTCCAATACCTGCCAGCGCCTTCACAATGGTTGCCGCTTCACCACCGGCCAACGCATTCATAATGCGCCCCTGAGTATTAGCATCCATGCCCGCCAGCAATCCGGCAATCTCCTGCCCTGCCGCATTCCCTTTTAGGGACTTCAAATACCCAATGGCACCCGCAACCCCTTGCTGCGCAAACACATTAGAAAGCTGGGCACGCTCTTCGGAAGACAAACCCTCCATCAATCGGCGCACCTTCAATGCCGGGTCATTCTCGGCCAGACCATCCACCGCACCAAACAAATCAACGGTGGGTATCACATAATCACTATTCTGGTCATACATGACAGGAATATAAGCCGGTGGCGTCAGGCGGGTCAAATCCGCCTCTAGTGTTGGACGCGGAATAGATGTATCCTCACCATCCTCAATAGAACGCAACACCGCAATCACCGTTCCCATTTTTTCTGCCAACTTCACCTTCTGCGCATCAAACTGGTTTAGAGCCAGCGTAAAGGCAGACGCAGCTCGTGGCGGCTCACCAGTGTGAGACATCGCCTTCTGATCAACCGCAATCACCTTAACATTGCTCAGAATAGTCTCTACCACCTCAACACTGGCCTTGCGACCCTCAGCCTGAGGCGCAAATCCCGCAGCAGCACCATCTAAATCCAACTTAAAATTCAGTAGCAAATCCACTTTATCACCAGGGTACACAAAGCCAGACACACCATTTAACCCGCTGGTACGAATCGTTACCGCACGCATCCCAGACTCCAAAGACGCCGCCAGGAAACTAGGGTCATCAGGATTGCCCAGCTTGCTGCGAATCATTGGTTCATTCACCTGAAAATTTGACCGCGTCACCAGACCAACCAGAGACTCCATCCCATAAGAGACTTTTTGCTCATCTTTGGGTGCATCCACCGGACGATCAGCCAGCACAAAATGTGGCAGCACCAGCTCTTCAGGCCACGGCTGAACCTTCAGGTGCTTCGCCTCCAAACGCGTACCCACAGGAATCTCCATAGAGGCCGCAATGATGTTTTTGGTGACCACCTTTTTTTCAACATATTTCGTTTCCACAATGGGCACGGCCTGAGGCGCCTCCTCCTTATGCATAAGCTTTTGGAGGAAGAGATACGAGCCAAACCCTATCACAAGGGCAACAATTAAGCCTAACAGCCGCATGGTTTCATTTACACCTTACACATACTGTATTTAGTTCACCGTAGACGAGTTACCTATGAACTGCAACCCATTTTTTGTGTTTTATCGCAGGGTCGACCTCAATATATGGTAATAACATCGCATATCCCGCTCAAGGGCACCGCAGGTACCACACTAGATATAGTAGCTCCCCAACAAAGAACAGGGGCGCTTGTGTCGTTTACACGGCTCCAGAGCTTGACATTGGCACAGGGAATGCGTTTCATGCGCCATGATATTATTGCGGAGCATACTTCCCCATGCATGATCGCCTGCTTATTCTGGATTTTGGTTCTCAGGTCACCCAGCTCATTGCCCGCCGCGTGCGGGAGCATGGTGTCTATGCAGAAATACACCCCTGCCATGTGACGGAAGACTTCATCCGCACCTACAATCCCAAAGGCATTATTCTCTCCGGCGGCCCCGCTTCCGTCACGGAGGGAGACGCGCCCCGCCTGACGGCGAATGTTTTTGCCATGGGCTATCCCATCCTTGGCATTTGCTACGGCATGCAACTGATGTGCGATGCGTTGGGCGGTGCTGTGGCCTCCTCCGACCACCGGGAGTTTGGCCGCACCTTTGTAGATGTCGTTCAACCCTCTGCCCTAACAGAGGGCGTATGGCAAGTGGGCACCCGTGAACAGGTGTGGATGAGCCATGGCGATAGCGTGACCCGTATCCCCGATGGCTTTCAGGTCATTGCCCGTACCGATTCCGCTCCCTTCGCCGCCATTGCGGATACATCACGCCATTTTTATGCCGTGCAATTCCACCCGGAAGTCATGCACACCCCTCACGGCAGCGCATTGTTGCGCAATTTCACGCACCGTATCTGTGGCTGTTCCGGTGACTGGAATATGAACGCCTTCATGGAAGAATCCATCGCCCGCATCCGTGCACAAGTGGGGGAAAAACACGTCCTTTGCGCCGTCAGTGGCGGGGTGGACTCCTCTGTGGTCGCCGCACTCATTCACCGGGCCATTGGCAAGCAACTGCATTGTGTGTTCGTGGATACAGGGTTGCTGCGTCAGGTCGAAGCCGATCAGGTTCTCACCATGTTCCGCGAAGATTTTCACATTCCCATCCGCCACGTGGATGCCAGCGCCACGTTTTTCTCGCGGCTCTCCGGCATCACAGATCCCGAACAAAAACGCAAAATCATTGGGCAAACGTTCATAGAAGTCTTTGACGCCGAATGTGCAACGCTGGCCGCAGATGTAGGGCAGATTGACTTCCTCGCCCAAGGCACCCTGTATCCGGATGTAATCGAATCTGTTTCGGTGCATGGCGGCCCCAGCCAAACCATTAAATCCCACCATAATGTCGGTGGCCTGCCAGAGCGGATGCGCTTAAAACTGCTGGAACCCGTGCGGGAATTGTTCAAGGATGAAGTACGCGCCCTCGGTATCGCATTGGGGATGAGCCACCGCATGGTGCAGCGCCATCCTTTTCCCGGCCCCGGTCTGGCCATCCGCATCCCCGGAGAGGTTACCCCGGAGAAAGTCGCCATTTTGCAAAAGGCCGATGCAATTTTCATCGAAGAAATACGCGCCGCCAATCTCTACGATGCCATCTGGCAAGCCTTTGTGGTCTTGCTGCCAGTCAAAACGGTCGGCGTCATGGGAGACGCCCGCACCTACGAATATGTCTGCGCCCTGCGTGCTGTCACCTCCACAGACGGCATGACCGCAGACTATTACCATTTCGATCATGAATTCCTTGGCCGCGTAGCTAACCGCCTCATCAACGAAGTGCGCGGTATCAACCGCGTCACCTACGACATCACCAGCAAACCCCCCGGCACCATTGAATGGGAATAACCAAAACACCTTCAAAAGCCATCACCTCCCTGATACACCACCCCATTTTTCCTAACAGACGGAACCACCCCATGAGCGACCTGCTGCGCGAGATTGAAGAAGACCTGAAACAGGAAAAAGTACAACGAGCCATTCGTACCTATGCCCCCTTTGTGCTGGGACTGGCCGGCGCGCTGGTGCTGGGGGTCATTCTCCGCCAAAGCTGGCACGCATGGCAAAATCACCAGGCAGAACAAGCCGCACAGCAATGGTTTGCAGCTCTTTCGGCGCAACAGAATCAACAAGCACCGGAGGCCAAAAACGCGCTTGCTGCTTTGCAGGCAGGCTCCCATGAAGGGTTTGCCACGCTTGCCCGCCTGCAAGAAGCCAAAATGCTCGCTCCCACCGATCCTAAAGAGGCCATGACGGCTCTGCGTCCATTGCTAAAGCAGGAAGATACCGCACTGGCGGATCTCGCACGCCTACGCATCGCACTGCTAGGCGCGGAAGATGCCGCCACGCTGCTCACGGAAGCATCGGCTCCGGGTCGCCCATTCGCGGCCTTAGCCATCTGGATGCACGCCGGACTGCAACTTCAGCAGAACCAACCCGATCAGGCACTCACCCAGTTACAACAACTGTCTGAAGATGCCGCCGCACCGCAAGCCATGCGGGATCAGGCACGCCAGATGCTCTCTGCACTGGGACATAGCCCTGTCGCTCAGACTTCTTCTGCCCCCAAAGCTGCATCTCCCGCCCCCACCACCCCCTGACCCCTCGCATCATCATGTCACAACACATCGGTTTCCCGTCACCTTTCCTACATCACCAGACAACCCCACGTCGGTTGAGCCTCTGGCTATGCGCCCTGCTGCTTTGCATGACGGGCTGTAGTGAATTGCAAGATATGCCGGGAATCCGCTATTTTTCAGAGGAAGACATCCCGCTTCCCGCCAAACGTGACCGTATTGCCGTTTTCAACGAAAGCGAACCCTTAAGCGCCGATACCGCCTTACCCGAAGATGCCATTTCCCTGCCGGATACCGAATCCCAGAACCTATGGCTACAAATTGGCGGTAACACCATGAACAGTATGGGTAATTTAGCTGGGCCATCCCCATTGATCGGAGATACCGAGAGCACCAGCGCAGGGGATGCTGAAGGCTGGAACTACATGACAGCCAGCCAGCCCGTGGTCGGTGAAAAAATGGTCTATGCCATGGATGCCATGGGATATGTCAGTGCTCACGACCGCACCACACTGGATGATAAATGGATGGTTCTGCTCAGCAAACAAGAACCAGAAGAACCGCTCCCCGGTGGCGGCCTTGCTCTCGCAGGGGATACCCTTTTTGCCGCCAGCGGTAGCGGCATGCTGGCTGCGCTTTCCGCAACGGATGGCAGCACCCGCTGGAAACGTCATCTGTACCTGCCCATTCGTTCCGCCCCCAAACTGGCAGATGGCAACCTCTACCTCCTCACCGCCGATAACCGTCTGCAAGCCTACGCGCAGGATGATGGCCGCCTGTTATGGGAACACCGCGCCATTACCGATAGCGCAGGCGGGCTGCACACTCCATCCGCCGCCGTCGCCGGTAAAGGTGTCGTTGCCCCCTTCGCCTCCGGCGAGGTCTATCTGCTCCGCATGAATGACGGACGAGAAGTCTGGCGTGCGCAGGTGGAAAGCAATCGCCGCACAGATGCCGGCGCTACTCTCAACCATTTTGTCGGGCAACCCTTTCTGGCAGATGGTCGCATCTACATTGCCAACCATGCCGGCGCAATTACGGCACTGGATTTTCGTTCCGGTCTTCCCGTCTGGCATGTGGAAAGCCCCGGCGTGCTGGGCATGTGGATGGCCGGCAATGCCCTGTTTGTCCTGATGCAGGATCTTCGCATTGCTGCCATCCAACGGGAAGATGGACGGGTTGTCTGGGTACAGCATCTCCCTACTCTGGATGATACACTGGAAGATACTACCCGCTGGATTGGGCCTGCCGTCATCAACAGCGAAGTCTGGCTGTTCAGCAACGCCGGAGATATCGTGCGACTCAATGCCCTGAATGGCAAAACGGTTCAGATAGAAGATATGCTCCCCTCTGGCATTGCAGACATGCCCGCCATTACCCAAGACGCCCTGTGGTTCATCACGCAGGATGCCAAACTGGTGCAACTGAAATAACCAACGGGATACCCCAGCCATGCCCTTTACCCTCGCCATCGTGGGCCGCCCGAATGTCGGAAAATCCACTCTGTTCAACCGGCTCACCGGCACCCAACATGCCTTAGTGGATGACCGCCCAGGCGTCACCCGCGACTGGCGGGAAGGTGAAGGTCATATCGCCTCCATGTCCTTCCGCCTCATTGATACCGCAGGCATGGAAGAATCCGATACCGAAGACGGGCTGGAAAACCGGATGCGCCAGCAAACGGAAGATGCCATTATGGCCGCCGATGTCATCCTCTTCCTGCTGGATGCCAAAGATGGCGTCACCCCCTACGACCAGATTATCGCTGAAGAATTACGCCGCTCGGATCGCCCGGTCGTGCTCGCCATGAATAAATGCGATGGTTTCAATGTGGAAATGCTCATCGCGGAAGCCTGGTCACTGGGGCTGGGGCAACCGCTGGCGCTGTCAGCCGCGCACGGCCATGGGCTGGCTGATTTGTTCGATTCACTGTTGCCTTACGAAAGCCAGGTGCAGGAAGAAGGCGCCCCCCAATTTGCGGAAGAAGCCAAACAACTGCAAATCGCCATTATCGGTCGCCCAAATGCGGGTAAATCTACCCTCATGAATGCCCTTCTCGGCAGTAACCGCGTCCTCACCGGGCCGGAAGCCGGCATCACGCGGGACGCCATTGCCGTCCCCTACCATTATCAGGACCGTCACCTCACCCTCATTGATACCGCCGGGGTTCGCCGCCGCACCCATGTGCGGGAAGATCTGGAAAAACTGGCCGTGCACGATGCCTTTCGTGCCCTGCGTTTTGCCCATGTCGCGGTGATGATGATGGACGCCAGCGAACCCTTCAGCAAACAGGATATGACCATCCTGCAACATGTGGTGGATGAAGGCCGCGCTATCGTCATCGCTATCAATAAATGGGATACCGTGACCGATACCAAAACCTACCTCAAAGGGCTGGAAGACGCCATTGACGAGGCACTACCCCAAATCAAAGGCGTTCCGGTTGTCACACTATCCGCTCTGAAAAAACAAAAAGTGGACGATGTCCTGAAAGCCGCCATTCGCGCCTTTGATGTCTGGAACCGCCGCGTTCCTACTGCCAAATTGAATGAGTTTCTGCAGGATATGCTCATCATGCATCCGCCGCCCATGGCTGGCAACAACCGCCTGCGCATTCGCTACATGACCCAGGTCAATACGCGCCCGCCTAGCTTTGTGCTGTTCGTCAGCAAGCCGGATCAATTACCGGATAGTTACCGCCGCTACTTGCTAAACGGCCTGCGCGAGCAGTTCGATATGCCCGGTGTACCCGTGCGCCTGATGCTACGCAAAAACGAGAACCCCTACGTTAAAAAAACCTCCGCACCGCAAGGCGGCAAGAAAAAAAACCGCCGGTAACGCTGTATCCACCTCCGGGGTAAGACCTGTTGGCTAGCGTCATACCTGTGCAGGCGTATGCAATCCCCCTACGGACGAATATTCCAACCGTCCACTTGCCAGTGATGGTTCTGCCATCGAAAATCCGCCAGTGCCCCCGTGCCCAGTTTCAGCGTATACTTCTGGCGAAACGCCTCAAAATCCCCTGTAATATGTGGCGCAAATCGTGCCGTACCATTGCTGGTTACCACCAGAATGGTCTGCGCGGAACCACATAAAATATCCCGCACAAACTCCATCCAGCCATGTACCAGAACTTCCGGGTCCACGTCCCATCCATCAGGTACCGTCGCTTGACTGTCCCAATCGGCCAGAGCCTGCTCGCCAATCCGGGCAATCACGTCGGCTTCCGGCTTGCCTTCATCCGGCCCATAGTCAATCTCGTCAAACAGGCTACGCGCCAGCATAGGCGGCTGCTGACCTGCGGCACGCAGCGCAATTTCGGCGGTTTGCTGGGTGCGCTTCAGGCTACTGGTATAGACCTCATCCACCAGAATCCCCTGTTGACGTAAATAGGCACCCAGTTTTTCCGCCTGCTGTTGCCCGCTGGTTGAAAGAGGCAAATCGGTGCGCTTGCCAACACGTAACGGAGTCTGACCTGCATCAAACGTGTTGCCGTGACGGGCAATGAGCAAACGTTTACTCGGCATGATAGACTCCCTGTAGCACAAACGAACGCAACGCCAGAACACTCACGCCCATGCATATTCCCGCAACAACACTTCCGCTCTTGCGGCATCTTCCGGTGTATCCACGCCAGACATAGCGGGGTATTGCCCATACTCTACCACAACCGCACGAATCTTCACCCCATTTTCCAGAAAACGCAATTGCTCCAACCCCTCCAGCTGCTCATACAGGCTGGCTGGCCAGCGGGTAAATTGCTCCAACGCTGTGCGCTTGTAACCATATAAACCAATATGCCGATACACCGGAGAAAGCGGCTGCTGCCGTAATATGTCTTCACTGCGAATCGCAGGCAACACCTGCTTGGAAAACCACAAAGCATCGCCATTGCCTGCCAGCACCGCCGTGGTACCGCTGAAGGGCGTTGTTTGCTTGTGCAACCGTAATTGATCCAACGCCTCCCAGCTCAAACGCGTCACGGGCGTGGCCACTTGCACATCCGGCTGTTGTAAGGCACGCAACACTTCCACCAGAAAATGCGGTGGCGTCAGGGGTGCATCCCCCTGCAAATTCAAAATCACATCCGGCTTTTGGGATAAGGCGTCTATCGCCGCCAATGCCCGATCCGTGCCAGATTCACATGTCTCCGGGGTCATCACCGCTTCATAGCCAATCTCATAGGCATGGTCTGCAATGCGGCTATCATCGGTTGCCACCAGTACACGGGTATGACCTATTGCTTCCGCCGCACGGCTAGCCGTTTCACACACACGTTGCAGCATGGTCTTTCCCGCCAGCATCGTCAGCGGCTTACCCGGAAACCGCTTAGAACCATAACGTGCAGGAATAATAATCACAGAATGCATACGTCACCATACCCAGCAAGACAAAACACAGTACCATGATGCACCAAAACAAACACCCCGCAAGCCTTTCGGCCAGCGGGGTGGTGCATCTTCGTGCATCAACCTGTTACGCGGCTGCTTTTTGCTCAGCAGGCGCCACGTCTTTCGCAGCCAACGCTTTTTTAATGCGACGCTTCAAACGCAGTGCCTCGGCTTCCAGCTTCAGGTTAGATGTTTTTAGCAGATATGCATCCAACCCGCCATTGTGCGTAATGCTGCGCAGCGCATGGGTAGACACACGCAGACGCACCGTTTGGCTCAGGGCATCACTGGTAAAGCTAACCATTTGCAGGTTTGGCAAAAACCGCCGACGGGTCTTGCGGTTGGAGTGAGAAACGTTATTGCCGGACTGAACGCCTTTTCCGGTGATACTGCAACGACGTGCCATGATTCTATATCCTAATGATTAATCGGTATGATTAGTGCGCAAATAACGCTTTTTTCGTGAAAAAAACCAGTGCTTTGCAGCACAAATGGACTGGCTTTCTACCGAATTGTTCCCCCAATGTCAAGCAGCATTTGCAACCTGACCCCTGCCCCTGCATGCGACAGCCTGTATCCGCAGCCCCTCAATTCCCTGCCTCGACACAGACTTCTGTCGCCACCCATTGCGCAAAACAGGCATTAACGGCAGCCACAGGCAACTCTATGATAGCCGGAACCTCATAGGGATGCAAGGCTTCCAGCCGATGCATCAGAGTCGGCGCTCTTTCTCTGAGGGTTTTACAGAGCAACACCAGCTCCATAGACGAAACCACGGCTCCCTGCCAACGATAGACGGATTGCACAGGAGAGATGATCGTCACACAAGCCGCCAATCGCTCCTCTACCAACTGCGCCGCCAATACGCGGGCAGTCTCTTCATTTCCGACCGTGGTATAAATAAAGCACGTGTCCTTGGCCATACATACCCTTGTTCTTCAAACTAAAAAAAGGGGCTGCCTAGCGCAGCCCCTCTTCACATACATCACTGTGGCATTAGTTCATAATGAACTGTAATTGACACAGAATGCCACCATTGTTCACCATGTAGGATGCAGGCGTTGTACCACTGCTACCACAGTTATTCGTCGCTGCTGGTGTAATTGGGGTAGCCATCGCAGACATCGCCAGTACACCCCCACTCATGGGCAGACCATCATCCAGCTTGGCATCAATGTTGTAAGCCTGAATCGGCGTCAACGTATTCTGCACCACATAGCCATCAATCACGCCCATGTGCCAGATATTCCGTCCAACCGATGGCCGACCAAATGCCGTAATACCACCGCTGCCCAGCTTGGTTTGCATCAAACCATCCCCAACCACCGTGTTGGATCCGTTACCACCTTCCGTCAACCCCGCCGCGTTGAGCTGTACCCAAAGCTGCTGCACTTCCCCATCAAACGAATTCCCATACGTTGTATCCGTACCGGCTGTCACTGACGCATCTTCCAGCAAGCGGTTCCCGTTACCATTCGCCAGTGCGATACTGCCCCCCGCAAGGAAGGTGGTCGCACGTGTCAGGTCACCCGGAATAGCGTTATAATTCGCCCGGAACGAGTTTACTGCCGAGTTCAGTTTTTCAATTTGTGCAACAGTTGCACGAATCTCTGCGGCGCGGATCATATCCTGACCCACCAATACCCCACCGACAATCAAGCCGATAATGACGAGTACGATGGAGAGTTCCACCAGTGTGAAGCCGCCTTCACGACCGGTGTTAGGGCATTGTTTTTGTTGTACAGTGCGGGTGATCATGGGGTTACCTTTCACGTGATCATATAAAGAAACTGTTTACGCATTGTAGGCGCAGGACATTTAAGAGAGTGTTAAAGCACCCGCAAAAATCACTCGTCACATAGCAAACGACGTTTATGCCATCATACTATCCGGTTTATGTACGCGCAGGCCATCCACCCACTTCTCAGCCGATAACATTTGTAGATATGCCACCAAAGGCGCATCCGCTGGCGGCATAGGGTATTCCGACAAAGCAGACACAGCAACCCATGCCAGTTCCTGCCCCTCTCTGGCACGCACATCCCCTTTCCACTGCCAACAACCATAGAGCGGCATCAACAGGTGAAACGGCTGTTTTTCCTGCCGTGGATCCTGATAACTATGGGAGGCAAAAGTCAGTGGCACCAGATGTCTCGTTTCTATCCAAATCCCCAGCTCCTCTTCACATTCACGCACCAGTGCGGCTTCTGGTGTCTCCCCTACCTCCAATTTGCCTCCGGGAAACTCCCACAACCCTGCCATACTCTTTCCTGCCGGGCGTTCCGCCAGCAACACTTCATGATGTTCATTGAACAAAGCCACAGCCGCAACTACTATCAGTTTCATCACACCATTCCGCCCAGGTTTGAAAGGAAGCACCATGCGCCCTCACTCCTTTACGCTCTACTCGCTGCTAATGCTATTGGCAATAACCACCTTTATATCCCAGGCGGACGCTGCCTGCCGGAAATGGGGATGCGGCGGAGCACAATGTGGCGACCCCACCCCGCAGGAAGAACGCAGCACCATGTGTACCATGATGTTCTCCACACATGACGAATGTTACAACCGCTTCGGTGAATGCATCAGGCAGCCGGATGGTCACTGCGGCTGGCGGTCGTCCCGACAATTACAGGATTGTTTGCAAAACCCGCAACGCTATATGCCAGAGGCTTTCCCCCCCGTGAACAGCGTGCATGGAGCCGATGGCAGCCTTCCCTATCCAGATATGCCGCCACCTCCCACCGACATCTCTCCAGACGCTATGGCCGTACCCGGCAGCAAAGGCATCCTGCTACCATAAAGCCAGCCCACCAGAGGCTCGCCACGCTGCTACGCCACATACGCCCTGCTTCTGGCATCCTGCCTGATCCTAAAGTCAGGAGTGTTCACTGCAAGGTCATGCCCAACATCGCTTCCACGGCATGCGTTCCCAACAACAACAGCAACGTAGTAAATATACAACCAAGTGTTCCAATAACCATACCAATAATAACCGCCAACCCATCCCGGCTCAGTAGCCCCAGAGACATCACCAAAATCCCTACACCCGGTGGAAAGTTGGTCATCGGCAGCGGCACCGCAATAGACAATCCAAACAACAGGCTGAACGCTCCTACCAAACGCTCCATCGTGCGCGGACTGGCAAAGGTGTAACGCACTTTCAACACCTTTTCCAGACGGCGTAAAAAAGGCATGAATTTCTGCACCATCAACACGACACTGTTACGGCTCAACCCGCGTTTACGCAACCATGCTGGCAACCACGGATAATGCATGCCTGCCGCCATTTGCACCGCCAGAAACAACACTGGCACAGAAAATACCGTTGATCCCCCCGGCGGAATCGGAATGGGAATACAATTTGGCAACACCATGAATAGCATGAGAAAGGCAAACCCTTTTTCATGCATGGCATGCATCAAATCGCCAAAACTCAAATGGTCATGCTGATGCTCATCCACCAGACGCTGTAAAAAAACAGACGTCGGCTCCGGCGCATCCTGCGGTGGGGTTATAGCATCTTGGTCAGAGGAAGGTGTGGGGTTCATGGGCTACCTGCGTCAAAGCAATACACCCTATGTAACGTAAAAAACACCTCCTGTCAGCAGCAGCCACAGCAATACGGCCAGATTTTCTACTGCCAGCACACGCTTGACATGGTGAAAATCCATTTTTGCCTCGCCATCCCCTACCCACCCCTGCTCGGTAACATAACGCAACACACGCGTTTTTCCTCCCAGTTGAATCCCTGTGGCCTGCGCCATAACGCGCCAAAGATAATTCCGTCCATCCCATTGCCACTGCAAGGCCGCCTGCCATGCCTTAAAAGGGGTGGACTGTAACGCCCCCACGCTCACCAATGCCAGCATCCCCCCCGCCAACCACAATGCCGGTGTCAGCATGATGCGGTATAATACACGCACCGGCTGGCCAAATGCCCGCAATTCGCGGCAGGGCCTTCCCAGTAACGCATGTGCCTCTGCAACCGCGACCGCTGTTAATGCTCCCGGTAACCCCAATATCACATACCACAAACAGGCACCCACCAGTCGTTCACCAAACGCCAGCGTGGTTTCTTCCGCGCACATCCGAAATAACCCATGAGTATCCATCGTCTCGGTTCGCAAACGGGTGATTGCTTGCAGGTTCCGCCGCAACTGATCCAGTGTGACATCCTGATGATATGCCACCGCATACACAGCCATATCCCGCGCATAGCGCCAACGCAACACCAGCCCCAGTACCAACGGCTCCACCATCCACCCATGCGGTGGATACATCAGATGCACACGGCTCAGAGCCAATCCCGCAGCCAGCGCCACCAAGACAGGGTACGCCAGCGCAAAGCCCCCCCGAAACATGATATCACCCGCACTTCTCTCTGGTCGGTTCAGCTTCACTTCTAAAAAACGCAGCAGCTTCGCCTGCCATTGGGCAGGCCACAACCCTCGCGGCACCTGATCCAGCAGCCATGCCTGCCCCACCAGATAATTCACCAGCAGAGCAAAAAACACCACCATACTACGGTCTTGCCAGGGAATTAGCGAAAATGCCTGCTGCCATTCATCCACGCAACCATCCCCTTCTTGCACCTGCGCGACTGTTAGATTCCCAGCACATACCCAAACTTACTGGGTGATATAAATTTCCACACGGCGATTCTTCGCTTCTTCCACGTCATCGCGCGTTGCCACAGCAGGCGCAGACTCCCCAAACGAAAACACCTGAATACGCGCATCCGGCACCCCCAGTTCGACCAGCTTACCACGCGCTGCTTCCGCGCGGTTCAACGCAATTTCCAAATTCAGCTTTTCATTGCCGGAGCGGTCGGCATGCCCATTAATCACCACCGTGTATTCTTCCTGCATCCCTTGCAATTCCTTGGCGACAGATTCCAGCGTTGCTAGCGCCTCAGCATTCAAATCAATGGCATTATGGGCAAAGAATAACATATAGGCCGTGCTTTCAATTTCCGGCACTTCTGGTTTGCCCACCACCACGTCAGCTTCTGCCACATTGGCTGGCATCAACTCTTTCATGGCGTGATACAACCCTTCCTTACAGGCAGCAATAGGCTGTTGTTTCCAATATTCCTCCTGATTTTCTACCCAGCAATCAAAGTAAAAAACCGCCTGCGCTGCGGCGACAGGCTGCGCTTCCTTCACCGCGTCACTCAGCAACGGCAGCAACTCATCACGCGCCTGTTTCAGTTCCACCAGCGCCCCACCGTGAATATCCCAACGTTCCACCACTTCCGGCTGCACTTCATGTCCATAAATGGCACGCAACCCCTTACCTGCAAAATACTGAGAATCCCGCCAGTCTGCATTGTCTGCTTCCGCTTCTGAATACATCAGGTACAACGCGGCCAGTTCTTTATGATACGCGCTGCCCTGCGGGTCAGCCTGCTTTAACTCCTGTAGGTTAAAACCCGTGTAGCAACCACTCAGCAACAGAGACACCAATAACAAGCCAAAGGCTCGCATCACCACACTTTTATCGCTATACCCGCTGCTGGTTCGTGTCATTGCCCATCCTCCTCATCGTCTTCTTTCAACGGCAGCAGTTGCATCGGTTCCGCTGCTGCGTTGGCTTGCTGCTCCTGCGGCCACAATGTCATCGCGGGCGCGGTCTCCGCCCCCGGCTCTGCCGCTCCATCCTGCTTTACCGTATCCGCCAAAGCGTTTGCAGCCGTCCCCGGCACCACACGCACGACAGGCTGCGTATAAAATTCTGTCCGCTGGTCACCCTTCGGCTGCCCTTCCGTTCGCACGGCAGCCTCCGGCATCGGAATAATGTGGGCAACCGGCACACCATAACGCATCAGTAAGTTCTGCACAGCCAACTGCCGCAACGCCACCAGAGAACCTTCCTGCGCTTCCGCCATTTCTTCGCCCAGTGCGGGATAGATTTCATAGGTTGCATTTTTTCCGTACTGCCGCACCAACGCCTGCAACGCCTCGCGGGACTCCGCTTCCAACTGCGCCAAACCCACCGCCATGTGCAAGGGCAAGGTGACAGGTACAGTCACAGCTTCTGCAGGCGCCTCCGGAAGCGGCGGCGCAACATGCCGTAATAATGCATGCTCCAGCACGTCCACAGCGCGCAACCAGTCTGCCTGACAATCGCTTGCCACCGCCACATCCGGGCTGGCCTGCATCAACCAGCAATCGAAAGCCGCTTGCGCTTTTGCCGCATCCTCTGGCAAAGCCGTCAGTAGTTTATGCTCAGGCATCAACAACATGACCAAATGCTCACGCGCCGCCCGCAACCGTTCATAGTGTGCATGCTTCAGCGCATATAGGGCAGGGTCACCTGCTTCCAGCCTGTCACCATCCAGCACACGCTCAGCTTTGCGCCGGAACCACCCGGCACTTTCCGTATGTTCATAGGCTGCCTCTGTCGCCGCATAAGCCAAATAGTGCTGCGCCAATGCCTGCGCAAACGGGTCATCCACACCATTGGCCACCAAAGCCTCTGAACCCATGTTCGGCGCATGCTGGCAAGCCGCCAGACCCAGCACCAGCCACATCCCCATAAACCAGGTTTTACCGGGCAAACATACGCACCACGCACCGCGCAAAGCCCTTGCTCCACGCATGCGCATCTCCCCCATATCTGGTAGGAAAATCTGCATCACAGCCCCTGATGTAGTGGTTTTTCTTAACAAATGGTTATCGCACAGTTCAGTAAAAATGTACAGCCCTATCGCTATCCGCTTGCAAGATGCCGTAAAATCATTATGTTGACCGCGACTTTCATCCCCTCAACCAATGAGAGATAGTTTCATGGCTTTGCAACGTACTTTTTCCATCATTAAACCGGATGCGACTGCGCGCAACCTGACCGGCGCCATCAACAGCGTCATTGAACAGTCCGGCCTGCGCATCATCGCGCAAAAACGCATGCGCCTATCCCGCCTGCAAGCGGGCGAGTTCTACGCCGTACATAAAGAGCGCCCTTTCTACAATGAACTGGTGGAATACATGGTGTCCGGCCCGGTCGTGGTACAGGTATTGGAAGGTGACAATGCGGTCGCGAAATACCGCGAAATCATGGGCGCCACCAACCCTGCACAAGCGGCAGAAGGCACCATCCGCAAACTCTTCGCTGAAAACATCGAGCGTAATTCCGTACACGGCTCCGATAGCGAAGAAAACGCCGCGATTGAAATCGCCTTCTTTTTCAGCGGCATCGAGATTGTTGGCTAACCCCCACCCCCTCGTTTCCGACAGATAAAAAGCCCCGCCACCGATTGAGCGGGGCTTTTTTTGGATCGTAAAGCCTTCGACGCGCCAACAACCTTACCGTCTCAGAAACACACGTTCTTCCCGCACTTGCAGCCGCCCTTCTGCCAACCAGCGCAAGGCTTGCGGGTATAGTTGATGCTCTTGAACCAACACCCGTGCTGCCAGCGTTTCTTCGGTATCTTCATCCAGCACCGGCACAGCGGCCTGCGCCACAATCGGCCCCACATCCATCTCAGCACGTACCAGATGCACCGTGCAGCCCGCCAGCTTCACACCCGCCTGCAACGCCTGCCGATGCGTATGCAACCCCTTAAAACTCGGCAACAGAGACGGGTGAATATTCAGCATCCGGTCATGCCATTCCTGCACAAACCATGGGGACAGTAACCGCATGAACCCGGCCAGACACACCAGTTCTACGTCATAGGCCTCCAATAGCACCTGTACGGCGCGGTCATAGCTCTCGCGGTTTGCATACTCCCCATGCGATACCACCACTGTCGGCACCCCGGCGTTGGCAGCTCGCTGTAAGCCAAACGCCTCGGCCTTATTGCTCAGCACCAGCACAATCTCTGCCGGATAATCCGGCGCTTGAGCAGCATCCAGCAAGGCTTGCAAATTACTGCCCCCGCCCGAAATCAATACCGCAACCCGCCGCTTCATCACCCCGTATCCTCAGGCTGCCGTGCGCACCATCACCGCTTCAGCACCTCGCGGCACCACACTGCCCAAATGGTTCACTTCCTCCCCGGCATCCCGCAACAGAGCTTGCAACGCATCGGCACGGGCAGCATCCACCACCACCACCATGCCAATACCACAATTAAAGGTGCGCCACATTTCTACTGGTGCAATACCACCTGCCTGTTGCAGCCAGTCAAACACCGCAGGGCGCTGCGCGGGCAGGGTCAATTCCACCCCTAAGGTCTCTGGCAATACCCGTGGAATATTTTCCAGCAATCCACCGCCCGTAATGTGCGCCAGCGCCTTCACGCCACCTGCTTTTATGGCCTGCAACAGGGGCTTTACATAAATGCGTGTCGGGGTCATCAAAGCTTCGGCCAGTGTTTGTCCGTCAGCAAAGGGCGCCGCATCGCTCCAGACCAATCCCTGCTGCTTCATCACATGCCGCACCAGAGAATAACCATTGGAGTGCACGCCGCTGGAAGCCAGACCCAACACCACATCTCCCGCTTGCAGGTTGGCGGCGGGCAGTAATTTATCCCGGCTTACCGCACCCACAGCAAAACCTGCCAGATCATAATCTCCCGCCCCATACATGCCGGGCATCTCTGCCGTTTCACCCCCAATCAGTGCGCACCCTGCGATATGACACCCTTCCGCAATGCCAGCAATCACGCGCTCTGCCACGGCATTCTCCAGTTTACCTGTCGCAAAATAATCCAGAAAGAACAGTGGCTCCGCTCCCTGCACGACCAGATCATTCACACACATAGCCACCAAATCAATCCCCACCGTATCGTGCAATCCGCTATCAATGGCAATTTTCAGCTTGGTACCCACTCCGTCCGTGGCCGAAACCAGAATCGGGTCATCATACCCCGCCGCTTTCAGGTCAAACAATGCGCCAAACCCCCCCAAATCCTGCATACAACCGCTTCGCCGGGTACGTTTCGCCTGTGGCTTGATTGCATCAACCAGACGGTTTCCGGCATCAATATCCACTCCGGCGGCCTGATAATGTGTCATGGGACTTTCCTTAAAGGTCAGAATCGCTTATTGATAGGCTCCATAGATTTTTTAACGATGCAGCCGCTGCTATCCATAACCCTGTTTCGGGCACGGCGCAAGCAGGCATGCATCCTTTACCCCTCTGCCGTCCGGAGACGTACGACCATGATGCAACGCCTGTCCCGTTCCCTCCTGTGCCTGTGGCTTTCTGCCTGGCTGGTATGGCTGAACATTCCCTCGGCACAGGCACAACAAAGCCTTTATTACATTGAAGGGGTCAAGGCACAGGCCACAGCCGCCAATGGCAC
The DNA here is from genome assembly GCA_964538615.1 of uncultured Rickettsiales bacterium. Lineage (GTDB taxonomy): Bacteria > Pseudomonadota > Alphaproteobacteria > Rickettsiales > RI-342 > CAZIGK01. Next base: position 95,823 of record CAZIGK010000005.1, on the reverse strand, counting down.
AGACGCCCGCGCTAAAGCCATTGAAAAAGCCGAGCAGGATGCCTTTCAAACCCTCATGCAACGGCTGGTGGAAGCCAACATGCTGGCTGCCCCACTGCAAGGGCTAAAACCCCATCAAATCAGCTCTCTTGTCAGCAGTTACGAAGTGCAGAACGAGAAAATCGGCCCCAAAAGCTACGAAGCTGCCCTCTCCATTATGTTTGATGCGAATATGCTCGGTCAGGTTGCCAATGTCGCCCCCATGCCCGCATCTGTTGGCACGGCAACAGACCCAAACGCAGCTTACCCGTTAAACCCCAATGGCGCCAACCCGAACGTGCGCATCACCAAGCTGCTGGTTGTTCCGGCTCTGCGCACACAAAGCGGTATTCTGCTATGGGATAGCACCAGCCCATGGTATCAGGCATGGCAGCGCAAACAGGGCGCCATGTTCGGCCAGTTTCAGGTATTGGTACCACAAGCTGATCAGCAGGATAACGTGCTGTTCCCCCTGCCGCAATTACAGCAAAAAGACCCGCAGGCGTTACGTCAATTGGCCACCCGCTATCAGGCGGATGATGTCCTGATCGCGGATGCCGCACTGGTCAAACGCGCCAACAGCCGTATCGCTTTGAAAATCAAGCTCAGCCGCATGGCTGACCTCAGCCAGCAGCACAGCGTGGAGGCAGAAGCCATAGATATTGCGGACGCCCTGTTCCAAATGGGGGCAGACCGCATCCTGCAAAGCCTGCCCGCACAGGTGCCCCCGACTCTGGCAACGGCGGCTCCAACCTTGCAAAACCTCTCCAACCAGCCCCTTCCCTACAATACACCCACGCCCTCCGCCACCGTTAGCCGGATCAAAATCCTCACCCCGCTGCAATCCATGCGGGAATGGGCCAATATCCGCCGCAAGCTGGAACAACTACCCATGGTACAATCCGTTCAGGTCAGCGCCATGACCACCCGTCAGGCAGACGCCTACCTCCATTTCTCCGGCAGCATGACGGAACTGGCCACTGCCCTGCAATCAGAGGGCTATCAGGTACAGCGGCAAAATAGCTACTGGGTCCTGATGCCACAATAGCCATGTCACGCCGCCTCAATCAACTCCCCCTCGCCTTCCCGGAACATCCCAACTGGGCACCGGAAGATTTTATTCTCTCTGCCAGCAACCAGCAGGCGTGGCAGCAACTCACCCAACCGCTACACACATGGCCAGACCGCATCATGTGGCTCACCGGGCCGGAAGGCTCTGGCAAAACCCACCTGCTCCACTGTTGGCAGCACCAGCAGACCATGCCCGCACATTGGCTTCGTAGCGATGAATTATCCGCACATTCCACCAGCCAACTGGTGCAGCAACATCCCCTTCTGATTCTGGAGGATGCTCCTCACTTCCTCAAAACCCTGCCGGATGAAACCCGCCTGTTCCACCTGCTCAATAGCGTGCGGGAACAGCATGCCCACCTCATCCTGACCGCCCACCAGCCACCGGCGGCTTACCCCACGCACCTGCCGGATGTCCGCTCCCGCCTTCACGCCTTGCCGGTGCTACACCTCCTCCCTCCGGATGATACGTTACTCGCACAGTTGCTCCTGAAACAACTGGAAGACCGGCAGCTGCGTCCGGATCATAAAACCCTGCACTACATGCTCACCCACATGCAACGCTCTTTTCTGGGGGTACGCCAGTTAGCGCGCCGGGTAGACCAACTCACCCTCGCCCTCAAGCAAGGCATCACCATACCGCTGGTGAAAGCGGCACTGGCGCTGGATACAGAAGAAGAGTAGCAAACCGTCGCTTCCGATGCTGCCTGACATTGGCATCGCACCTTGCCTCCACCGCCACTTCGGAGTACTACTATACGCCATCTTGATAAGAACCATGGCTTCATCCTCGCATGCAACACCGCACCAACCCGTCGTCTCTTGCCTATCGCAACCGCATCCGCGCCGTCCGTCAACGCTTTCAGGAGGCAGACCACCTGCGTCGCGCCTTCGGCTTGCTGCTCGCACCCATGGTCTGCGCCCTGATGCTGATGACTCCCGCACCGGAAGGCATGAGTCCGGAAGCCTGGAAAGTCACCGCAGTGCTCGCACTGATGATGTTATGGTGGATGACCGAAGCCCTGCCTCTGGCCGTCACTGCCCTCATGCCCGTGGTACTCTTTCCCATGCTGGAAGTAGCCTCCATGCCCCGCACCGCGATGAATTACGGGAATCCGGTCGTCTTTCTTTTCATGGGCGGGTTTATTCTGGCACTGGCCATGGAAAAATGGAACCTGCACCTGCGCATCGCCCTGAACATCCTGAAAGCGGTCGGCAGCAATGCCAATATCATTATCGGCGGCTTCATGGCCTCCACTGCCTTCCTCTCTATGTGGATGAGCAATACCGCAACCGTGGTGATGATGCTGCCCATGGCAGTCTCCGTGGTGAACCTGCTGCTCAAACAAACCACCGAAACCAATGCAAAAGGCGCGCATCATTTTGCTGTCAGCATGATGCTGGGTTTGGCCTATGCCGCCTCCATCGGCGGTTCCGCCACCCTGATTGGCACACCGCCCAATGCCGTACTGAACGGCTTTATCCGCAGCAGCTATGGCTATAATATCAGCTTCGCGGGCTGGATGTTACTGGCCGTCCCTCTCTGCGCCGGACTCTTATTTCTGGCATGGCTGGTGCTGACCAAACTGGTCTTCCCCAACGGATTGGGACGTATTGCCGGAGCAGACGCACTCGTAGAAGAGGAACTGTCAAAACTGGGCAGCATGAGCCGGGGAGAACGCACCATTGCCCTGCTCTTCGGCGGCACTGCGTTGCTGTGGATGTTTCAGGAACCCCTCAACAATCTCATGCCACTCCACCTGACAGATTCCGGTATCGCCATGCTCGGTGCGATCTTGTGCTTTATGGTGCCGGTGCATTTCCAAAAGGGAGAATTCGTCCTCACCTGGAAAGAAGCAGAAAAACTTCCCTGGGGCATTCTGCTGCTCTTCGGTGGCGGCATGACACTGGCCGGTATCGCGGAAGAATCCGGCCTCGCACAATGGGTCGGACAAGAACTCTCAGACCTCAGCAATGTCCCCTTCTTCGCGCTACTCTTCGTGGTCGTACTCGCCATGAAAATCCTGACCGAGTTCATGGGCAATGTCGCCGCCATTTCCGCTTTTCTTCCCATCCTCTCTGCACTGGCAGTCGCCACCGACACAGATCCGCTGCTGCTCATGGTGCCGTCCACCTTTGCGGTCAGCTTCGCCTTCATGACCCCCATTGGCACACCTCCTAATGCCATTGTGTTCGGCTCCGGGCACCTGCACATAGCGGATATCGCGAAAGCCGGACTCTGGCTGAACATCGCGGTCATGGCGGTTATTCCACTGGTGTGCTATTACCTTGCCATCCCCCTCCTCAAACCCTAGAGAGCACCCTATGACCGCCACCCTGATCGACGGTAAAGCCACCGCCGCCCTGCTACGCCAATCCATCGCCACCCATGTGGCAGAACTTCGCCGCACCCACCAGTTCACCCCCGGCCTTGCCGTGATTATTGTGGGCACAGATGCCGCCAGTCAGGTCTATGTGCGCAATAAAGTCCGTCAGACAGAAGAAGTCGGCATGCACTCCCTGCATCTGGAACTCCCCGCCACCACCACGGAAGAAGCATTACTCGCCCATATCCACCGCCTGAATACAGATGATACGGTGGATGGTATTCTGGTGCAGCTTCCCCTCCCCTCCCATATCAACGAAAACGCCGTCATTCAAGCCATTGCACCCGAAAAAGACGTAGACGGCTTCCACGTCATCAACAGCGGCAAACTCATGACCGGGCAATCGGCACTGGTGCCCTGCACCCCATCGGGTTGCCTGATGCTCCTACAACAATATCTGGGTGATCTCTCCGGCAAACACGCCGTGGTGGTGGGGCGCTCCAATATTGTCGGCAAACCCATGGCCATGCTGCTTTTGCAAGCCAACTGTACAGTCACCATCGCTCACTCCCGCACGCAAAACCTGCCAGATATCTGCCGTCAGGCAGATATTCTGGTCGCCGCCGTGGGCAAACCGGAAATGATTTCCGGAGACTGGATAAAGTCCGGTGCCACTGTCATTGATGTCGGTATCAATCGGATAGAACGGGACGGCAAGCCAACACTGGTAGGAGACATCCAGTTCGCTTCCGCACAACAAACCGCCGCTGCCATCACCCCGGTTCCCGGCGGTGTCGGCCCCATGACCATCGCCTGCCTGCTGCATAACACCCTACAAGCCGCCTGCCATCGCCGTGACATCGCGTTGCCAACCGCGTCTTGAGAGATTGATTCGTCCTCTTTGCGCGGCTGCCCATAACCATGGGACGATTGACTCTGGTACCACGGGTAGCAGTATCTCGGCGGGGAATAATATATCTGTCAATAATGTCACAGGTAGCAACTTGGCCGCTGGCAACGAAATAAACGCCACGGGCTCGCTGGTGGGTGTCAATATAACCGCTGGTAATAACATTAACGCCCAGGCCTCGGTTCAGGGTGGCAAACTGAACGCCGCCAACAATATGACCATTGCCGGGAACGCAACAAAATCCGTGCTAACCGCGGGTAACCAGCTTACCGTACAAGGCATCGCCACAGATAATCAGCTTCAGGCAACCAGCTATGCCATAGCACAGGAAGAAGGGAAAAACACCCGTATCGCTCAGCGGGACGCCACCGTATCGCCCTCCACAGAGTCACGCAATCTATCCGACCTACTTGGCGTCTTAGCGACCGCCCTTGTGGAGGCCGCACGCGCAGCAGAAGTGCAAAAACAGGCCGACAAAGGCGGTCCCAAGTAATCTGTCATCCCCCATCACGGCCGCAACGTCCGGCGATACCTCGCCACGTTGCGGTTGTGTTCTTCCAAAGTTTCGGCAAACCAATGCCCGCCACTGCCCGTTGCCACAAAATACAGGTCTTTGCTATCCGCCGGGTGTAGGACTGCCGCAATGGATGCCCTGCCAGGGTGACAAATGGGTGTCGGTGGCAACCCACGGTTCAGGTAGCTATTATACGGGTTCGGCGTTTGCAAATCCACGCGGGATAGTAACCGATCCAGCTTTTCACCCCCCGTCAACCCATAGGATACGGTCGGGTCTGCCTGCAATGGCATCCCCAGCCGCAAACGGTTACTAAATACCGCCGCCACCCGCGTGCGCTCCGCTTCCACACCCGTCTCTTTCTCCACCACGGATGCCAAAATCAACGCTTCTTCCGGACTTCGTACCACAGCCTCCGGGCTACGCTCCGGCCATAATGCCTCCAGCAACGCTTGCTGTGCTTCGCGCATCTGTGCCACCAGCTCAGCGCGGCTATCCCCTCGCATGTAAAAATACGTGTCCGGCAACAGACTGCCCTCAGCAATCTCTGGCACCTCACCCTCCAGTGCCTCTGCTTCCTGCAGCACCCGCCGAATCTGCACCGATGTCAACCCTTCCGGCACCATCACCTTACGCTGCATCACCTTGCCAGATTGTAACAGAGCAATCAACTGCGCCGGGGTGATGTGCGGTGAAATGGCATATTCCCCCGCCTGCACATGCGCCTGCAAGCTGGCATAGCGCACCAGCAGATAAAATGCTTCCGCATGTTCAATAATACCCTGCGCTTCCAACTGCTGCCCAATCGCGGCACTGGGCGTGCCATAGCGTAAGACATAACTGGTTTCTTCCGCCAAAGGCCCCGGTGTACGGGCATAGTGCATCAGCCAACCCCAACCAAGACCCGCCACCAATAGCGGCGCCCCTAGTAACAGCAGCAATAACACCAAGGCCGTGCGGCGACGCATGCCTCGTTAGACCCGACGCATTACCAGCGAGGCATTGGTTCCGCCAAATCCAAAGGAATTGGACAAGGCAATATCCAGTTTACGTGCCTTCGCCTTATGCGGCACCAAATCCACCCCCATACATTCTTCGGATGGATCATCCAGATTCAATGTCGGCGGCACCATCTGGTCACGCATGGCCAACAGACAGAAAATCGCCTCCACACTTCCAGCAGCCCCCAGCAAATGCCCAATCGAAGATTTTGTAGACGACATCGAGACCGTCTTGATGGCATCCCCCAACAGACGCTTCACAGCCCCCAGCTCAATCTCATCGCCTTTCGGTGTCGAGGTGCCATGCGCATTGATATAATCAATCTGAGACACATCAATGCCCGCACGCTCTACCGCCATCTTCATGGACCGGAACGCCCCATCCCCTTCCGGAGACGGCGCCGTTGCATGATACGCATCACCGCTCATGCCATAACCAATAATTTCACCATAAATCTTGGCGCCACGCGCTTTCGCATGCTCATATTCTTCCAGCACCACAACTCCGGCACCATCCCCCATCACAAACCCGTCACGCCCCTTATCCCATGGACGAGACGCCTTGCTCGGCGTGTCATTGTAACTGGTAGAAAGCGCGCGCGCTGCGGCAAACCCGGCAAACCCTACCGGGCAAATGGCGGCTTCAGCGCCACCCGCCACCATCACATCGGCATCTCCCAGCATAATCATGCGGCTGGCATCCCCAATCGCATGCGCCCCCGTAGAGCAGGCCGTCACCACCGCATGGTTCGGGCCCTTAAATCCGTACTTAATAGACAAATTTCCAGAGCATAAGTTAATCAGACTGGCAGGAATAAAGAATGGGCTCACCCGGCGCGAACCCCGCTCTTCGCACAAAAGAGAGGTGCGCTCAATGCTCTGCAACCCCCCAATGCCGGATCCAATTAAAACCCCGGTGCGGCACTGGTCTTCATACGCTTCCGGTTTCCATCCACTATCTTCCACCGCCTGAATGCCTGCAGCCATGGCATATGCAATAAACATATCCATTTTTTTCTGCTCTTTCACATCCACCCAGTCATCAATATTAAACTCGCCCTCGCCAGTACCATAAGGCACCTCGCCCGCCACCCGGCAGGGGTTTTCACCCGGCTCAAAGCGCGACAGGGAACGCAAGCCAGATTCACCGGCCATCAGCCGCTTCCAGCTATATTCCACCCCACAGCCTAACGGGGTGACCAATCCTAAACCGGTAACAACAACTCGGCGCATGGTTTTACATCCTTAACCTGAAGGGGAGGCATACAGAAATACCGCATACATCCGGCAAAAAACAGCAGAGGGGTAGAAAGAAACAATACCGCCGCCAGTGCAATATCAGGCAACTGGCGGCGGTATTTTAGATTCAGGCATCTGCAAACATGCAGTTCCTAACGCAAGAAAACTTAGGAGTTTTCAGAAATGTACTTTACCGCATCGCCCACGGTCTGAATTTTCTCAGCCGCATCATCGGGAATTTCAATGCCAAACTCTTCTTCAAACGCCATCACCAGCTCAACCGTATCCAGGCTGTCTGCACCCAGATCGTCAATAAAGCTGGCTTCCAGGGTTACTTTTGCTTCGTCCACACCCAGGTGCTCAACGACGATTTTCTGTACGCGCGTTGCAACATCACTCATGGCTTAATCCTTATGAAAATACGTCAGGAACTGACGGTTAAAACAAGTTTGGTTTATACGCAGACAGGACCCGGAACCCATGCATCATCATGTTATTTTGCACAGTTTATCCGCCACCACTGGCTATAGCGCCAACCATAGTGGGGTGTGGTAGCACAAGTTTTTTGCCAAGGCAAAGCAGAAATGCACGCTGCCGCATGTTTTTTGCTATAAACCACTATATATGCAAAAACACAGGCAAAACCCCACTATATTTTGTGGCCTGAGCCACTCACACCATCAACATGCCACCATTGACATGCAGGGTTTGCCCGGTCATATAACGCGCTTCATCACTGGCCAGATACACGGCTGCTGCCGCAATATCTTCCGGCAGCCCAAAATCCTGCGCAGGAATAGAATCCGTAATGCGCTTCTGCTGCTCTTCATTCAGCGCATCCGTCATAGGGGTGCGAATAAACCCAGGGGCTATCGCATTCACCGTAATCCCGCGGGAAGCAATTTCCTGCGCCATAGATTTACACATCCCAATCAAGCCCGCTTTGGAAGCCGCATAATTCACCTGCCCCGGATTACCCGATACCCCCACCACGGACGAAATCGCAATCATCCGCCCATATTTGCGCTTCATCATGCCACGCAGCAAGGCGCGCATCAGCACAAAGCTGGAGGTCAGGTTCACATCCAGCACGTCACTCCATTCCTCATCTTTCATCCGCATGGCCAGATTATCGCGGGTAATGCCCGCATTGGCGACCAGAATATCCACCTGCCCCAATTGCTCTTCCGCTTCCCTGGCCAGTCGCAGCACATCTTCTTTGTCGGAAAGGTTGGCCGCAATCGCCACCGTATCACCGCCCATTTCCGCTTTCAACGCATCCAGTTTTTCCTGCCGGGTTCCGCTAATCGCCACCCGCGCCCCACGTGCGTGTAACGCTTTGGCAATCGCCTCGCCAATGCCGCCGGTTGCACCCGTCACGAGTGCGGTTTTACCTTGCAAATCAAACATGCTTTTATCCTTCTGAAATCTATAGATCGAACGATTGACGCTACGCCGCTTTCTGCACCAAGCCGTCAATATCACCCGGTGCCGCAATCGCCACCGCGCCCAATTCCTTCTCAATGCGCTTGGCCAGTCCGGTCAGCACTTTGCCAACCCCCACTTCTACCAATTCGGCAATTCCGTGCTGATGCGCCCACCGCATGGATTCCGTCCAGCGCACCACGCCCGTCACCTGCTCTACCAGCAACCGCTTCAACACCTCCGGATGCTGCTCGGCCTGCGCGGTCACATTCGCAATCACCGGCACCACCGGTGCACGCAGAGTCACCTCAGCCAATGCCGCCTGCATTGCCTCGGCTGCGGGCTGCATCAGCGGGGAGTGAAACGGCGCGCTCACCGCCAGCATCACGGCACGTTTGGCGCCCTTTGCCTTGGCAATCTCCAGTGCCCGCTCAACCGCCGCCTTGTGTCCGCTAATCACCACCTGACCCGGCGCGTTATCATTGGCCGCCACACAGATTTCCCCCCCACGGCTAGCCTCTTCCGCTACGGCCACCGCTTCGGCAAAATCCAGCCCCAGCAATGCGGCCATCGCGCCCTTTCCGGCGGGCACCGCGGCCTGCATCGCCTGGCCACGCAACTTCAGCAAACGCGCTGTATCTCCAAGTGTCAGGCTACCCGCAGCACACAGGGCAGAATACTCCCCCAACGAATGCCCGGCCACAAAGCGCGCATGCTCTGCCAGCTTCATGCCGGCTTCCCGCTCCAATACGCGCAAAATCGCCATAGATGTCGCCATAATCGCAGGCTGTGCATTTTCCGTCAGCGTCAACGCCTCTTCCGGCCCTTCAAACATCAGACGGCTCAAATGCTGCCCAATCGCCTCATCCACTTCCTGAAACACCTCACGCGCACAGGCAAAGGCCTCATAAAAATCCATGCCCATGCCCACCACCTGTGAACCTTGTCCCGGAAACACCCACGCACGATTCACCATTGGCAATCCCCTTACATTATTCATCTGGTTTTCTATCCGTTTTACTTAGCGTTTTATCCATTATCTTCCTATAAGCCTGCCATACGCAGACCCCACTCCCTGCTACACATATTCCCCTCGCTTGGCAAGCACTCTACCACCCCCAAGCGCAAAACCCACCATATTCAGTAGCTTTTATTGCTATTTATCCTATATATAGCAATCCATCGACCATCTCTCATTTTCCTTCACTTCCCGCTTGCCATTCTCCCCATCCTGATGTAAGTATCCGCCTCCCATGCGTTTGTGCGCAGCGGGTGGTTATGCTGTCGGTTGCGGCACGCAAGCCCCTTCTCCCCACAACTTCGCGCATGCATCTACCTATAACCCATTTCACGGGGCGCATCCGGTCATCCGGCTGCTGCCTGAGGAGCAACGAATGCCTTTGTACGAATCCACATTCATCGCGCGTCAGGAGGTTTCTCCGGCAGATGTCAACAAGCTGGTTGAAGACTACAGCAACGTAATCACCGGTCTGGGTGGCAAGATTGTGAAGTCAGAATCCTGGGGTCTGCGCACGCTGGCCTACAAGATCGAGAAAAACCGTAAAGGTCACTACCACCATCTCGGCATTGATGCACCGTTCGCCGCCATCGAGGAATTCGAGCGTCAGGCTCGCCTGAACGAAGACATCATCCGTCTGATGACCGTTCGCGTCGAAGCCATCAGCGAAGAACCTTCTGCGGTTCTGCAGCAAGGCAACGCTCCCGCTTCTACCGGCCCATCTGGCCGTCCTCAGCGCGGTGGCCCACGTCGCCGTCCCACTCCAAGCAACGATGAATAATAAGCTACAAGGATACGCTAATCATGGCTGAAGCAGCTCACAGTTCCTCTCCCCGCTCCGGTGGCGCACAAGGTGGCCCACGTCGCGTGTTTTTCCGCCGCCGTAAAACCTGCCCACTGACCGGCCCGGAAGCCCCGGCGATTGATTACAAAGACATTCGCCTGCTGCAACGCTTCACCTCTGAGCGTGGCAAAATCATGCCAAGCCGCATCACTGCCGTATCCGCCAAAAAGCAGCGTCTGCTGGCGAAAGCCATTAAGCGTGCCCGCGCGCTGGCTCTGATGCCATACGTCGCTGACTAATTTATCCGGAACCTCACCCGCCCGCCACTGCCTTAGTGCATGATCGGCAGATTACAGGTACGAGATGTCCCATCACCCCGCGCCCGCACCGAACCAGTGGTTACCCCTGTCGGTGTTTGCCGGGGTGATATCGTTTGTTCTGGTACATCTATCCGCAGCACTGCCCGCCACGCTTGGCTTGCTGTTTTTAAGCCCCACACCCTTTCTAACCGCTGGCTTTTGTTATGGCCACCGCGCCCTGCTGACGTCGCTCGGCTGCTTCGCCCTGCTCATGCTTCTCAGCCAGCACGGGTCAGAATGGCTGCTACTCCTGCTTCTGGTGCTGGCTCCCACCTACCTCACAGGTCACTCCCTGCTACAAGTTCAGCTTCGCCTCATGCCGGATAAACAATGGCAGGCACGCTGGCCGAGCCTCATCCAAAGCCTCACCAGCCTCTCCTCCTACTTCAGCCTGTTACTACTGTCTGCCAGCCTCCTCAGCATGGACTACACCAGCCCGCATGGCACCGGCTTACAAGGCATCATCGCCTCCACCTTGCAGGAACAACTGGACGCTCTGGACACAACCACCACCCATATGCCAGAAGAGGCTATCACTGACCTGCGTAAACAGCTCACCTCTCTCCCGCTCTCGCTGTTTATCGGGCAAGCCCTCTGGCAATGGATTTTATTTCTGGCTCTCAATGGCTGGTTCGCCCATCGTTTGGCCAGCAAGCTGCGCACAGCGCAGGCCATCCGCCCTTCAGTCTTTGTCACCCGCACCCGTGTGGACTACGCACATCTGGTCAGTTTACTGCTGGCAACCCTCGCCATGGGCTTCGGCAGTCCGCCGCTTGCCTTTATTGGTCACATTTCATGCATTATTTTGTTGTTACCGTACTTTCTTTCGGCTATAGTCCACGCCCACAAAAGGTTAAGCCGGTGGACAAGTGCGCTCGTCTTTCCGGTTTTTATCTATTCTCTGCTGGCTCTGTTGCTCACCCCTGCATTACTGGTGGCAGCGGCTTCAGCAGGGTGGCACTGCTGGAACTACCTCCACAGCCGCCAACCACGGCACAAAGATTGAACATGAGGCTAAACACATGCAAGTAATTCTGCTGGAACGCGTTGCCAAACTCGGCACCATCGGCGATATCGTGACGGTTAAAAACGGCTTTGGCCGCAATTTCCTCATTCCACAGGGCAAAGCTCTGCTGGCCAATGACAGAAACAAAGCTCTGTTTGAAGCCCGCAAAGCAGACATTGAAGCCCGTAACGAGCAATTGAAAACAGAGGCCGCTCAACTGCTGAACAAATTACAAGGCACCAGCGTTTCTCTGATTCGCCAGGCCAGCCCAGATGGTCAGATGTACGGCTCCGTCAGCGCACGTGATATTGCCGCTGAAGTTGCTAAAACCCATGCGGAAATCACCCACCACCATGTGGCTCTTGACTTCCCGATCAAGAACATCGGCACCTACACGGTGAACGTGGTTCTGCACCCGGATGTGGTGTACCCGCTGCAAGTTGTTGTTGCCCGCTCAGAAGCAGAAGCCGCTGAAGCCGTTGCCGTAGAAGAAGTCGCTGCTCCCGTAGAAGCTGAAGCCACGACCACGACGGAAGAAAGCGAAGCCGCATAATAGCTGCGATTCGCCCCCAATAAAAATGGCCGTATCTCCTGCCTGCATACTGGCATTGTGATACGGCTATTTTTGTTTATACTACCGTCCTCTCTCTTCCTGATGAAATAACACGACACCCATGTCATCCGAAACGCTTGCCAGCAGCCTCGCAACCAGCGAAGCCCAAACCCCCTACCGGGAACTGCCCTATAATCTGGAGGCAGAACAAATTGTGCTGGGCGCTCTGCTGGTGCGTAACGATAAGCTGAATGACATCTCCGACTTTCTGGAATCCCGTCACTTCTTCGAACCCGTACATGGCCGCATCTACGAAGCTATTATCCGCTCCATGGATAAAGGACTCATTGCCAACCCCGTCACCCTGAAACATTATTTCGATAAAGACGAAGCTTTAAAAGAACTCGGTGGCGCACAATATCTGGCACGCCTCGCAGCCATGGCGGGCCTCTCCGCCCACGTGCTGGATTACGCTAAAGCCGTGCATGATCTGGCACTCCGCCGGGAACTGGTCGCCCTTGGTGATAAAATGATTCTCACCGCCACCGATGCCGGGCCAGACGAACCCGCCACTGCCCAAATTGAAGCGGCTGAACAATCGCTCTTCTCACTCGCGACCAGCGGCAGCGTGGAACGGAATACCATTAGCATTGCAGACGCCCTGCAAGAATCCCTGCGCCGTGCGGAAATGGCCTTTCAGAACCGTGGCAAAGTCATCGGGGTCACCACCGGTTTTACCGATCTGGATCGACTAATGGGCGGCTTCCAAAACTCAGATCTCATCATCCTCGCGGGTCGCCCTTCTATGGGGAAAACCGCACTGGCCACCACCATGGCCTTCAAAGCGGCGGAAGCCCTGCTGGAAAAATTTAAAGCCGGCCATGAAATCGCCAATAAACCCGGTTCTGTCGCCATCTTTTCTCTGGAAATGTCCGCAGAACAGCTTGCTACACGTCTGCTCGCCAGCGTCACCGGCGTCAATTCCAATAAAATGCGCCGGGGTGACCTGAATAACGAAGAGTTTGCAGAACTGGTACGCGGCACCCAGAAAATGAGCGAATGGAAATTGTTTATTGATGACACTCCCGCCATCTCCGTCTCGGCGCTGCGAACCCGCGCCCGCCGCCTGAAGCGCATGCACAACCTGTCCTTTCTGGTGGTGGATTATCTCCAGCTCATGCGCGGCACCTCGGCGGCAGCTCAGGCCAACCGTGTGCAGGAAATTTCGGAAATCACCCAAGGCCTCAAAGCCATCGCCAAAGAACTGGATATCCCGGTCATTGCCCTGTCCCAGCTTTCCCGCGCCGTAGAACAGCGAGAAGACAAACGCCCGCAACTGGCAGACTTAAGGGAATCCGGCTCCATCGAGCAGGATGCCGACGTGGTCATGTTCGTCTTCCGTGAAGAATATTACCTCGCCCGTACCATGCCGCGGGAAGATTCCCCCAAATTCACCGAATGGCAGCAAGAAATGGAGCGCGTCCACGGCACAGCGGAAGTCATTGTCGCCAAACAGCGTCACGGCCCGATTGGTATTGAAAAACTGGCCTTCCACGGCGATACCACCCGCTTCAGCGACCTCCAGCGGGAAGATTACGTCCCCATCGAAATGTACGAATAAGTTTCCAGCGCCCTCACCTACAGACGTGCCGGACAAACAGCCCTCGGCTCGTTGCCCGCAATATCCGCCATGCATTCGCCAATACAGCCATCAGCCGATGCTACATGGCCTGCCAAAAATGGCGTTTTGTTACAGGCTCTATCGCCATACTCTCCCGAAAAACACAGGCCCTACAGCAAATCCCGTGGATCAAAGGTCATTTCCATGTCCCGCCACGCCCCATAATTATCCTGCGGCAACCCTTGCAACGGGCTGCATTTACGCACCGCTCGCACCGCACTATCCGCCGCCGCCCGAAACGCCGGATCCGTCCGGTAGCGCATCATCTGGTCAATCTGCACATCCTGCACTGCGCCATCAATGCCCAGTTGCAATTGCAACTTCACAATCAGCGTGTGAGCATCCCGCATCCCGGCAGGCATCCGCCAGCAACGTTTCAACTGTTGCCGAATCGCATCCATCTCACTCATCGAAAGCGGCTTGGATGCATCATAATTGGTCGGCGTGCGAGAATACGCCTGCTGATGCTGCTCCTCGGTCATCACCGTCGGCTGTGCCGCTTTCGCCTGCAAGTTCTTCAACACCTCCTCAAGCGATGCCTGTGGCTTTGCAGGTTTCGGCTTCTCTTTGGGCTTTTCCTGAACTTTGGGCTTTTCTTTCGGCTGTGGCTTCGGCTTCTCCGGTTTTGGCACCGGCTTCTCCTCCGGCTTCGGCAGGGGTATATCCTCTGCTTTCGCCGTTAATGCCTCCACAGGCGTTGGCTTGGGCGCATCTTTCGGCTTCGGCTCCGCAACGGGTTTCGGCGGCGTCGGTGGCGCCGGCTGAGCCTTAGGCTGCATTTTAGGTGGCTCCGGCTGTTTCGGTGCCATCTTCACATTGGTGACATCGGTAATCGGCAGAATCTCCACTGTCACCACATCCGGCATTGGCTCCGGTTCTGGCGTCAGGTTAATCAACCCGGCCAAGTCCAGCAAGAACACCAGAAAAATCGCGCCGTGCATCATGAAGGACCATTTAAGGCCGACACGTGTTTCTGCCTGAAGGCTCTCGAACATAGAAAACCTATTGTTTCGGCTCGGTCAACAGAGCCACTTTGTTAAAGCCTGCGGCACTCATCTCGCCCACCACCTGCATAATCAGGCCGTAATGAATCCCCTGATCCCCACGCACAAAAATGCGCGTATCGGTTTTTTCTCCGGCAATCGCACGCAGTTTTTCCACCAGCTCACCTAATTCAATTTCGGTTTCCTGCAAATACAGGCTGCCGTCTTTTTTTACGCTAATGGTCAAAGGTTCATCGGTACCGGGTAACGCAGGTGCCTTGCTGTCTGGCAAATCAACGGATACCCCCGCCGTCATCATCGGCGCCGTCACCATAAAAATAATCAGCAACACCAGCATCACGTCCACAAACGGCGTGACGTTAATCTCTGACATCGCTCCGCGGCGACCCCGCCCGCGTCCTCCACCACCGGAAGAAGGAACCGATGCACCCATAACCGCTACTCCATCACGTGAATATCAATCAATCGATCGTCGGAACCTTATGCCGCCAGCATGGACGAGCCGCCACGCTTCGCATCCAATTGACGAGACAACAACGCCAGAAACTCTGTGCTGAAATCTTCCATATCTCCAGCAATCGCGCCACTGGCCTGCTGCAACTTATTATAAGCCATCACCGCAGGAATCGCCACCACCAGACCAATCGCCGTGGCCAGCAACGCTTCCGCAATACCGGGTGCTACCACAGCCAGATTGGTGCTTTTCTGCGCCGCAATATTCTGAAAGCTGTTCATAATCCCCCACACGGTACCAAACAACCCAATAAACGGCGCTGTTGCTCCGGCAGTGGCCAGAAACCCAATGCCGCCTTCCAGCTTATCCTGCTCACGGTTGCGCGCCACCATCATCACTTTTTCAATGCGCTCCAGTACAGACCGCTTGGCATAAGCATCCAGTGACATCTCTCCCACCTTGGACCCATACCATTCCTGCATCCCCGCCATAAAGACCGCCAGCATCGGGTGCATCTTCAGCTTCCGCATTTTCTGGTAACAGGCATCCAAATCATCTGATGACCAAAAACTCTCCTGAAACTGCGTCGCCCGGCTGCGTACGGTGCGGTAGAGCATCACTTTTTCAAACACAATAGACCAACACCAGAGCGATGCCCCCAGCAGCAGCAGCATCACTCCCTGCACAATAATATCCGCCTGCATAAACAGGCCGAGGAAGCTCATATCCACCTGCTCCACAGAGCCGGCAATCTCGGTAGCGCCCACTCCTTCAACAGCGGCGGCGGCTTCGGTTGTTTCTGCGACCATATAGACGTGGCTCCTTGCCAAAAAACAAAAAAGTTGGGCTGCCTCCCCTCTCACTCGGTGAGGAGAAGATAAACAAGCGCCGCATGATGCTATGAAGTTTGCAATGCGTCAATGATTTCTACAGGGATACGCACAGCTCGCTTCGCGGCATTAATACACACCAGCACAATTTTCACCCGTGCGATCATTTCCAACAGTTCCATAGGTGCATCCGGTGGCAGTCGGTATATATCCTGCTCAAGCGTCATGCTGGTTTTGCCTATCGCTTCAATCCGGGTTTGCACATTCAGGGCATCATCCAGAAAAGCCGGTTTTTGATAATCAATCTCAGCCCGGCGCACAACAAAGCCAATCCCTTCCCGCCGCATCAGTTCATGCTGCTGAAACCCTGAAGCGCGCAGCCACTCCGTCCGTGCCCGCTCACACATGTTCAGGTAATTGGCATGATACATAATGCCTCCGGCATCCGTATCCTCAAAATACACCCGATACCACATATGATGCACCCCGTCGTGGGTCTTCATTCCGGTCTTCAGCGGCATGACCTGCCTATGCTCTGTCATGGTCGTTTCCTCACGCTTACGCAGCCTGCGCCACCAAGGCCTGAATGGCATCGGTCACCCGCGCTAAAGCCTGACGCAACACGGCTTCATCACGGCTTTCCACCATCACCCGTATCAACGGCTCCGTACCGGATTTACGCACCAGCAATCGTCCATTGCCCTGCAATAGCGCCTCGGCCTCCGCCATCGCCTGACGCACGGACTCCGCTTCCAACGGTTGCTGCCCCTGTGGGTAGCGAATATTCTCCAACACCTGCGGGTACGGCGCAAATAACCGTGTTCCTTCGCTGGCCTTGCCACCCTGCAAACGCAGTAAGGCCAAGACCTGCAACGCAGCCACCAATCCATCACCCGTGGTCGTATAGTCATTCAGAATAATATGGCCGGATTGCTCTCCCCCCACATTACACCCCTGCTCCCGCATCACTTCCATGACATAGCGGTCACCGACTTTGGTACGCAGCAGTTGTAATCCCAACCCCTGCACATACTCTTCCAGCCCCATATTAGACATCACGGTCGCCACCAGCGCACCGCCACGCAACAGGCCTTGCTGTTGTAACTGCGTCACCACCATCGCCATCAACTGGTCACCGTCCACCACCTGACCCAGCTCATCCACCACAATCAATCGGTCCGCATCACCATCCAGCGCAATGCCCACATCCGCGCCGTGCAAAACCACCGCCTCTGCCAGCGTCCGAGGGTGCGTAGAGCCACAATCGCGGTTAATATTAAACCCGTCCGGACTCACCCCCAGCGCAATCACCTCGGCACCCAACTCCCATAACACTTTCGGCGCCACCTGATAGGCCGCACCATTGGCGCAATCCACCACCACTTTCAGCCCATCCAACCGCATCCCACGGGGAAAGGTAGATTTCGCATACTCAATGTAGCGCCCGGTTGCATCCTCCATCCGTCGTGCTTTCCCAAGCTTATCCGGCGCGGCGTAATGAATCTCGGCACCGTCCTGCAGCAGAGTTTCAATATCAGCCTCTTCCGCATCGCTTAGTTTATAGCCATCCGGCCCAAAAAACTTAATCCCATTATCCTGAAACGGGTTATGCGAAGCAGAAAGCATAATCCCCAAATCCGCACGCAAGCTACGGGTCAGCAGTGCCACGGCGGGGGTCGGCAACGGCCCGACCAGCACCACATCTACCCCAACGGCAATCAGGCCAGCGGTCAGGGCATTTTCCAGCAAATAACCGGAAAGGCGGGTATCCTTCGCCATGACCGCAAGCGGACGGTGCCCCTGTGTACGCGCCTGACAACGCATACCCGCCGCCATGCCCAGTCGCATCACCATCTCCGGCGTGATAGGAAACACATTGGCCGTCCCACGCACCCCATCCGTCCCAAAAATCTGTCGGCTCATTCGGCGCCACCCGTCTTGCGTGGCTTACGATTGGCCGCAGGCTTCTCTGCCTTCGCCACACCATCACTGGCTTCGGGGGCTTTTTGGCTACGACTTGCCTTACCGGAAGGCGCCTTCGGTTTTGCCGTCATCTTTCCCGCCTTGGTGCCGCCACCAGAGCTTTTTGCCGCCGCCTTCGGTGCCTTGGTGCCTTTCGGCGCGCCGCTTGCCTGCTCTGGCACCTGAGCCTTCGCATCGTCTGCCGCACCTCCATCATTGGCAGGAGCAGCCGGTGTCCGCCCCCCCAACGGAATCGAACTCCGCCGCACTTTCGGACTGGTCGGAGTTTGCTTATGGAATGGTACAATCACCTCGCCACGCAACACCGCCTGAATTTCTTCACCGGTCAGCGTCTCATGCTCCAGCAACGCTTCTGCTAAGCGGTGCAAATCATCCAAATGCTCAGTCAAAATCTGTCGCGCACGTGTATCCGCTTCCTGAATCAGGGCTTTGACTTCTGCGTCCACCAGCTTGGCATTCTCCTGCGATAACACCCGCACATCACCGCTTCCGCCACCTAAATACATTTCCTGTTGCTCATCCCCCAAATAAATCGGCCCCACCTTATCGCTCATGCCCCATTTGGTCACCATGGCCTTGGCAATACGGGTCAACTGCTGAATATCGGAGGAAGCTCCCGTCGTCACTTTACCATGACCAAAAATCAACTCTTCAGCCACACGCCCACCCAGCGCGACAACCATATCATCCTTCAGCTTATCACGCGTGATGGAATAATGATCGGATTCTGGCAACCGCATCACCATACCCAGCGCCCGCCCGCGTGGAATAATGGTGGCCTTGTGAATCGGGTCAGAGGACGGGCAATGCAACGCCACCAGCGCATGCCCTCCTTCATGATACGCCGTCAGCCGCTTTTCTTCCTCGCTCATCAGCATGGACTTACGCTCCACGCCCATCATCACCTTATCTTTCGCCTCTTCCAGCTCAAGCATGGTGACAACTTTTTTGTTTTTACGCGCCGCCAATAATGCCGCCTCATTGACCAGATTAGCCAAATCCGCACCGGAAAAACCCGGCGTTCCCCGCGCAATCACCTTGGCGTCCACATCAGGTGCCAGCGGCACTTTTTTCAGGTGCACACCCAAAATTTGCTCCCGTCCCTGAATATCCGGGTTGCTCACAACAATCTGCCGATCAAATCGACCCGGACGCAACAAAGCCGGATCCAAGACATCCGGACGGTTAGTCGCCGCAATCAATATCACCCCTTCATTGGATTCAAATCCATCCATCTCCACCAGCAACTGGTTCAGGGTTTGCTCGCGCTCATCATTACCGCCGCCCATACCCAAACCACGGTGACGCCCTACCGCGTCAATCTCATCAATAAAAATAATGCAGGGGGCATTTTTCTTGCCCTGCTCAAACATATCCCGCACGCGGCTGGCACCCACACCAACAAACATTTCCACAAAGTCAGAACCGGAAATGGTGAAAAACGGTACACCCGCTTCCCCGGCAATGGCCCGCGCCAACAAGGTCTTCCCCGTACCGGGAGGGCCAACCAGCAAACAGCCTTTGGGTATTTTCCCCCCCAGTTTCTGAAACTTGCCGGGGTCTTTCAAAAACTCCACCATTTCTTCCAATTCGCCCTTGGCCTCATCCACCCCGGCTACATCGGTAAACAGCACCCGTCCGGTTTTTTCGGTCAGCATCCGTGCGCGGGATTTACCAAAGCCCATCGCACCACCCTTCCCGCCGGACTGCATTTGCCGTAAAAAGAAAATCCAAATGGCCGCAATCACAATAAACGGCAACCAGGAAATCACAAAACTCCAGAACAGGCTTCCACCCTCCGGCGCCTCGACCGTAATATTCACCCCTTTTTCCCGCAGGCTGGGAATCAAATCCGGGTAGTCCGCAGCGGTCGTCTCAAATGCCGCCTGATCCTTCAGTGTCCCCCGAATCACATCCCCCTTCAGCGTGACCGCCTCCACCGAACCTGCTTCCACCTGATCCAGAAACTGAGAAAAACTCAAACGCTGGCCGTTCTGCGGGCCAGACATATCCTGCAACCCTTTGAACACCGCCATCAAAGCCAGGGCAACCAACACCCAGATAATCACATTACGGTTCATGGCATCATCCTGTGTTTTCGCATATAGACATACGCCCGTTCAACGTACCTACCTGCTGATGAATGTAGAAGAGACTGACCATAGCCGACCCAATCACAACTGGCAAAAAGAACCTGCCTTATTTTGCATAAAATTACGGTCTTTTCTGCCATCATGCATCCCTGACCATGGCTCCTGTCCAGCCCATTGGCTCCGTCAGAGCCATGTCCGGCACCCAGACATCCATCGGCGGCTCTACACCGCCAGATGGCACTGGCAACACCGCCAGCCGCTCCACCGGCCATCCGGCGCGTACATCCTGCTGCAACAACCACTGTTTACGCCACTGTATTGCTGCATCACGTCCCAGCGGTTGCCATGCTGCATTTTGCACTCCACACGACATGCGTGATACATATCCCGTCAGGAGTAACGCGGGGTCACGCAACACTGCCGCCATTTCCCGATACATCAACCACTGCCGCCGCCATAGGTGCCCGCGCACCCCACCCAACACCCAGGCTTCACCGCGCTGCATCTGCTCTGCCACCAAACGCAACGCTGCTGTACGTGGAGGATTCACCGATGGCACCAACTGCTGAATCACCCGCCCCAACAACCGCAATCCGGCGGGCTGTTGCACCCAATCCGCCATGGCCAGTGGCCAACGATGCGCCGCATCCTCATCCCGCCGCACTTGCGCAGCCCACCCTGCTATCTGCTCCGCCTCTACCATCCGCACCTGCCGCGCTGCTGGTTCCGGTTCCGGCAGGCATTGCCCCTGCAAGCGCAAGCGGTTACGCGTATAGCATTCGCTCTGGTTCGTACGGTCTTCCCACCAGCGTACATGCTGCTGCTGCATCCACTCCTGCAATGCCGCCTTCGGCATATTCAGCAACGGACGTAACAGCCGACAATGGCGCAACATCCGCACCTGCGGGATGCCCGCTAACCCCCAGTCAAAACTCCCTCGCTGCTGACGCATCGCCAGCGTCTCCCGCACATCATCCGCATGGTGCGCTACACACAGGTGCAAAATACCCAGCCGACCACACGCAGCATCCAGCAACCCATACCGCGCCTGCCGCGCCGCTTCCTGAATACCTGCCACAGGCTTTGCTCCCTGCCAGTGCAGGGTCTCATGCGCAATCATCCGCGCATCCAGAAACGCACGCAACTCCCGCAACTCGTCTGCGGCTTCGGCACGCAATCCATGGTCCACCATCAAGGCGACCAAAGCTCCACCTCGCTCACGCACCCATTGCGCCAGCCACAGCGTCAGGCACAGACTATCCACCCCGCCAGAAAGCCCCACAGCCAACTTTGGCGCTGGCTCCCAGAGGCTCAATTGCTGCATATTCTGACAAAACTGCGCATAGGCTCCCGTCATATGAGCCTATTCACATTTCAACCGCTTGCTTTCCGCCTGTATTTTTTGCGCCAGTTCTTTCGATGCATTCGGGTGCTTCGCCAGCGCGCTGGCCAACACCACGCACGCTTCGGGCACTTTACCCAACTGCGCAATGGAAACCCCCAACTTATACAGGTTGTCCGGCGCTTTCGGCCCCGTTGGCATCACCTCATACCCTTTCTGGAACTGTAGAGACGCATTGGCGTAATCCTTATCCGCATAATAGGTTTCCCCTGCCCAGTAATAAGCATTCCCCACCAGTGGATCCTTCGGATAGCTCTGAATAAAACTCAATAACGCTGCTCTTGCGTCCTTAAATTTTCCCTGATTCAACAAACCAAAGGCATAATTATAATGCGCTCTGGGGGAGGTAAATTGCCCGTTCTGTACAGGCGGCTGTATGGTTTCCGTCTGACCCGCCGCTACCGCATCCGTCGCAGGCTTAGGCAACTCGCCGGACGTATTATCCAACGCCGCAGCCCCCTCATCCATCGGCACCAGTGCCGGATTACCGCTTCCCGCCGCCACAGGCATACCCGCCGCCGGAACCGCCGCCGCAGCCTGCATCGCCTGCACCAGAGCCTGTTGCTGCTTTTCCACTTCCTGCAACCGGAAATCCACATCCTCTTCCAACTGCTGTAATGTCGTCTGCAACCGGTTAATCTGGTGCTGCAACTGCTCCAGCGTGCCATTCAGCCGCCGCATTTCCTCTTCTCGCTGCATCGCCTGTACACTGGCTTGTGCGGCTGCACTTCCATCCGCTGGCGCTGCCGCTCCACCCTGTTGGCGGTAAACCTGCCGCTGCAATAACTGCAAGTCCCGCTCCAGTCGCATGATCCGGTCATCCGGCATCTGCGCTCTGGCAGAAAAGCCCATTCCCAGCATCATCACTGCCGCCAATAGTCCCACACGCTTCATCGCACGCAACGTCATACTTCAATCCTTCGGCACACTCGCCCTAATGCGGCACCTCAACCGATGCCAGATCGTCCCATCTATTTCCAGAACCCGCATCCCCTAATCCCCATGCCGCGTCTGGAATGTCCGGCATTGTAGCGAATAGAACATAAAATGCGATAAGTTCCTGCATCCATTTCTTACCATGCAGACCTATACCCGTCACCCTATCCTCTCTTTTTTATCCCCTATTCATACCGGCACACAGGAACGGATACCGCAAAAAGAAAGGGCTGCCCGCAGGCAGCCCTCTCCCAATCGTCCGGCCAGAATCTCTGGCCGCCGTGTGTCAGCAATTAGCGAACAACAACGGTTACGCCGCGGCGGTTTTTCGCCCAGGAAGACTCAGAATGGCCTTCAACAGCAGGACGCTCTTTACCATAAGAAAGGGTCTCAACGCGGTTTGCAGGAACGCCCAGACCTACCAGGTAGTTCTTCACAGCGTTTGCACGACGCTCACCCAGCGCCAGGTTGTATTCACGGCTAGCGCGCTCGTCACAGTGACCTTCGATGGTAACGGTGGTGTTGCCATTGTCTTTCAGGAAACCAGCCTGCAATTGCAGAACGGTTTGTGCCTGAGCATCCAGAACAGAGCTATCGGTCGCGAAGAATACGCGATCAGGAACACCCTGCGCCAGTTGACCAACAGACTCATCACCATACAGACCGCTGAAAGCACCGGTGCGGTTGCCAGCAGCACCCATTTCACCACCACCAATCGCGCCACCATCCTGAGCAGGAGGGGTTTCGCAAGCGGTTACCAGCAACAGAGAGGCTGCAAGAGCCAGAAACTTCGTATTCATAAGTAGTACTCCTCAGAACATTACGCCTTGTGTTTTTGTCATTAGCACTTCAGCGGGAATGCGTTTTTGAACAATTACATTGCAAAGGGGACCATGCAATGCAGTTTCCGCTTATAAGCATTTTGTGTAAACTGGCAATAAAGATAGATAACTCTCTCGGTTTCGGATGTTTTTTCCATCACCACTGTGTTTCTTTCGCCACAGTCCCCCCCTAAAACACCCAACTCCGCCCCTCATTCCATCACCAACCCCAGCGCCACCGCCCGCCCCTTCAATTCCGGCAAGGCAGCATCCTCCACCGCTGGCCGATAGCGCAAATACGGCAACCGCTCTTCCATACAGGCCAGCAGCAATCCCCGACTGGCAGAGACATCCACCCACACGGCCACCTCTACACCAAAACGGCGTCCCTGCTCCTGCCATTGCCCTATCAGTTGCTTCAGCGCGGGCGCTCCCAGTGTGGCAGACAGCTCTTCACTCACGCATAATGCAAGCGTTTGCATCCCTTGCCCTGCGGCCGCCTGAATATGCAAAGCCCCGGTTTCCGCATCCAGACATAGCTGTGGAGCATTCGGCAACATACGCCTTAAGCCGCCTGCCGCGTTGCTCTCTGCAAAGCCGCCACACCCGGCAGGTCTTTGCCTTCCAGCCACTCCAGAAAGGCTCCCCCCGCAGTCGAAATATAACTCAGACTCTCGGTCAGACCCGCTGCCGCCAGTGCTGCCAGCGTATCGCCGCCACCTGCCACACTGGTCAGCCTCCCCTGTCGCGTCCGTGCCGCCACCAAACGCGCAATGCTCAAACTCCCGACATCAAACGGAGGCGTCTCAAAAGCACCAACCGGCCCGTTCCATAACAATGTCTTGCTGTCACACAGGGCTTTTGCCAGTTGCAAATAACTCTCTGCCCCCACATCCAGAATCAATTCATCCGGCTGCACATCCGCAGGCACCGTTACCCGGTTGGGGCTACGTGGCGCAAATGCTTTGCTAACCGTCACGTCCACTGGCAACAACACCTCACATCCAACCTGTTTTGCTTTTTGCAAAACCGCCAGTGCTTCTTCCACACAATTTTCTTCATGCAGAGATTTCCCCATCGGGTACCCCTGTGCAAACAGAAACGTGTTTGCCATGCCGCCACCAATCACCAGCTTATCCACCTTTTCCACCAGTCGGGATAAAATCTGTAATTTCGTGGAAACCTTGGCACCTCCCACAATCGCCATCAATGGCCGTTCGGCCTGCGTCAATGCCGCGGACAAGGCTTCCAGCTCGGCCTGCATCAATAAACCAGCCACGGCGGGCAAATGCTCTGCCACCCCCACAATCGAGGCATGGGCCCGATGCGAGCAGGAAAACGCATCATTCACAAACACATCACCCAGTCTCGCCAGCGCCTTGGCAAAGGCTGGTTCATTCGCTTCTTCTTCCGCATGAAAGCGCAGGTTTTCCAGCAGCAATACGTCTCCCGGCTGTAAGGATGCCACCGCCTCTTCCGCTGCCTTGCCAATGCAATCCACCCCAAATTTCACAGCGCAACCCAGAGCTTCTTCCAGCGCATCCACCAAAGGCGCCAGCGACATGGAGGGCACAAATTTCCCCTTAGGACGGTCAAAATGCGACAAAATCACCACTTTCGCTCCCCGCTCCCGCAGGTAATGAATGGTCGGCATAGACCGCACCACCCGTGTCGTATCGGTAATTTTACCCAACTGCATCGGCACGTTCAAATCCAGCCGTACCAACAATGTTTTACCCGTAGGGTCAATATCCTTCAGACTGCGGAAACCAGAGGCAACGGACGAATGCATACACCCTCGCACATACTATCATGATTCACAGGCTCCCAGAGACTATCAACCCGCACTTGTCACACAAACCGCACCCACAGCAAATCTGGTCAACCCTGCGCGTGAAAGATGATGCGCCATCCCGCTTTCACCGATCGCCCCATACGAAACCTGCACGGCTTGTACCGCCAAGCCTTGCACTTGTCACGCCTCAAATATAACGGTTTCTATTAAGCAATGCTCCGATCACCAGCAATACGTGTCGCCTCACGCAATGCTTCCTGTACCAGACTTCCCGTCTGACGCAATCCTGTCTGCGTCTGCTCCGGCGTGGGCACATCCCGCAATCTGTCAAATAGCGCCTGTAAAATCACCTGAATCGCTACCGCATGATCACCGTACCCGCCAGAACGGGCAGCTTCATAGACGCCACGCTCCAGAAACACGTGCGTACTGGCACGCAACATTCCGCTCCCCGTCAGATGCCGATACAGGTTGTTCAAATCGCGCTGCTCAATCAAGGCGTCACTTATGCCAGCTCCCGCTTGTTCGTACACAGAGCCGAAATGAGCATAAAGCACCTCCCGCTGCGATGCGTTCAACAGCCCTTCTATCGTGCGGAACAAACCCGGCACCGTTGCGGCCATCGCCATTGCCCGCTCTCCATAATCCAGCAGCGCCTGACGCTCGGCTCCTTCGACCTGTGTTTTTTGCCACTCATCATCCCGGAGGTGCCTTCCCATCACCTCACGCTCATTTGCCAATATCTCTACGGCTCGCGCCAGAGAGAACCGTAATTTCAGTGGATAAAGCTCTTCCAGTCGTTCTCCGACTTTGCCCGCAAGCTCGATGCGCTCTTCATCGTCATACACCCGCTCTCGCAATAGTTTTTCCAAAGGAATCATCACCGAACCCGATCGCAACGCCCCATCCGCATAGTACCATTCGGCGGCTCGCAACATCTCCCGCACCTGAGTCCACGCCTGCTGCAAATGTACCGTAGCATAGGCTTTTTCAAAAGCCCGTTCCGGCGCGTCTGATCGGCGTTGCGCAGCAGGTGACAGCTCTGGCATCCTCCCTTGCACCAACTGCAGCATCCGCTCCACATCCAGACAAACCGCCTCAACCATTTCTACCGTTTCAGCTCGCGGATAACGCAGATAGAACTGTTCCAGCCCATCCAGTACCTTCACCGCCGCCTGTTGCAGGCGCTGAAGATGCTCACCCCTTTGCTGATCCGTCGCATCTACAGCCGACTCCACCTCATGCATAAACATTCCCTGCCGCGCCATCTCCTCAAGCGCCCTTACCAGGGGATACAAGCCGAACTCTCGTGTCAGTGCCGCATGCGCCAAAAACGCGGGATAGGCATCCACTATTGCCTGCATATTCGCCCGATAATTTGCCATGCTTGGCTGCTGCTGACCATCCTGCGGCGCCACAGAACCTGGCGGCTGATCCCACAATGCGGCTCCATTGGCAGATAGTCCACGGTGTCTGGCATTACTTGCCAACAGCATGTGCACGTTCTCTGCCGTCAGCCCCTCTGGCTGATCAGGTCTGCCCTTCGTTATGATATCCAAATGCCGGATAGCGTCATACTGCCGTTCAACAGCATCAAACAAAAAAGCATTTACCCGGATACTGCCATCCACCTCCAACCACTCTGGCCAGGGTAATCCATGTTTTTCTGCACATTGCCGCAATATGGCATAGCTGGTGTGATTGCGCTCATCCACCAGATCCGCATAGGGAACATCGAACACCATGGCATAATGGGTAGCCAGTACGACCATCATCTCCGGTGTCGCTTCCGCTTCATTCAGAATATCCGCCAACGTACGTGGGCGCATTTTGTCGGCCATATTCTCGGCCAGCCATTCGTTCATTCTATGGGTGCGCACATCTACCAATGCCATATCACCCTCATTTTGGAGGAAATAACGCACCAGCAGCGCATAGGAAAGCTCCCGCTCTCGCGCATCGCCGGCAGTTACCGCATCCAAACGCAGTATATCTTCACGCAGTCGGCGCAAACGCTGCTCTAACAAAGGCGACATCGGAACAGATTGGGTCATAGCAATTCTCATGGATCAATGCATCGTTACACGTAACCACACATGCGTTGCACATACGGTACCGTTGAACTAGCATAGCCACATGACAGAATGATGACAAAAAAAGACCGGGTTACGTTACCGCAACCCGGCGAGCTTTAACAGGGAGGCTTCACATCCGGGAGAAGGGAGTCTCAACCGGACAGAAGTTGTCCAAACCTTGCGGCCTGAACCTGGGGAAGGTTTTCCAGCTGCTATGCGATGTCTCGTCAACCTATCGCCTTTGCTTTCAAACCTAATCTCGTCTTCAGTGACGCGGTTATAGCAATATAAAACCAGTTACACAATTACCATTTGCATCTGGCTGCTATGCAAATAATGCATAGCCATTGCTAACCCTGTCACCCTCATCCATATCACAAGATAGTCAACATCATAAAAACCGCTTTGTTACCCTTTGCTAAGCGTCTCTATCTCGTAACTCCACTATGTACCACTATAAGATATATCTGGTTAAATCACTATTAATGACAATACTTGCCAGTCTATCCTGCACATAAGCCGCATCAATCACCTGTTCGGCTCCGGCCCGGTCGCTGGCGGCAAAACTCAGGTCGTCCATCAACCGCTCCATGATGGTATGCAGCCTGCGTGCGCCAATATTCTCCACCTCCCGGTTCACTTGTGCCGCTAGCGATGCCACCGCTCCCACCGCATCCTCCGTAAAACGGACACGTAGCCCTTCGGTTGCCATCAGCGCGACATACTGATCCAGCAAACTGGCCTCCGGCTCGCGCAAAATCCGTACCAGATCCGCTTCATCCAGCGGCTTCAGCTCAACCCGAATCGGCAACCGCCCCTGCAATTCCGGCAGCAGGTCAGATGGCTTGGACACATGAAACGCTCCGGAAGCAATGAACAAAATATGATCCGTTTTTACGCTGCCATATTTGGTAGAAACCGTGGTACCTTCAATCAACGGCAACAAATCCCGCTGTACCCCTTCCCGGCTGACATCACCGCCCCGCGCTTCCGAGCGCGCACAAATCTTGTCCACTTCATCCAAAAACACAATGCCATGGTTTTCCGTCACCGCAATCGCCTCACGCAACAAGGCTTCCTCATCCACCAGCTTGTCGCTTTCTTCCGCCAGCACCAGACGGCGTGCCTCTCCCACCGTCACTTTGCGCTTGCGTGTACGCTCGCCCATCATTTTACCAAACATATCGCCAATGTTCAGCATGCCCATATGCGCTCCCGGCATACCGGGAATCTCCATACTGTTAAATTGCGTCTGCGGCGCACTATCAGCGACCTCTATCTCAATCTCCTGCGCTTCCAACTGGTCATCACGCAGTTTCGCCCGAAATTTTTGCCGCGTCTCCGGGCTGGCAGATGCCCCAACCAACGCATCCAGCAAGCGCTCCTCGGTCGCGGCCTCCGCCTTGGCACGCACGTCTTTGCGCTGCTGTTCGCGCACCATCAGTACGGCCACTTCCACCAAATCGCGTATCATCTGTTCCACATCGCGCCCAACATACCCCACCTCGGTATATTTGGTGGCCTCTACTTTAATAAAAGGCGCCTGCGCCAGTTTAGACAAACGCCGCGCAATCTCTGTCTTGCCGCAACCTGTCGGCCCGATCATCAGAATATTCTTCGGCATCACCTCATCGCGCAAAGGCTCTGGCAATTGCTGCCTGCGCCAGCGGTTTCGCAAGGCCACAGCCACTGCACGCTTTGCGTCCTGCTGCCCAATGATATGACGATCCAGTTCCGATACAATTTCCCGTGGCGTCAATGCCGTCATGCTTTGTTCACTTTCCATCGTATGTCCGGCAGAAAAACTGCCCATTATGTCGGCTGCATCAGCAGATGATGTCCCAACGGTCCCTTACCTTGCCCCAGACCGGGTGCATGGGCAATCAACCGCTGTACCAGCATATAGGCACGAGCCACCGCATCTTCAAGGGGCAATTCCTGCGCCAAACCCGCCGCAATCGCGGAGGCATAGCTACAACCCGTGCCATGGGTATGCGCCGTCACCCGTCGCACCCCCTCCCAACGCCCCACCACACCATCAGCAGTCATCAGCACATCCACCAGCCTATCCCCTGGCAAATGCCCTCCCTTCATCAGAACCGCCCGCGCACCCTTCTCGCATAACCGCCGTCCGGCCCTTAGCATCCCCGCCTCATCAGCAATATGGCATCCCGTCAGCCGCTCTGCTTCCGGGATATTAGGGGTCACGACCGTGGCCAGAGGCATCAGTTCCCGCAATAGCGCGCTTTCCGCGTCCGGCTGTAATAATGCATGTCCTCCTTTGGCCACCATGACCGGATCCACCACCAGCGGCACACCCGCAGCATCCTGCCGCAACACATCGACCACTGCCGCAATCACCTCCGCAGAATGCAACATGCCGGTTTTGATGGCATCCGCGCCAATATCCTGCAGGCAAGCTTGCATTTGCTGCTGAATCACCGCTACCGGCACGGGCTGTACAGCCTGAACACCCAGCGTATTTTGCACGGTCAACGCCGTAATAGCCGTCATGCCGTATGCCCCAAGCAATGTCACCGTTTTCAGGTCACCCTGAATCCCTGCGCCACCCCCAGAATCCGATCCGGCAACAATCAACACCCGCCCTGCGGTATGCTTTGGCAATGCCTGTCCTTCACCCTGTATCATGTCACACCCTCGGCCTGCTGCTGCGTGTGGCCAGCTCCCGCCACGCTCATGCCGCCGTTGTTTTCTGGCGGCTGCGCATCCCACGTCCCGGCTTCACCTGCTGCACACCTCGTGCGACCGCCAGCGCATCCTCCGGCACATCCTGCGTAATCACGCTACCTGCCGCCACCAGCGCCCCATCTCCAATCACGACTGGCGCCACCAATGCACTGTTTGACCCAATAAAACACCCATCTCCAATCACGGTGCGGCTTTTATGCACACCGTCATAGTTACAGGTAATGGTTCCGGCGCCTACATTGCTTGCCGCCCCCACTGTCGCATCACCCAGATAACTCAAATGGTTCACCTTGCTACCAACACCCAGTTCCGCATTTTTCAGTTCAACAAAGTTCCCTACATGGTTCTGCCCCTGCAACACCGTTCCGGGACGCAATCTGGCATAAGGTCCCACCACACTACCCGCCCCCACACGGCACTGCTGCAAGTGACTAAAGCTCCGAATTTCCACACCGCGCTCCACATGCACCTGCTCCCCCAGCGTGACAAACGGCTGAAGCACCACATCCCGCTCCAGCACCACATCCGCCGCCAGAAAGACGGTCTCTGGCGCCACCATGGTCACCCCGGCCAGCATCGCTTCGTTGCGCAGGCGTTGTTGCAGCAGGGCTTCCAGTTGCGCCAGTTCCACACGGGTATTGGCTCCCAACAATTGCTCTGTCTCACCTTCCACCACGGCGGCTTCCAGCCCTTGCGCACGCGCCAGTGCCACGGCTTCCGTCAAATAATATTCCCCGCTGGCATTCTGGTTACTAAAACCACCCATCAGCCGGGGCAAAACCCCTCCGGCAAAGGCCATGATGCCAGAATTGCACAGATGAATCTGCCGTTCCGTGGCTGTTGCATCTTTTTCTTCCACAATTGCCACTAATTTATCCTGCTTATCCTGCACCAGCCGCCCATAACCCGTTGGGTGTTCCACCCGCATACCTACCACACACATGGCGGCTTCCTGTGTTGCCTGCAAGGCTGCTGCGGCCAGCGGCGCCGTCAAAAGCGGGCTATCTCCATACAGCACCAGTACCGCTGCCTGTTGCTGCTCAACCCCCTGCCATGCCGTCTGCACGGCATGACCCGTCCCCAGTTGCTCCTGCTGCACAACGGTTCGCACCATTGGGTGATAGCCTTTGGCCAATGCCTCCACCTGCGGCATATCCGGCCCCACGACCACCACTACTTCGGCTGGCTCCAAAGCCTCAGCACACCGCAACACATGCCACAACAACGGCTTACCCGCCAGAGGATGCATGACTTTCGGCAAATCCGATTTCATACGGGTTCCCTTGCCTGCCGCCAGAATCACCACCACGGCACCTGCCGCGCCATCTACTACCCCGTGCGATATCATCCGTTCCTCACTTACACCATTTTATCTGTGTTAGGTCTGTCGTTCGCCAAACTGCAAGGCCGCCAATCCGGCATACAACCCCTGCCGCTTCAGAAGGCTTTGGTGCGTACCCTCTTCCACTATCTGCCCGTCACGCAACACCACAATCCGGTCCATATGCCGGATCGTCGCTAACCGGTGTGCAATCACCAGAGTCGTACGCCCCTGCATTAGATTTTCCATCGCCTGCTGCACTTTTTGCTCATGGTGCGCATCCAGCGCGGATGTCGCTTCATCCAGCAACACCAGACGCGGTTTACGTAATAAAGCCCGCGCAATCGCAATACGCTGTCTTTGCCCGCCGGAAAGTTTATTCCCCCGCTCCCCCAACAGACTATCCAGCCCATCCGGCAGCGTGTTGAGGAAATCCAGTGCCTCTGCCGCCCGTGCAGCCTCAATCACTTCTGCATCGGTTGCTTCCGGTCGGCCATAACGAATATTCTCCCAGGCAGAAGCCGCAAAAATGGCCGGCTCTTGCGGAACATAGGCAATCGCATTGCGCAGCGTATCCGGGTGCATCTCACGCAGGGACACACCGTCCAGCAGAATCTCTCCACCCTGCGGGTCATAAAAGCGTAGCAACAGTTGCAATAAGGTCGTTTTCCCCGCACCGGAAGGCCCTACCAGCGCCACTTTCTCCCCCGGCTGCAACACCAGATTCAACGCCTGTATAGCAGGTTTACCCTCTCGCCCCGGATAGGCAAACCGTACATGACGGCATTCCAATCGCCCAACACCCGTGCCATCCCCCGCCGCTGGCAATGCTTTGGGCTGCATCGGCACCTGAATGACCGGCTGCGTGGCCAACAATTCCATCAAACGCTCGGCGGCACCGGCTGCCCGCTGCAAATCGCCGGAAACTTCACTCAATCCTCCGGTGGCTGCCGCCACCAACACGGCATAGAAGACAAAAGAAGATAATTCCCCCGCACTCATCTCACCGGTCAACACACGGTGCCCGCCCATCCACAGCAGCAGCACAATCGCGCCAAATACCAGTGCAATCACCAACCCCACCAGCAAGGATCGCAACACCAGCCGCCGCTCCACCTGCTGCATCATGGCATCCAGTTGTCCCCGGTTTCGCTGCTGTAATGACTCCTCCAGCCCATAGGCCTGCACCGTCTGCAAATGCGAAAGCCCCTCCTCCATCGTCGCGGTCAGATCCGCCATGCAATCCTGCACCCGACGCGAATACATACGCACCTTGCGCCCCAACACCACAACAGGCATCACCACGGCAGGAATCAGCAACAGCATATAAGCCGCCAGTGTCGGGCTGGTCCACAGCAACATGCCCGCCCCCCCCATCAACATCAGCAGATTACGCAAAGCAAAGGCCAGAGTGCTGGTCACCACGGCCTGTAACAAAGTCGTATCGGTCGTCAGACGGGACAACACCTCTCCCGTTCGCACATCGGCATAATATCCGGGGGAAAGCCGCATAGCATGGGCAAAGGCATCCCGCCGGATATCTGCCACCACCTGTTCTCCTACCCACGCCATGCCATAACTCCGCAGGAAAGAGGCAATAGCCAGCAAGACCGTCAATACCGCCAGAAACCAGAAGGCATGATCCAGCAGGTACGGGTCGCCTTTGCCCAACCCCTCATCCACCAGATAACGCAACCCATGCCCCACCCCCAACAGAGCCGCAGCGGTAAAACCCATAGCCACCAATGCCACCAGCATGGTGCTGATATAGGGCTTCATATACGGCATCAGAAAACGCAAACTACCGTAACGGCGCGACCTGTCCGCACCAGTTGCATCAGCAGACAAGGAAGAAGAACGAGAAGAAACCATGACACTCCGGCACAAACCATAGACACAAGACAAGGGTTTTCATATAACCATTACCGCTCTCATGCAACCTCAGGAACTCACACCATGGCCGGGCGTCCCCCCCGTAAAGATTCCCCCTCCCCACGTAAAACCGGCAAGTCCGGCTCAGGTGGCAAGGGCACATCCTCGTCTGGCCGCATCAGGGCGTCTCGTTCCGGCAGCAGCGCCAGAGCCTCCCGCACCACCCGCCGGGAAGATACAACGTCCGCCCATTCACGATCTGCCCTGTTGCTGCCACTGTTCAAGCGACTGTTATTTCTGGGTGTCATCTGGGGTGGAGTCCTGGGGTTGCTGGCACTACTCTATTTTGCGCATGATCTGCCAGAGACCGACCATCTGGATATCGTGCGGGAAAAACCCGGCATCGTCCTGCTGGATATCCACGGCAAACCCTTCGCTTCCTACGGAGAACTCTACGGCGATTACCTCCGCTATGAGCAGTTTCCCACCAATCTGGTCAACGCCCTCATTGCCACAGAAGACCGCCGTTTTTTCAGCCATTTCGGTCTGGATCCCATCGGCCTTGCCCGTGCCTTCTGGGTGAATACCCGTGCTGGCAGAGTGGTGCAGGGCGGCAGCACCATCACTCAGCAGTTGGCCAAAAACCTGTTCCTTTCCTCAGACCGCAACCTGAAACGTAAAGTGCAAGAGGTCATGCTCGCCTTCTGGCTGGAATATAAGTTCAGCAAGGAAGAGCTGCTCACCCTTTACCTCAACCGCGTCTATCTCGGCGCTGGCACCTATGGTGTGGATGCCGCCGCCCGCCGGTATTTCAACAAATCCGCCCGTTCGCTCAATGTGACGGAAGCCGCCATGATTGTTGGCCTGCTGAAGGCTCCATCCCGTTACGCCCCCACCAGCCATCCGGAACGCTCCATGCAGCGCACCCGTCAGGTCATTCGCAATATGCAGGATGCGGGCTTTATCAGCCCTGCCATCGCGCAAGCCGCCATGGAATACCCAGCCCAGCGTCAGCAAACCTATGGCGATCAGAACAATAGTCACTATTTTGCAGATTGGGTCATGAGCACCCTGCCAGACATCATCGGTCGGGTGGATGAAGATGTCACCATCCGCACCAGCTTTGACCCCGCCTTGCAAAAATCCATCGAAACATCGCTGGCGCAAACCCTTCCCCCCACCCCCAAGGCAGAGGAAGAAGCCACCCCCTCCACCATGCAAGCCGCCGCCATACTCCTCAGCCCGGATGGTGCGGTGCGCGCCATGATGGGTGGACGCTCCTACCGCGGCAGCCAGTATAACCGCGCCACACAAGCCAGCCGACAGCCCGGCTCTGCCTTCAAACTTTTCCCCTACCTGACAGGCTTAAAACAAGGCTGGCGCGCTAACAGCCTCATTGAAGATGCGCCACTTCGCATCGGCAAATGGAGCCCGGACAACTACGACCACCGCTTCCGTGGCATGGTGACGCTGGAACAAGCCTTCGCCCAATCGCTCAACATACCTGCGGTTCGCCTCAGTGAAGAGGTCGGACGCCATCAGGTCATCACCACCGCACGTGAACTGGGCGTGGAAAGCCCCCTGAAAAACCAGCCCTCACTGGCACTCGGCGCCAGCGAAGTCACCCTGCTGGAACTCACGACCGCCTATGCCCATATCGCCAATGGCGGCGTGGGAATCCAGCCCTATGGCGTGCAGGAAATTCGCCGCAATGCGGATAAAACCCTGCTCTACAAACATATCCCTCACCACCCGCAACGCTTACGCTCCGTCGTCGCGGGGGAAATGCACCAAATGCTTCAGGCGGTGGTACAATATGGCACCGCCAAATCCATTCGCCTGCCCTTCTCAGTGGCAGGCAAAACCGGCACCAGTCAGGACTACCGCGATGCGTGGTTCATCGGCTATAGCACCAAACTGATTGGCGGTGTCTGGGTCGGGCGGGACGATAATAAACCCATGCAAAAAATCACCGGTGGCTCATTACCCGCTAAAATCTTCGGTAACATGCTGGCCACCGCCCATCCCAAAGCCCCCACCTCACGCATCAACGCAACAGAAACCCTGCCATGGCTGAATGCACCCTCCACCAACTCCCCCTCAGCAACGGGCGCACCCACCCAGCCCCGCTCCGCCAAGCCTCAGAAAGCTCAAACGCCGGATAAATCGCTGTGGGATATGTTCTTCGATGAAATCCGCGGCGAGGACGCTCCCAAACGCGCCCAGCCCCTCACCATCGAGCATGACTACCCCAACACGCGCCACTAGGCCGCCTCGCCCAATGCACCGATGATTTGTTGTTTAGATAGCGTCCCCACGAGAGGGAGAATGCGCCAGAAACTGCCATTCTCGAGAACCAGACATTTCAATGTATGTAGACGGAAGCACAGAAAAAGGTGGTTTGCAGGCCATGAAACATCGTGTGACGACACTATCTGGCATCATGTTACACCCGGTCCTAAGCCCTTTCAGGCTCCCGCAAGCATGAGGGAGGGAACCACAAAGACACCGTGGTTCCCTTGCCTTTCTCACTCTCAATCGTCAGGTTGCCGCCGTGCAAATGCGTCAATTCCCGCGCTAACGGCAAGCCCAATCCCGTTCCGCTGTGCTGATGCGTCAACTCATTCTCAATCTGGCCAAATTTTTCCAGCGCAATGGCCAGTTCGCTTTCACTCATCCCAACACCGGTATCTTTCACCTGCACATGCAACCCTGCATAAGGCTCCACCCATGCACGCACCTGCACTTCCCCGCCCGCCGGGGTAAATTTCACCGCATTCGCCATCAGATTATGCAACACCTGTTTCAACCGCTTCGGGTCACCCTCTACCACGGGCAATTTACGGTTCAGGCTTAAATGCAATCGCACATCCTGCTTGCGTGCCGCCGGGGTCAAATCCCGCACGCATTCCATCAGCAATAGGTTCATATCCAACGGGCGCAGCGCCAACTCCAACTTGCCCGCATCAATGCGGGATAATTCCAGAATATCGTTAATCAGCTCCAGCAAGGTTTTGCCACTCCGCCGAATATCCTCCACATACTCATGCTGCTTTTCATTCAAATGCCCAAAGGTTTCGTTCTGCAACAATTCGGCAAAACCAATCACCGAATTCAAGGGCGTTCGCAATTCATGACTCATGTTAGCAATAAACACAGACTTGGCTTTACTGGTCGCCTGTGCCTTATCCCGTTCCGCACGGGCGGCTTCTTCCTTCTCCCGGCTTTGCACGGCTGGCATCACCACCCGCAGACGCAACCAGAAAAGACTACTGAATAACAACACCAAAATCAGCAGTGTTTGCCCGCCATAAGCCAGTATAATCACGCGCTGCTGCGCTGCCAGTTCTTCTCCGTCCGCTTCCAGATACACCCGAAACGGATGCATCATGCTCTCCATCACCACCTGTAGATGGCCATCCCGCAATCCTGTATCCAATACCAGTTGGTCGTCCCCTTCCTGCGCCAACCCCAAATGCGTATGGTGGTTTTTCAACATGACTTCCATTTCCCGCTG
Organism: uncultured Rickettsiales bacterium; assembly: GCA_964538615.1. Classification (GTDB taxonomy): domain Bacteria; phylum Pseudomonadota; class Alphaproteobacteria; order Rickettsiales; family RI-342; genus CAZIGK01. The sequence goes on along the minus strand of CAZIGK010000005.1, from coordinate 59,105 downwards.
CAAGCCCTGTAAATCAAACCCCATGGACACCACGCCCATATGCCGCCCCTGACGGTCGGTCACCCCCAACCCCGTTGGCACAATCCATAAACCCGTCACCGCGCCTTTGGCCGCATAGGAAAAATGAATCCGCCATGGCTCACGTATCGCATCCGCAATGTAGGAACGGTAACTCACATCCACCGGTTTTTCCAATACCCCCCCGGCAGATGACACCACCAACTGATGCTCTGCATTGATCCAGCTAAACACACTCCAACTATGCACATTATTTTGTCGACTATTCTCACGGTAGGCATGCAAAATTTCCGCAATGCCTGCCTTATCATCTGTGGGCAAACGCCGTATTTCCTGCCCAATCTGGCTCATCATAAACTGCGTATGCTGCACCAATCGCGCAATGGAAGTGCTTACCTGCTCTGCCTGCTGGCGCAAACTGGCGTCCATGCGGCTTTCCACCGCCTGATATTCTTTGAAACCCACGGTAACAATCACCGCCAGTGCCATCAGGCAACACACCACCGTCACCGCGCCGATATAAAAATCCCGCAGCAAACGCGTATTCAGGGAGAGAGGTTCTTTCGTTACAATCGGCACATGCAGTATCTCTGGTTCTTTCTTAAAGTCATGCACGGAAAAGATTAATTTTCCCTGAGAACCACCAGAAAATCGTCAATATCCACACCGCACCCTCTGCTCCATACCATCGCCTTAGTTGCATCTTCTTCTGCCATACCGCACCGCAGCATGCAGAAAACTTGCCCCAAGCTTCACCGGTCGTTACTATCCGCCACCATTTTTGGGACGACAGGGCACACCGCAGGTGCCACAAAAGGGAGAAGACCATGATGACCGCCACTGTGCCGGAAAACACCCCATCTCAATCCACCGCCAGCAGCACCCGCAAACGCTGGCACCGCGATCTCACCACACAGGTTCTGGTGGCTATCCTGCTCGGCATTCTGTTCGGTCACTTGTTCCCGGAGCAAGGCATCGCCATGAAACCTCTGGCGGATGGCTTTGTCAAAATGATTAAAATGATTGTCGGCCCCGTCATTTTCCTCACCATTGTCACGGGCATCTCCGCGATGGGGGATATTAAAAAAGTTGGCAAATTAGGTGCCAAAACCCTCATTTATTTTGAGGTCGTCACCACCATCGCGCTCATTCTCGGCATGGCCGTCATGCATATCTTCCAACCCGGCGTAGGCATGGATACCTCCGGTGCGGATAGCAGCCTGCTCGGCTCCATTACGGAAAGTGCTCACGGAATGCAGGAACATTCCACCGTTGGCTTCCTCCTTGGCATCATTCCGGATAGTATGGTCGGTGCCTTCAGCAGCGGCAACCTGCTACAAATCCTGTTTGTCGCCATCCTGTTTGGTGTTTCCATGTCTGCACTGGGAGATAAAACCCAACCCATCGAAGAGTTCTTCGATCGCGTCTCCCACATTATTTTCCATATCATTGGCATTATCATGAAGCTGGCTCCGCTTGCTGCGTTTGGTGCCATGGCCTTCACCATTGGACAATTCGGTCTGAAAAGCCTGCTACCACTGGGGTATCTCATTTTGCTGGCCATCGGCACCATGCTCTTTTTCATTACCGTGGTGTTGGGTTCGGTTGCCCGTTATTATCGCTTTCCCCTCTGGCAATTGATTGGCTATGTGAAGGATGAATTGTTCATCATTCTCGGCACCTCCTCCTCAGAAACCGTACTGCCACGCCTCATTGAAAAAATGACCCACCTCGGCTGCGCCAAATCCGTGGTCGGCATGGTGGTTCCTACCGGCTATTCGTTCAATCTGGACGGCTCCAGCATCTATCTCTCCATGGCCACCCTGTTCATCGCACAGGCCTACGGGGTAGACCTCTCCTTCGAGCAAGAACTCACCATCCTCGGCATTCTGCTCCTCACCTCCAAGGGGGCTGCGGGTGTCACCGGCAGCGCCTTTGTGGTGCTGGCCGCCACCATCAGCGCCATGGGAGGCGTTCTACCGCTGGAAGGTGTCGCACTCCTCCTCGGCATAGACCGCTTCATGTCTTCCATCCGTGCTCTCACCAACTTTATTGGCAATGCCGTGGCAACGGTCGCCATTTCACGCATGGAAGGCGCATTAGATGACACCATCATGCAAAAGGCACTGCGTCATGAAATCCCACTCACCGAAGAAGAAGAATACGAACAATCTCACCCTAAGGCACATTGAGCCGAAGGATAATCCCACCATTGCCCGTATTATCCGCGAAGTCATGACCGGTATCGGCTGTGTTGGGGCAGGCTATTCCATTGCGGATCCTGAACTGGATAGCCTCTACCAAACCTACCAACATTCAGGCAGCCGTTTTTTCATGGCAGAGCTGGATGGTGCCGCCGTTGGCGGTGCGGGTATCGCTCCCCTAAAGGGCGCAGACCCCAGCGTATGCGAACTGCAAAAAATGTACATCCTGCCCACCGCCCGTGGTCAGGGGGTGGGGCACCAACTCATGCAAGCCTGCCTCCACTTCGCCCGTGAGCATGGCTATACCCATTGCTATCTGGAAACGCTGGAACGTCTGGGGGATGCCTGCCGCCTCTACCAGTCGCATGGCTTTCAGGTCATTCCTCAGGCCATGGGCAACACCGGCCACCATAGCTGCAACCATTACATGTTAAAGACTCTGTAATCCTCTCAACGAAATTTTTTTCTCTGGCTTCGTTCGCTAAAGGGCTCGCACTCCTGTGCTCGCTTCTTGTCCTCTAACGGGACGATACATATCGTCATGCCTGCGAAGGCAGGCATCCACGGGAAACCTTCCACTGGCTCCATTCGGTTGTTTTTGCTTAGCTTCCGGCGTGGCCTACTTGCCGCCGTTCTTGTCCATATACACTTGGCACGTTGCTTTTTCCTCCTCGTCTCATTACGCTCTCATAAATCCCATCAACAAAAGGCACCCCATGACCCTCATCCTCGGCATAGACCCCGGCTTGCAGCGCATGGGCTGGGGCATCATCCACCAGCAAGGCAACAGCCTACGTTATATCGCCTCTGGTCTTGTCAAACCGGATGATTCCAAATCCCCACTGTACCAACGCCTGCTACAACTGCATGAAGGCATCCGGCAGATTCTCACCACCCACCAGCCGGATGTCGCCGCCATTGAAGAAACCTTCGTCACCGCCAACGGTGCCTCTACTCTCAAACTGGGGCAGGCACGTGGCGCCATCATCCTCAGCCTCGCCCAGCATGGCCTGCATGTGCATGAATATGCGGCACTGCTGGTCAAAAAAACACTGGTCGGTGTCGGACGCGCCGAAAAAGAACAAGTTGCCCTCATGGTGCGTCACCTGCTCCCCGGCTGTCAGGTTACCCAGCCAGATGAAGCCGATGCCCTCGCCGTGGCCATCTGCCATGCCAGCCACGGGCTGCGCCGCCAACTGCTCGCGCATTAACCATTCCCTGAAATTTTCGCCCTAAGCTGAAAATCATCCCCACGCGTCATTCCGCAAAGGCACGCCACCCCACATGCTCTGGAAAATGCTCTTCGGCTTTCTCGCCCTCTACCTCCTCATCATGCTGGCCATGGCACTGCTACAGCGCAAGCTGCTGTACCTTCCCTCCAGCCCCCCGGCCTATACGCACTCCCCTCTGTTTCAGGTCGATGTGCTGCGCCTGCACACCGTAGATCACCATTCCCTTGTCATGTGGTACAAACCCGCCCGCGCTGGCTTTCCGACATTGGTCTATTTTCACGGCAATGCTGGCAATCTGCATGATCGCACGGGCAAGTTCCGCGCCTATACGGATCAAGGCTTTGGCCTCGCCGCCCTCAGCTATCGTGGTTATGGCGGCAGCAGCGGCACCCCGACAGAACAAGGGCTGTACACCGATGCCCGCACCATCATTGAATGGGCAAAAACTCAAGGCATCCCGGAATCCCGCCTCATCTTCTACGGCGAATCGTTAGGCACTGGTGTCGCTGTGCGCATGGCCACAGAACACCAACCCGCCGCCCTCGTACTGGAAGCCCCCTACACCTCTGTCGTCAAGCGTGCCCACGAAATTTACCCCATCTTTCCCGTCCCCCTCATCATGCGTGACCGATTCGATAGCTTAAGCCGCATCAAACAGGTCAAAGCCCCTCTCCTGCTCATTCATGGCGAAGTAGATGCCACCATTCCCGTCCGCCATGGCCGCACCCTGCTCGCCGCTGCCAACGAACCCAAACAAGGTATTTTTCTGCCCGGCATTGGCCATACAGATTTTCCTATGGATGATATGGCCAACCACCTGCTCACCTTCGCAAAAACCCACCAACTCATCCGCACCCCCTAACTCACCCACTACCTCACCATCACCTCCCCTGCATTTCTCTCTCGACCCCAACGCGTCCACGCGCTACATGAGACACTGACCTGACATCACCAGAGGCTGTTCCATGCGCATCACGGCAGGCAAACACAAAGGCCGCACCCTGCAATTCCAACGCAAAGACGGCGTGCGTCCCACCGGCTCCCGCACGCGGGAGGCTCTGTTCAACCTGCTACAACATCATGCCGCCATCGCGGACTATCTGCCACAAGGCATTCAAGGCATCACACTGGCGGATATGTGCTGCGGCACCGGCATTGTCGGGTTGGAGGCTCTTTCCCGTGGCGCGGCATCGGTCACCTTTGTGGATACCGCACGCGCTTCCCTTGGCATGGCACGCGAGAACGCAGAGACATTGCGTGAAGAAACCCATTGCCGCTTCCTGCATGGGGATATCAGCCGCCTCCCCACCGCCACACTCCAGCATCAACTAGTCGTATTAGACCCCCCCTACGATAAGGATTTGCTACTTCCTGTGCTCAATCAACTGCATCAGCAAGGCTGGCTCAGTCCACGCGCATTCGTCACTTACGAGCGCCGCACACAACATCTGGTACCCCCCATCCCTGCTCCTTTTACCCTGTTGGATACCCGCAGCTATGGAAATTGCCAGATTCTATTGATTGGCTACAACCGTGCAACCGTTGATTAATATTTGCACAAACCACAAAATATGCTATAGTATCCTTCAGTAGCAGGTGGAGTACCATGCATGCCGCAGCCGTCCTCTCGCGCCGCTCCCCGGCGCCCGCATAGGCGAAAGACGCCCCTTGTCACTGGCCATGCCAGCAAGCATCACTCCCGTCTGCCCAGTTTTTTACCCAGCTCCATATCGTCTCCTGATGTCATGATTCAAGGCCGCTGCGCATCCGCCAGCGGCCTTTTTCTTTGCGCTCTATCTACTGCCCCTGCCCGTGGAAAGGATTTGCCATGCTAAATGACCTCAACGGCCTGAAAACCCTCATCCTGAATGCGGATTTCCGACCGCTGAACCGTTACCCACTGTCCTACTGCACCTGGCAGGAAGCGGTCAAAGCACTGGTAACTGACCGGGTGCATGTTGTCAGCGAATATGACCACGCAGTGCATTCTCCCAGCACCAGCATACGGGTACCCAGCGTCGTTTGCCTGAAAGAATACGTGAAAGAACCCGCGCAGGAGCCTGCCCTCACCCGACAAAACATCTTCATCCGCGATCTCTATACCTGCCAATATTGCGGGGAAGAACACGCAGGACGCTACCTGACACTGGATCACGTCATTCCACGCAGCCGTGGGGGTGACAGCAGTTGGACCAATCTGGTCGCAGCCTGCAAAAGCTGCAATAGCCGTAAGAGCGATAAAATACCCGGCAAAGAATTTGCCCACCCCCTGCAAAAGCCTTTTGTCCCTACCGCCTACCAGCTACAAAGCCGTAGCCGACAAATGATGGCAGAGCATCTACCGGAAAGCTGGAAAGACTTTTTGTCTTAAAACCAGAAATCCGTTGCATCCAGCGCGGTCACTCCCTGCAAGGTCAGCGCATCACCACCACCAAAATTCAGCACCAAATGCCCCCCCACGTTAGACGCGATGGCATCAGCGGCATTCAGCAGGCTATCCCCATTGCTATCCCATGCTGCAAAACTGCTATTCCAACTTCTAAAATCCAAAATCTCGCCCGATGCGTTAAAGTCCGTTATCACATCTGCTCCATCGCCCACGTTAAAAGCAAACCGATCCAACCCCAGCCCACCGGTCAATGTATCGCTGCCCGTGCCTCCATGCAGCCGGTCATCCCCCGCTTCCCCATACAGACTGTCATTCCCAACCTGAC
>CAZIGK010000005.1:0-52837 GCA_964538615.1 uncultured Rickettsiales bacterium | reverse complement strand
AATCCTGCCAGTTATGCACCCCCGTTTCCCCGGTCGCCAGCACTAACAAATCCGCCCCACTGCCGCCCCAAATACTGTTGGTACCCGTGCCACCATGCAGCCGGTCATCCCCCGCTTCCCCATACAGACTGTCATTCCCAACCTGACCCAGTACGTAATCCACGTCGTTGCCGCCATAAATCACATCGTCACCATTGCCCCCAAACAGGCTGTCAATCCCCGCATAACCATAAATAATTTCGTTAGCGGAACCACCTGTGATGCTATTGTTATAACCATTGCCCAGCAAATAGCTCCCCGCACCGCTGAAAGTCTGCCCACTCTGCGCCAGAACAAAATCTGCCTGACTGATAAGGCTGGCACTCACCCCCACCAACCGAATCGTCTGTGCCGCATTCGCAACCGTAATCAACGTGTCACTGCCGGATTGCGCAATGGTCATCTGCAAGGTCGAGCTATTATACGCTCGAATATCCATTCTATCCTGACCATCGGTAAAATCCTGCCAGTTATGCACCCCCGTTTCCCCGGTCGCCAGCACTAACAAATCCGCACCCGCACCACCCCAAATGCTGTTGGTGCCATTCCCACCTACCAGTCGGTCATCACCTGCTTCACCATAGAGTTTATCATCTCCAGCTTCCCCAAACAGATAGTCTGTCTCATTCCCACCATAGAGAATGTCGTTGCCGCCGTTCCCATAAATACGGTCTACGCCAGCATAACCATAGAACATTTCGGCAGCAGATGTTCCGGTTAGCGTATCCCACCCTGATGCCCCCTGAATAACCGGCCCATCAAAAAACAAATTCACTGGACTGATAAAATCATCCTCGTCCAACAGGCTGGCCGTAAAATTCAACAAACTAATCGTCCAGTTGGTCGTCAGGGTAATCAGGGTATGCAGACCTTGCTGCACCACATTGAAGGTAGAGCGTATGGCTTCCGCAATGGCACTAACATCTATAGCATCGACGCCATCAGCAAAATCCGTGATCTGATCCGCTCCCACATGGCCAGACCCAATGACGAACACATCCGCCCCAGCCCCACCGCTCATGCTGTCGTTACCAACGCCGCCCGTCAGCGTATTGTTCAGCCCATTACCCAACAGCACGTCATGACCACTGCCACCCGTTGCATTTTCAATGTTTGCCCCTTTCGCAATCCACACATGCTGGCTACCAATGTGGGAAATCGCATTATAGGCCTCATTCAGGTTCAGTGTCACACCACTGGTCATGGCAGATGCATTCAGCGTATCCACCCCGCCACCGTCCCACAAGGTCCACACCTTAGCAACATTGCCCAGCGTGTAACTGTTGTTACCGGCATTGTAATTGTGGTTCACTCCATATAGGTACTGAATGGCCTGAATATCGAAATACATGGCCGTGGCTGACTCCATCGCCCCAGCCGTATAGGTGCCATCGTTATAAGACATCACGCTCAGGTCATTATTGTCATACTGACTGGCGATGAATGGCGCAGTGCCACTACCGGTACCATTGTAATTACCGGGGTGTTTCAAACCCAGCGCATGGCCAATTTCGTGAATCGTGGTCGCCCAACCGCCTTCCCCTTCCCCATAGGTTAGCGTGTGATTGGTCAAATACACATCGGAATAGGCTAAATGTCCGTTATTATAATAAGCCGTATGCGCAATACCCGCGACATAACTGCTGCCATAATTCGGCAGACCGGCCTCATAAAAACCAATATCTGCATCTCCGCTAGTCACTTGGGTAAAGGTTACATTGGTGTACGACGCCCACAAATTCAGCGCGGATTGAACCGCGTTAATCTGCTCTGCATCCAGATTATTGGTCACCGCATAGCGGCTACTATGCTGATAATTCAGCCGATAAGTTAAGCTCACGGCCTGACCCGCCACAGGGGCGCTACTGGAGCTACCATGCCAGCTAAAAGCATTTCCATTCACATGATTCAACAGCGATTCAATTTCATCGCTCGGCGCAGCCCCGCTTAAAAAAGCGGCACTACCCTCGTAAATCACATGGTCATGCTGCGCCCATTGCCCATCGTAGGTTCGAGCGGCGGTTTGTATTTCTTCTTCAATCTGTTGTCCTTGATATTCCACATCTTTGCGCGCACCACAGGCAATACAACCACAGCTTCCAGCATGCGATTCTGCCTGCACAAAGGTTTGCGCCGCATCCTGCAAAAAAGAAAACTCATCTCCCCACCCCAACACCGCATAGGAGTAGTTCTCCTCGCCACGATTCGCCAGCCCTTCCCCAACTTGCTGCCTGCTGCCTTCGTCTTTTTGCTGCAACTGCCGTATCAGCGCTTCATCTAGCTCTAACTCCGAGAGTAATGATAGGGTTCCAGCCATGGGACACGCTTTCGTTCGTTACCAATCACCCCCCCAATGTAAACCGCGTCCACTTTCCGTCTGGTTAATTTTGCATAGAATGCGTGCTATCGTCTTCAGGCTTAACTACCCAACACATAGCCACAAAAAAACGCGCTAACCGTATCAACGGTCAGCGCGCTTCATTCCCATCAATACCGTGGCAACACTACTTATGCGAAGGTGAAATAATCCGCCAGCAGCGTATCAACACCCTCCAGCGTCAGACTGTTGCTGGCATCAAAGGTAATCACCATATCACTACCCGCCAGAACAGAAGCCGCCTGCACATCCGCAAAACTCGCAAACCCGGCAATACCAGCCAAATGCACAACATCCTGGCCATCTCCGAAGTCGGTGATGATGTCATGACCCGTACCCGCACCAAACTCGAACACGTCATTACCAGCACCGCCCGTCAGCACATCATTACCGGAGAAACCGCGGATGGTATCATCATCCACCGTTCCAACCAGTGTATCCGCACCGCGGGGACCTTGCGGGTAGATAAAGCTACCATCCGCAAAACTGCCCCATACATCCAGATATCCGTCCAGATTATAGTCGAGTACATCATAAGCCAGCGCATCCGCAGAGCGTAAAACACTGACCTGCCCATCATCATGATAAATGCGCAAACCAACAGTGGTACCAAAGTCCACAATCACCTCAGACGAACCATCATTGTCCAAATCGGCCAGCTTAAAGCTCTGAACATCCGCGTTCACCAGCGTTTGCGCCGGTGACACCCCATCCACCAGCAACAAGCCACGGCTACCCGCGTCCACTACCAGCGTTTGTACACCTTTCCAGGTCGCCAATTCAAAACTATCCACATTATTACTCAGCAGGGTGCGCGCTGCACTGACGCCATCGGTCATCAGCAAACCACGGCTGCCCGCATCCATAATCAGTTGTTGGCTGCCATTCCAGTTAACCAGTTCAAAACTATCCACATTGCTGCTCAGCAAAGTACGAACAGGGCTGGCACCATCCGTCATCAACTGCCCACGACTGCCCGCATCCGTCACCAACTGTACTGTACCGTTCCAGTTAACCAGTTCAAAACTATCCACATTGCTGCTCAGTAATGTGCGAATAGGGTTTACCCCGTCTGTCATCACCAGCCCACGGCTACCCGCATCAATAATCAGTTGCTGACTTCCATTCCAGCTCACCAGTTCAAAACTATCGACATCATTGCTAAGCAGGGTGCGCACAGGGCTGGTACCATCGGTCACCAGCAATCCACGGCTACCCGCATCTATGACCAGTTGCTGGCTTCCGTTCCAGTCCAGCCATTGGAAACTATCCACATCAGAACTTAGAATGGTTTGCACCGGTGTTGCCAAATCCGTTACCAACAAACCGCGGCTGTCAGCATCCATGTAATAGCGTAGTGTGCCATCGGCATCCCGATGCACTTGCAAATCACTCATGCTGCCTGACAATAACCGTATAGACGCCGCAATAGCCTCACTTCCCTCAATCACCAGACCCGGATTGGTCTCCGGCAACAGATTCAGGAAGCTACTTTCATCCAGCGCAGTCAGCTTCACCTTATTCAGCATGACACTAAAATCAGCATCCAGTGCCAGCATCACACCGCCCGTCACAGCCGTAAAGCTCAGATCACTGTAACGCACACCCCAGCTCGCCAGATCCAATGTATCCTGACCCACTTTGAAATCCACAATGGTCAGGCTGCCTGCCATATCAACATCCTGCAGCACAAATACGTCATTGCCGCCATTGCCATACAGCACCTGATCCACAGCACCGCCGACAATCGTATCGTTCCCGCTACCTGCACGCACTTCGGCACCGACTCCGCTTGCCGTCAGCAGGTCATCGCCATTGTTGCCATACACCACAGCCCCGTCACCAGTCGCTGTAATGGTATCGGCATCATTGCCACCATGCACCGTGTTATATGCACCCTGCGCAACCAGAACATCCAGCCCATTATCTCCACGCAGAACCGTGTAATCGCCCTGTACGGTCACGGTATCATTCCCACTACCAGCGCGCACATCGGCACCATGACCCGTGACCAATATCACGTCATCACCCGCATCACCGCGCACCGTAGCACAGTCGCCCTCTACGGTGATTTGATCCGCACCATCGCCACCACGCACATCACTGCCCGCACCGGTGACCAGTATCACATCATCACCATCCTGCCCATAGACGATGCTGTTCACACCGGAAGACGTGATGCTATCCGCACCATCGCCGCCGTATAAGCTATCACCTGCCGCGATACCCACCAACACATCCTGTCCATCGCCACCATGCAACCGATTGCTACCTTCACCACCCAGCAAGGTATCGTCGCCTTCGCCGCCGCTTAGCGTCACCGCTGCTTTCAGCGCAGAGACATCCAGCCGGTCATTGCCTTCTTCACCATAGATTTTAATAACACTGGTATGGCCATCAAAAATGGTGGGCATAGAACCACGTACAGACCCTGCATCAGCCGGGGTAAAGGTAATCTGGTCATTACCGCCACGAGTGTTCACCACAAACTCTTCGCTCCAGTTGCCACCATTACTGGCAACTCCAACCGTAATCACGTCATGGCCATCATCGGTTACAATATCGCCGCGCTTAGCACCCTGCACATTCAGCCATACATCCGCATCCGCGTCTTTATCAGACAGCCGCACATCCACATGCACAATATTGCTCATGGTAATCTGGCGCCCGGCTAAATCTTCAGCACTACCCGTCAGACGAACAGACTTCACACTGTTCCATGCACCACTCACCATCATGGAAAAACTGGTATCGGTTTGCTGCAACAATAGTTGCGCACCCAGCTTACTACTGTAGAAGCCATCCTGCTCCGGTACTGCGGTCAAACGCTTGCCATCATCCCCCAACAAACGGTCATTCCCTGACAGAGAAAGACCCTCGCCCCCATTTTTGCTCCCATCCTGTGCTGCAAAAATAGTTATGGACATAAAATCAAATCCTTTCTGAATAACGCATGTTCAAATGATAGCAAAATCTTTATATAATCACTGTGGCATATGTCACATATATCCTGATCATATGACGGCTTTATGACAAAAGAGATAAGATTGCTAATATTTTTTAACAAACAGACCATGAAGTCTAATGATAGCAGCAGCATTTTTCATGCCAAAGCCCCAGCGACCCCTGTCAATAAGACCTGCACATTAAGGCAGAACCTGATTTTTTTCACAGCGTCAGATCATGGCTTTTTGTTAGCCGCGCATCAACCCTTCTCTTTTTTTAGTAGACGGGCACCATCCCAAAATGGAGCATTTTTCCCTTTCCCTTCAAAATAAACCGGCCTAAGGGCAAAAAATGCCCACTCCCTGCCAGATCAAACCGCCCCCCTCCCTATCCTTCTCGCTCACCACAACTCCCCTGCCACAGGCAACCGAAGCCGTCAACCGACCCCTCGACAGCAACGCGACACCGCCCAGACGCCTCATCCCTCTGTATCAGGCGGAGGGGGGAGATCCCAGCATGTCTCGTATCACCCGCGCATAATCCTCGGCGGCACGCTCCCAGCTAAAACGCTGCACCTGTTCATAGCCTTTCATTCGCAACTGCTGGCGCAGATTCGCATCCTGCAGAACCGTTGCCAGCGCATGCCGCATGGACTCCACATCCCAAGGGTCACAATAAAAGGCTGCATCCGCGCATACCTCCGGCAAAGATGCGGCATTCGAACTGATGACCGGCGCGCCGCAGGCCATGGCCTCCAAGGGCGGCAAGCCAAACCCTTCATAATAGGAAGGCATAAAAACCGCCTCCGCATGCGCCATGTAGCAGCGCAAGGCCGCATCACTTACCTTCCCGGTCATCACCACCCGTTCACCCAGTTCGCCAGCTAGCCGGATAGCCTCAGCATCCGCCCCCAGCAAGCCTTCATGCATGCCGACCAACACCAGTCTGTGCGGCCACGCCTGAGGCAACCGCGCAAAGGCCTGCATCGCCCTCACCAGATTCTTGTGCGGCTTAATGCTCCCTACATACAGCACATAAGGGGTATCCAGCCGGCGCCCTCTCTCTCCTTCTCCCTGCACGAACCATCCCGCATCCACCGCATTGGGAATCACCGTAACCCGATCCCCTTTGATGCGGGTATATTTCGGCAGCTCCGTCCGCGTAAACTCAGACACCACCACCACGGCGTCTGCCTTTTCGGCCACAGCCCGAAACATGATATCCGCATACAGACGCTTGTGCCACGCTTCGCGATAGACCGGCAGAGCCAAATGCATCACATCATGAACCGTGACCAGCAACTTGCCCCGGTACGCTAACGGAATCACATAATGCGGTGCCCAGAACAGCTCTGTCTGCGGAGGGATGGCGCGCCATAGCTCCCACTGCTCACGCAGACTGTACAGCTTTGGCATACACTGCCGCACCTCCACACGCTCAGACGCATACTGCCGCAATGTTTCAACATCTCCCAGCAGACAAAAGCGCAGCTCCGGCATGCGCTGCAACAACTGATCCAGTAATTGGCGCAATACCCGGCCAATCCCCGCTATATCGGTCATGCGCGCATCCACGGTGACCCACGCCCCCTGATCCGTCACCCCCTCCCGCTGCTTGCCAGACCCCATCAACGACACACCCTCTACCTCTGCTACTCAGACAATAAATCATAACATAGCGCATAAGCTTCTATGCAACCACAACATATTGTGTTATCCTGACTTCAGCAATGTATATCCATGAGGCCCCTCCCTCACCCCAGAGCTGTTTTACCCGCCACCATGACCAGCCTCGCTCATACCACGTCTTCGCCCTTCCCTCCCGTGGCGGCACCGCCGCCGCCTTCCACTTATGATTGGGCAAGCCCCTCCTTCCGACGCATTGTTTCGCTTTTGCTGGTAGGCGAGGTTCTCACCACCAGCTTTGACCGCTTTTTGCAGATAGATCTCGCTGGCTTCAACTTGCGTATTTGTCTTCTTTTTCAGGTTATTTTGTTCTTCCTGACCCTGCACGCCATTATCCATCGTCAGCGTTTCACCCTGCCTCTGGGCTGGGCATCGCTCTTCACCTGGACCCTCTTCATGGTCGCTTTTGTTGGCAATACCGAATTCTTGATGCGCAATATTGGCTATTTAGGGTGGTTACTCATCTATGTCGCCAATATTTTTTCGACCGTCAATTTGTTGCATACTCCGCACCTGTTACAAAAACTACTGGTCACGTACATTCATACCTTTCTGTTCGTTTGCAGTTTCGCCCTGTTTCAATGGCTCAGCGGTGTTTTTCTAGGCTGGGCACCCTACATTACATCCAACTATTTTGTTCTGGGCTTCCCCCGCGTCGCTGGCTTTAGCTATGAGCCAAGCATGTTCGCCAACTACCTCGTCCTCGGCTGGACATTTGTTCTGGTGCTGACGTTGCGCAACTCCACACTGCTCCCACGCCGCACCCTCCTCTTTTCACTGGCGCTCATGACCGCCGCCATGTTTGCCTCGCTGGCGCGCAGTGGCATTGGCTATATTCTCATCACCCTGGCCCTATATTATGCCTACCTTTGCCTGCGCGCCCTTATGCTACAACTCAAAGGCAGTCAATTGCGGCATTTTTTGGCTATTTCCGGCATTTTCATCTGTTTCAGCCTTTTAGCCGCCACTTTCGCGGCTCCTTATTACAAAACCCTTTTGGCAGGCACGGGGCTGTTCGGCAGCCAGTCCCACTCCTTCGACCAGCGGGTGCAACACCAGCGATGGACGTTTCAGGCCTTTCAGGAAAGTCCCATTATCGGCTACAGCCTCGGAGGTATTGCCCCCGCCATTGCCGAGCTGAATCAGGTAAAACCACGCAGCAATCCGGTGGTTAAACGCTTTGAAGGAGTGAGCATCTTCACGGAGGCGCTTGCGGCCAGTGGCGCTATTGGCATCATCCCGTTCATTTTCTACTTTTCTCTGCTCAGCATTGCCCCCCTGTGGCTGGCACACAAACTGCGCAAACAAAACCCGCTTGCCTCTGATATTCTGTATGCCCTTGGCATTTCCTTTATTGGCGGGTTTCTCCTCTTACAGATCAACCCGAATATCCTGCGCTCGTATCTTTGGGTGCATATGGCACTCTTAACCGCAGCCTATGGCATCTACAAACGCTATCCCCACCCTTCCGCATAGCCGCCACCCGTTACTTGCGCACAGGCATAAAGTCGTTATGATGACGTCCCCTCCAACCGAGACGATGAGCCAGCCGCATGAGCAATCCATACAAAATTCCCCTCCGCAGCCGTGAAAGCACCGAAGGCCGCCGCATGGCAGGAGCCCGTGCGTTATGGCAAGCCACGGGCGCTAAGAAGGAGCATTTTGGTAAACCCATTATCGCCATTGCCAACAGCTTCACCCAGTTCGTACCCGGCCACGCCCATCTGCACAGCATTGGGCAACATGTGAAAAAAATCATCGAAAGCAAGGGTTGTTACGCTGCCGAATTTAATACCATTGCGGTAGATGATGGCATTGCCATGGGGCACAGCGGCATGCTGTATTCTCTCCCCTCGCGGGAAATTATTGCCGATGCTGTCGAATATATGTGCAATGCACATAAAGTAGATGCTCTGATTTGTATTTCCAACTGCGATAAAATTACCCCAGGCATGTTGCTGGCCGCCATGCGTTTGAATATTCCCACCATTTTTGTCTCCGGCGGCCCCATGGAAGCCGGTGTCACACCAGATAAAAAACTGGATTTGGTGGACGCGATGGTCATCGCAGCCGATCCCCATGCATCGGATGAGAAGGTCGAAGAGTATGAAAACGAAGCCTGCCCCACCTGCGGCAGTTGCTCCGGCATGTTCACCGCCAATTCCATGAACTGCCTGAACGAGGCTATTGGACTGGCTCTTCCCGGTAACGGAACAATCGTCGCTACCCATGCCAACCGTATCAAACTGTTTGAGAAAGCGGCACATCGCATCGTAGAAATGGCCTATGCCTACTATCAGGACGGTGATGCCTCCGTTCTGCCACGCGCCATCGCCACCCGCGAGGCGTTTCTGAATGCCATGACGCTGGATATCGCCATGGGCGGCTCCACCAACACGATTCTCCACGTGTTGGCCATGGCAGAAGAAGGCGAGGTGAACTTCACTCTGAAAGATATTGACGCCCTATCCCGCCGCGTTCCCTGCTTAAGTAAAGTGGCACCCAACGGCCATTACCATATTGAGGATGTGAATCGTGCCGGCGGCATTCTCGGCCTGTTGGCAGAACTACACCGTGGTGGTCTGCTCCATGGTGAATGCAAACGGGTGGATGGCCTGACACTGGCGGAAGCCATTACCCGCTATGATATTACCCAAACCCCCTGTGACGATGCACTGGAAATCTACCACTCCGCACCCGCCCATGCCGGACGCAATCTGGTCATGGGGTCGCAGGCATCACGCTTCAAAACCCTGGATACAGATAGAGAGCAGGGCTGCATTCGCTCTCTGCCCAATGCCTATAGTCAGGATGGTGGGTTGGCTGTCCTCTTCGGCAATATCGCCGAAAATGGCTGCGTGGTCAAAACCGCCGGTGTGGATGAAAGCATCTGGGTCTTTTCTGGCCGTGCGCGTATCTTCCATTCGCAGGATGACGCCTGCGATGCCATTCTCGCACACGCCATCGAACCGGGAGATGTCGTGGTCATCCGCTACGAAGGGCCTCGTGGTGGCCCCGGCATGCAGGAAATGCTCTACCCAACCTCCTACCTGAAGTCCATGTTCCTTGGCACCTCGTGCGCCCTCATTACGGACGGTCGTTTCTCAGGCGGAACATCCGGCCTATCCATTGGCCATATTGCGCCAGAAGCAGCAGCCGGTGGTGCGATTGCTCTGATTGAGGAAGGGGACATAATAGACATCAACATCCCCACACGAAGCATAAACCTGCGCATTTCGGATGTGGAACTAATGCAACGCCGCCAGCGGGAAGAAGCCAAAGGCAATGCGGCCTTCACCCCGGTTGGACGCAATCGTACCATCAGCCGCGCCCTGAAAGCCTACGCACTGCTGGCGACCAGTGCTGATCGCGGCGGGGTGCGCCGTCTGCCGGACGAGCAGTCCCAGGCTCAGGCGCCCCTTTCCTGAAGATTACGCAGTAGCTTGGTTCGTCACACAACAGGTCAGCGCGGATGGAGATGCTCTGGCGACGATGTGCGAGGTGGCAACAAAGGAAGCAGCGCCTCCCCTAACTGTACCGAACGCGGAATGGATGCCTGCTGATGTAAATGGTAGCGCGTATCAAACATATGTTCAGCGGTATGCAGGCTGGTCTGCCAATCTCCGGCGATAGGCACATTCTGTACCGTATAAAACGTCCGCAATTCCGCAAATACTTGTTGATATTCACCCTCATGGAAGGCAGGGTCATCCAGCATAGCAGGCCATGTCGCAATCACCGTCACCCCTTTTTGACGACAGGCCGCGATAAACCTGCTGAGCTGCTGCCGTGCAAAATCGGTCAGCCGCATCCGTTCGACGGGTACCAGCGGTTCCCGCTTCACCTTCGCACGCAGTGTATCATCTAGCTTTTCTGCCGCATGCAACAGATAATCGCCATGACGGTTCAACCGCCCCGTGGTGGAATCCTCAGGCGCGGCACCTGTCAAAGCCGTCATCAACACGTCCGTCAGAAAGCTTGCATCCAATGCCGCTAATAAGCGAAGATACCCCAACATGCCCTGTTCAAAGCGGTATACATCCTGATGCGAAAACAGGGCTTTGATTGCCTCGCTGGTGAGATCCTGATCGCCGTAATTCTGGTATTCCAACGCCAGCAGGGCAATATCTCCCTTCTGTAAAACCCGCTCTGCCCGGTGCAACATATAAAACAAACCGATACTGGCACCAGAACCGTAGTTATAGGCATGCATTCCGGTTGTTTGCTCCAACTGAGCGGCATTGATGCCATAAAGCGCACTGGAACCAGCAATCGCTACGATTCGGGGAGATGCAATCTCATGTAAATGCTGGTCTTTCACATCCAGCACCGATGCCGCAGACGGCGTTGGCTTACCCGATACCGCCTCAACCAACACTGCCCACACGAAGCAGGCCAACAACATGCCAACCGGTATGCCCAGAATGGTTTTCCACAATGCCGACATATTGCCTCAAAACTGAAAATATAAAAATTCGGACGGTTGCGCTGCAAGCTGACGCTTCAGCACCATGGCCCATAACATTCCCAATCCTATGCCTGCCCACCAGCCGAAGCGCCAGCGCAACATGGCCGCACCCCCTTGTCTATGCACATCCGGTTTAGCCACCGCAATAGGCCAGTGCCGAAAAATACGTACCAGATTCGGTAAAAACAGAGCAATCACAGCGGCGACTCCAATCACCATAAAGCGCCAGAATAACAAGGTTGTATTGCCCGCAGCATCAAACGGATGCGCCCATCCCCGCAGCAGAGGATGCTCAAGCAAGGAAAGTGGCACATCAACACCATGTAGTGCCAACATGCCTTGCCAAATACGAACCGTACTGCCCATATCCGCCGCACGAAACATCACCCAGCCCAATATCACCCACATCAGGGTTATCCCCCACCCCATCAGCGCGGGCATCCGTAACCTTTGACCAATACTGGCTCGCCACTGGTGGTTCACCAGCAAAGCAACACCATGCCACCCACCCCAGAACAGAAAATTCCACCCTGCGCCGTGCCAGAATCCGCATAACAACATCACCATCAGCAGGTTCACCTGTTGCCGACCATGCCCGTGGCGGTTCCCACCCAGAGGAATATAGACATAATCCCGGAAAAATCTGGAGAGAGTCATATGCCAGCGCCGCCAGAAATCAATCATACTCGTCGCCTGATACGGCGAATAGAAATTCACCGGCAGGCGGATGGCAAACATCAAACCCAAACCAATGGCCATATCGGAATAGCCCGAAAAATCAAAGTACAATTGCAGGCTATAGCCCAAAACCCCCATCCAACTTTCAAAGAACAACATCTCTCCACCGGCAGCGGCTTTGCTAAATACCGGCGCGGCAAACTCCCCCAAAGGATCTGCCAGACACAGTTTTTTCCACAGACCGATACTGAAAACAGCAACCCCCAACATCCACCAGACGACTCGCTTTCTGGCGCCCGGCTGCGCTACAAATTGCGGCATCATCTCGGCATGATGCACAATGGGACCGGCAATTAACTGCGGAAAAAAACTAACAAACAGGGTATAATCCGCAAAATCCATCCGCCCCGTGCGCCCCAGCTTGCCCTGGTTGGCGTCCACGAGATAGGCCATCTTCTGAAAGGTGTAAAAGGAAATGCCCAGCGGCAAGACCACGGCACGTATGTGCCAATCCAGCGCTAGCGCCTGACTCACTTCTTCGACAAAAAAATTCGCATATTTAAAATACCCCAGCACCATCAGGTTCCAACCCACCCCTAGCGCCAGCGTCACGCGTGAGGGACGATGACGCAATTGTTCTCCCAAAAGGTAATTGAGGGTTGTCAGTGCTAACAAAAGTCCGAGATAACGTACATCCCACCAGCCATAGAAGAACAGGCTGGCCAGCAACAACCAATGCATTTGTGCCGAGCGGCTCTTTCCCGCATGCAGCAATGCATAGAATCCTGTCAGGGTGATCAGCAAAAAAAGTAAGAAAACCGGTGAGCTGAATAGCATATCATCTCACCTTTCGGGCGTCCCACGCTTGTTGCACAAATGCGGAAAGCTCTTGCCTAAAGCGTGATTCCGCAAAGCGTTCGGCATTCGCCCGACAATCATCCGGCACTATCTCTATACCCGACTCGAAATACTCTATCGCCTTCGTCAGGCTCTCCACCGTTTGTTCGGCAAAAAAGACACCTGTCGGCTTCTCAAGCCCCCGGTCATATCCGCGTACGGTTTCCAACGCTCCCCCCTTACCATAGGCAATAACGGGGGTGCCTGCTGCCTGTGCCTCGACGGGTGAAATGCCAAAATCTTCTTCTGCTGCAAACACAAAGGCCTTGGCTTTCGCCACCAACCTTGTGACCTCCTCGTTCGGCAAGGCACCCAGAAACACAATATTCGTTGCACCATTAGCCATTTGTTTCGCTTTCGAAATAGCGACACCATCGCCAACAACCAGCAATTTTCTTTCTGGCATCTGGGCAAAACTTGCCGCTATCAAATCCACCCGTTTATACGGTACCACACGACCCACCGTGATATAATAATCCTCTTTTTCCCTATCCAGCTGAAATCTATCTATATTAACAGGCGGATACATCACAGTCGCGTCACGCCGATAGGTCTTCGCGATACGACGCCGTATAAAGTCCGAGTTGGCAATATACACGTCAGGTCGCAAGCCAGAGATGGCATCGCGCTCCCGGACATAATGTAGTATGGCGCGTGCAAGGGCAGATTTTACCCCCTTTGCCATGTTGGACTGCCGTAAATATTCATGCTGTAGATCCCACGCATAACGAATCGGCGAATGGCAATAACACACATGCAATTGATCCGGCCCCGTAATGACTGATTTTGCAACCGCATGATGACTACTGATGACGACATCATAGGCAGAGAGATCAAATTGCTCCACGGCCAAAGACATCAGGGGAAGGTAATGTCGAAACCACCGCCGCGCTCCCGGCACGCGCTGAATAAAACTGGTGTGCACCTTCTTGCCCTGAAGGAATCCACGCTTATCCTGAGCAACATAATCCGCCACGGCATAGAGATCTGCATCAGGATAAATCGCCAGCATTTGCTGCAACACTTGTTCGGCGCCCCCCATGGCATCCAGCCACTCTGTTACAATGGCTACCTTCATATGTGCCTCGTCTCTCACCATGTAAACACGTTCAGTGCCGTCAACTTGCCAAAATCAGGCACCTGATTCAGAACAATACCGTCCACTTTACGCCCTGCCATATGGCGGAAACGCATGACAAAACGCCGCAAACGCAGCATCGCCTGTCCATAGGCCGCGACCATAACCACCGTACCAGCAAAACGAAAATCATGCGGATTCACATCGCATGCGTCTTGCGCAGGATAATCCACGACCACCACATCAAACTGTTCACTAAGCTGTTCCATAATCTGTTCGAAGCGTGGATGTGCCAACAACACCTCGGTATTGGGTGGCGTGGCGCCCGCTGGCATCAACCATAATTTACCCGCCACCACTTCCTGCAACACATCGCTGGCTTCATGCTTGCCAATAATCAAGCCAGATAAACCGGGACGTTTTTCCAGTTGGAAGACACCGTGCATAGCCGGGTTTTGTAAGTTCGCATCCACCAACAAAACCCGCTGTCTAGACGCGCACATCGCGGCGAAATTCAAAGCGACAAAGCTTTTTCCCACCCCATCACCATCGCTGGTAATCGCAATGACATTATTCGGCGCACTTCGCGTTAAAAATTCCACACTGGCAGCCATAGCAGAAATAGCCCGGTACGTATGGGTATCACGGTTATTCAACACATGCAGACGCTCTCCCTTATGGCGCTTTGCACCCGGAGCCCATGGCACCATGGCATACACAGGGGTATCAAGCATCCGACGCAACCGATGCGGCTCACGTGCACGCGCCAACAGCAACGAATCCCGGAGTAGAGCCACCATTAAAGCCAACACGGTGCTCACCACCATGGCCACAAAAAGTATCAGATAACTGCGTGGCGCATCAATGGTTGCGGGTGTTTTCGGCTTATCCAGCATGGAAGAATAGCTATGTGTCTTCGCAATGGCGATATGCAATTCGTTGCGCTTTTCTTCATTATCACGCACTGCCTGCTTCAAATTTTCCATCTGGCGCATTAATTGCACCAACTCATATTGTACCCCAGGCAGGCGCTGCAATCGGGACTCCAACTGCCCTATATCTGCATCCACACTCTCGATTTGCTGACGCAACCCTCGTTGTGCGGGATGTTGATCGGTATAATCCACCCGGTTTTTATCATAGTCCGCTTGCAAACTGCTGCGAACATATTGCAGTTGTTTCATCTGCTCTAGCAAATACTGCTCACTTTTAGAGAGGTTCAACACCCCTTCCGATTCCTGAACATCGCGCAAGCGTTGATCAATAATGGCAATTTCCTCTTCATACTGTAGCAGAGACTTTTCCAGATATCCCAGCGCTTTTTCCATGCCTGCGGTACGGCGCGCTACCGTCTCCACCAGATAACGCTGTATCAGCCGTTCGCTAAAACGCTCGGCCACATCTGGCACGCCACTGCTTAACTCTACCAACAGGACATCCGGTGCGTCCTGCGCTTTTTTACTCACGTCCAAACGTTTCAGTATGGCATCGGCCAGCTCGCTACGCGGCATCAAACGCAGCTTCCAACGCAACCCTGCCGGCGCCACCATATCCCGCACATGTAATTCAATATCGCCGCTTGCGCTGCGCACGGGTCTACCCCCGGCTTCTCCCTGCAAGAGCAGCACTCCATCCGCTGACAATAGGCGAAAAGCCCCTTCGCCATCACTCAACAGTTCCCAATCTTCACCATAATGTCGGGAAGGATAATGAAACGCCTCAATATCCAACACCGCCTGATGATATGGCCGCAATCGGCTATTGCCTTGCTTATTTCCGGCTGCGGGTGCCAAATTGCCGATATACAAGGGTAAATCCGGCAAAATATCCGCCTCTATCCAATCCTCTAACACCTTCAGCATCAATAGCTTGGATCGCAACGTCTCCATCTCAGATGCCGTCTGCACCACTTCACCGTCTTCCATCACGCCGCTACTAACGCGCACCAGCGATACCGTCGTGTAGCGAGAAGGCTGTCGAAGCACCCACACTACCGCCAGCACCAGACTCACCACAACCACCAACAGCACAAACCAACGGGCGCGCCGTATCGTTTCCAGCAGGCTCGCGATTTCCACCTCATCCGTTTGCGGCATCGGGGGGAAGGCTCGGTGGGCGTTCATGGAAGACGGGATAGCTGGCTGCATCTCTCCCCCTCCCTATATCTGATTCAGGCGGTAAGCGGCCGCCGGACTAAAGAACATGGGCAACAATTGCGACAGAAGGCGGTTCCATTCCGTCACTGGCCGCGGCGAAACATACACCACATCCCTTGGCTGCATCGCAAAATTTTCTGCCAGCAACCACGCCGCCGGAGAACGCGTATCCAAACTATACACCTGAGTCTGACTCAGGTTTTGTTGCATTTTTTCCGCAGACATATCCCCAGGCGCATCACCCGTTGCCTCGGTCCATTGCTCCAAAGCACCCCGCACGACATAGATATACTGCTTATCCGCCGTCACCTGATTCACTCCACGGGCATCTGCCAGTGTCTCGCTCAGACTTTTTCGGCCATAACGCATGGGCTGACTGCCCTGTTGCTCCACTTCCCCAAACACAAACAGGCTGTTACGCGTATTTTCCGGTACATGCAGCGTATCTCCGGGGCGCAAGATGTAATTATACCCCACCGCCCCTTGCTGTAACAAAGCGTAGAGATCCACGGGCTTTTTCTCACCTTTTGCGGTGGTCACATAAGCCGATGCATAATCGGCGGTCTGCAACACTCCCCCCGCCTGATCCAACGCCTCCAACACATACAACGGCTGCAATGTTAGCGATTGCGCGCCCGGCTTCTCCACCGCACCCGCCACAAAGGCCCATTGACTATTAAATTTGAGCACAGCCACATCCATGTCTGGCTTATGGTAATAAGCCCGCAGACGCTCATTGACCATTTCCCGCGCCTCTGCAATGGTCAGGCCAGCCAGAGGTATCCGCCCGATATTGGGGTAGAGCACTTCCCCCCGCTCATCCACGGTCAAACCGGCCTGCTCATTGGTCAACGCAATAAAACCTTCTGGCTGCAAACCAATATTGGCCTGCTTAATCAACAGCACATCACCCCGACCAATGCGATAGACATAGTCTTCTTTTGCGCTAGGGGCGCGCAATGTCTCCGCCCGCTTACGCACCGCCTCCCGCTCAACCGCTTGCGCCTGCAACACAGCCGGAGTAATGGGCACCACCCGTATCTCCTGACCGGGCGCCGCATGCTCCTGTAGCGCCTGCGAAGTACAGGCTGCCAATAAGAACACCAGCACCAGACCCAGCCTGCTGCCGCGCTTATCCGCGTTTCTGCGTGTTAAATAACGATGCAGCACTAGCCCCGAAGCCACCCATTTTATAGAAACCTACTCTTTGGTATACTATATCATGTGGCAATAGGCAAATAGCAATCAAAATATGGCATAAATTAATACACGAGCCAACCTGTACGCGGGCGCCTATTGCCGCTCCAGTCGCACACTAATCCGTCGGTTTTCTGCCTGATTCTCTGGCATGGGATTACCGTAACTATCCTCATTCGGCATTTTGGGTTGTGTATCGGCAAAACCAGAGGCCTTCAGACGCTTTGGCTCCACAGATTTCTCAATAAAATATTTCACCACGGCACTGGCGCGAGCGGTCGAAAGCTCCCAGTTCGATGGATATTGCGCTGTAGAAATCGGCACATTATCGGTGTGCCCCTCCACTTCAATCAAATAGCGGTCATACTCAAAACGGGTCAGAGCAAGGGCAATATCATCCAGCAGTGGTTTAGCACGTGGCAACAATTCCGCCGAACCGGGCTTAAAGAGGGAAGCATCAGAAAACTCCAGCATAATCCCCTTATCGCTTTCCTCAATCGAGATATCCTGCTGCATTTGGTTATTATCAATGACGGATGTAAATGCATCATAGATATCACTAAAGGGGGTCGAGACTTCTTCCTGCGTAAACTCTCCCATAAATCCCTTGCGCAATTCTTCAAACGAAGTGGCCGTTGGCTTAGCGACATTCAAAATAATAATAAAGAAGCACAGCAATAGCGAAACCATATCCGCAAAGGTGCCCATCCAGTCTTCATTGATGTCGTTATTACGGGGTTTGCGTTTATAGGCCATAGCACCTTGTCCTTACGCCTTCTGTCCTGCTGCGGGTTGCTGCTCCAGCCCGCAGGATGGCTATTTCATCTGTTTATCAATATCAAAATGAATCGAGGGGTCGAGAAAACTGTTCAAGCGATCCTGCATATAGCGCGGGCTTTGCTTTTCGGATAACAACACCAATCCCTCCGCTACCATCACATTACGAAAATGGGAAATCTGCTCTTTTTGTTCCAGCTTCTGAGCGGCAGGCAAAAACACCAGCCGCGCACTCACCACTCCGTACAACGTCGTCAGCAATGCCACAGCCATCCCCTGTCCCAGTTTGGACATGTCATCTCCCAGAGATTGCAACATGGCCACCAACCCAACCAGCGTTCCCATCATCCCAAAAGCAGGCGCATCACTGGCCATTTTCTTCAACACATCCGCTGAAACCAAATTGCGTTCATAGGTCGTCTCCACGGCGGTTTCCATCATCACCCGCACCTCTTCCGGCTTGTAGCCCGTTGCTACCAGATTCGCTCCCCACTGCAACAAGGCATTGTGGATATTATTCATGGTTTTCACTTCATTTTCCAGAGCAATCAATCCCTTAGACTGCACCATATACCCCCATTTAATGAGCGTCAGTACATCCGTCGCCAGAGATTCCCGCGTGGCCATGGGCTTTTTCAACATATGCCCTATGGATTTTAGGCCATGGTTCACATACCGCGCCTGATAACTCATATAGGCCGCTGCCAACGTGCCGCCGAACACCATGAACACACTGGCTAAATCCAGAAAAACACGCGCATCATCGGTTGACATCATCACCGAGATGATCAACAGAGTAAAACCAGCAATCAACCCAATGACGGTACTTAAGGACATATAGACCACGCTTTCAGCATCAATCGTGTCCACAGCATGACGTGCATTTCTTGACGTTCGCTTAACATTTTGTACCAAACCACACGATATTGTATAGTGTTGGCCTATTTAACGCTCCATTTTCAGCTTATAGACGGAATCCACACCATGTCTCAACCCCGCCCTCCCATTATCGGCATTACGCTCGACCACGAAAATGGCGGCGCAAAACAAGAGGGACACTATTCCCTGATGCCCTACTACGCGGTGCGGCAGAATTATTGTGACTCGGTCTCAGCAGCCGGAGGTCTCCCCCTCCCCCTCCCCCACGAGCCGGAACTCGCCGCTCATTACCTCCACCTCATTGATGGCCTACTGGTCACCGGTGGCAATTTTGATGTGGATCCTGCCCTTTTCGGGCACAGCGGCACGCACGAGCGCATTATCCTCAAACCCCGCCGCACCTGGTTTGAAAACGCCATCTTGAAAGGCTGTCTGGAACAAAAAAAACCCATTCTCGGCATTTGTGGCGGTGAACAATTGTTAAATGTGGCGTTAGGCGGTACGCTGCACCTGCATATTCCGGATAGTGTGCCGAACGCACTGGAACATGAACAACCCAACCCCCGTACCGAAGCAGGGCATGAAATCCTCGTCACTCCCGGTACGTTGCTTCACCGTATTGCGCAGGGTAAAAACCGCCTCGCCGTCAACACCGCTCACCATCAGGCCGTGGCCAAACCTGCTCCCAACTGCGTAGTAAACGCCACCACCGTGGATGGCGTCATTGAAGGCATTGAAGCGACCGATCATCCGTTCTGCCTGGGGGTGCAATGGCATCCGGAATACCACATCAACCCGGCGGATACGGCTATTTTTGATGCCTTTATCGCCGCTGCTAAAGGCCAACCTGCATGACCCAGCGCTCCCGTCCTCCGCATCCCCCCCGTCCTCGCGCCTCCAAACCCGCATCGGGGAGAGAAACCAGCAACAAAAACCCAACCCAGCTTACCCCAAAACCCCCCAGGAAGACGACAAAACTCCCGACCCCCAACACCCAAAAACACACGCCGGATACCCCCCGCGGGACAACCAGCCAATCGGCTTACCGTGCATCTGCTAAAGCAGCCGCATCACCTGTTTCGCAGCCGGAACGTATTGCCAAGCGCATTGCTGCGGCGGGTGTTTGTTCCCGTCGGGAGGCAGAACGACTAATTGCTGAAGGCAAAGTCACCTTAAATGGCGTCACGGTGGAAACCCCGGCAACGCTGGTGACTCCGCACGATGATATTACTGTCAACCATATTCCGCTTGCGGAAAAACCCGCGCTACGCCTGTGGCTATACCATAAACCCAAGGGACTGGTCACCACCCACCGGGATCCGGAAGGGCGTGACACCGTGTTTCAACACCTGCCCCCGGAATTAGGGCATGTCATTTCCATTGGCCGACTGGATCTACAATCGGAAGGGCTACTGCTGCTCACCAATAACGGGGAACTGGCGCGCTATCTGGAGCTACCGCAAACCGGCTGGATCCGGAAATACCGCGTCCGTCTATTCGGCAAACCAACGCAGGAGACACTGTACCGGTTGCAACAGGGCGTGACCATTGATGGTATTCGTTACGGCAGCATCGTGGCAGACGTCACGCATGGCACCAAAACCAATGGCTGGGTGGATGTCACCCTGACCGAGGGTAAAAACCGCGAACTGCGCCGCGTCTTTGAACATTTCGGCCACCCCATCAGCCGGCTGATTCGTCTGGGCTACGGCCCGTTCCAACTGGGTGATCTGCCACGCGGCGCCATCCGGGAAGTCCACCCCAAACAACTACGCAGCAGCCTGCCGCAACAATTTTTAGGCCGATAAGCGGCGGCGAACAAAGCGGCGTGATCGCTCTCGCATGGGCTGCTCCACCCAATGAAAAACACAGGCCGCCACCAACAAAACCGCCAGCAGCAACAAGCCACAGGCCGCCAACGTTTCCATGGCAGACATCTGGGGCGTACTTTTGTTGTCTATCATCAACTCAGGCTTTTTCAACACCACCCGAATGAACTGGTTGCCCACCCACAGCACGGTCCAGTGCGCCATATAGAGCGCGTAGGAAACCGAACCCAGCCACACCAGCGGTCCGCACTGCAAAATCCTTTTCAATCCCCCCTCTCCTGAACGTACCAGCGAAAAAATCAGGGCCGATGTCAGCAGGTAAATCCCCACGTCATGGTCACCCACGGCCTTGGTTTGCACAAACCAGACCAGCAGCACGAACAGACAAAAGGCCACCGTGCGCGGCACCCGCCAGGAACCATGCTGCGCCATCAAAGCGGTCATACACCCCAAAAAAAAGCCAGATGTACAACGCAGTAACTCCACAAAGCCACCCGTCATTTCCGTAATCAGCAAGGTAAAAGACAACAGCATCAACAACGCAAACAACCCATCTCTGTACCGTTTGGCCAACAGCACACCTAACGCAAACAGCAAGTAAGTGTAAAACTCCACACTAATAGACCATGCCGGCCCATTAAACGTGACCGCATTACCCGTTGGGCCAATCGCCTGCACCAAAAACACATGCTCCAGCAAGGCCATCAGGTTATTTTCCCGGAAAGGCTGCGAATTGGGGCTAACAATTCCCCATCGAGTCTGCGCCACATATTTGGCCACCTCTATGCAGACAAAGGCCAGTAGAAACAACAAATGCACAGGGTACAGCCGCCCCAGACGCAAACACTGAAACCGCAGCACATCCCTTACTGTGCCAATCTTTTGTGCATAGGCATGGTAAATGACAAAGCCTGATAGCACAAAAAACAGCTCGACCATCAAATAGCCGTTATTGATAATCCCCACATCCAGCAAGGGGTTCCATTTCGGAATATGGTACAATACCACCAGCAAAGCGGCCAACCCGCGAATACTCTCCAGCGCCTCAATACGAGAGGGCGTTGTCGTGAGGTTCAAAGGCGTGCCGAAACCCGACATCTGGTGCATCTCACGGGGCATGGCCTGCCGCTTCCCTCCCTGTCCTTCATCGGGTCATTCGCACGCCCGTGTCATAGAACACTGGCAACGGCTGCCACCAGCTCATTACATGTATTTCACGTTTAATATTTCGTAAGAACGCATCCCCTGCGGGCTTTGAAACTGAAAACTATCGCCTTCTTCCTTGCCAATCATGGCGCGGGCAATCGGCGCATTCACCGCCAGTTTACCCTTGTCCAGATTCGCCTCATATTCCCCGACAATCTGATACGTTGATTCCTTATCAGTATCCTCATCCACCACGGTCACGGTCGCACCAAACTTCACCACTTTCCCGCTTAAGCTTTTCACATCAATCACATTGGCGCGGGCAATTTTATCTTCCAGCTCGGCAATACGCCCTTCAATGAAGCTTTGCTTTTCGCGTGCGGCTTTATATTCCGCATTTTCCGACAAATCCCCATGTTCCCGCGCTTCCGCAATCGCGGCAATCACAGCGGGACGCTCCACATGCTTCAGGTTCTTCAACTCTTCCTGAATCGCGGCATAACCTTCTGTGGTAAATGGTATTTTTTCCATAACCCAAGTCTCTTTCTCTATCAGCGAGTCTAGCCATACACAAAAAAGGAACCCTGTCGCCTTTTACGGCAACAGGGTTTCCCACAATGTCTGCCGCTATCTTACGGCGAACCCCGCAAGACGCAACAGGAAAAAACCGTATCCTCCCCGCGTAGGGTTACGCCACCTTATTGACGGCGGACGCTCCGGCAAAATACGCCTGAATGGATTGCACATCCAACCCACCACTGGCACGTTGTGCCCGAATAGCCTCTACAATGGCTTTCGCACCGGGAATGGTGGTACTGTACGGCAATTTTTGCATCAGAGCGGTGCGGCGAATGCTGAAACTATCCTGAATGGCCTGCGCACCTTCGGTGGTATTGATGAGCAACTGTACCTTGCCATCTTTCAGGTAATCCACAATATGCGGACGCCCCTCCGCCACTTTGTTCACCGCTGTCACGCGCACGCCACGCCTTTGCAAAAAGGCCGCTGTTCCGCTGGTGGAAAGGATGGTGAAGCCCATCGCCGCCAAATCCCGCGCAATGCCTACCACCGCCTGCTTATCCTCATCCCGCACCGAGATAAAAACACCCCCCTGCAGCGGCAACTGATTGCCTGCGCCCAGATGCGCCTTGGCGAAAGCCCGGCCAAAATCCATATCAATCCCCATGGATTCACCGGTGGATTTCATCTCCGGCCCCAAAATCGTATCGGCATGGCTAAACCGTGCAAACGGGAAGACGGCCTCTTTCACCGCCACATGCTCCAGCGGCTTATCTTTCAGGTTAAAGCTGGCAAGCGGCGCACCCGCCATCACCTGCGAAGCAATATTGGCCACCGGCACCCCTGTGGCTTTCGCCACAAATGGCACGGTGCGGCTGGCGCGTGGGTTCACTTCAATGATGTAGATTTCATCATCCTTCACCGCATATTGCACATTCATCAGCCCCTTCACCTTCAGGGCTTCCGCCAGTTGAATGGACTGCTTGCGAATGCGATCCACAATCCGCTTCGAGAGAGAATACGGCGGCAAGGAGCAGGACGAATCTCCAGAGTGTATCCCGGCTTCTTCAATATGCTCCATTACCCCGGCGACAAAGGTGGTCTGACCATCGGCCAGCACATCCACATCCAACTCAATCGCGCCTTGCAGGTAATGATCCAGCAGAATAGGCCCATCCCCAAACAGGTTGGCCAACTCATGCACATAGCTTTTCAGGGATGCCATATCCGACATCACTGCCATGGCACGCCCCCCCAACACATAGGATGGCCGCACGACCAGCGGGAAACCAATTTCTTCCGCCTTCGCCAGAATCTCTTCCGGCGTTGTGCCGGTGGCATTTTTCGGCTGCAACAGGTTCAATTCCTGTAACAGAACTTTGAAGCGTTCGCGGTCTTCCGCCAAATCAATCGCATCCGGACTGGTACCAATAATCGGTATGCCTGCCGCCTCCAATGGACGCGCCAGCTTCAACGGGGTTTGACCGCCAAACTGCACAATCACCCCCACCAATTCACCATTTTGTTGCTCTTTATGCAGCAGCTCCAGCACATCTTCTGCGGTGAGTGGCTCAAAATACAAACGATCCGAAGTATCGTAATCGGTGGAAACCGTCTCCGGGTTACAATTGACCATAATGGTCTCAAAACCCATCTTCTTCAGCGCATAGGCCGCATGCACACAGCAGTAATCAAACTCAATTCCCTGCCCAATACGGTTCGGTCCGCCTCCCAGAATGACAATTTTTTTCTTATCGGTCGGCTCCGATTCACATTCCGCCACCTGCAATCCATCGCCCTCATAGGTACTGTACATATAGGGGGTATGGGTCGCAAATTCCGCCGCACAGGTATCCACCCGCTTATAGACGGGGCGCACATTCAGCCGATGACGGTGTGCCCGCACGTCCGCTTCACTTAAACCCGTCAGTTCAGCCAGCCGCGCATCAGAAAAACCTTGTTTCTTTAAGTGCAGCATACCATGCGTATCCTGCGGCAGGCCGTGCGCCTGCACATGCCGCTCCACCTGTACCAACGCTTCAATTTGCCGCAAAAACCATGGGTCTACTTTATTAATGGCATGCACCTGCTCTACCGTGAACCCCTGACGAAACGCTTCCGCGACCACCAGCAACCGGTCAGGCTTCGGCTTGGCCAGTGCTGCGCGCAACACATCCGGGTTGGTACCGTCATAGCCTTTGACTTTCGGGGTATTCAAACCTGTCAACCCTGTCTCCATGGAACGCAAGGCCTTTTGCAGGCTCTCTGCAAAGCAACGCCCCATCGCCATCGCTTCCCCAACCGACTTCATGGCACTGGACAGCGTGTTGTCCGAACCCGGAAACTTCTCAAACGCAAACCGTGGAATCTTGGTCACTACATAATCAATGGTCGGCTCAAAAGATGCCGGGGTGTTTTGGGTAATATCGTTCTGCACTTCATCCAGCGTGTACCCCACGGCCAGTTTCGCCGCCACTTTCGCGATAGGGAAACCTGTCGCTTTCGACGCCAGCGCCGAAGAGCGTGATACCCGTGGGTTCATCTCAATCACCACCATGCGGCCATCGGCCGGGTTGACGGCAAACTGCACGTTCGATCCACCCGTATCCACGCCAATTTCGCGCAATACCGCCAGCGATGCATTGCGCATCAACTGATATTCCTTATCCGTCAGGGTCAGGGCTGGCGCTACCGTGATAGAATCCCCCGTATGCACCCCCATCGGGTCAATATTTTCAATGGAGCAGATGATGATGCAGTTATCCACCTTGTCGCGCACCACTTCCATTTCATATTCTTTCCAGCCCAGAATGGACTCATCAATCAACACTTCCGTGATGGGGGATGCATCCAGCCCGCTGGCCACAATCTGCTCAAACTCTTCGCGGTTATAGGCAATACCCCCGCCGGATCCCCCCAGCGTGAAAGATGGGCGAATAATCGCTGGCAGGCCAATGTGCTCCAGTGCGGCGCGTGCTTCTTCTATCGTTCCCACCACCGCATTCCGTGGCACTTCCAGCCCGATTCTTGCCATAGCTTCATTGAACAACTGACGGTCTTCTGCTTTGTTAATCGCCTCCAATGACGCACCAATCAGCTCGACATTGTATTTTTCCAACACCCCGCTTTCCGCCAGTGCTTTGGCACAGTTTAGTGCGGTTTGCCCGCCCATGGTTGGCAACAGGGCGTCCGGGCGTTCTTTGGCGATAATTTTTTCCACAAATTCCGGGGTAATCGGCTCAATGTAGGTCACATCCGCTGTTTCCGGATCCGTCATGATGGTCGCCGGGTTGGAATTAACCAGAATCACTTTGTACCCTTCCGCCCGCAATGCCTTACAAGCCTGTGTGCCGGAATAGTCAAACTCGCAGGCCTGACCAATCACAATCGGCCCTGCACCGATGAGGAGAATGCTGTGGATGTCTGTACGTTTCGGCATAGGATCATGTACTCACTTGGAAGGCGGGGAGCTGTTAAGCTGCAATCAGCGAAATGCTGCGTTCCGAGGCTCATGCAGGGTTGCTACGCTGCGCTTCGGCACTCTCATTTCGTCGTTTTCGCTCTACAATCTCTCCTGCCTTGAGGGTTACGCTAAAAAAACTTGGTTCGGGTACGCTGCGGCAATCCGTCTTAATCTGCCATTCGGTCAAGAAACTGTTGAAACAACACCAGCGTGTCATGCGGGCCGGGGCTGGCTTCCGGGTGGCCCTGTACGGAAAACACACATTTATCTTTCACCGCAATGCCCTGCACCGTTCCATCAAACAGGGAGCGGTGCGTCACCTCCACCCCGTCCGGCAAATGCGCATCCGAGACCACGAATCCATGGTTCTGGCTGGTAATAAACACGCGCCCTGTGGCCAGTTCTTTCACCGGATGATTCGCCCCACGGTGGCCTTGTTTCATTTTTTCCGTTTGGCAACCCAGCGCAATCGCCAGCATCTGGTGCCCTAAACATATCCCGAAGATCGGCACATCCTTCGCCAGCAACGCCTGAATCATCGGCACCGCGTAGGCACCTGTCGCCGCCGGATCCCCCGGCCCATTGGAGAGAAACACCGCATCCGGCTTGAGGGAAAGAATCTGCTCCGCTGTGCTTTGCGCCGGTACGACGGTGATTTTGCAGCCCAATTCCGCAAAGTTACGCAAAATATTGCGCTTCACCCCATAATCAACCGCGACAATATGCTTGCCCTTGCCCACGCCCGTGCCATAGCCATGCCCCAAGACCCACAGGCTTTCTTCCCAGCCACCCTGAGCCGAACGGCTCACGTCTTTCGCCAGATCCAAACCTTTCAGGGAAGGATGGGCTTTCGCCTGCGCCACCAGCGCATTCACATCGGCATCTTTAATATGACTGCCAAACCAGATGACCGCTTCCTGTGCGCCATGGGTGCGTAACGATCGGGTCAGGCGGCGGGTATCCACCCCGCTAATGCCCGTCAACCCCTGTGCCGCCAGCCAGTCATGCAATCGCTGCCCTGCACGGAAATTCGCTGGCTCAGTGATGCTTTCGCGCATCACCAGTCCGCGTGCATGGGGCGCATCCGCTTCCACATCTTCTGCATTGGTACCCACATTGCCAATATGGGGGAAGGTAAAGGTAATAATTTGCCCGGCATAGGATGGGTCAGTCAATATTTCCTGATACCCGGTCAGGGAGGTATTAAAGCATAATTCTCCGGCGGTCGTACCTGCCTTGCCTACGCCATAGCCATAAAAAACCTCGCCATTGGCGAGGGCAAGAACTGCATTATACGGCAAAGTCAGCAAGGTCGCGGCATCGGTTGGCTGGGCGTGCGCATGGGCAGGGGATGGCATATAGCACTCCTGTAAACCTGAATAGGCAGTGTATGGAACGACCGAAAAGGAAACATTCGGTTAAACGGCTGCACCATAGGCACAGCCTGCCCAAAGGTCAACCCAGAAAACGCAGCTTTTGCACATTTTTTGAGCAACACTACAAACAGAGCATCCTCCCGGACAATGGCACATGTTTTTCGTGCATTTGCAGGCCAGCAGACGTAAAACACCAGAGACATCATCTGTATTGTTACCATGTATTCATTCTCATGCGCTTTTCACCTGCCCTTTTGCAACGCCTGAAAGAATCGGTGCCGCTATCGCAGCTCATCGGTCACTATGTGCCGCTGCAACGCCGTGGTAAGGATATTAAGGCCTGCTGCCCCTTTCATAAGGAAAAAACCCCCTCCTTTCATATTAAAGACGAGAAAGAATATTACCATTGCTTCGGCTGTGGCGCACATGGGGATCATTTTCGCTTTCTGGAACAAATGG
Organism: uncultured Rickettsiales bacterium; assembly: GCA_964538615.1. Classification (GTDB taxonomy): domain Bacteria; phylum Pseudomonadota; class Alphaproteobacteria; order Rickettsiales; family RI-342; genus CAZIGK01. The sequence goes on along the minus strand of CAZIGK010000005.1, from coordinate 24,868 downwards.
AAGGTCTAAGCTTCCCGGAAGCGGTGGAACGCATTGCCGCCATGGGCGGTATTTCCCTGCCCAAACCAGAACCTTTAAGCCCGGCAGTTAAACAACAGGCCGAAGCGCAAAAAACCGCCTATGAACTGTTGCAGGAAGCCGCCAGCTATTTCACTGCCCAATACCACGCACCCCAGGCCGCAGCGGTACGCAACTATGTATCCAGCCGGGGGCTGAGCCATCAAACCGTGGAGCAATTCGGTCTGGGGTTCGCGCCCGATACACGCGATGGCCTGAAACAATACCTGCTTGGCAAAGGCTTTACGGAGGCCATGGCCATTGAGCAAGGCCTGCTCATTCAGCCGGAAGCTGGCCGCCCGTCCTACGACCGCTTCCGGGGACGCCTCATGTTCCCCATCTGGGATAAAAAAGGGCGCACCATCGCCTTCGGCGGACGCATTCTGGGCGATGGTCAGCCGAAATACCTGAACTCGCCGGAAACCTCCCTCTTCCATAAAAGCGATGTACTGTACGGCTGGCATCTGGCGCGTAACGCCGCCTACCAGCAGCAGCAACTTCTGCTGGTGGAAGGGTATATGGATGTGATCGCCCTGCATCAGGCTGGCATCGCCCATGTGGTGGCGCCACTGGGTACTGCTCTGGGGGAAAGCCATCTGAAACAATGCTGGCAGGTGCTACCCACACCCACCCTCTGTCTGGATGGTGACGCCGCCGGCCTGCGTGCGATGGAGCGCGCCTGCGAAGTAGCTCTACCCCTGCTACAACCCGGCATTGGGTTAAATGTTGTGCTGCTGCCACAGGGAGAAGATCCGGATACATTGGTGAAAACGGGTGGCAAAACCGCGCTGGAAGGCTTATTGCGCCAGTCACGCCCGCTCTCCCAATTGCTGTGGGAGCAATATCGCCAACGCCATGCCCCTGGTGAAACCGCCAGCCCGGAACAAAAAGCCGCCCTCGCCGCCGCGCTGGACGCACAGGCCGAGCGCATTACCCACCCGGATGTGAAAAGCTTCTTCAAGGATTATTTTCGCCAGCAATGCCGTTTTGGGCTACGCCACCATCATACTTCTGCCGGTTATTCTAAACCGGGGTTTGGTAAATCCGGCTCCGGCTTCGGCAACAGCAGCTACAGCGGCATGCGCCCATCCCCGTCACGGCGCCTACAGGAACCTTCCGGTCAAATGTGGGAAAAACTTCTGCTGGCCACGTTGCTCATCCATCCGCACCTGCTGGAACAGCAACAAGTGGAAAACACACTAGAACAAGCCCCCTTCACCCGTACAGATTACGCAGCACTACGGGATATCCTGCTTCTCGCTCCCATTGAATTACCCGAACTGACTCCCCACGCTTTGCAACCTTTCCTTCGTCAGCGGGGACAGCAGGCTCTGGCGCAGCAATTGCTACAGGATAAAGCCCTGCAAGTGGAATCCGCCCTGCGTCCGAACGCAGACCCCGCGCAAGCCCTATTGCTCTGGCAGCGGTTAGAGGTGGATATACGCCACCTGTTACAGCAATCCGCGCAGAACGCGCAGCAGCGTACCATGCTACAGGATGTCAGTGCGGAAAACTGGGAGCAGTTTTTGCATGTGTTGCAACAGACGGAAGATTCCCAAGACCCGCAAGCCTAAGAATGGAACAACAGAAGGTTACGGAAGCGGCCTATTCAACGCGGCAATACAGCCCATAGAGCGTTTGCAAAATGGCTTCTGCATGGGGGTTGGACAAACGGTAGATCATATGTTTGCCCTGACGCTCAACCGTTACCAGTTCAGCCTCCCGCATTTTGGCCAAATGTTGTGACAGCGCCGATTGAGACAAACCCACCGCTTCCACTAATTGGCTGACGTTTTTCTCACCTCCCACCAATTGACACAGAATCATCAAGCGCATGCGGTTTGCTAACAGTTTCAGCATGGCTTCCGCTTCGGCTGCGCTTTGTTCCATCGCTTCAATCTGCATCGTCCACTCCGGGTTATCGTTTGGGGTAAGGAATAATAAATTAGGTTATTCTAATGCAATTTGCAGAGACTTTTGCTATGCAGGTGATGATGCAGCGTAATGGAAGCATCCTTCATGCATCATATGCATGCATCTCCACCCTCTTGTTATGACATCACAGAAGCCTTAACGCATGCATAATTTAGATGCATTTACGCCATGATGCCCTACCCTGCCACCATGCATGTAGAGTCAACTGACTGCCAGAGATTGCCCCTATGCCAGAACTATTATCACTCCCTTCCGCCATCACCCCATTGCTGCTGGCACGCATTCAGTTCGCTTTTACCGTCAGTTTTCATATTGTTTTCCCGGCTTTCACCATCGGGCTGGCCAGCTTTCTGGCGGTAGTGGAATGGCGTTGGCTGGCAACCGGCAATCACCTTTATCGGGATATATACCGATTTTGGGTGAAAATATTTGCCGTTGCTTTTGGCATGGGTGTAGTTTCCGGCGTGGTAATGTCGTACCAATTTGGTACAAACTGGTCTCTTTTTTCGGATAAAACGGCCAATGTCCTGGGGCCATTGCTGGGATTTGAAGTGCTAACAGCCTTCTTTCTGGAGGCCTCGTTTCTGGGGATTATGCTGTTTGGCTGGGGCAGGGTCAGTGCCCGAATGCATATGGTCGCAACCTGCATTGTGGCGGTGGGCACCCTTATTTCCGCGTTCTGGATTCTGGCCGCTAATAGCTGGATGCACACCCCGCAAGGCTATGTGATAGGAGAGGACGGACGATTTTTCCCCACCGATTGGCTGGCCATTATTTTCAACCCGTCTTTTCCCTACCGTTTCGCCCATATGGTGACCGCAGCCTACCTGACCACCGCCTGCGTGGTAGGAGGCGTGGGAGCGTTTTATCTCTGGCGGCAGCGACATACGGGACAAGCGCGGATTATGCTCGGTATGGCGACCCTGATGCTGGCCGTAGTTGCGCCCTTACAGCTTTTCATTGGGGATGCGCACGGGCTGAATACGCTACAGCATCAACCAGCAAAAATTGCGGCCATGGAAGGTATCTGGCACAATGAAAAAGGGGCAGGCCTGCGTCTGTTCGGCTGGCCGGACGAAGACAAAGAAGACACGCTCTATAGTCTGGAGATTCCCAATCTCGCCAGCCTGATTCTGACCCACGATATGCAGGGAGAAATTAAAGGCCTGACCTCCTGGCCGAGAGATGAACGCCCCCCCGTCGCGTGGGTCTTCTGGTGTTTCCGGCTGATGGTGGGCATGGGAACACTGATGATTCTACTGGGATGGCTCAGTGCCATGCAATATGCCCGTCGGCGGCTGTTTACCTGTCGGGCGCTACAGGGGTTCTGGATGCTGATGATGCCCAGTGGCTTTCTGGCGTTGCTGGCAGGGTGGTTTGTCACGGAAATAGGCCGCCAGCCTTACACGGTCTATGGCCTGCTCCGCGTGGGTGAATCGGTGACACCCGCCATTGTCACACCGCAGGTATTGGCGTCTCTACTGGCGTTTGTGGTCATCTACACCCTCCTTTTTGGCGCGGGTAGCTATTATATTCTGCGGTTGATTGGCAAGGGCATTCCCGCCGCAAAGGACACCGATCTATCCTATTACGCCTACAGCCGCGAAGCATCGGTCACGCAGGCCGCGACAAAACCGGGAGATGCATGATGTTCGATTTTTCCCAACAGTTGGATTTACCGTTGATTTGGGGCTTGCTGATAGCCACTGCCGTTTTTCTCTATGTGTTGCTGGATGGTTTTGACCTCGGTCTGGGGATTCTCTTTCCCTTCGCGCCATCCGACAGGTGCCGTGACCGTATGATGAACAGCATTGCCCCGTTCTGGGATGGCAACGAAACCTGGCTGGTACTGGGCGGTGGTGGATTATTCGCAGCGTTTCCGCTGGCCTATAGTATTTTGCTGCCAGCGTTTTACATGCCCCTTATTCTCATGCTGCTGGGGTTAATTTTACGGGGTGTGGCGTTCGAGTTCCGCTTCAAGGCAGAAGGCGCTTCCCGCCGCTTGTGGGATGTCACGTTTCATATCGGCTCACTGGGAGCCAGTTTTTGTCAGGGCATGGTATTGGGTGCGTTTGTACAGGGAGTGGAGGCAACAGACCGCAATTTTACGGGCGACCCGCTGGACTGGGCAACCGGTTTCAGCCTGTTGTGCGGCATGGCACTGGTAGCGGGCTATGCGCTGCTGGGAACCTGCTGGCTCATCATGAAAACAGAAGACGTGACCCGGCAATGGGCGCAACGCTGGGCACGCTACCTGCTGGGAGCCGTGGCACTGTTCATGCTGCTGGTCAGTGCGGCTACCCCGCTGCTCCATGCACATATTATGCAACGCTGGTTTACCCTTCCCGGCTTTTACGCACTATTGCCCATTCCTTTACTCACGGTGGCCTGCTTTGTCATGCTCTGGCGGGATTTGCATCACCCTACGCGGGAGTATCGTCCATTTTTTCTAACCATCGGGCTGTTCTTTTTAGGCTTCATAGGGCTGGGCATCAGCCTGTTCCCATGGATGGTGCCATACCACGCCACGATATGGCAATCAGCCGCCGCAGGGCCAAGCCTTAGCCTGATGCTGGTCGGAGTGGTGCCGTTATTACCCTTAATTCTGGCCTACACCGGCTACAGCTATTACGTATTTCGGGGGAAGGCGAGCCATCAGCCCATGTACTAGCCCCAACCACCCTTTCGCAGATAGTGCCATCCATGCCATGCAAAAGAGTGATGGTGCCCGGCCTTCGCTGCCATCCGTTTTGTGCCACAGACCATCACATGGAGGTGAAACATGCAGAGCAAACAGAAGCAATGGCTGTGGTTTATCGGTCTGTGGTGTGCCGGGTTACTGGCGGCCTACCTGCTGACCCTGCCGCTGCGCTGGCTCATTCGCAGCATGGGGTGACAAGCCCTGTAAATCCGGTATAGTGCGTGTATTGCTTGCCTCCACACTTTCCGAGGATACACCCGCCATGAAACTGCTGGTCATTGAAGATGACGCCAATGTGCGCGCCTATGTGGTGAAGGGGCTGCAACAGTCCGGCCATACGGTGGATACAGCGGCGGATGGCAAAGAAGGGCTGTTTATGGCCACCACCCACAGCTATGATGCCCTGATTCTGGATCGAATGTTACCGGCGCTGGATGGCCTGACCCTGCTGAAAACCTTGCGCGGTGCAGAAAACCAGACACCCGTGCTGATTCTGAGTGCCTTAAGTGATGTGGATGACCGGGTGCAAGGGTTGCGCGCCGGAGGGGATGATTATCTGGTAAAACCCTTCGCCTTTGCGGAGTTGCTGGCGCGTATTGAAGTGCTGGGGCGGCGTCAGCAGGAAGGCGCGGCTTCTGGCCAGCTCACCACCCTTACCGCCGCGGATGTGCAGGTGGATTTACTCTCCCGCAAGGTCACCCGTGCGGGACAGGTGATTCCACTGCAAACACGGGAGTTCACCTTGCTGGAATATCTGATGCGCCACAAAGGGCAGGTGGTCACCCGCACCATGTTGCTGGAAGCCGTATGGGACTATCATTTCGACCCGCAAACCAACGTGATTGATGTGCATATCAGCCGTTTGCGCAAAAAGATGGGGGATAAGGATTCCCGCTTCATTCAGACCATTCGTGGTGCTGGCTATCTGATTGAATAGCGCCCGATGGTCACGCCCCCTCTGCCGTCACAACCCGCCTCTTCTGCCGCAGGCTTCAGCCTTGCGGCTCCGGCGGTTGCTGTGCGCCGTTATTGGCAAAGTTCCAGCTTCACCATGGCACTGCTGTTTACCCTGTTGCTGGGGCTGGCAGCATTGCTGCTGGGCTATTTGCTGTACGATTTTAGCCGCACCAACTTTATCCGGGAAACAGAAGCCGCCATTGACAGCGAAATGCGCCATTTGCTGACCCTCGCCCATGGCCAGCCGCAGGCGGCGTTTATTCAACAACTGCAAGAACAGCAAACACCGGATAACCCCACCCTCTACGCCTACCAGAACCTACAGGGTCACTTGCTGGCCGGGCGCAAAGAAGCCATTCCCACCACGCCGGATCGTCTGCGGGAGGGGATTTTACGCTATCCGGTACAGCGCATGGGACATACCCGGCAAGTGGCCGCTAAAATCCATACATTTGCGGATGGATCACGCTTGCTGGTGGCACGGGATATTGACGATATTGTGCAAAGCTATGAGCGGTTAAAGCTGTTTTCCGCCCTGATGGTCTTTTTTATGCTGCTGGTGGTCGTCACCAGCTTTTTCCTCAGCCGTTACGTGGTCAACCGCATCAACCGTATTGCCGCCACCGCACAGCAAATTATTCTGACCGGCGATCTTTCCCGCCGTATCGAGATGGACACCCGCTGGGATGATTTGAGCGATCTGGCACAGGTGCTAAACGCCATGTTGCATCGCATAGAGCAGTTAATGCAGGGGGTGCGGCATGTAGCGAATAATATCGCGCATGATCTGCGCACACCGCTCACCCGCCTGCGCAACCATCTGGAAGCGGCAACCAGCACCCCCCTCACCGCAGAAGAAGCGCGGCTGCTGTTGGCAGAGGCAGATCATCTGCTGGCCACATTTCAGGCCTTATTGCGCATCAGCGCGCTAGAGCAGGGACGCCACCAGCAGGCTTTGCAGCCCATATCGCTGACGGAACTGGTGCAGGATGTGCAGGAATTATATGAACCACTGGCAGAAGAACGGCATATGCACCTCACCACCGAGGTTGCTGCCCACGCCCCACTTTCCGTCCTGGGGGACAAAAACCTGCTGTTTCAGTTACTCAGCAATCTGCTGGATAATGCCCTGAAATTTTCCCCGCCGCATAGCCATATCCGGCTGGGGGTACATCGCCTACAAGGGCAGGTGCGTCTGGTGGTGTCGGATGAAGGCGCAGGGATTCCCGAAGCCGAGCGAGAGAACGTCTTTGAGCGGTTCTACCGGCTGGACAGCAGCCGCAACACCCCCGGCTGCGGGCTGGGTCTGAGTCTGGTGCGCGCCATTGCGGAAAGGCATCAGGCCAAAATCCTGCTGGAGGACAATCAGCCAGGGTTGCGGGTCATCCTTGTGTTTCCACATTACCAATAATCCACCCGCCCGCCACCTGCTGGCAAAAGACCCTCAGGTATGGTAGGAGCATAGGCCTTCCTTCAGGAAGAAAACCGACTCTCACAGCATCCACCATCGTCATCTGCCTAACCACAGGGAACACGCATGCGTATCGCGATTATTGGCAGTGGTATCTCCGGCCTTGGAGCCGCCTACCTGCTGCACCCACAGCACGACATTACCCTCTATGAACAAAACCCGACGCTGGGTGGTCATAGCCGAACGGTCACAGTACCAACCCCGGACGGTGACATTCCCGTGGATACCGGGTTTATCGTATTCAATCACCGCAATTACCCACTGTTGACGGGGTTATTCCGTCATTTGCAGGTGCCCGTGGCACCCAGTGATATGTCGTTCGGTGTCAGCATTGCCAATGGCTGGCTGGAATATAGCACGCAACGGCTGAACAGCCTGTTTGCGCAACGGCGCAATATCTGTTCTCCGGCCTTTCTGGGCATGGTGCGGGATATTCTGCGCTTCAACGCCAAAGCTCCCGCGTTACTGGAACAAGACACCCCCCTGACCATGGAAGCCTGCCTGCAACAATTGGGCATGGGACACTGGTTTAGGGATTATTATTTGCTGGCCATGGGCGCAGCCATCTGGAGTACGCCAGTCAACGGAATGGGGGATTTTCCCGCACAAACCTTTATTCGGTTTTTTGCCAACCACGGGCTGTTAACACTGAATGACCAGCCGCAATGGTACACGGTGCAGGGGGGCAGCCGGGAATATATCCAACGCCTGAGCCAGCCATTTGTGCAGAACATTCGCACAGGCTGCGGAGTACAACGTCTGGTACGCCATGCCGACCATGTGGAACTACATACCAGCACGGGGGAAACCCATAGCTACGATCAGGTGGTTCTGGCCACCCACAGCGATCAGGCGTTACGCATACTGGCAGAGCCCACCGCCGCTGAACAGCAGATTCTGGGAGCCATTCGCTATCAGCCGAACGAGATGGTGCTACATAGCGATACGGGCTTCATGCCCAGACGCCGCAACGCCTGGGCCAGTTGGGTCTATCTGTCCGAACAACAGCAAGATAATACATCCGCCATCAGCCTGAGTTACTGGATGAACAACCTGCAACCCCTGGCAACCGGACAACCGATGCTGGTCACCCTGAACCCTGGCCGGGAACCGCAGGCCGCGCTGGTGCATGACCGGCACCGTTTTGAACATCCGGTCTTTGATAGCGCAGCCATTGCCGCGCAAGGCCGCCTCGCTGAGATTCAGGGCACCCACCGCGTCTGGTATTGCGGGGCATGGCAACGCTATGGTTTTCATGAAGACGGGCTACTCAGTGCAGTGCAGGTAGCCCATGCGCTAGGAGCTGCGATTCCATGGAACTAACCGATACGCACCACCGTTCCACCGCCGCCATGCGTGCGCCCCGTCTGCTCACCGCACAGGTCATGCATAAACGCCTATCCCCAAAAGTGAATAGCTTTACCTACCGTGTGTATTATCTGGCACTACCGCTGCGCCATTTGCATCAGGCCGTGACAACCCGTCACCTGTGCGTCAACCGCTTCGGGTTGACCAGTTTTTATACCCGCGACCACGGCGCCCGCAACGGGCAACCACTGGAACCGTGGATAGAAACGATCATACAGACCTATGGCTTGCAGCACTGCGTGACAGACGTTGAATTGCTGTGTATGCCGCGTATTCTGGGATATGTGTTTAACCCGGTTAGCTTCTGGATGTGCTATGACTCAGACGGGCAGATACGCGCCGTGCTGTGCGAAGTGAATAATACCTTTGGCCAAACCCACAGTTACCTCTGTCTGCACCCCGACCATCGCCCCATTCAGCCAGAGGATTGGTTGCAGGCGGAAAAATGCTTTCATGTCTCCCCGTTTTTACCGCGAGAAGGGCAATACCGCTTTCGTTTTGCCCTGAAGCAGAATCAACTGGGCATCTGGATTGATTATGTCAATGCGGCGGGAAACACCCAGCTACTCACCTCTCTGTGCGGCAAGCTGCAACCGCTAACCCGCCAATCTCTGCTGGGCGCGTTTTTGCGCCACCCGATGGTCACGCTGAAAGCGGTTGCTCTCATTCACTGGCAGGCACTGAAACTATTTGTCAAAGGTATGCGCTACATTGCGCTGCCTTCACAGCGCCAGCCCACCCTGACCGCTACATTGCCGCCTGAGACCTCTCAGCCGCCAAAAATTACGGATATGTAAGTTAATGGTAACACGCCTGCCAGACCGCATGGTGTAGAGTTGCTATGATGGATTATAATAGGAAATATCCCCTCTATGCAGCAACGCGTTCTTGATCGGTTTCTTCGCACGCTGGAACATCTGGAATATGGTTCACTAACCCTGACCACGCCAGACGGCAAAACACATTCCTTGCAGGGCAACCAGCCCGGTGCCCATGGCACCTTGCACCTGCATGACTGGCGCACGCTTCCGGCACTGTCTGCCAGAGGAGATATCGGTCTGGCTGAGGCTTACCGTGATGGCTGGTGGGATAGCGAGCATCTGGAATCCTTGTTTCTGGTGGGCTTGCAGAACGCCCATGCGCTGGAACCGTTTATGTATGGCAATGCCTTCACCCGGCTGGCGGCGCGCATGTTGTATCTGTTCACCCGTAATAGCCTGCGCGGTAGCCGCAAAAATATTCATGCACATTATGATTTAGGAAACGCGTTTTACTCCCTGTGGCTAGACCCCAGCATGAGTTACTCTGCGGCGTTGTTTTCCGGACAAAATGAAACCCTGGAGCAGGCACAATACCGTAAATATGACCGGATGCTGGATCGGCTGGATACCTCCTCTGGCCATGTGTTGGAAATTGGCTGTGGCTGGGGCGCATTGGCAGAACGTGCCACCCAAAAGCATGATTTTGCGGTACGGGGTATCACCCTCTCCGAGGAACAACATGCCTACGCCACACAACGCTTGCAGGGTGTGGGTGCGCAGGCGCAGATTGTGCTGGAAGATTACCGCCATCAGCACGGACGGTTTGACCATATTATCTCCATTGAAATGTTTGAAGCAGTGGGAGAATCCTATTGGCCAACCTACTTCAACAAACTGAAAAGCCTGCTGAAGGAAAAAGGCAAAGCCATGGTGCAAACCATCACCATTGGTGATGCGTATTTTGATGCCTATCGCAGCAGCGGTGATATGATTCGTACCTTTATTTTTCCCGGAGGCATGCTGCCGTCTCCCTCCCGTTTTGCGACGGAAGCAGAGCGTGCAGGCCTGCGCCCAACGGACCGTTTTTCGTTCGGGCAGGATTATGCCCGTACCCTGCGCCATTGGCTGGCAGCATTCGATGCCAGAAAACAGGACGTGCTGGCACTGGGCTTTGATGAACCCTTCATTCGGCTGTGGCGTTTTTATCTGGCATCCTGTAGCGCCACCTTCGCTTCTGGCCGTACCGATGTCATGCAATGGGAGCTACAACATGCGTAAAAGGGTTCCCCTGTCACGCACGGCTCTGTTTGCTTGTTTGCTTTGTAGCTGGCTTGCCGTATCCGGCATGTCGGCTCCCCCCCTGTCTGCCGCCGCTGGCTCATCCCCCTCCCACCCGCCAGCGGCGCAGGCAACCCATGCATCTGCGGTTGCCAAAGTGCCTGCCTTTATCTCCCGCGCTATCCCTAATGCGCAACCGGCAGGGCATGCCCGTCTGAAGTTTTTGTGGTGGGATGTCTATGATGCGACCCTCTATGCCCCAAACGGGCGTTGGCAACCGCAACAACCGTTTGCGCTGACGCTGCATTATCTGCGCGATTTTTCCGGTGCGGATATCGCAGACCGATCGGCGCAGGAAATACGCGGGCTGGGGTTTCGCGATGAAGTGCGCCTGGCCGCCTGGCATACCGAAATGCAAAACATGTTCCCCGATGTGCGCCCGGACACCCGTTTAACCGGCATATACCTGCCAGAAAAGCCCACCGTTTTTTATGCACAGGACACGCGGTTAGGGCATGTGCCGGATCCGGAATTTGGCCGCTGGTTTTTTGCCATCTGGTTATCGGAAGACACCTCTGAACCTGCCTTTCGCCGCCAATTGCTAGGGCTAAACTGATGCCGGGACATGACGCCAGCCATACCGTATCGCCTCCCACCCGCTCCTCTCTCTGGCTATATGGCGGACTGGCACTACCCATGGCCTTTGCCGGGCTACCTCTGTACCTGCACGCACCGGATTATTATGCCACCCATTATGGGCTGTCGCTTGCAAGCCTTGGCGGGTTACTGTTACTCTTGCGCCTGCTGGATGCTGTGCAGGATCCACTGTTTGGCTGGCTATCCGATCGCTACGCGCACATGCGCCCCTGGTTCGTGATGGGTAGCGCGCCGATATTGGGACTGGGGGTCAGCGCGTTGTTTCTGCCACCTGCCGGTTTTGCAACTTCCGGACATGTCTGGTGGTTTGCCGGTAGTATGCTGCTGGCGACCAGTGCTTACAGCCTGCTGAGTATCAACCTGAACAGTCTGGGCAGCCTTTGGGCGGGGAATCGTTATCAACAAACCCGGATTGCCAGCCTGCGCGAAGGGCTGACGCTGCTAGGGCTGTTGCTGGCGGTTTTATTGCCTCCCTTACTGCAACAAGCCGGGCATCTCTCTGTCCGTGCCTCTTTTGTGTTTTTCAGCCTGTTGCTGGCGAGCCTGCTGGTGGTGACACTGGTGGGTTTTTTCCGCTGGCAACAGCATTATGGCGGCGGGCTGGCCACCCAACCCACCCCCCCCTCGGATGCCAGATCCGCCGCCACCTCCCCCCTGACCCAAAGCCATGCCGCGCCCGTAGCACATCTCTATCGTCTGTTCCTTCCCTACCTGCTGAGCATGCTGGCATCGGCCATTCCTGTGGTGCTGGTGTTGCCCTTTATTCGGGATCGCCTACAGGCAGAAGCCTATACCGGTCTGTTTCTACTGCTGTATTTTCTAGCGGGTGCCTTCGGTGTGTTCGGCTGGAAATATCTGAGCCAGCGCATTGGGTTGGCCTCGGCATGGTTCTGGGCCAATCTATTGGCCGTGGTCAGTTTTATCTGGGCCAGCACGTTACAGGCAGGCGATATCTGGCCCTATGCGTGGATATGCCTGACCTCTGGCCTCGCATTCGGGGCGGATGCCGCTTTGCCCCCCGCCCTGCTGGGAGATGCCCTGCAACGGCAACAGCGTACACACCGTACCAGCCTGTATTACAGCCTGATGGCCTTTATCAATAAAGCGGTACTGGCACTGGCTGCCGCCGTGACCCTGCCATGGCTGGAAGCAAAGGGCTTTCAGCCGGGCCAGACGAATAGCGAAATGACATTGCAGCATCTATCCATGGTCTATGCGGCGGTTCCCTGCGGCATCAAAGCCGTGGCCGCTCTGTCTGTCTGGTTGTTTTTACTGCCATCTCATCAAGGAGCGTCCTCTCATGTTTCTCTCTCTCACAAAACACTTTAGCCTGATTGGAGTATGCCTCATGCTTAGCGCCTGTTTTGGTAACCAACTGCAACATTACAAAGGCACCAGCCCGGAGATGGATTTTAAGACCTATTTCTCCGGCCCGATTAAAGCCTACGGCCTGGTGCAGGACTGGCGTGGACGGGTGGTAACCCGCTTTGACGTGCAAATGCACGGCGAGTGGGAAGGTGACCACGGCACATTAAAAGAAGATTTCACCTATTACGATGGCTCAACCCAGCAGCGCGTCTGGCATATTACCCGTTTGGACAACGGCCAGTTTGAAGGCGAGGCTTCGGATATTATCGGCAAGGCATCGGGCGGCACCGAAGGCAGTGCCGTCAACTGGCACTATCAGATGGATGTGCCGGTGGGGGAAACAACCTATCGCTTACGCTTTGACGACTGGATGTGGCTGATGCATGATGGCGTGCTCATCAACCGTTCCTACCTGAAAAAATGGGGTATCACGGTGGCAGAGCTGACACTGGTGATGCAAAAACAGGAACCAACCCCGTGAGCCACGCTTCCACCCCTTTTGCCGGAGAAACCATCTGGATTGTGGGTGCCAGCAGTGGCATTGGCGAGGCGCTGGCACAGTACTTATCGGCACAGGGCGCCACGCTGGTACTTTCTGCCCGCCGGGCAGACGCCTTGCATCGCCTGAACGAACAATTGGGCGCAAAGCACACGCTATTGCCCCTGGATGTGGCGGATGCCAAAGCGGTAAATGCCGCGATACAGCAACTATCGCAGCAGGCATCTCCTCTGCATCGTATGGTGTACCTGGCCGCTATTTATCAGCCAACCGCCATTGCGCACATTGATCCTGCTTTTGCTGCACAGTTAATGCAGGTGAACTGGTTGGGTGCCGTGCATGTGACACAGGCACTCCTGCCTTACTTTACGCAACAGGGGTTTGGTCAGATGGCCTTCTGCGCAAGCGTTGCAGGATATGTCGGGCTGCCGAACGGCCAGCCGTACAGTGCCAGCAAAGCGGCCTTGATTAACTGGGTGGAATCTCTGGCGGCGGAAGCCCCGCCTTGTGTGGACGTCAAACTGATTAACCCCGGTTTTGTTCGCACCCCGATGACAGATCAAAACGCCTTCCCCATGCCCATGCGGATAGAAGCAGAAGAAGCGGCACGGGCCTTGGCGCATGGGCTGCGGCAAAAAGGGCTGGAAATTACCTTTCCCAAGCGTTTTACCATGCTGATGAAATGCCTGCGCAGCTTGCCCTACGCCTTGTTGATACCACTGTTGCGCCGCCTGTAGCAGAAAGCTGAATCGTGTCGTCACGTTCGCCAGTGCATAGCGAATGTGACGACACCATCTAAAACTTATATAAGTTCGCCGTTGTCCATGGCGGTCAGAAAGCGTGCGGCATCCTGCCGGATAGTCTGTTGCCTCTCCGGCGTCATACGATCCAGCGTACGATACACCATGGCCATACGCGGGTTACACTGAAAACGTTCGCGGTGACGTAGCAAAAAATCCCAATACAAATAATTGAACGGGCAGGCAGAAGTGCCGTGTTTGACCGCGACCTTGTAACTGCAAGACTGGCAATAATCCGACATTTTATGAATATAGGCGCCACCAGCCGCATAGGGTTTGCTGGCCAGCATGCCGCCATCCGCATGCAACACCATGCCGGTGACATTGGGCAGTTCCACCCACTCAAACGCATCCGCATACACCAGTAGGTACCAGCGGTTAACGTCCTCCGGGTGCAGGCCTGCCAGCAGGGCAAAATTGCCAAGCACCATCAGGCGTTGAATATGGTGGGCATAGGCGTAGCGGCGGGTGGCTTCCACGCATTGCCGCATACATTGCATGCGGGTACGACCCGTCCAGTACAAATCCGGCAAGGGGCGTGTGGCCTGAAGCTGGTTCATCTGTGCATAGTCTGGCATATGCAGCCAGTAGATACCCCGCACATATTCCCGCCACCCCAAAATCTGCCGGATAAACCCTTCCACCGCATTCAACGGAGCATCCCCCGCATGGTAAGCCTGCTCTGCGGCAGTCACGCACTCCCGCGCGTCCAGCAGACCGCAATTCAGGTAAAAACTGATATGCGCATGGTACATCCATGGTTCTTGCATCAGCATAGCGTCCTGATAAGCTCCAAACATCGGTAAACGCTGCTGGATAAACCGATTCAATGCCGCCAGCGCCCCCTGCCGTGTGACCGCAAAATGAAACGGTTCAAGCTCCCCAAAATGGTGGCCGAATCTCTCCCGCACCAATGTGAGCACCTGCTGCGTCATCTGATCTGGCGGTTCATGGTAAGTGGGGGGCACCTGCAATCCCTGCTTTGGTGGGTTACGGTTTTCCACATCGTAATTCCATTGTCCTCCTTCCGGCATATCTCCCCGCATCAGGATGCCGTGTTGACGCCGCATCTCCCGATAGAAAAACTCCATGCGATAGGTTTTATGCGTTGCAGCCCAATGCTGAAAGCGATCCCGCGTGCAGAAAAAACGTGTATCTTCGCGTATCTCAACAGGTAACCCCACTTGTTCCTGCCACTGCTGCATCATACGCCAGACACGCCACTCACCGGGGAACGTGAGAATGAGTTTTTCCGGCTGGTGCCGTGCGATGGCACGCATGATCTCTCCGGTCAGAGACCCACTGTTTTCCGGTGCATCCAGAGGTAC
Source organism: uncultured Rickettsiales bacterium (assembly GCA_964538615.1). Lineage (GTDB taxonomy): Bacteria > Pseudomonadota > Alphaproteobacteria > Rickettsiales > RI-342 > CAZIGK01. The sequence goes on along the minus strand of CAZIGK010000005.1, from coordinate 9,688 downwards.
ATAGTCCACCGTAAAACCCTCCTGACGGAGGCTTTCGGCAAAGTGCCGCATAGCGGAAAACAGCAACGCAATCTTCTTCGGGTGATGCGGTACATACGTGGCTTCGTCCATCACCTCGCACAGCATCAACACATCCTGCGCCGGGTCTGCATCCTGCAGGCTGGCCAGATTCCGGCTCAGTTGGTCTCCTAATATCAGGCGTAAGGTTGCTCGCATCTGCCCCCGCTCCTTCAGGCTGGCACTTCCTGCCCGGCATAATCCCACACCCGGCCCGTTTGTGCCGGAGCCAGACACTCCATGACCTCCAGCAAATACCGGGCGCTCCGGGCGGGGGAAAAAACGGTCTCCACCGCCACGTTCCGATGAAACGGTGCCGAAAGCGGTGTATCCACCGTACCGGGATGCAACCCCGCCACGACCAGATGTTTGTGGGTGCGCGCAGCTTCAATGGCAAAAGTTTTCAGCAGCATATTCAATCCGGCCTTCGCTGCCCGATAGCCATACCAACCGCCCAACTGATTATCTGATATACTCCCCACCCGTGCCGAAAGAACGGCAAACACCGCCTTTTTATCACGCGGCAGATACGGTAACAGGTATTTCGCTACCAGCATGGGCCCAATGGCATTCACCGCATACAAGTGCAGTAAGGCCTCCCTATTCAGGTCTTTCAAACGCTTTTCCGGCATCAGAGACTCACCATGCGGCAGGCTGCCATGCAATAGTCCGGTCGTCACCACCACACGCTCAAACTGCACGCCCTCTGGCAGAGAATGCAACGCTGCCGCAATCGAATCCTCTTCCAGAATATCCATTGGCTGCGCATACAATTTCGGATGCTGTATCGCAAGCGGTACCTTCCGCGCAAAACCATAGACCATGGTCACATCAGGCTGCTGCAACCAATGCTGCACCATCGCCTGCCCAATTGCACCCTGTGCTCCAATCACCGCAACATGCATCTTGTATCTCCTGTCCATAACCCAAACGCTATACCACGTGTTATGGCTGTATTGTGCAGGCAAGGCCATAACGCCCACATGACCACCACATGACCATTTGGTAATGCCGCCTCTTGCACCCACCCGTCACTCCTGCATTGTGAGGCAGCCAAAAATCCACTATGATGCATGCTGTCCTTCTGCCGCAACCACCGTACAGGTCTACCATGAAAGAATATAAAGCCACCCTCTACCGCGAAGGCGTGCTGGGTTCGTTATTTTTCGGCGCCTCCAAAATCAATCCCATGCGCTTCACGGAGTTTCTGAACCGTAATGCGCAGGAAGGCTGGCGCGTTATCACCATGGATAAAGACATCCAACGCATGTTCCTCTTCTTCCGCCGGGAAGCCTATGTCGTTATTATGGAGCGCGATGCCGCATGAAACCCATGTATATTTTCCTGCTAAGCCTGCTGGTCGCCACAGCACTGCTGATTCTGGATCAAATCTGGTTCCAATGGCTTGCTTTCGATGTGTTTGTGAAAACGCTGGTGACACTGGGTATTGTCATGGGCGTGCTATTTGTCATTTTTCTCGCCCGCCGCGATTACCAGCAGGAGAAAACCCTGCAACGTGATCACTTTGTTGATTAATGGGCACTCCCTGTGATTGGTAAGCTCAAAGGTCTGGTGGACGAACTACATGAGGAGCACCTGCTGCTGGATGTGGGCGGTGTGTGTTATGAGCTTATGTGTTCCCGCGTTACCCTGTCGGCCTTACCCGCCATCGGGCAGGCGGTCAGCATATGGACAGAACTGCACATCCGGGAAGACGCTCACACCCTCTACGGCTTCGCCAGCACCGAAGAGCGGGAGTGGTTTCGCCTGCTTACCACCGTACAAGGGGTAGGCGCCAAAGCAGCACTGGCCATTCTGTCCGTTCTGCGTCCAGCGGAATTGGCAACCGCCATCGCCGCGCAGGATAAAACCGCAGTGCAACGTGCTAACGGGGTAGGCCCCAAGCTGGCCATGCGTGTCGTCAGCGAACTGAAGGATAAAGCCGGCAAACTGGCCACCGCACCCATCGGTCTGTCCGCGGCGCGTAGCGGTACCAGCCCCCTTTCTGGCGGCTCTTCCGGCAAAGCCTCCTCTCCCCTGCTACAACCCGCCGATACACTGGTGCAGGACGCCACTTCTGCCCTGACCCATTTGGGGTACAGCGCCTCGGATGCCTTTGCGGCCATTGCCCGCATCCGGCAAGCGCAGCCTGACGTGACAGACCTGCAACAACTGATCCCGCTCGCCCTGCGGGAACTCTCCCCCCTGAGAGCCTAAACCATGATGCCACACCCCCCCGCCAAAGGCTTGCTCAGCGGCCAGAAAATGGAAGAAGAACCACAGGAACAAAGCCTACGCCCCCTCTCGCTGGATGATTTTACCGGCCAGCAACAAGCGCGGGATAATTTGCGCATCTTCATCGAAGCGGCACGCAACCGGGGGGATTCACTGGATCACGTCCTCTTCTATGGCCCCCCCGGTCTGGGAAAAACCACCCTCGCCCATATCGCCTCGCGGGAGATGGGGGTGGGCTTCCACGCCACCTCTGGCCCCATCATCACCAAAGCAGGAGATCTGGCCGCACTTCTGACCAACCTGCAAGCAGGGGATGTGTTATTCATTGACGAAATTCACCGCCTCTCCACCGCCGTGGAAGAAGTGCTCTACCCCGCCATGGAAGATGGCAAACTGGATCTGATGATCGGAGAAGGCCCTGCCGCCCGCTCCGTGCGCATAGACCTGCCGCGTTTCACCCTGATTGGCGCCACCACACGCCTTGGCTTACTGTCCAACCCCCTGCGGGATCGTTTTGGCATTCCATTGCGCCTACAGTTTTATACTGTTGAAGAACTGCAAACCGTCATTACCCGTGGTGCCGGGGTATTGCAGATTCGCATGCACTCCTCCGGCGCAGAGGAAATCGCCCGCCGTTCCCGTGGCACCCCGCGCATTGCCGTACGCCTTTTGCGCCGCGTGCGGGATTTCGCGCAGGTCGCCGGCGTGCATACCATAGATGCCGCCGCCGCCCATGATGCCCTGAACCGACTGGAGGTGGATGCACGTGGGCTGGATAGCTCTGACCGCCGCTACCTCCGCCTGATTGCGGAGTTTTATAATGGCGGCCCTGTCGGGGTGGATACGTTGGCCGCTGCCCTCTCCGAGCAGCGGGATGCTATTGAAGAAACCATCGAACCCTATCTGCTTCAAATCGGCTTTGTCCAGCGCACTCCGCGTGGACGCGTGCTCACCCGCTTGGGCTGGGAGCATCTGGGCATGGTACCCCCCGCTACCCAACAAGAGTTATTGCAACAACTCCCTGCCAACATGTCCTTTGATTGGGACAGAGAATAGCACGCCAACCTGCTAACCCATTCGCATAAAAAGGGCGACTCCCTCAATAGAGTCGCCGCATGCGCCAACGCCTGACAAAAATGGCTACTTTGCCAGCAGCGCAGTCCGCGTACATCGTGGTACATGACATAAACCGCACAGCAGAACTGCCACTTGCAGCACGTAATAGCGGCATTTTAGAACAGGATAGCGTCTCTGAAAAGATGCGGGGGTTCTACATCGGCAACAGCGGTGACCACGCCGGGTCGGATGCATCACTCGGGGTTGGAATAACCCGCTCATTAAAGCCCGTCACATCAATCGAATAGAGCTTAGGATGACCGGGGCTGTTCTCGCGGGTAAAGACAATCACCCGCCCGTTAGAAGACCAGGTCGGCCCTTCTACCAGATAGCCATTGGTCAGCAACCGCTCACCCGTTCCATCCGGACGCATCACCCCAATATAGAACTGACCGCCCTGCTGCTTGGTGAAAGCAATCAAATCCCCCCGTGGCGACCATACCGGCGTGGAATAGCGCCCCGCACCAAAGCTGATACGCTTCTGGCCCCCCCCATTGGAATTCATTACATAAAGCTGCGGCTGCCCACCTCGGTCAGAGTTGAAGGTAATATACCGCCCATCGGGTGAAAAACAGGGGGAAGTATCAATCGCCGGATCACTGGTCAGACGGGTTTGCCTGCGGCTGCGAATATCCATCAAATACACATCGCTGTTCCCACCCTTGGCATAGGTCATCACAATGCTACGCCCATCGGCAGAGAAATTCGGGGCAAAGGTCATGCCATCAAAATTACCCACAATATCATCCTGCCCGGTTTGCAGGTTGCGCAAATGCACTTTAGGTGCGCGCCCGGCAAAGGAGAGGTAAATCACTTCCTGAAAGGTTGGTGAAAACCGTGGCGTCAACACCAGATTCGCACCATTGGTCAGATATTTATGGTTAAACCCATCCTGATCCATAATGGCCAGACGTTTCACCCGCTTGGTCGCGGAGCCGGATTCCGCAATATAGACAATGCGGGAATCAAAATAGCCATTCTCACCCGTCAGACGCTTGTAAATCTCATCCGCAATCAAATGCGCCACCCGCCGCCAGTTGCTGGCCACGGTATTGAATTCTTTACCGGCAATTTGCTGCTCGCCATACACATCCCACAGGCGGAAAGCCACCCGCACATTCCCACCGCCAGACTGCTGCACCGTGCCAGACACTAATGCTTGCGCGTCAATTTGCCGCCAGTCGCCAAAGCGGGGAATGGTGGTCTGAAAGCTGATTTTTTCAATAAAGGCACCACGATTAATCGGGCGGAAAAGGCCGCTGCGCTCCAAATCATTGGTCACCACATTCATAATCTGGCGGCCAATTTCACCATCACCGGGGCTTTGCCCTGCCAGTTCCGGCAGCGCAATCGGCAGGGGGTCACGGTTCCCCTGCGTAATATCAATGCTCACTTTGGCTTGAGCGGCATTCGCCACTCCAAGCGCAGATAGCAGTACAACCAGCGGCAAAACCCGTAGAGCAGACCAGCAACGCAACATGAAACACAGCCCCTTGGCAAAACGTGCGGAAACGAATGTTTGAGGAATATCTAAAACCCCAAAAGAAGTAAAGGGGCGATGGGGCAGTAAAGAAGGATATGATAGAAAAAACTGCTTCGCATCCCTGTGCCACACGGCGACACCTTGTCTTTACGTGATAGGTGTTTCTCCCCAAGCGCAGAAAAAATCGCTCCCAGCACGATCCGCCCTAGCATCCCCCCAAAACTCCGCTATGATGCGCGCAGACTGTTCTATTTTACCCCTCCGTCTGACATCATTTTCAAGGAGTTGACTATGGCTGAACGTAAAAAAATTGCCCTCATTGGCGCAGGCAACATTGGCGGCACGCTGGCGCATCTGGCTGCCATGAAAGAGTTAGGTGATGTGGTGCTGTTCGATATCGCAGAAGGCATGCCGCAAGGTAAGGCGCTGGATATTGCGCAAAGTGCCCCCATGGATGGCTTTGACAGCAAACTCACCGGCACCAACGACTATAGGGACATCGCCGGTGCAGATGTGATTATCGTTACCGCTGGTGTACCGCGCAAACCAGGCATGAGCCGGGATGATCTGGTCAGCATCAATGCGGGCATCATCGCGCAGGTGGCGGAAAATATTAAAAATTACGCGCCAAATGCTTTTGTCATCGTCATCACCAACCCGCTGGATGCCATGGTCGCCGTGATGCAGGAAAAATCCGGCCTGCCCGCCAATCGCGTCGTCGGTATGGCCGGTGTGCTGGATAGCAGCCGCTTCAGCCGCTTCCTGGCAGATGAATTCAATGTCTCCATTCAGGAAATCAATGCCTTCGTACTGGGTGGCCATGGCGATACTATGGTGCCTTCCGTGCGTTATTCCACCGTGGCGGGTATTCCCCTGCCGGAGCTGGTGAAAATGGGCTGGACCACGCAGGAAAAGCTGGACGCCATCGTACAACGCACCCGTGATGGCGGCGCGGAAATCGTTGGCCTGCTGAAAACCGGCTCCGCCTTCTATGCCCCGGCCGCATCTGCCATTGAAATGGCGGAATCTTTCCTGAAAGACAAGCGCCGCGTGCTGCCCTGCGCCGCCCACCTGAACGGGGAATATGGCGTCAAAGGCCTGTATGTCGGCGTCCCCGTGGTCATTGGTAAAAACGGCGTTGAAAAAATCGTGGAAGTGACACTGGACGAGAAAGAAAAAGCCATGTTCGACCATTCCGTCGCCGCCGTGAAAGAACTCACCAGCAAAGCCCGTGAATTGCTTTCGCAGCCCAAGGCCGCGTAAACCTTGCGCATCGGTACTTTTATCCCTATGCTGCGCCGCAAGCCTTGCGGCGCAGTTTTTTCTTCAAGCTTTTAGCGTTAAGGACAAGCATCCATGAATATCCATGAGTATCAGGCCAAGCAACTGCTGGCAAAATACGGGGTCGCCGTACCACGCGGCCATGTGGCCTACACGGCAGAAGAAGCCGTCACCGCCGCCCAGAAGCTGGGCAGCAAAGTCACGGTGGTCAAAGCACAGATTCACGCAGGCGGCCGCGGCAAAGCGGGCGGGGTGAAACTGGCAAAAACGCTGGATGAAGTGAAACAATACGCCACCGATATGCTGGGCATGACTCTGGTCACCCACCAAACCGGGCCGGAAGGCAAAGTGGTAAAGCGCCTCTACATTGAAGAAGGCAGCAACATTGCCAAAGAACTATATTTAGGTGTTGTCATTGACCGCGCCACCAGCCGCGTAACCTTCATGGGTTGCGAAGAAGGCGGGATGGAGATTGAAGAAATCGCCGCCCATAGCCCGGAGAAAATCATCACCGTAGACGTAGACCCCGCCTCTGGCTTGTCTGGCTTCCACGCCCGCAAACTGGCGTTCGGCCTGAATATCCCGAAAGAGGTGCAAAAAAGCTTCTTCGCCTATGTGGAAAAGCTATACAACGCTTTCCTTGATCTGGATGCCAGCCAGCTGGAAATCAACCCGCTGGTCATTACCGGAGACAACGAGGTCATCACGCTGGATGCCAAATTCAACTTCGATGACAACGCCCTCTACCGCCACCCGGAAGTGGTCGAACTGCGCGACATTGACGAGGAAGAGCCACTGGAAGTAGAAGCGTCCAAATACGGCCTTGCCTACATTAAAATGGACGGCAACATCGGCTGTATGGTGAATGGTGCGGGTCTGGCCATGGCCACGATGGATATTATTAAACTCTACGGCGCAGAGCCTGCCAACTTCCTTGATGTCGGTGGCGGAGCCAACCGGGAGAAAGTCACCGCAGCCTTCAAACTCATTCTGTCTGATCCGGCAGTTGAGGGGATTTTAGTCAATATCTTCGGCGGCATTATGCGTTGCGATGTGATTGCCGAAGGCGTCATTGCCGCTGCGAAAGATGTCTCTCTGGATGTGCCGTTGGTCGTCCGTCTGGCAGGTACCAATGTGGAAGAGGGTAAAAAGCTGCTGGCCACTTCTGGTCTGCCTATCACCCCAGCCGATGATCTGGCTGATGCCGCAGAGAAAATTGTGCGTGCAGTGAAACAACAAGCCGCCGCGTAAGGAGTTACCCCATGTCGATTCTAATTAATAAAAATACCAAAGTCATTTGTCAGGGCATCACGGGCAAGGAAGGTACCTTCCACACCCAGCAGGCCATTGCCTACGGCACCCAAATGGTCGGCGGCGTCACCCCCGGTAAAGGCGGCACCACCCATGAAGGGCTGCCCGTGTTCAACACTGTAGCGGAAGCCAAAGCCCGCACCGGTGCCAATGCCTCCGTCATTTACGTTCCGCCTCCCTTCGCGGCGGATGCCATTCTGGAAGCCATTGACGCAGAAGTGGAACTGGCCATCTGCATTACCGAGGGCATTCCCGTACTGGATATGGTGAAGGTAAAGCGCGCCCTGTCCGGCTCCAAAACCCGCCTGATTGGGCCAAACTGCCCCGGCGTTATTACCCCCGGTGAATGCAAAATCGGCATCATGCCCGGCCATATCCACAAAAAAGGCCGTATCGGCATTCTCTCCCGCTCTGGCACCCTGACCTATGAAGCGGTTGGCCAAACCTCTGCCATCGGTCTGGGTCAATCCACCTGCGTCGGCATTGGCGGGGATCCGGTGAACGGTACCAACTTCCTGGATGTACTGGAACTCTTCCTGAAGGACGATGAAACCGATGCCATTATCATGATCGGGGAAATCGGTGGCTCAGCGGAAGAAGAGGCCGCTCACTTCCTGAAAAACTCCAAAGTGAAAAAGCCCGTGGTAGGCTTTATCGCTGGCCGCACCGCCCCTCCAGGTAAGCGCATGGGTCATGCGGGCGCTATTGTCTCCGGTGGCAAAGGCGGCGCGGAAGACAAAATGGATGCCATGAAATCCGCCGGTATTCGCGTGTCCGATTCTCCGGCGCGCCTCGGCCTGACCATGAAAGAACTGCTGGCCGCCTAACCTGCGCGCCAACAGCCCAGAGAAAGGCAGCCTCCGGGCTGCCTTTTTTATGATGCTCTCCAGCGGAATTAACCCGAACCTTATACTAGAGCCGCAACAGACTTTAGAGCTTTAGGGTAACTTATTCAAGTCCCTGTGGAATCTGGAGGGAACAACCTTCCCGTGAGAACCGCTATTTCGGGTGAATGCCTAAATCTTTGCGCATCGCTATTTGCAATTTATCAATAGCAGCTACATTTTTGTCTTCTTCTATCATTCGTTTTAATATGCATTGCACTTCAGGAGATGCCACAAGCGTGCAACGAGCATGCTAGTATGCGACATTTCGCTGATTTTCGATGCTGTCCTTAGAAAACAAAATTCGAAAAGAATCCAGCACACCAACATACGCTTCTTTCTTCTCCTGAAAATTTCGCTGTTTAGTTGCTGCGCGCTGAGTAAGATATGTCTGCACCGCAACGCTGAAAATCGAACCCACGCCAAACGCAGTTAGCCATTCTATAAACTCCAACATCATTCTCCCAGTAAATGCGCGTCAACATCGCGGCTTTGGTGCAAAATACGAATCACATCCAGATAGGAACCAGAGATTCTGTAGTAAATGCTATGCGAGCCACACAAATACTTCCTGTAGCCTGCGCGCAGCGCATGGGCATTCACGCCAATCTTTTCTCCCGTCACCAACCCCTGACACGCCGCCAGCACATCCGATACATAACTATCCGCCTGTGCGGACGACCACTGCCGCAAACTATAGAGCCAGATTTCCTCTAAATCCTGCTGCGCACGCGGAGTAACCCGATAACCAAGCAGCCTACCGGACATGCTTTTCTCGCATGGCTTTCAAAAAATCCTCTGTCTCCAGAGCCACGGGAGCACCCGAATCCTCCCCTTCGACCAGCGCCTTGCGCAAAGCTTGCAATTTTGCCTCATGCTCTTCAAGCAAACGTAACCCCGCCCGCACAACATCGCTCACAGACCCATATCGGCCTTTATGTAACTGTTGCTCAACAAAAGAGACAAAATGGTCTCCCAATGAAACGGAAGTATTGCGCGCCATAAACAGCCCTTTCCTCTGCATATATCCAGTCTAGTACCAAAAATTGGTACAGTCAAGAATGGACGCCCTGTTAGGCAGCATCGCTCTAATGCTATTTTTACTCGGCTACTGTCACGCATAGCTAAAGATGAAGCGTGCTATCAATGACAGGACATGCTGCACAGCCTAAGCGTATTGTCGGAGCCTTACGGTTCTCGTTGCCTGCCAGCACCACCATGAAAAAAAACCGCACAAGGCGGGCCTTTTTCATGGTGCCGATGATAGGACTCGAACCTACGACCTACGCATTACGAATGCGCCGCTCTACCAACTGAGCTA
>CAZIGK010000004.1:108205-144211 GCA_964538615.1 uncultured Rickettsiales bacterium | reverse complement strand
TATTAACCTTTTACCTTGAACGAACGAAGGGGGCTTCGCGCCCCCTTTATGCTGCAAGTTTCGTTATAATCCTGCTGCTTGTGTAGTTGATTTTATGTTGTACTATGAGCAGGCAATCTGGTGCGTAAGTTCGAAAAGCGTTCGCTACGCGCCGCCATAAAAAAGCCCGCTTGAAGCGGGTTTTTTTATGGCGTATGGGTTTTGGTGAGGGCGCGCTGGGGGTTCGACAAAAATGCAGGAAGCATTTTTGGACGCCGAAGGCGCCCGAAGGGGGCGCGGCAAGGAGGCCGCGCATCTATCCCATCCTCTCCGGCCAGCCTTCAAATGCCAGAAGAAGCCTTCGTAAGTCACGCAGAACTTGGAAGAAGCCTGAATTTTCTGGGTGTTGTGAAGCGTAGTCAGCAGGTTAATCAATGCTTGCAATCCTTCTTGATTATTAGTAACTTACGATGAAATTTTGGTGATTTCAGGCGTAGATTAATTCTCTATCGAGATTTTTTCTCCGCCGAGGCTGTGCACTCGTGAGAAAATAAGTGCACAGCTATCTCCAGAGAAAAATTTAGGGGTTAGGAAGCTACATGTATTATATCGAGGTCAGACACGAAGGGCTGGGCAAATACCGATACATTAAAGGCAACGATAAATACGTTGTCGAACAAAAAGCCGCTGCCCAGCGTCAACAGTGGAATGACATGTGGGATCGGCGGCAGGCCATCGAGAATGGTCGCAATGAAAAAATCGCAAAGCAGTACGGTATCCAAAGTAAAAAAGAAGAGGCTAAGCAGCGTTCTGAGGCAGCGACGGAAGCCTTGCAAGCATTGGATAGGGTGTTGCATCACACCATCGGCGTAAATAACGCGATTAATTGGGAGGCAATAAAAGATCATTCCCCATTCCCTGAATCAGAGCCGATGCAGGAGAAGCTGCATAAGATTCCGAATGAACCCAAAGAGACAGATTTTCCATCTATATTGGGATTGCTCGATTTTTTGTTCAAATCACTCAAGGTAAAGAAGATAGCCAAGGCTGAAGAGGCTTATAAAGCAGCCCACGCGGAGTGGCGGGATCAAAAGGAAAAAGTGGAAGAAAGGAATAATGCAATCAGCGCTAGGTACATAGTGGCCACGCAAGAATGGGAGCAGCGCAAGCAGCTGTTTAAAGATAATCAGGCAGCAACCCACCGAGCACTGGATGAGTTCAAGGACCGATACCTTGCCAAAGACGCAGAGGCGATTCGCGAATATTGCGACATCGTATTGGCTCGTTCACAGTACCCAGATTATTTCCCTCAACAATATGATTTAGAGTATCACCCGGAAAACAAGACTCTCATCATTGAATATGTTCTGCCACACATAGGTATCCTACCGACGTTGAAGGACGTGACGTATGTTCAAAGTAAGGACAACTTCAAAGAATCGCAGCTGACCGCAAGCCAGTTGAATAAAATCTATGATAAACTGCTCTATGATATAACACTGCGAACGATCTACGAGATTTTTGAGTCAGATGTAATAGATGCCATAGATGCAGTTGTGTTTAACGGATGGTTGCATTTTATTAGCCCGGCCACAGGTAAGGCAGTTAATTCCTGCGTATTGTCGATCCATACTACACGGCAGGAATTCACTGAAATCAACTTAGAGCATGTTGACTCGAAAGTTTGCTTTAAGAATCTCAAAGGTGTTGGTAGCAGTAAGCTACATAGTCTAACTCCCATAGCGCCAATCGTGCAGATGGACAAAAGCGACAAACGGTTTATTGCATCTTATGATGTAGAAGAAACACTGAAAGAATCTACCAATATCGCCATGATGGATTGGCAAGACTTTGAACATTTGGTTAGGGAAATTTTTGAGAAAGAATTTGCAACCGGTGGTGGCGAGGTCAAAGTTACACAGTCAAGCCGGGATGGTGGCGTAGATGCCATTATCTTCGATCCTGACCCTATTCGCGGAGGGAAAATCGTAGTTCAGGCCAAGCGATATAATAACACGGTTGGTGTTTCTGCTGTACGCGACTTATACGGCACGGTCATGAATGAAGGGGCTAATAAAGGCATCTTGATTACTACCTCTGATTATGGTCCAGATGCTTATACTTTCGCCAAAGACAAGCCGATCACACTTCTTAATGGTGGGCATCTACTACACCTCCTGACTACGCACGGTCGTGCGGCAAGGATTGAGTTAAGAGAAGCGAAGAAAAAAACGAGTTAATTGCAGAATCTAAAATTTTTAGGGTTTCTTCTGGCTATTTTAGGCCTATGTGAGAGAAACTTCAAGAGGCGGGCGTATCCCATCCTCTCCGTCCCCTCTGGAAGCTAGAAGATGCCTTCTCCACTACGCAGAGCTTGGAAGAAGCCTGAAATTTTTCAGGTGTTGTGAAGCCTATCCATGTGCGGTCAGATGACGTGGAGCCGTCAGAGGGGGGGGGAGATGCGGGGATACGGTTTAGTAGGGGTAATTATCCACGTCTTCCACGGGGTAGCCTTCACTGCCGTCTGCTTTGGGGGGCGGAGCCGAGATGGTGACGGGGATGATGCCATGTTCGGCGGCAATTTCTGCTTTCATTTCTTCTGAGGGGGTGCCTTGACCGGCGGCGATAATTTCGCCGTAGTGGCGGGGATCGAACTGGGAATTGTTGCTGAGTTTTTCCTTAATGTCACCGTAATGGCGGAAGGGAACTTTTACGTAGCAGAAAATGACCTGTCCGAAGACGTTCTTTCCCTGTATCAGCATGATGACGGGGTCATCATCCTGCATATGGTCGTAGGTTAGTTCGGTCTTCAGGCCAAGGGCTTTGGCCTGCCAGTTGGTTTGGCTCATGCAGTTCACTTTCTGCCGATAGGAAGGGCATATTGCCTTTACTAGAGCCTATAATAGCAAAAAAAGCTTTAAGCGCGCTCAGATAGTGAGGTCAAAGCGTCAAATAACCGCTTTTTTGGCTGGGGTTTTTGTGTGGGAGAGGCGAAATCAGGCCGCAACGGATGTTTGTTGCAATTGCTGCTGGCGGCGTTGCCACAGCATATCCAGCGTATTGGTTTCCAGCATCACGAAACATTCGCCACTGACGAAGCGCAAGGATTCATCGGAGCAGTTTTTCTCAATAATGACATCGTGCAGTTGCCAGACCATGTGTGGATGTTCCCTTTAAGCTATGATTGCCCTTATCTGGCATTGAAGCTAGCGGATGAGATGGGGGTCTGTCCAGACTGTCATAAAAGTTTCATCAAATATTCAGGTGAGGAAGGTGATTGTGGTGAGGAAGAGAGGACGGGAAAGGGGCTTGTGTCCAAAAAAAAGCCCGGCCAGAGGCCGGGGAGAACGAAGGGTAAACTTGCTAATGTGCTAAAAAATCAGATGCTAAGGTCATGCTGCCCGTATGGGCGGGATGGCCGTAACACCCGATGGATGTTAGCGGGTTTGGCAGGGAGTGTTGGAGATTTCCCCGACACGTGCTTGTAGCAAGCTGGCATCCAGTAGGGATTCAACGGAAGTAATTTCGCCAAACACCAGACCATTATATGCTTCTTTGCTACATGCTCCGGAGAGAATGCGGTCAGAGATGGGTTGAGAGCGTGCCATAGGTTTATTGCCTTTATCCGTTGTGCCTATGACTGTAATGTAACATTGAATGCCGCAGAAACGCTAGTCTGTCACGAAAGTTTCACATAGCATTTGCGTAAGATTTACATCAAATGCTATCTTTTTAAGGTCATGAAAAAAATATGTTTTTTCTTCTGTCGTTGGCTGAGTAAGGAGGGGAAGTGGCACCCGGTGATGTTGTCACAAAAACTTCATCGTTTGTAGGGCTGGCGGGGGCAGCGTTTGGTGGGGGGCGGCGCATAGCAGAGGTGCTGCGTTCTGACGCACTCCAGGTCAGAGTTTAGCCAGCCTATGGGGAAAGGAAGAGGCGTTGTGGCACCTTGTTACAGGCGAACCGTGACGGGTATGGTTTATGCAGCAGAGGTGAGTTTATCTTCGCAGAGGATGGCGTAGATGGCATCTGTATCGGTGCAGCCGCGCAGACGCTCACAGGTGCCCTGATTGCGCAACATGCGGGAGACTTTGGCCAGTACGCGTAAATGTTCTGCCCCCGCACGCTCAGGGGCGAGGAGCATGATGAGGATATCCACCGGCATATTATCCACCGCATCATAGTCAACAGGTTCTGCCAGAACGGCGCAGAAGCCGTACATGCGGTCTAGCCCTTCAATGCGGCCATGGGGAATGGCAATGCCATGACCTGCCCCGGTGGAGCCGAGTTTTTCCCGCTCCAGCACAATATCCGTAATGCGGTTGGAGGGGATTTGACAAAGAGGAGAAGCTTTCTCTGCCAGCATGCCAATGATTTGTTTTTTGCTGTTGGGTTTAATGCCCACCAGTATTTGGTCATGAGAGAAAAGTTTGGTGAAATCGGTCATCATTGGCGACCCCCTGTTGTTTGCCGCTGGCTGCTACTTGTCTGATAAGGGTTGAGCCTTCGGCTATGGTGCCTTTCACCTACTGGCTTATGACATAAAAAGCAAGCGCAACCCGAAGGTTGCGCTCACAAAAAATGCTATAGATGCACAAATGTGAATATTTGTGTGTCGCTTAGGCACTGCGGCGTAAGGTGGGAGCCAGTTCTGCCTGAGAAGGGTCTATCCAACTGATATTACCATCTGCCCGACGGTAGAGCACATTGATGCTATCCGTTGCGCTGTTGATGAAGACCAGCACAGGCAGATGCCCCAGATCCATGCGCATCACGGCATCGCTGACGGTAATGCTTTCAATGTGAGTGGGGTTTTCTGCAATGACCAGTGGGTTGTGGTTTTCCGGCAGTTCTTCTTCTTCTTCGTGCTGGGAGAGCACATATTCCTGAATATTACGGAACTTACTGTTTTCTTTTTCCGGCTGATGATGATGCTTGAGCTTGCGTTTGTAGCGGCGGAGTTGTTTTTCCACTTTATCCGCTGCGGAATCGAAGCTGACATAGGCGTCTGCGGCGCGGGCATCTGCCTTAATGAGCAGGTTGCTTTGCGTGCCGGGATTGACGGTAATGTGGGTTTCTACCATGTGGGCGACTTTGGAGATGACAACATTGACATCGGTCACGCGATCCAGATATTTGTTAATGCCTTGTTGCAGTCTTTCTTCTATGTGGTGGCTAAGGGATTGACCGACTTCCATATGTTTGCCAGAGATGGTAACTTTCATAGAGCACTCTCGTCGTTTGACGTTACTAAACAATACCTGTGCATTGTAGCATGATTGCCGCTTAAAGAGGCATTAATTTTTGAGTGGAAACTGGCGATAAAATGGAGAAAATCGACGGGGCATGGTATGGCTTGGGAGCCGTAACGAAAAAAGCATACCCATGATGGGGTGCCGGATTTTTTATAAGACGGGTCACATTACCCGCCAAGTCTGGCATAAGGATGGAACAGGGATGGTAACATGACAGAGACTATGGATATACCCTATCGGGTGGATAGTTTACGGCTGAAGCTGGGGACGGATGGTAGCCTGCAGGCTGTGGAATTGTACCGCTGGGGAAAAAGTGAGCCGGTAGCTGTTTATGCGGGGAGTTGGGATGCGGTGCCGACCCAATGGGGGTTGGATGATATGTGGCAGCTTTATACGCAATATGGCGAGGCAGGAGTGCAGGCTGTAGAGATGCTATTGCGGGAAATGGGGCAGGCATTGCCCACGGCATCGGGGTTACGGATGACCTTGTGGAGGGATATTCAGGACAGGTTGAACGCCTTGAAGCCCGGTTATTATGATGTGACGGCGGAGCATTTGCAGGCCATTCAGCAACAGATGGAGGGGCAGGGTATTAGCCCGGCGCTGTTTCATGTGGGGTGTCATTTGCTGTGGAAGCTACAGTCTGCCAAAAGCATGATGCAGGGCGATGTGCAACTGGTGGAGAGTAGTGGTGCACAGGCTTTTTGGCAGCGGCAGCCGGGCGTGTGAGAGGCGTGTTTGCGAGTGTGCGCGTGTTGTTCCCTAGCTACGCTGTAGAGATGGTGTGGATTCCTGCCCGCACAGGCATTGCAGGTTTTGTTCGGCTCGTTGCCGCAGCGCAGCAGCGCGAGCCATAATGCTGGCTGCATTTTGCTGCATGTTATGTTGAGCATCCAATGTACTGAAATCAATGCGGATGGGACTGCTGCCGCAGCCACAAGCGATGTCACAGTTGTCGTAAATTAATTATTGAGAAGAGCGATAGCGGAAGCCAGATGCAGCATCTGGCAGGCGTCCGTTAAGTGCGAGTTCAATTTTATTTTGCCCCGCCAGAAAAGCGGGGTGGCTGGGGCTTTCTGCCATACCGGGGGCGTTGTCCAGATAGAGCATATGAACTTCCAAATCATGCGTCGTGAAGTAGGCTGCCAATGCCTCATAAAAATCTGTATTGAACATGTTGTTTAGGATAGTTGCTAAACGATTATCTGCCACCATTTCATGGATACGTGTATAAAGCCCGTCGTTACCTAGCCAACTATCAGTATTTGCCATGGCTTGTTCGAAAAACGCCTGATATTGCTCAGGGCTTCTGCTGCCGATATGGTCTTGCCGGATCAGTTGAGGGTGGGAGGCCAGTGCTTCTGCCAATGCCGATCGTCTGGGCTCTGATCGAATCAGCTGCGTAATTTGTTCCATGGCTATCACGTGAGGAGAGGATGCATCCATCAAAATCGCGTATTGTGAACCGGAAGCGGCAATCATATCCATGTTACCCAAGCCGCTGATGCCCAGATAAACACTGTTAGGAACAGGGTGCCGAATGTGCTGGCGTAGAAGAGTGGTTACCTGCTGCAGTCCATCTTCAGGTACGATGTTATGGGGGACAACACATGCAGGGCTTCTAACAGTAAACGCTTTTTCCCCGTGACGGTGGTCATGGGACAGTGCGGTAATATCGGATGCGAAGCTCATATCGTTTAGCCTGTAGAGAATATGGGTGTAGGCAGCAATTCATGATATAACACGCGTGCGTGACATATTCATGACATGGAGCAAGCAGAAATGACCCATTGAGCACATCAAGCCTGCATTAAGGCGTATGGATGTGGTGGGGTGGAAGCGGCGCATCCCCCAGAGAACCGTATTGGATGGAAGCTATTGAGGTTTGCGACTCTGGCGCTTCGGGCGGTTTTTCCCTTAATTGAGTTTGGGCAGCTTGACGCCCAAGGCCTTGGAGAGGTGGTCGTATTCCCCGTAATAGGCGACACGGCGAAGGAAGCGCGGCAGAATACCCGTCCATTTGAAGGTGCCGGTCAGTTGGCCATGTTTATCTTCCCCGGTCACTTCAAATTGCATCAGATCCTGCATGGTGATGACATCGGCTTCGGTGCCGCAGACTTCGCTGATGTAAGTAATACGGCGGTGGCCGTCTCGCATACGGCTGACTTGAATGATGAGATGTAGGGCTGAAGCGATTTGCTGCCTGACGGCTTTACTGGTGAGCTGACTGCTGGTCATGCTCACCATGTTTTCCAGGCGCGCCAGAGCATCCCGCGGGTGGTTGGCGTGAATGGTGCTCATGGATCCTTCATGCCCGGTATTCATGGCCTGCATCATATCAAATGCTTCGGGGCCACGTACCTCCCCCACGATAATGCGGTCTGGCCGCATGCGCAGGGAGTTTTTGACCAGATCACGGATAGTGACTTCATCTTCCGGGTTGCCACGGGTAGAGAGAGGCTTAGTTTCCAGACGCACCACGTGCGGTTGCTGGAGGCGAAGTTCCGCTGAATCCTCGATGGTGACAATACGTTCTTCGTGGTCAATATGTTGGGAAAGGGCGTTCAGCAACGTGGTTTTACCGGAACCAGTACCGCCAGAGATGAGGATATTCAAACGGCAACGGGCGGCAATTTTGAAAAACTCCGCGACGGAAGAGGACATATTGAGTTGGTTTTGCATATCATCCAGCGTCAGGTTTTGCCGGGCAAACTTACGAATGGAGATGGAGGGACCATCCACAGATAATGGAGGGGCGATGATGTTGACGCGGCTGCCATCCAGCAGGCGGGCATCCACCAGAGGACGGTTGGGATTGAGCTGGCGTTTGACGCGGCGCACAATATTCTGCGCGACTTCTAGCACTTGCTCGTTATTTTGAAACTGGATAGGGGTGCGGTGTAGCTTGCCGTGACGTTCAATATATACGCTGCCTGCGTTGTTCACCAGAATGTCATTGATGCTGTCATCTAAAATCAATTCCTTGAGGGGGCCTAGTTCATCTGCCTGATCCCAGTTGCCGAAATTTTGGGTTTGTACGCCTTCTTCCAGTTCTGGCTCTTCCGAGTAATTGGCATAGCTGCGAGCACCGTTGCGGATTTGTTTTTCCAGTTGGTCGCAGCGATCCGCTAGTTTGCTGGCCACCTGTTCAATGCTTTCTGCCAATGTGGTCAGACTGGAGGTGAGTTGTTGGGGATCGGCGGAGGGGTTTGGCTGTGGCTGGCTGGCGCTTTGGATGCTGTGAGGGGTGGCGCGAGTGGATTGTTTCAGATCCCGGATTTTGCCGGTAAGGGCGGAGATGAGGCGTTGAATTTCTGGTGAGGAATCCTGATAGAGCACGGCAAGGTCTTGTTTGGTGACGACTTCCAGCGTGACGTCCGTGATAGCGCGAGCGGTTTCTAGTCGTGGAGCATTTTCCAGTAGCCCAATTTCTCCGAACATGGCACCGGCATTCAAGGTGCCCAGATGATCCTGAACTTCATCGCCGCCGCGCAGAACTTCTACTTGCCCTGTCTGTACAATATAGGCGCGATCACTGACCTGACCTTTGGTGAAGATGGTTTCTCCGGCTTTGAAGGAGACGAACTCCATGGTGTGCTTGCCCCTTGTTTTAAGAAAATGCTGTTGGCTTTGACCGTAGCGGCAATTTCACAAGAAGGGGTTAATGGTGGGGTGCGAGAGTGTCATAAAAACTTCATTTGCCTCTCTCTCTCTCTCTTTAATATCGGCAGCGTCTTCTTATGCTATCTATCGTTGTTGGTTTCAACGAAGGTCGCGTTATGAAGGCGCTGGGGGAGCGGTTCGTTTTCGGGCGGTTTTCGTTTGTCGGTGTCTTCTTTTCTTTATGCTGCGCCATGTGGTGCAGCTATCACTACCAAAGAAAGGGTGGTGTGAGATGGAAAACCCATATCCCGTTGGCAGCGCAGGCTATCAGATCTTTAAGGCTTACCAGAAGAAGGGAGCCGATGTGAAGCGCTGGATGAAGGGCAAGATGAAAGTCGAGCCGACTGAGCCGGAGGTGTATTATGCCCTTGGTTATGCCTTCAATCGGCTTGGGATGCTTCCGGTAGAGTGGCTGGTCATCTGGAACTTCGATTCCATGGTGCGGCCTCATATTCTGGAGGCAGTCGAGCCGCATCGGTTAGCGTCAGCGCGGCTAGCGATTCTCGCGGCTGGTGGACGCGTTTCGGGGTAGGTTTGTAAAGTGTGGGCGGTGCAACATTGTTGCGCCGCCCATGCTCTTTGGGGTGGCTTGTTATGATCTGGACGCATAGCAAAATGCATGAATATAACTTTACTTTTATGTAACCGGTGTTATGAGAGCGCTTTTTTTTGTTCTTCCTGTAAATGTCATAATTCTGTAATAATGCGCTGCTTCTATAGTAGCATGATGAGCGTGTTTGCATGTTAAGGACATGAACACGCAACATGAATGGAA
Source organism: uncultured Rickettsiales bacterium (assembly GCA_964538615.1). GTDB lineage: Bacteria > Pseudomonadota > Alphaproteobacteria > Rickettsiales > RI-342 > CAZIGK01. Next base: position 134,539 of record CAZIGK010000004.1, on the reverse strand, counting down.
TTGCGGTGGTGATATAGATGTTTTGGGTAGGGAGATAGCTGTGGCAGCAAAGAAAGCGCAGTCTATAATTGAGCAAGTCAACTTCTTTGGCGGCAAAGTCAAAAATGGAGACCTTGAGGGTATAAGTGGATTTGTACTGGCATATGGCGATGCTAGTATGCCTGTTGAAGAAAAAGCGCGCCGTTATCAGGCAATTCGTGAAGTATTGCTGGGTTTAGGTATCCCTGATTATGCGATTCAGTCCATGGAAATGGAAGCAAAAGCTGGCGACTTTTCCAAGCAGTACGAAGTGGTTCATGTTGGCAAGCTGCTTGAGCGTGAAGTGGATATTGATGCATCTAAAGTAGTAGAGGCCTTGCAGGCGAAGGGATTGCTGGAAACGCGTCCGGCCGAGCAGGGAGTTGAAGAAAGCAAGCAAAACAGACGTGGTTTCTGGAAGACTTTATTCACACGTGGGCCGATTGAAGCAATACGCAACCAATGGAAAAAGAATCCGCTTTCTGTTGCAGGTGGAGCCTACTTGCCCGTAGATGGTATTGCTATTCTTGGTGGTTTGCTGACATCCTATGGCGATGGAGCGTTTGGGGTGCTGTGTGCAGGTGCAACGGTCGCCATGTTTTTTGAGCACGATAAAAGCCATATGACGGAAGCTGAGAAGCTGCAGGAAGCATATGAAAAAGAGCGTGGCAAAGATTTTGAGGCAAGCGCCCTGGGAGAAGTGGTATTTGACCCAACCATTAAGAAAAAGCTGCAGGGCGGATTTCGTGAGTTTATAGGGGATAATGCATATACTATTGCAACAGGCGGTAATGGACTGGCAGCTTTTTATGGACTAGGAAAATCGGCTGCCTCCATGTATCAGGCAAAAATGTACGACGCGGCATTTTTGAGAATGTTACAATGGATTCTGGTAAGTAGCGGTTTTAGTATTGCTGCCATTTTGCCTGAAAAGGGTGTTCCTTTTGAACATACGGCGTTGGGGAAATTATTTGACGGACAGCCATTAGAGGCGATGGATCCTCCGGTGCGTCAGTTTTATGAGTGGATGTTGGAAAACCGTAATGCGTTGGTATCTTTAGCTTTAGGGCACAACATGATTGGTATAGCCAGCGCATTTAAAACGCTGGAGGAGGCTAGATTAAAGCAAGCTGAGCGGCGTGATGGTTATCAGCAGCAGGGCGACAAATACAAAGTACCCTATGTGAAAGCAGATGGTACCATTGGCTACCGTGATTGGATGGAAGCATTTGATGCGGCTGATGCACGTGTTGAAGGTGGCCGCAGCTTGCTGAACCCTTTAAAATTTCTGCCTACACTTCAGTCCGACAAAAAGTTGCATGGAGAGCTGGCTGAGATTGTGAATATTAAAACGCAGGGTGCGTTTATCGTCGAGCCACCTAAAAATGTTGCGGATAAATCTAGGGCGAAAGAGGAAGATAGCCAACCTAAAATACGGGCTTTAAATGCCGAAGAACTTAGCTTGTTTAACGCAGTTGAAAAAATTAAAGGGGATCTGGCAGGAACGTCTGTAGGTGAAAGCGTTTTACAGTCAGCAAAAGTGGGCGATGAAGTGAAGCCCGTATTGGTTCAGGAGCGTAAAGAAAATGGGGTCTGCATTACACTGTATCCTCAATATGCGGATCTGGCAGCGGAACAAAAACTAGCGTCTTATGACGTTGATATGAACCCACTTGAAAGTGCAGGTGCAGCCTATGGACGCGCTATGCGCTCTGGTGCCAAGACTGTTGTTGCGAAATTTGGGGAGTTGAGTGAACGCATTCAGGCCATGACCCCGTTTAAGGGCCAAGTGATAACAAGCATTGAAGTGTTTGTGCCGGATCAGCAGCCAAATCTTGAACAGGGAGCATTGCATGACCGCGAATATAAAGTGATTGTAAAATCTAGGGATATCACAGGTATTGAATTGCCCGCACAGGAGTTCTGTTTATACGGGCTGAGCAAAGAAGTGGCTTTGACCCCTGTAGAAGCAAAAGATTTTGCTGGAGATGTGGATACAGCCCGCCAGCAGGATCGCTATGGTATGACAGCCTCCTTGTTTATTTTGCAGAATGCAGGCTATTTGTTGGTAAACACTGTGATGTCTCAGGTGAGCAAAGTGTTGCCACCCGCAAATATGGATCAGTTGGCATCTCTTACAGCGAACAAAGTATTGAAATCAACAGATGGTGCTTTTGCAGATAAGTTGAAACAAAGCATGTTGCAAGGACAGGGCATTCCTGACCGCCTGTTTATTGCTACCGTAGCGCGGGTTAAGGACGAAGCAATGTTTTACGCCAGTAAACCAAGTGTTTGGAGTGCTGTGCGTAAGGGACAAATTTCAGGCCTGCAGTCTCAAAAGCCGCATGAAGAGAGAGAAAAAATTGCACAATTTATTGAAGAAAAAATTTGGGCGAAAATGGCCGATCGTGCAATTATTGAAGGTAAGGGAGAAGTATTTTCTCTCATTCAGCACGCTCGTATGGGCAATCTGGAAGCTCAGATTATGCAGCATCGTGGAACATCTCCTGATGTGGTACAGCAATTGCAACAGCAAATTCAGCAACTGCAACAACAAGTGGTCGAAGCAAATACGATGCTTGCCGCAGCTGGAAAGCCTATAGTAGGTGAGGATAGTTTGACGGGCAGTGTTTTGAATGCTGATGCCCGAGCGAAAGCAGGAATTACGCCGACCCCGGAAGACTTGAGGGTTGCCTCGCAGTTGGCTGCTTCTGAAGCGCAGCAGGGAGTGAAAACTGTACGCGCATAGCATTTCAGCTATATATACGCAAAGCAATAAAAAGGGGAAGAGCGATGGCTCTTCCCCTTTTTAGGTTTTTTTGGTGCGGGTTGGTGGTGGAGGGGAGGTGCCTTGCTGACCCTTACTGTGTATGGCGGCTTAGCGGCTATGTTTGCTTTTGGTGGAGTTGAGGAAGTTCTCAATGGTCTGCGAGATGGTTGCCGGATTGTTATAGGCTTTTGCTTTGAGGGATGCACCTTGCCAGCATGCCATGAGCAGGCTGGCCAGCATTTCTGCGGGGACAGAGTAGGTGACGGCGGCGCCTTGCTGCGCTTCTGTCATCACTTGGGTAAAATATTGCGTATGTAGATCCAGCACGCGGCAGGCTTTTTGCCGTACATCTTCCGATAGGGTGCTGAGTTCAGCCGTGAGGTTGCCGATGGGGCAGCCGGGGTAATGACCGAATTCTTCTTTGGCTTCTTCCCCTTGTTTTTGTAGGTTTTGGAAGTAGAGGCGAATTTTATCCAGCGGGAAGAGGCGGGCGTTGAAGGAAGGTTTGAGTAGCTGTTCTTCGCAATCGGTGGCGATGACGTCTAATATTTCCATCACCAGTGCTTCTTTGGAGGGAAAGAAGTGATAGAAACTGCCTTTGTGCACGCCAGCCACTTTGCAAATGGTATCCACGCTGACATCATCGTAGCTGCGTTGCCAGAAAAGTTTGCGGCTGGCCTGTAAAATACGCTCACGGCTGGGAAGAGTGGAAGCGGACATGGATAAAACTCCTGGGTTGACTATTGAGTCAATATTTTTCTTGGGTAATCTATAATACTCTGTATTGCAAGTTTTTTATCGGTGGTTTGACTGTTTGGTCTGCTGGTGGGCTGGGGATAGGCATGGTGGAGGGAGGCAGAAAAAGACAATAGGCGGTATCATGCGACATGTATTTGGCTGTTGCAAAGGGTGGGAAAAACTTATAACTACACTATGATTTTACCAAGCGCCGACTTAGCTCAGTTGGTAGAGCAGTTGATTTGTAATCATCAGGTCGCGGGTTCGATTCCTGCAGTCGGCACCACGCTTCGCCCTGACGGGCTACGCGTGGCGCAGCCACGGGCAGCACGGCAACTTGGGCGAAGCAGTGTTCGGCATAGCCCGCAGGGCGACGACGGGCTGGAGCAATGTATGTGGTATGTTTATATTATCCGTAGCATTGAATTCCCAGAGCAGGAATACACTGGCGCATCCGAGGATTTGAAAAAGCGTATTGCTGACCATAATGCAGAAAAATCTACGCACACCGCAAAGTATGCGCCATGGGAGTTGTTGTGGTATTGCGCTTTTCCAGATAAATTTACGGCTCTAGAATTTGAGAAATACCTCAAATCACATTCTGGTAGGGCGTTTGCAAAAAAGAGGCTGATAAAAGAAAAGGACTCCGCCTAATGGACATTATACAGTTTCTCTCTGCATTTGGTCTTGGCGCTATTGTTACTGCATTGATTCAGGCTTGGCTTTCTCAGCGTGCAGATATTGCAAAGCGTAATTTTCAAGAAAAGAAGGAATGCTACACAGGATTTTTAGATGCCATTTATAAAACCGATGTAGAGCAAAGTGCGGAGACGGGTTCTTACCTGGCACACTGGTTCAACAGAATTGAACTTGTTGGGTCGCCTGAAGTAATTAGCCTCTGCAAACGATTTCAAGAAACGAATCCTGTAGATGGGACTGTTCATCCTGATAGACCACAAGTGTTTCGTGATCTCAAAAATGCCATGCGAAAAGATTTAGGTGTGCAGTCAGAATAGTGGCTCCCAAGTAAAACTCTTCCCCTCCAATGGCGGCGGCGACTTGAACATCTCCACCCAGTCTTTTATAACCATTTGTAATTGCTCAACTCGGTTCGAGTTTAGTCCGCGGGGGAGCACCAGTTTTGCCTTGGCGATGCGTTTAGCTATCCGATAATATGTATGTCTTCCGTCTTCGTGCGTTATGAGCAGTGAATATAGCTTTGCCTTAGAGCCATAGCATTGCGTTGTAATGGAGGCCTGATGTTAGACAATCCCCCCTGTTTATTGTGGGGGAGGCAGCGTGCCAGCAATCGTTTCCGGACTGAGTGGAAAACGTTTGCCTGCGTTACGCCACGGATTTTTTTTCCCGCCGATTTTTTCGCGTAAATCCATTAAACGCCAAAATAGGGGTGTTTTTTGATACTTAAAGGGTCGAAGGCTCCATATATCCCAGTTCGTAAAGGGCACAAATGGATTGCGGCGTGCGTAGGCCCAGATTTCCAGACGCATACATGGGTGTTGTGACAGGCCACGTGCGTGAAAGCCAAAGGTATCGCCAACGACCAGAGTATTAGCGGGAACGGTAAATGCCTGTGCAGGCGGGAGAGCCAGCTCAGGTAGTTCATGCGGTTCAATGCGGAGGGAGCCGCGTTGGCTCAGGTGATCGGAATGATGGATAGTGATGCTGCGATGTTTTTCCCAGGCGATGCGTTCTGGTGTAAGGATATGTGAACCTGAGACGTAGGTGAACGGGCCATCAGCGGCGGTTACATCGGTGAGAAAAAACCATGCCTTGGCAGAGGGATGAAATGTATCGCTATGTAAGTTGGTCTGAGGATCGAGTGGGGCGCGTGGCTTGATATGGTTTAAAATGGTTTGCACGTAGAAGACGGGTTCCATATCAAAAGACGCGATATAGCGAATGTAGCCTTGTAGAGCGGGATGGTTGAGCAGATTGCGGGTATGAGGTAGTGTGCTCAGAGTGGATGCATCCAGAGGAATACGCCGTGTAATGGCGTCACCTTGTAGCATTTCGCGCGCATTCTCTTCCAGAGAGACAATTTCTTTTCGGACGGCATCAAAGATATCGGGCGCAAGAAAGGGTCGCTTGCACAAAAAGCCATGCTGATCTATGAGCACTTTATCCTCCGGTGAGAGGAGATGTTGCAGGCGTTGGCGCCGCCGCATAGAAAGCCAATAGGCCAAGCGAAGCCGGGTGACATGCAAACCAAGCTGGTTGAGGCGGATACTGCCGAGAATGGGGTTGTCTCTGAAAGAGCGATAACCAGTTCCTATCTGACACAGCCAGAGAGGGCTCATCAGTAGGTAGCGGACGGGTTTTGGCAAAGAAGAGCCGACTTTGCGCATGGAAAATCTCGTCTGTGAAAGCCAATAAAAAGAGAGGAGGGCGTGCCCTCCTCTCCTCGGTCAGGTGCTACATGGTTGCGCGAAGCTTATTTGGCAACGTAACGGTATTGAATTTGCACCATAACTTTACGATCTTCAGCGCCGCAGGCGATTTTATCGTTCAGTTTGTTCAACTTGGCGCAATCTTCTTTTGCATAGCTTTTGCCCACACCTTGCACTTTCGCAATCTCGGTGTTGAAGTAGCCTTTGGAGGCGATGTAGTCTTTTACGGCTGCTGCGCGCTTTTCAGACAGTTTAATGTTGTAGTCAGAGCCACCTACGCTATCCGTGAAGCCAACGATACGGGCACCCGTGACCTGTGTATCACTTTTCAGGACATTAGCGATACGATCCAGCTTAGCAGATGATTCTGGGGTGATGTTGGCTTTGTCGAAGCCGAAGTAGATGGTCAGGTCTTCTTCTGCCAGTTTCACCACAGGCTGAGGTGCAGGAGCAGGTGCGGGAGCGGCAACAGGTGCAGGGGTAGGGGCTGCAACGGCAGGAGCGCAGGGGTCTGCACCGTCCATCCATTTGGTGCGGACGCAGTTGCCACGGGCGTCAATAACTTTGCCGCCACGGTTATCCTGCACGTTATCATACGCGCTTTCTGCGTGGGCGGAGGTTGAAGCGAGCGCCAGCACACAGGCCAGAGCGAAGGTTTTGCTGTTCAAACGGGTCATAAAAAATAGCCTCTTTCGAGTGTTAAAGGATTATGAAGAAGGTTTAGCAAACTGGTTGCATTGACGCTAGGGCAGAACAGTGGGGCGAAACGGGCTGGGATAAAAAGCTGGCTAGCTGTTACCGAATAGCAACAGCTGGGCGAGGAGATTCTCGTGGATGCCTGCCTGCGCAGGCATGACGGGGAGCATTGCCAACGCAGGGGACAAGAAGTGAGGACAGCAGGCCTGCGCCAGCCTTGAGCCGCCCTCATTTGCGAGACAGGAGTCGAGCAAGGAGGGAATAAAACAACCGAGCGGAGCCAAGGGAAAGGTTTCTCGTGGATGCCTGCCTACGCAGGCATGACGTGGATTGATGACCCATGCGAGGGACAAGACGTGAGGACAGCAGCCCGAACCAGCTCTGAGCCGCCCTCATTTGCGAGACAGGAATCGAGCAAGGAGGGAATAAAACAGCCGAGTGGAGCCAGCGAAAGGTTGCAAAACAAAGCCCCCGGCACAGAATGCCGAGGGCAGGGAGAGACAGTTTTACTGAGATGGATTAGGCGGCCAATGCCTGCTCTGCTGGGATGAAGTCTTTGCCCAGTGCTTCAGATACGGCACGGTAGGTGAAGCGTCCGGCATGGACATTCAGGCCATTCATCAGGTGGCGGTTTTCCAGCATCGCTTGTTTAGCGCCTTTGTTGGCCAGCATGATGGTGTAAGGCAGGGTGGCGTTTTCCAGTGCCTGAGAAGAGGTGCGAGCCACTGCGCTTGGCATGTTGGCGACGCAGTAATGCACCACTTCATCGACCACGTAGACGGGTTCATCGTGGGTGGTGGGTTTGCTTGTCTCGAAGCAGCCACCCTGATCAATGGCGACATCCACAATCACGCTGCCGCGTTTCATGTGTTTCAGGTGTTCGCGGCGTACCAGTTTCGGGGCGGAAGCACCGGGAATGAGAACCGCGCCAATGGTGAGATCCGCAGTGGTGAGGTGTTCTTCCAGTGCGGCTTGGGTGGAGTAAACGGTTTTGATGCGACCGCCGAACATCATGTCTAACTCTGCGAGGCGCTTGAGGGATTTATCCATGATGGTGACATCTGCCCCCAGACCCGCTGCCAGCATGGCCGCGTTGGTGCCGACAACACCACCGCCGATGACCAATACTTTACCAGCAGCCACACCGGGAACGCCGGACAGAAGCACGCCACGGCCACCCATGGAGCGTTCCAGTGCGCGAGCGCCTGCTTGCACGGCGACACGGCCTGCGACTTCGCTCATTGGGCGGAGTAGCGGCAGCGTGCCGTCATCTGCGGTGACGGTTTCAAACGCAATGGCGGTTGCGCCGCTTTGCTGGAGTAGTTCGCCCTGTTTAGGATCAGCCGCGAGGTGCAGGTAGCAGAACAGGGTTTGACCGGGGCGCAGCATTTCGCATTCCACCGGTTGTGGTTCTTTCACTTTCACCACCATATCAGCGCGGGCATAGACTTCCTGTGCAGTGGAGGCGATAAGTGCGCCAGCGGCCTGATAGTCTGCGTCATCGAAACCAATGGCGAAGCCTGCATTTTTTTCGACGATGACCTGATGTCCCTGATGAACCAGTTCGGCAACGCCGGAGGGGGACACGCTAACGCGAAATTCAAAACGCTTAATTTCCTTAGGAACACCAATCAGCATGGCGATGATTCTCCGTGTAAGAGGGGATGGAGGGAGGAAAAAACTTTCCACATGACGTAAGGGCGTTAGTAATCTATTTCTGTGGATGTCGCAAATATTTATGCATTTTGCAGCACAGCAAAGGTGGTTTTTTATGGCGTCTCCTGCGGGGTTTCCGGTATGGGCGAGGGGTGTGAGACGGTATCTGCACCCGCGCATTATGATGGTGTTGCTGTTGGGAGTTTCCAGTGGCTTGCCTTTGCTGTTGATCATGGGGACGTTGGGGGCGTGGTTACAGGAGCGGGGAATTGACAAAGCCGCAGTGGGTGCGTTTGCGCTGGTGGGGTTGCCCTATAGTTTCAATTTTGTCTGGGCACCGTTAATGGATAACCTGTCTGTTCCATGGCTGACTGCACGCCTTGGGAAGCGGCGAAGCTGGATGTTGCTGACGCAGGTTTCTCTGGCGGGATGTTTATATGCCTTATCCTGCACGTCACCGCAGGAAGATTTGCCCCTGTTTGCGTTGTTGGCGGTGGCGGTGGCGTTTTTATCTGCCAGTCAGGATGTGGTGGTGGATGCCTTTCGGACAGAATATGTGACGCCGGAACAATATGGAGAGGCGGCGGCGGTGGCGGTGTTTGGCTACCGGGTAGGGATGCTGATTGCCGGTGCGGGAGCCTTGATGCTGGCGGAGTATATCCCATGGGAGAATGTGTATCGCGTGATGGCGGCCTGCCTATTGCCGGCAATGATGGTCACCCTGTTGGTGAAGGAACCGATGCATACGGCACGGGAGATAGCTGCGGGGACGGTGAAAGACTGGGTGCGTCATGCTGTATTGGAGCCATTTGTTGCGTTTGCACAGAAGCATAAAGAGTGGGTGCTGCTGTTGGCGTTTGTGGCATGTTACCGGATTCCGGATGGATTTATTGCGTTTATGAGTACGCCTTTTTTGCTGGAGAGTGGCTTTAGCAAAACCGATATTGCCACCGTTGGGAAAATATGGGGATTTGCGGCAACCACACTGGCCATGATACTCGCAGGAGCCATGATTGGGCGGTTTGGGCTATGGCGCAGTTTGTTATGGTTTGGTATTGCGCAGATGATTACCAATTTGGCCTATATGGCGGTCAGTGTGTATGGGGCGAGCATGGCGACGCTTATTTTTGCCATTACCTGCGATAATCTGGCGGGGGGGGCGGTCATGGCCGCCGGAGTCGCACTGATTATGCGCCTGACCGACCAGCGATACACCGCTACGCAATATGCGTTATTGTCATCGCTGGCGTCTCTGGCTTCCAAGTTGCTGGGGGGGAGCGCAGGCTGGATTGCGGGAGCAGCGGGTTGGGAAGCGATGTTTGCGACGTCCGCACTACTGGGGATTCCATCCATTCTGTTGCTGATGTATATGCGCCAACATCCCGCTGTGCAGTTGCGCCGGGATGATGTGGGTGAAAAGATAACCTAGAGGTTTTCCAGCAGAGGTTTCAGTGGTTTTTGGCTGCGTGCCCCCAGTTGGCTGATAATCATGCCCGCGCATCGGCTGCCTAATGTGGCGCAGGGCTTTAAAGGCCAGTCCCGTGCCAGACCATAGAGTACGCCAGCAGCATAGAGGTCGCCTGCTCCCGTGCTATCCACCACATCGCCTGCGGTTTCTGCAGCTACACGGACACGTTCTTCCCCGCGGAGGATGACGGAGCCTTCCTTACCCAGAGTGATGGCGGCAATATCTGCCATGTGGCGGGCTTTAGCCAGAGCTGCTTCCAGTTCTTTTTCTTCCGTCAGGGCTTTGATTTCTGCCTCGTTAGCAAAAAGAATATCCACGTGTTCACGAACCAGTTGCATTAACTCTGCGTGATGGCGTTCCACACAGAAGGGATCGGACAGGGAAAGAGCAACTTGTGTGCCATGCTGTCGAGCCAGTGCGCAGGCGTGTAAAATCGCCTCCTTACTGGAGGTATCGTCCCACATGTAGCCTTCAATGTATAGAATGCGGGCAGCCGCGACCAACAGTTCATCCACATCCGCCTTACTGATAGTGGTGGAGGCACCAAGGTAGGTGTTCATGGTGCGTTTTGCATCCTCTGTGACGCAGATGTAGGAGGCTGCCGTCGGTTTTCCGGTGGTGGCTGCCGGGGTATCAAAGCGCACTCCCACGGCTTTCATGTCGTGGCGGAAAATATGGCCGAGTTGGTCATCAAACACTTTGCCGATAAAGGCGGCCTTGCCGCCCAGCATGGCGATGCCTGCCTGTGTATTGGCAGCGGAACCGCCAGAGCATTCCATGGCAGCTCCCAGCTTATCATAGAGATAAGCGGCGCGTTTTTCGTCTATCAGTTGCATGCTGTCTTTGTGCATGCCTTCTTTTTGCAAAAAATCATCATCAATGTAGGCCAGAATATCCACAATGGCATTACCAATTGCTAATACATCCAATAGCTTATCCATGGTGGATTCCTTTATGCGGAAAAAATTGCAAAACATCTTGAAAAAACGCTTTTACCTATCGCAGGAAAGCGGTATTTATCAAGCATCTTTTGATACTCTTTTTACGTGCTGTTTGTGTGTGCAGGCAGGACACCCGTTTGGAGGATGATATGAACGGACTCGAGCTGAACAAAATTGCTGCCGCTGTATTGTTAGCCGGAATTATTGCCATGGTCTCTGGTTATGTGACCAAAGGGCTGTATCACCCGGTAACGCATGGAGATGAACGCGGCTACAGTATCGAGGTGGCCGTGGTGAGTGATGCAATTGCTGCCGATGATACGAAGGCAGAAGATATTATGGCGCTGATTGCCAAGAATGACGTTGCCACCGGTGAAAAAGAAGCCAAAAAATGTGCTGCTTGCCACAGTTTTGACAAAGGTGGCAAGAATAAAGTGGGTCCTAATTTGTGGAACGTGGTAGGGCGCACACTGGGTGGTCATGAAGGCTTCACCTATTCTGATGCGATGAAAAAGAAAGGCGGCGTATGGGATTATGCGGCGCTGGATGCTTTTTTGGTCAAGCCTGCGGCGTATGTGCCAGGCACCAAAATGTCTTTCGCTGGGATTCGTCAGGCGGATAAGCGGGCTGCGGTGATTGCATACCTGCGTAGCCTGAGCGATAGCCCCGCTGCATTGCCTGCTGCGGCGCAGTAAGTCTGGCATAAGCGCGTATTTTTGCCATTGGCCTGCGAAAGCATAAAACAGAAGTGAAAACCCCATCGGTTGGAAATGCAACCGATGGGGTTTGTTTTTGCACAGATGTGCGTAACTGACAGCACAGCAAACAGCTATTGCAGGCTATTCAACATTTCGTGACGACCCTATTGGGGGGGGGAATCAGAAAATCTCGACAGGTTAACGGCGTGTGTGCGCAGGTTGGTATTGCGTATGGCGGAGGGGGGTTTTATAGTCCTGCCGATAAAGCCTATAAGTAGAAGTTAGAGTGGTTATGAGCGCAGTGAAGACAGATGTGGTGATTATTGGAGCAGGCCCGGTGGGACTGTTTGCCGTGATGCAGGCGGGCATGTTGAAAATGCAGGTGCATGTGGTGGATACGCTGGATTATGTTGGTGGGCAATGTACGGCACTGTACCCGGAAAAGCCGATTTATGATATTCCGGCGCATCCCAGTATTCTGGCGGCAGATTTGATTGCGCAATTGGAAGAACAGGCCAGACCGTTTCACCCAACCTACCATATGGGGCAACGGGTGGAGAGCATGCAAAAAACGGCCGAAGGCTGGCAGTTGACCACCAGTAAAGGCACGGTGCTTGAATGCAAAGCGGTGATTATTGCAGCCGGCTGTGGTGCGTTTGGCCCTAATCGGCCTCCTCTGGCGGGGATTGAGGACTATGAGGGAGTCTCTGTGCATTATATGGTACAGAAGCGCGAGGCGTTTAAAGGTAAGCGTATTGTGATTGCTGGAGGTGGCGATTCCGCCGTGGATTGGGCGTTGTCCTTGCAGGAAATTGCAGAAAAAGTGATGGTTGTGCATCGTCGGCCCAAGTTTCGCGCGATACCGGATAATGTGGACAAACTGAACCGGCTTGCAGCGGAAGGTGCCGTGGATATGGTGATTCCATACCAGTTGCATGGGTTGCAAGGGCAGGGGCAACAATTGACCGCTGTAGAAGTGGCGACACTGGATGGCGAGGTTAAGCGACTGGATGCGGATATTCTATTGCCATTTTTTGGTCTTTCCATGCAGTTGGGGCCGATTGCAGAATGGGGGTTGGCTCTGGATAAGAACCATATTCCGGTGAATGCGGTGACCATGCAGACATCCGCTGAGGGGGTATTTGCCATTGGTGATATTGCCCATTATGAGGGAAAGCTGAAGTTGATTTTATGCGGGTTTTCTGAGGCAGCGATGGCGTGCCACGCGATTCATGGTATTGTCTTCCCCGGAGAGGCATTGCATTTTGAATATTCCACGACCAAGGGCGTGCCGTTAGCTGCCTGAGGCAAAAAAAACAAAAATTGGGCTTGCGGGCACTATATATTGAGGAAATGGGGCGAATCGTCATATTTGTTTAATATTTTCCCGCTATGCCAGTCTAAGGATAAACTTTTTAGTTCAGGAGTCACCACCCATGAGTGGTTGGAGTAGCAAAATGAACAAGCCGGGTGCCAGCAACCCGACTGCCCCCAAAAAAGATGAGCCACCGAAACAGCCGGATTTTTACATCGGGCAGGTGGATTTTATCAAAATCGGCACCATTGCGGTGTTTGGTCTGGATGATGTGGATTTGATTTTGTCCATTGCGGAGAAGCTGAACCGGGTGAGCAGCATGTGCGGCGAACTGGTGGTCTCTCGCATGGGAGAAGAAGTGCCGCTGCCGGACAATTATGATGTGGAAACCGCTGGCGAATGGCCTTTGCGTCTTGATTACCGGGAAAAGCTGGTACTGGATAAGGTGTTTTGCATTGTGTATATGCAGGGCTATAACGAAGAAGGTGAGCGTGTGTTTGCGTATGTGAACGTGCGTTGTGACCGCCTAGATAGTTTGCATGAGAAGATGTTTGGCGGGCAAAGCTTTAACCTGCCGGATAGCTCTACGGTGGTGATTACTGGCATAGGCAACCCTACGGCAGAAGATCGCGAAAAATTGCAGAGGGATTACCTGTTTGGAGAGCGGCATACCAATGTGCGTATCTTCCCGCCGCTGTCTGAGGTGACGTGATCCATTAGGTTCGCTTGGAATGAATGAGAAAACGCCTTGTGTTGCGAACACAGGGCGTTTTTTTATGACGCAGAATCGGCAGGCGGCAAGAATACAGTAATATTTCTACGCTAGGGTGAGCAGGCGCATGGCGCTTTGTATTACCATGGAAGGAATGAGAGTGATGCCGTTTGGAACTGTGATGACCTTTGCACTGGGGCTTATTGTCATTGTGCTGGTGTTTAAGGCATTCAAAATTGTGCCTCAGCAAGAGGCATGGGTGGTGGAGCGTTTTGGTAAGTTTGATCGCAAGCTGGAGCCGGGCCTGAACTTCCTGATCCCCATCTATGAGCGGGTATCATATCGGTTCAGTTTGAAAGAGCGGGCGGTGGATGTGACATCGCAATCTGCCATTACCAGCGACAACGTGCCTCTGAGTATTGATGGGGTGCTGTATGTGCGAATTATTGATCCGGTAGCGGCTGCGTATGGTGTGACGGACCCGATTTTTGCGGTGGTACAACTGGCGCAGACGACCATGCGATCCGAGATAGGGAAGTTGGCCATGGACGAGAGCTTTAACGAGCGCGAGCGGCTGAACGCCAGTATTGTCGCGGCGATTAACGAGGCGGCCAGCACATGGGGCATTCAATGCATGCGTTATGAGATTCGGGATATTGACCCGCCAAAATCTGTGATTAGCGCAATGGAGCAACAAGTGACCGCAGAGCGCAATAAACGGGCGGCGATTTTGCAATCAGAGGGGGATCGGCAGGCGCAGATCAACCGTGCCGAGGCGCATAAACAGGAAGTGGTTTTGAAGTCCGAAGCGGCGAAGATTGACCAGATCAATCGTGCGCAGGGGGAGGCCGAGGCGATTCGGGCGGTGGCGGAAGCAACGGCGGAAAGTATTGTGAAGGTTGCCCAGTCAATTCAGGCGCAAGGTGGAGCAGATGCAGCGGCGTTGCGTGTGGCAGAGCAATATGTGCAGGCCTTTAGCCAACTCGCGAAGGAGGGCACCACCGTTTTGTTGCCAGCCAATGTGGGGGATGCCGGAAGTATGGTCGCGCAGGCATTAACCGTGTTTGATGCGGTACGCCGGGGGGCTGCGACCGGGGGAGCGGCAGGTGTATTGGAGAGGAGCGTGAACCCTTGGCAACAGGGGTAGATGGTGTCGTCACATACGCCAACGCATGACGGCACTATGCCAGACGAAGGATGCTTGCCAGAGCGTCCACTGAGCAGTGTCAGGTGAGCAGTTTTTCAAGTGAGTAGTTTTTCAAGTGAGGCTGGCGACAGGCAGGACAGTCACGATATTACCATCTACGGCGGTGATGGTGACCTCTGTATCTGGTTCCAGATAGTCGGTATGGCATGTGGAATCCAGCCGGGCGCGCAATTGGGTGCCTGACCAGCGCACATGCCCGACTTTGCCTTGTCGAATGCCGGGGGTGATTACCAATGCTTTACTGCCCACGACATCCTGAAAGCCCTGGCTACCACGGGAGCGTTGGGTGAGTTTGCGCAGCGGAACCCAAAGCAGGGCAGCCCATGCACCTGCCAGTATAAAAAATGTGCCGAATTGCTGAATACTATCCCCCCGCGAGATGAGGTCCCGATCAATGGCGTAGGCCACGCATAAACAGGCCAGACCGGAAAAGAGGAAACCCACCCCCGGAATGGCCGTGATTTCAAAAATAATGAATACAGCACCGGTGATGAGCCACCAGAAAACCGGGTCTTGCATCAGGTCAAAAAACTGGGCGAGGAGGTCTACCATGGATGTGTTTCCCTGTTAGGATGATGGCTTATGCTGTTGGCGCAATGGCCGTGATGGTTTGTTTGGTGAACCTTGGGCTAAGGCAGCCCTTTTGATGATAGAATGTATCATCTAGTGGATTGCCGTTTGGTTGACAAGGGGCAACTGTGGGAGGGGCGGGGGGAGCGGACTGTCAAGGGGAGGGGGATGGCGGGGAAGGGGCAATAAAAAACCCCACGGGCGGACCCGTGGGGTTTTATTTGATGAGAAAATCTCTTGTTCGCGGATGGGCTGTTGGGCAGGCACAAAATTTGTGCTTAATTTACACAGCATCCTATCCGCAACTAGAAGAATGACATTATCAACGCAATGAGAGTGTCATCTTCTTTCTTCAATGTTCCATATACTACGGTCATGCACAACAAAAAATATAATCATAGAAGAAGGAATGTTAAAATTATTGCGTGAAGCGTCATTTGGTGTATATTGCGTTGTACATAAGCAAAACCCCAACCGCAGAGGTTGGGGTCAAGCCGATGCACTAAGTATAGTGAATCTGTGGTAGGATGCCATTGTATGATGTGTAGAGGTTTGGGTCAACTCCGGTGGTGGTTTTGCTGTGTTTTTTGCAATGCCATATTAGGGAGATTGTTCCATGGCGACTTATTCTTATCCATCTGCTTCCTACCAATTCAAAATTCGTCGTGATGTTGGTAAATCAGCATTTAGTACCGTCACCTACGGTTGGCGGCTGGAGACCGTGACGCTGTTGGCGGACTGTATTGCTTATACGACGGATTATAATACGGTGGAGAATTGTCAGGAAGGGATTCGGAATACTAAGCGTTATGCCAGTTTACAGCAGGGGGGAGAGGTGTTCTTGGGGCAGGATGGTAAGTACTATTGGCACTTGAAAGCATCCAACGGGCGTATTATTTGCCGGAGTGATAAAGGATACCCATCCGAGCGCGCTGCCGGGGAGGCGCTAGCCTTATTTTATCAGGTGGCACCTTACGCACTGGTTAATGCGCCGCAATATGGATAATTCTTAAGCGCAAATAAAAAACCCCACGGGCGAACCCGTGGGGTTTTATTTGATGAGAAAATCTCTTGTTCGCGGGTTTCGACCGTTTCTCATCAGTTGCTACGAGATGAAGTTAGAGCGCGGTGAGCGTTATGTCAACCGTATTGCAACTTGCGCGATATTTTTTGTTGGTTGCTATCGGGTTTGCGTGTAGTTTTCCGTTTGGTTGAGAAAATAAACAGAATCAGGGAGCGTAGAGATGCCGATTCGTTTTGCGTTGGATATTGGAACCCAGTCGATTGGGTGGGCAGTGCTGGAGCTGGATCGGCAGAACCCGGAATTTGCTGTATCCTTACTGGATATGGGGGTGCGGGTCTATCATGATGGGCGGGAACCGGCGCAAGGGGGACGCATTGGGGATTCGCTGGCGGTGGAGCGGCGTATGGCGCGGGGCATGCGGCGCAGTCGTGATCGCAAAATCAATCGCAAGAAGGCGCTGGTTCGGTTGCTGCAACAGCATGGATTGTTGCCGAAGGAAGCAGAACGGTTCGATCAGTTGGTTAAGCTGAAAGCCAAAGATGCATCGCAGCATGCGGTGCCGACGCAGCAGCCGAAGGTGGTGTTGCATCCGCGTGATCCTTATGTCTTGCGTGCCCGCGCGGTGCGTGAGGCCGTGACGCCGCATGAGTTGGGGCGGGTGCTGTTGCATCTGGCGCAGCGGCGGGGGTTCAAAAGCAACCGCAAGACGGACAATGACAGTGAAAGCGCCTGGAAAGCGCGCATGACGCATCTGCAAACGCGGTTGGATGCAGCCGGGCAAACGCTGGGTGAATATCTGCTGGAGCAGCGCATTCAGGGCAAGCCCGCCCGTTTTTATGTGGAGGGGGAGGATTTCCCCACCCGGAAAATGCTGGAAGAGGAATGGCAGCGCATTCTACAGATGCAAAAACCGCATCAGACGCTGAGTGAGGCCGCATGGCAGGAGGTGACGGCGCATTTGCTGTTTCAGCATCCGCTGCGTCCGGTGGAGCGCGGCTGGTGTACGTATCTCTATGCGCAAGGGGAGCGGCGCGCCTATGCCGACCTGCCGATCAGCCATGCGTTTCGCATCGAGCAGGAATTGAACAATTTGCGCTATACGGATGGTAGCCACCCGATGCGGCCACTGACGGCTGAACAGAAAGACCGTTTGCGCGATGAGTTGTATCAGAAAAAGACCATGCAATTTACGGCCATGGGGAAGCTGAAATATGCCAATAAGCAGCGGGTTTTCCCGCAGGATGTGCAGTTCAACCTGACATCTGACAAGCGCAAGGGGTTGGATGGACATAAAATAATAGCGATATTTAGCGCGGATGATGTGTTGGGTGCGCAGTGGAACGCCTTAAGCGCGACTCAGCAGAATGATCTGCTGGAAGCCCTCTATGCGGCGGAGGAGGATGCCGCCCTGATGGCGGAATTGCAGCAGCGGTTTGGTTTTAGCGAAGAACAGGCGCGTGCGTGTTCTAAACAAAAACTGAAACAGGATACGGTGCGCCTGAGCCGCCGATTTATGGAAGAAGCCTTGCCCTTGCTGCGGGATGAGCAAAAGGAGGATGGCGGTTGGCTGACCCCACAGGAAGTGGCGGCCAAACTGGGCTATGTGGCTTTAAGTGCGGAGACGGGCGAACGGATGGATCAGCTGCCCTATTACGGTGAGATTCTGCCGGAAAGCTGTGTCGGGGGTGACCGCAAGAAAGCGCAGGAACGGCTGGAAGCCGCGAAGGCGAAGGGGGAAGAACTGCCGCATTTTAAAGAATTGTATTACGGCAAAATTCCTAACCCGACCATTCATCTGACGCTCAACCAGTTGCGACGGGTGGTCAACAGCCTGATTGCGCGCTATGGCAACCCGGATTCGATTCATCTGGAAACCACGCGCGACTTAAAAAACAGCCGGGAGAAGCGCGACGAAATTACCCGCAAACAGGCGCGGGAGCAGAAGGAGAATGAGCGCATCCGTCAGGAATTTGTCAAACATGGCATCGCTCACCCCAGCCGCATGGATATTCGGAAATATAAAATGTGGGAAGCGTTGGGGAAGGAGGCGACGACCCGGCGTTGTATCTACAGCGGAGATGTGATTAATGACACGATGTTCTTTAACGGCGAGGCGGAGATTGAGCATATTCTGCCACGCTCTAAAACGCTGGATGATTCGCAGGCCAACCTGACGTTCACCTTGCGCAGTGCCAACCGCGCCAAGGGCAATAAGCCGCCCTATGAGGCTTTCGCGCATCACCCCGGTTATGATTATGACGCCATTGTCGAGCGGATGAAAAAGGTGATTCCGCAAGCGCAGTGGTGGCGTTTTCTGCCCGGTGCGATGGAGGAATTTGAGCGGCGGGGAGATTTCGCGGCGCGTCAGTTGAATGATACCGCCTATGTGAGCCGCTTGGCGAAGCGGTATCTGACGCCTATTCATGCCGGTGCGAGCGATGTGGTGGCGATTCCCGGTAAATTGACGGCAGCGATGCGCAAGCAATGGGGACTAAACCACCTGCTGAAAGAAGACGGAGAAAAAGACCGCGAGGAGCATCGGCATCATGCGCTGGATGCGCTGGTGGTGGGGCTGACCACCCGCTCGGTGTTGAAAGCGGCATCTGATGCGACGGCGAAGGCAGAGGAGCAGGGAACGGGTGGCTGGGTGCGCATTCCTGAGCCGAAATATATGGATCGGTTGCGGCATCAGGCGGCAGAAAAATTGCATGCCATGGTGATCAGCCATAAGCCGGATCATGGGCATAGCGGCAAGTTTTTTCAGGAAACGGCTTATGGAATCATCCCTGAAGACCGCCGCGACCCCGAACTGCCCAACCATACGCTGGTGACGCGCAAAGCCTTTACGGGGCTGAAGGAAACTGAGTTAGGCTGCATCCGTAATATCGAGCTTAGGGAGGATGTGCGCGAATGGATGTATGAGCATCAGGGGAGTAATCACGACTTGCCGACCTTACTGGCCAGGTTTTGTCAACAGCACCCGAAATGGAAGGGCAAGAACATCAAACGTGTGCGAATTCTGGTGCAAAACCAGTCGGCAGTGCCGATTGCTTCCGCCCCGCATAAGGCCTATGCGCCGGATTCCTTCTGTTGTGTGGATATTTACCGTCTGCCCAAGGGGAAAGCCGGGAAGTGGAAAGCGGGTGAATATGACTATCAGGGAGCTTTCCGTAGTTATATTGATATGCATGCCATGGAAGCCGACCAGCAGGCATCCGATAGCCCGGCCCGCAACCTGAACCAGTGGAAGCCGCATCCTGCCGCCAGACATCTGATGCGCTTGTATAAAAATGATATGATTCAGGTGATGGAGGATGGCAAGCCGGTGGTGATGCGGGTGGGAGGGTTTAGTACGACAGACAATAAGATGGATGTTCGGCCTCAGCTTCAGGCGAAGGGAAAACAAAACTTCAAGTCTATTAACGTTTTAATAAAGCAGGGCATGATAAAACTTAAGGTGGCTCCTGATGGCAGGATTCTCAACTTGAAAAAACATGCCGCCTGATTGACGCGACCGTAATCGGCCCCTTCATTTGCGGTATGCAGGGAGGGGTGCGGTGGTTGAACATGTGGTGGAATTGGCGCAAAACGGCAGCCATGTCAGCCTGTGGCGCGGCTTTATGCGCGTGGAAAATACCCGTCCACCGGATGGTGGAGAGCCAACCCGCCGCGATGTGCCGCTGGATTTGTTACAAGCGGTGGTGATGACGGCGCCGCAGGGAAGCATCAGCCGTAACCTGTTGGCGGAACTGGCGGAGCGGAACATTCCGCTGATTGTTTGTGGTAAAAACTTTCACCCTACGGGGCTTTATTTGCCGCATCAGGCGTATCATGCGGGGACGGAGGTGCTGCATTGGCAGATTGAAGCCAGTCTTCCCTTAAAAAAACGGTTATGGCAGCAGGTGGTGCGAGCGAAGATTCGGCATCAGGCGGAGGTGTTGGAGGCTTTGGGGGATACTGTTAAAGCGGAGAAACTGTATGGGTTGGTGGGGGAGGTGGCCTCCGGTGATGCAGGAAATAAAGAAGCGCATGCGGCGCGTATTTACTGGAAGGGACTGTTTGGTGAGGAATTCAGCCGTAATATTGAAGCAGAGGATGCGAACCGGCTGTTGAACTATGGCTATGCCGTGTTGCGTGCGGCCACCGCACGCGCCATTTGTGGCTGTGGGTTGCAACCCGCACTAGGAGTGTTTCATAGCAATAAGCGCAATGCCTTTTGTCTGGTGGATGATATGATGGAAATCTATCGTCCATTGGTTGATGCCGCCGTAAAGCAGTGGTGCATGACGCACCCGCAGGCGGAAGTGACCACTGAGGCGAAGAAGCACCTGACAGCTTTATTGAAGCTGGATTTACGCGGGGATCGCGGATTGACCCCACTGACCCTTGCGTTGCAGGATGTGGCCGTGAGTTACAGACAATCATTGGAAATGGGGCAAGCGAACCTGCGTATTGCAGAGATACCGGATGTATCCTGCTGGGGGGGAATGGTATGAAGCGGCGAAAAGGGGAGCGCCCTACTTATTGGAGCGCGTATCAGCTTATGTGGATATTAGTGATGTTTGATTTGCCAACGCAGGAAAAAGAAGAGAAGCGGGAATATGTGCGTTTTCGGAACTTTTTGCTGGATCAGGGCTTTTCCATGACGCAATTTTCTGTGTATTATCGGCCAGTGAGTGGCAAGGAAGAAAAAGAGCGGTTGGAGCGTATCATTTCGAAACAATTGCCTGCGCGGGGCAAGGTGGAAATACTTTCAATTACAGATAAGCAGTATGGCGATATTAAATATTATTCAGGCAAAAAGCCACAAAAAAACCAGCCGGGTGACCAGCTTTTACTGCTGTAGCGGGGGTGTTTTTTCTTCGGGCGAAGGCAAGTTTTTAACCGCGAATCAAAAACTTGCCGACGACCGATTGTAGCAACCGATGAGAAACGGTCAACCCGCAACAGCACATCGCAGTCCAGCGCAGCAGCGATATTGTAGCAACCGATGAGAAACGGTCAACCCGCAACTTGCCGACCACCGTGCCATCAAGCTGGTGATTGTAGCAACCGATGAGAAACGGTCAACCCGCAACACGTTCAACTGCTCCAGATGGTTTAATATCATTGTAGCAACCGATGAGAAACGGTCAACCCGCAACTGATGCATCACTCCGACGTTACGAGCGATGATTGTAGCAACCGATGAGAAACGGTCAACCCGCAACTGATGCATCACTCCTATTTTACGAGTGATTATTGTAGCAACCGATGAGAAACGGTCAACCCGCAACAGATAAGTCCATTCAGGCTTTCCGCATCCGATTGTAGCAACCGATGAGAAACGGTCAACCCGCAACTGGGTTAGAGAGATGCCGGAGCACGAAGGTATTGTAGCAACCGATGAGAAACGGTCAACCCGCAACACACCTGCTACCCCGTCAACAGTCTGCCTGATTGTAGCAACCGATGAGAAACGGTCAACCCGCAACTAAAGGCAACCAGAGCCGACTCAAACGAGGATTGTAGCAACCGATGAGAAACGGTCAACCCGCAACCAGGGCTTGCGTGGAACCACCGCTACGAACATTGTAGCAACCGATGAGAAACGGTCAACCCGCAACTCTCCTTATTGTCAGGGTTAGGTAGCCCCGATTGTAGCAACCGATGAGAAACGGTCAACCCGCAACGCGGCAGGTAGCAGCGCCTTTGTTCCCCGGATTGTAGCAACCGATGAGAAACGGTCAACCCGCAACACTCCGTTATGCTTAACGGGTCGAGCCGAAATTGTAGCAACCGATGAGAAACGGTCAACCCGCAACAACAGGCCCTTGAAGGTGGATTCCAGCTCAATTGTAGCAACCGATGAGAAACGGTCAACCCGCAACAGAGCTAGCAGAGAAAGTCGCAGTAGACACATTGTAGCAACCGATGAGAAACGGTCAACCCGCAACAACTGGTGCATACCAGATAGATTTACATACAATTGTAGCAACCGATGAGAAACGGTCAACCCGCAACTGAAGATCCGATACTTTACCTACATTTTGTATTGTAGCAACCGATGAGAAACGGTCAACCCGCAACCGAATCAATGCCTGACATTGCTCTTAATGCATTGTAGCAACCGATGAGAAACGGTCAACCCGCAACACCTAAACCGTTGAAAGGAAACTACCATGTATTGTAGCAACCGATGAGAAACGGTCAACCCGCAACCTTTCAAAAGTTCGTCACGCATGGCTTTGAATTGTAGCAACCGATGAGAAACGGTCAACCCGCAACACCCCCGCAGGCATCAGCATCACCATCACTATTGTAGCAACCGATGAGAAACGGTCAACCCGCAACAAAACTGGCATGGCTATTCACTTGGCCAAAATTGTAGCAACCGATGAGAAACGGTCAACCCGCAACGGAGAACGAGTGATGGCTCTCAAATCCCATATTGTAGCAACCGATGAGAAACGGTCAACCCGCAACAAATGCACAAGTAAATATTGGCACTGAAGTATTGTAGCAACCGATGAGAAACGGTCAACCCGCAACGGCAAGCTGCGCTTCCAGCTTACCGTGTCGATTGTAGCAACCGATGAGAAACGGTCAACCCGCAACCAAAGGAATGTTTTTCCAACTTGTCTAAAAATTGTAGCAACCGATGAGAAACGGTCAACCCGCAACTCTCAACGCGTTGCTTGTCGTCCAGCCCGCATTGTAGCAACCGATGAGAAACGGTCAACCCGCAACCCGCCATTGCGGCTAACGCTCTGCCTGTTGATTGTAGCAACCGATGAGAAACGGTCAACCCGCAACATAGCGGGCATGATTGGCATTGTCAATTTCATTGTAGCAACCGATGAGAAACGGTCAACCCGCAACCATCCAGCACATCAAACAAATCATCCTGTAATTGTAGCAACCGATGAGAAACGGTCAACCCGCAACACGATACCTATGATGACGGCATCCCCGAAGATTGTAGCAACCGATGAGAAACGGTCAACCCGCAACTGTCTTTCGCGGTGTCGGTTCCCACAAAAAATTGTAGCAACCGATGAGAAACGGTCAACCCGCAACAGCTGTTGATTAACGGTCAAGTTGTGCGTATTGTAGCAACCGATGAGAAACGGTCAACCCGCAACAAAAACACCATCAATGCGCCGGAATAATTGATTGTAGCAACCGATGAGAAACGGTCAACCCGCAACTTATCCGCAGTGCGGCGAGTTTGTCGATGGATTGTAGCAACCGATGAGAAACGGTCAACCCGTAAAGCGCCAAGCGCGGCTGATCGAACTCGATCCGATTTTCTGTGACGTGATTGTGAAGCGCTGGGAGAGATTCACGGGGAGGAAGGCTGTTTTATCGGAAAGCAAATAAAAACAATGAATTAGTCGATTGTTTCCCATATAGGAAGGTAGAAGTCTTAAGTTTTGATTTTAAGATTTCGCCGTTATAATATGATGATATGTTAAAACGCCATGCCATAAAACAGATTTTACAAGACCTTGAATATTTCCCTGTGGTGGGGATTGTAGGGCCACGTCAGGCTGGAAAAACAACGCTGGCAAAGCATATAATCGCGCAGCTGGATGATGCAAAGAGCATCTATCTTGACCTTGAACTGGATTCGGATCGCAGAAAGCTCGAAGATGCGGAAACGTACCTGAAATATCATCAGGATAAATGCGTTGTTATTGACGAAGTGCAACGCATGCCAGAGCTGTTTGCTCTGCTTCGTGCAATGATTGATATGGATCGCAGACCAGCAAGATATATTCTGCTTGGCTCTGCTTCTCCACAAATGATTAAAGGCAGTTCTGAAAGTTTGGCTGGGCGCATTGCGTATAACGAGTTAACCCCGTTCTCGTGGCTGGAAGCGAAAGGAACGGTTTCACTGCATCATCACTGGTTTTTTGGAGGGTTTCCGAAAGGAATGCTTGCAGGTAATCCTGCTCATGCTCAGCGCTGGCTGAAATCATTCACTGAAACCTTTGTGCAGCGAGATTTGCAGGAGTTAGGGCATCAGATATCGCCGCCGCTTGTCACGCGAATGCTGGAGATGATAGCAAGCCTGCACGGACAGATATTAAACCAGAGCGATTTGAGCCGCGCTCTTGGTGTGAGTGTACCAACCGTTAGCCGTTATCTCGATCTGCTGGAAGGTGGATTTATTATCACGAGATTGCAGCCCTATTTTGTAAACATTAGTAAGCGGCTGGTGAAACAGCCGAAGCTGTATTTGCGTGACACCGGCATACTGCATCACCTGCTGGGGATTCAGGATACAGAGCAGTTGTTGGGGCATGTAGCCGTTGGCGCTTCATGGGAAGGCTATGTGCTAGAGCAAATACGCAGATGTTCTGGAGGTCAGGGTAAAATCTATTTCTACCGCACGCATAAAGGTGCGGAAAGCGACGCAATACTGGTTGCCCCAAATGGCAAACGCTACTGCGCGGAAATCAAGCGCAGCCAAGGAGCCGGAATCTCGAAAGGGTTTTTTGAAGTGATCAAGGATGTAGAGCCAGAGCAGAGTTTTGTTATCTCTGAGTCAGGTGAATCCTACCCAACGAAGGACGGCGTCCAGATGGTAAATCTGGAAACCTTCCTTGCGGAGATGCTGCCTAAGATTGTTGGCTCACCTCGCTAATCTCTGCAGATTTTCCTGCAACCACATGGTTATCGCTTTGGTTTTATTACGTTTTTACCATGGCCATGAATCCTTCAATCGGGAGGTCAATCAAGTCAATGAGCAGCAACAAATGCGCGTAAAATGAGAGTGTTACAATGCCCACCGCTTACACCGTGTTCCTTGGTTTGGCCTGTCACAAAGCGTGTTTTTGGGGGAAAAGCCAATAGGGGTGAGAAAAAGAGGTGGAGAGTGGTTGAACAATTTAGGTTTATCTAATATATTAGGTAAACCCTTGTGTGAGAATGGCAATGAGTGTGGTTGTACCCCATAGGATGTTAAACCAAAGCTATTACAGAATGATACGTAGTGTAATGGTCTGTCTGGCTTTCCATGCAGCGATTCTGGTGAGCCCTGTCATGGGAGCGGAGGATGGGAAAGGAACCGAGGATGCGCGAGTGCAGGCAACCTTACTGAAGGCACGTGAAGTGACGGCTGTCTTGCAGAAGGAATTGAAGAGCGAAATACGTTCCGCTATGAAAGTGGGGGGGCCGATGCATGCGTTACGGCATTGTCATGAAAAGGCGTTGCCAGTGACGAAGCGGGTATCAGAGACAATGGGGGCTGAGGTGGGGCGTATTGCGTTGAAACGCCGGAACCCTGCCAATGTACCAAACGCATGGGAACAGCAACAACTGGAAGGTTTTTTGCAGCGAATACAGGCGGGAGAACGTACGAAGGGTATGGAAGCTTATCGTGTGGAGGGGACACAATTGCGGTATGTCAAGGCGATTCCCATGGGGGCGGGAGGCTGTGTGATGTGTCATGGGGGAAAAGTGGCACCGGCACTGTATCAAAAAATTCTGGCGTTATATCCGCAGGATAAAGCCGTAGGCTTTGCGCCTGGTGACTTGCGGGGAGCTTTTACCGTCACCTTGCCTTTGCAGTCACCGGAAGAAAAAGCGCCGTAACCGTGGAATATGCAGCTTGCGTGACGGTTATGCGGGAGGGGGCGAAAGGCCATGTTTGATCCAACCGCCATGCGGGGCAGGAGTTCTTCAATCTGTGGGGTGGTGGTTTCCTAACCGCGAAGAGCAGGGCTGTTGCGTTTATGTGAGCATAGGCTTTTGGTGCTTTACACCTGATCGTTTTACCTTATTGCCGCACCGATCGTTGCAACCCTGCTATTCTCGCGCTGGGAGTGCTGCAAAACCCATGGTTTGCGTGCACCCCGGCTTGAGGTTTAATGTTTGGTGAGTTCCGCTGCGGCGGCGGCCTTAGCGGCTGCTGCTGCCTCGGCGGCACTCCATTCCCGGCGTTCCAGCGGTTTGGTGAGTGCGATTTTCAGCACTTCATCCACATGGCTGACAGGAATGATTTTCATGTGTTTTTTCACGTTATCCGGCACTTCTTGCAGGTCTTTTTCATTTTCCTTCGGGATAATGACCGTTTTGATGCCGCCGCGTAGTGCCGCCAGCAGTTTTTCTTTCAGACCGCCGATC
>CAZIGK010000004.1:79535-108189 GCA_964538615.1 uncultured Rickettsiales bacterium | reverse complement strand
CCGCGTAGGGTCACTTCCCCGGTCATGGCGACGTCTTTTTTCACCGGAACACTGGCCAGAAGAGACACGATGGTGGTGACCATGGCGATACCAGCGGAGGGGCCATCTTTCGGGGTGGCACCTTCCGGCACGTGTACGTGGATGTCTTTTTCCTGATAATCAGGGGGAATGATGCCGTAGTCCAGACAGCGGGATTTCACAAAACTGGAGGCTGCCTGAATGGATTCCTGCATGACTTCTCCCAGTTTACCCGTGATGGTCATTTTGCCTTTACCGGGCAGTGCCACCGCTTCAATGGCCAGCAGGTCTCCCCCATATTCCGTATAGGCAAGGCCGGTGACCACACCGATTTGGTCGTCTTTTTCTGCCTGACCGTAATTGAACTTACGCACGCCGGAATAGGTGCCCAGATTTTTGGGCGTGACCTTGACGCTATGCGAGCCTTCTGTGTGGGAGACGATTTCTTTCACCGCTTTACGGGCAAGGCGCGCAATTTCCCGTTCCAGATTACGCACACCTGCTTCGCGGGTGTAGTAGCGGATGAGGTCGCGGATAGCAGCATCTTCCACTGTCCATTCTTCCGCTTTCAGGCCATGATCCTTGCGTTGCTTGGGGATGAGGTGGGTTTTTGCAATTTCTACTTTTTCATCTTCCGTGTAGCCGGAAATACGGATGATCTCCATGCGATCCAGCAGGGGGTGCGGCAGGTTCAGGCTGTTAGCTGTGGCGAGGAACATGACCTTGGACAGATCGTAATCCACTTCCAGATAATGGTCATTGAAGAATTGGTTTTGTTCCGGATCCAGAACCTCCAGCAGGGCGGAGGCTGGGTCACCACGAAAATCTTGTCCCATTTTGTCAATTTCATCCAGCAGGAAGAGAGGATTGGACGTTTTGGCCTTCTTCATGCTTTGTATGAGTTTACCCGGCATGGAGCCGATGTAGGTGCGGCGATGACCACGGATCTCCGCTTCATCGCGCACGCCACCCAGAGACATGCGAATATAATTGCGGCCTGTAGCTCGGGCGATGGAGCGCGCCAGCGAGGTTTTTCCCACGCCTGGAGGGCCAACGAGGCACAGAATGGGGCCTTTGAGAGTTTGGGTGCGTTGTTGAACAGCCAGATATTCCAGAATGCGCTCTTTTACTTTTTCTAAGCCGTAATGATCTTCGTTTAGCACATCCTCCGCGAAGTGGATATCATGCTTGAGTTTGCTGTTCTTTTTCCATGGGATACCGAGCAGCCAGTCCAGATAATTGCGCACGACTGAGGCTTCTGCTGACATGGGACTCATCATGCGGAGTTTTTTAATTTCTGCTTTGGCCTTATCTTTTGCTTCCTGTGTGAGTTTGGTTTTGGCGATGCGCGCCTCCAGCTCACCGATTTCGTCTTTTCCATCCTCGCCTTCGCCCAGTTCTTTCTGAATGGCTTTCATTTGCTCATTCAAATAATATTCGCGCTGGGTTTTTTCCATTTGGCGTTTGACGCGGGAGCGGATGCGCTTTTCTGTGGTCAATACCCCGATTTCACCTTCCATTAAGGCATAGATGCGCTCCAGACGCTCAACCACATCCGTGATTTCCAGAATATTCTGTTTTTCATCAATTTTCAGAGACATGTGTGAGGCGACTGTATCCGCCAGACGGCCGGGATCGGTGATTTGGCTGAGGGAGCCGACAATCTCCGGAGGGATTTTTTTATTCAGTTTGACGTATTCTTCAAGTTCCGTAATGACAGTGCGCATGAGCGCACGGGCTTCCTGTTCACTGGAGGTTTGGTCTTCCACCACCTCTACATCTGCGATGAAAAAGGGGTCTTGCTGGGTGATGGTTTGCAGGCGGGCGCGGCGTTCTCCCTCCACCAGCACTTTCACCGTGCCATCCGGTAGTTTTAGCAGTTGCAGGACGCTGGCGATGGTACCAAAGCTATAGATGTCTTTATCACGTGGTTCATCCTGCGAGGCGTCTTTTTGGGCGACCAGCATGATTTTTTTATCGTTATTGACGACATCTTCCAGAGCTTTGACAGATTTTTCCCGCCCTACGAACAATGGCACGATCATGCTTGGGAAGACCACGATATCGCGCAGAGGCAGCACAGCGAAGGGTTGTTGATCGGTCATAGGGGGGGACTCCACGGAGGGGGAATGCAATAGGCAACGGTTACCATATTAACGGATATAGGGGCGATTGTCAGTAAGACAACCGCCCCTTGGGTTTATTTTCAAAAAAACATGGTATTAAGCAGAGGCTTTTTCTTTATCCGATGATTTTTTGGGCATTTCCATGCTGGGTTTGAAGGGTTCTTTTTTGCCATCAATGACCAGCGTTGGCTGTTTTTCGCCGCGCACGACTTTGCCATCAATCAGCACTTCGCTCACCTCGGTGCGGCCTGGTACTTCGTACATGAGATTGAGGAGAATATCTTCCAGAATGGAGCGCAGACCACGCGCACCTGTTTTACGCTTGATGGCCATTTTCGCTACTTCGGACAGGGCATCCTCGGTGAAATCAAGCTTCACCTGCTCCATTTCAAACAGCTTTTGGTACTGTTTGACCAGAGCGTTTTTCGGCGTGGTGAGAATATCCACCAGTGCTTCTTCGTCCAGATCATTCAGGGTTGCGATAACAGGCAGACGGCCAACGAACTCTGGAATCAGGCCGAATTTGACCAGATCTTCTGCTTCCAGATCCAGCAGGATTTCTCCTGTGCCGCGTTTTTCTTCTCCGCGTACGTCGGCTCCAAAACCGATGGACGAACCGCGCCCACGTTGAGAAATGATCCGTTCCAGACCTGCGAAGGCTCCCCCGCAGATGAAGAGGATGTTAGAGGTATCAATTTGTAAGAATTCCTGTTGCGGGTGTTTACGGCCACCTTGTGGTGGTACGGAGGCAACGGTTCCTTCCATAATTTTCAACAATGCCTGCTGCACACCTTCCCCGGAAACATCACGCGTGATGGAAGGGTTGTCGCTTTTGCGGGAAATTTTATCCACCTCGTCAATATAGACGATACCACGTTGGGCACGCTCTACGTTATAGTCGGCTGCTTGCAGCAGGCGCAGAATAATGTTTTCCACATCTTCCCCAACGTAGCCTGCTTCGGTTAGGGTGGTGGCATCCGCTACGGTGAAGGGAACATCCAGAATGCGAGCAAGCGTTTGCGCCAGAAGGGTTTTGCCGCATCCCGTTGGGCCAATCAGCAAGATGTTAGATTTTGCCAGTTCCAGTTCATCCCCGGCTTCTTTGGTCGCCAGACGCTTGTAGTGATTGTGAACGGCAACGGAAAGGACGCGTTTTGCCCATTGCTGGCCGATGACATACTGATCCAGCACCTGATAGATTTCAAAGGGCTTAGGAACACCGCCATCGCTAACAACTGTGCCTTTGCTTTCTTCTTTGATGATATCCATGCAGAGTTCTACGCATTCATCGCAGATGAAAACGGTAGGCCCTGCGATGAGTTTTTTTACTTCATGCTGGCTTTTGCCGCAGAAAGAGCAATAGAGGGTGCTTTTGGAATCTTTGCCGGTTTTGGTCATAACCGTTCTCTACCTTCACTTGATACACGACTGTTTATGCCCTGACGGGCGGTAATGTTACTTCTTTTTGCTGGTATTGAGTGCTTCACCGCGATGTGTGACCACGTGATCTACCAGACCAAACTTCTGCGCATCTTCAGCGGACATGAAATTATCCCGCTCCATCGCATGTTCAATGGTGGAGAGTTTTTGTCCGGTGTGCTTAACGTAAATTTCATTCAGGCGACGTTTCAGAGCCAGAATCTCTTTCGCGTGGATTTCAATATCCGTTGCCTGACCACGGAATCCACCAGAGGGCTGGTGAATCATCACACGTCCGTTCGGCAGGGCGAAGCGCATGTCTTTTTCCCCCGCGGCGAGTAAAAGCGAACCCATACTACAAGCCTGACCTACCACCAATGTGGCCACTTTGGGTTTGATATATTGCATGGTGTCATAGATGGACAGACCCGCTGTCACGACGCCACCGGGAGAATTGATATACATATAGATTTCTTTGTCGGGATTCTCTGCTTCCAGAAACAGAAGCTGCGCGACAATAAGAGCGGCCATATGGTCTTCCACCTGACCGGTAAGGAAAATGATGCGCTCTTTCAGCAGACGGGAGTAAATATCAAACGAGCGTTCGCCACGGGCGGTTTGCTCAACAACAATCGGTACCAGCGCATTTTCAAAGAGGCTGACGACATCACGCATGGGGGGTCCTCATGGGTTGGTGGAAGGTAGAAACGCGGGAAAACCCGCAATAGACTGTCAGATACAAAGTTCCTGCACCATGGCAAGGCACGTGAACCTATATTCAGTTGTAGAGGGTTTTCGCAGTGCCAGCAAGCAGAATATGGATAGATATAGCGATAGGGTGAGAATTGCACCGCAACATTTAGCGCAAAAATTGGGCAACAGATGCTAAGCTGTACATTAAATGCGGGCTATTTAATGAAACCACTAAGGTTGTGAGGCATGGGATAGAAAATGGGAATTGCCGACCTGCACGAGCTGTGCTGTAGTGTGAAGACTGCACATCATACTGGAAAGGAAAATACGATGACAAAGATTCTGGTTTTTGCGGGAAGCACCCGTAAGCAATCCCTGAACCGGCAACTGGCAAAGCAAGCGGCGCATTGTTTGCATAGCTTGGGGGCGGAGGCTACTTATATTGACTTAGCCGATTATGAGATGCCCATATATCAGGGGGATCTGGAAGAGGCATCCGGTTTGCCGGAGGCGGCGAAACGCCTGAAGCAATTGTTTGTTGAGCATGATGGGTTTGTGATTGCCTCGCCGGAGTATAACAGCTCCTTCGCGCCGGTGTTAAAAAATGCTTTGGACTGGATATCTCGGAAGTCGGAAGAAAACGAGCCGGCACTGGTGGCGTATCAGGGAAAAAAAGCGGCTTTGCTGGCTGCGTCTCCCGGTGGGTTTGGTGGTCTGCGGGGGTTGGTGCCGTTGCGTATGATGCTGGGTAATATTGGCGTATGGGTTGCCCCACAGCAATTAGCGATTGCACAGGCACATGAAGCGTTTGACGCGGAGGGGTCGCTTAGTTCCAAGGCGCATCAGGCACAATTAAAGGCGGTCATGCAGCAACTGCTGTAAAGCGAGTTGTTGTGAGCCGTGAGGGGCTGAAAAACAAGGATTTTAGAGGGTACGGTGGTCACGCTGTCTTCTGGGGGACGAGGCAATGGCGCAGTTTATTTTTCATTGCCTGACAAGCAGATGAACGTTCACGAGAGGATTCCCCCCCCGCTCTCACGAGAGAGAGCAGGGGGGAGGTAAGCCCGTCATCAGTCTCGTCATCCGGCATTTGCAGCCGTCGTTACTTCCAGCAGGATGATTTGCTTGTAACTGGCTTGATTGGCTAACGATGCTACCAGTTCTGCGGATAGATGTGCGGATGACGGGATGAAGATGATGCCGTCGGCCTCCCGTGTGATGGCTTTTTCCAGAGTATCCGGATTTTTGCAGACCATGACACTGGGGTCTTGTGACAGGTATTCCGTCACCCAGCCGGTAGAAACGTGGTAGATACGGCTAAAGCCGGTTGCGAGGTGAAGATGCTCCTGCGCAATGCGTAAGGCGGATGCTTGCAGGAGCTGTTGCTGCGCAGCGATGACGGAGGGGGACTGGCTCATGCAACCGCCCTTTCCGGCTGGGGTTGTGCGTTCTGGCTGGAGCGGATAAGCTCCATATCCAGTGGCTGTGCCTGTACGCGTACCGGGTGGGTGGGCACCGAAAGTGCGGGGTTGGTGAGGTAGTGATACAGATTGGCGGGAGGGGTATTATCCTGCTTCTGGTTGCGTAGAAAGAATGCCTGATGCAGGTAGCCCGTGATTTGGCGCACCGCACTGTCGCCGCCGTGTGCGCGTGCATGAGTGGTGATGATATCCCTTAGGAAGGTGACGGCACTTTCCTGTGTTCGGTCAATATACAGCACTCCATTACGGTGCAGGCTGTTCATGGTTGCTTGTGGGATGGGATTGCCAATGAGAAGTGTCGTTTCCGGTTTGTCACCGTAGGGAGCGATATGCAGAAGGTGAGTGGTCTCTATCTCGCCGTTCGTGCCTTGCGATTGCAGGGTGGTCAGGGCGAAGCCGTAGTCAGAGATACCGAGTGCAATCGCCTGTGCCTGCATGTCATTGCGCGTTTTTTCCGCTTTGCGAAGACGCGTTGAAAGGCGTTGATTGGACTGCAATAGTTTTTGCAATTCCTGTTTCTGAGTTTGAATTTCCTGACGAAGTTGCTCCTGTTTTGTTCCGGCTTCCAATACCTCAGCCAGATCCGGCTGCTCAGTCATGGAGGCGAGGAGGGTTTCGATATCTTTCTCATGCATGCCGGCAGTACGCATAGCTTCGCTTGCCTGTTGGCGAGCTTGCATGACGGCTTGTGCTTGCGGCAGGTTAATGGTCTTTTTCTCTAGCTCGGTTAACTCATCTGTTTTTGTCTGGAGACTGTTTTGTGCGGATTGAATGAGATATTGTTTTTCTTCCTGCGTGTCCATGATGGCGAGGATTTTGTTATCCAGAGCTTCCAGTTTTTCGGCAAAGTCTGTCAGTGAGGTGTAGGTTGATGGTAGCCCCTGTTGAAGGAGAAGAAGCTGATTCTGCCGATCCAGCATAGGAAGGGTAAAGCTTTGGAGCAAAACTGCGGTGGGAATGAGGGGGGTAGAGGTTGTATCGGGTGACGCGGTTTGATCCGTGATCGCTGAGGATTGGACGTGGTAAGCGGTGAGAGGTTCCAGCCGGATATCCTCTAAGAGGAGATTAGGGGCTAACAACGCCTGCATGTCTTTTGGCAGGTCTTGTAGCGCTGCTTGCAGAATGGCCAGTGGCAGAACATCTTCGTTGCGTCGAGAGAGTGCATGCTGTGGAAATTGCTGGCGTAAGAACTGAACCAGAGCGGCCTGCAAAAGATGCAGTTCACTGGTGGGCAGGGCATTAAAGCGGTCAATATTTAAGGCTTCTTCGGCGCTATATTCACTGCTTGGCCGCGCTTCTGCCATGCTGGCCCGGTAGAGCCCCAGTTCTTCCATGAGGGCTTTCAAATCCCTTGCGAGGTTGGGCATGCTCCATTGTTGCCGGATGGCCAAAACATCATCCATTATCTGGTCTACCCAGCGGGAGCCGAGTTCCAGAAGAATATCCTCATTTTCATTGGCGGGGGTGGGCGCGGTGGCACCAACACCTTCTTGTTGGAACTTCAGGAGGCTGAGTGACTTGTTTTGGGTAGGTCTGGCTTTTTCCTGCGGTTTAAAGGCGGCACTAATGTGTGCTATGGCACGGCGTAAGCCGACCTGATATTGACGTTGAAATTCAGGGTTGGCGACTTCTGCTGCCGTTTTGGAGTTGCCTTTGCGTTGGTAGTGCTCGCTGTTGGGGTTCAGACGGTCGTTAAACTCCCAGTAGGCTTCTGCCATGATAGAGGTGCCTTGCAGGAGTTGCTGCCACTGGTTTATCAGATCGAATTGCTTGGCGGGTATGGCCTGAATCTCTCGATCGGAAAGCCCCATGGTGCGCAAGTCTCTCAGGAATGAGGCGAAGACCTCCGGCTTTTGTTGCCATAACTCTGCGTAGGTCAGGGTTTTGCCGGATACAGGCGTCATGCCGTAGGCGAATAGATCTGTCGCGGGTACTTCAAAACGGCCATAGAATTCGTGCAGCGTGGAGATAGGCAGGCCTGTCAGTTCTTGCGTGATGCGGTGATGCCAATCCTGAATACTGGGGTTCGAGAGGATTTGAGGGGGGACGCGGTCGTAGAAAGACTGTTCCAGCATAGAGTTGGAGCGGCCATCATGTTGACGGTTACCGGTGAGAATGGCCGTGAAGCCTGTGGGCATTTCGCTGCGGCGGAAGGTGAATTCCTGATGTCCGACACGGGCTGTGAATTCCAGATCCTGCACATGATGCGGGCTGTCTTCTGCCGCTTCTCCGGCCAGTTTGACATCTGAGCCGAGTTCTTTCAGCATAATCCAGAAATTATGGAGTAAGGCAGCACCTTCCGGACGGGCTTTACTGAACTCATCCAGCACGATAGAGCGGCCTTCTCGCCAGGCGCGAATCAACGGGCCTTCTTTGGTGACGAACTGAATACCCTCGGCACCGGCAATGCCTTCATCGGAGGCGATGTCTCTCAGTTGGGCAATAATCGCTTCCGGATCCGTTGTGGATGTTTGTTGTGAATCCAGCACTTGCTGCGACTGGGTGTCATGCAGGGTAATATGAACCGATTGCGATACAACCCGCCCCCAGTTAATCTCTTCACGGTGTGTTTTTGGATTGCGGTGGATATGTCCCTGCAGGACGGCGCGCAGGCGTGCTTCGTTGGCGGGGTGCATCTCGCCGGAGTTCAGGCGCATTTCCAGCCGATCGAAAATAGCGCGTCCTGCATTGATATCCAGACCGGTGACAAACAGCAGTTCACTGAGATCTTTACCGGCGAGATCCACCACAATAGGCGGCTTTTCGTTCACCATGCGTCCCAGCATGACGGCGGCGTAGGTTTTCCCAAAACCTGCTGGTCCGATCCATAATTTGGCTTTGGCTGCTGTTGGATCTGCAAACGCGTGGATTGCGTCCACAAACTCTCCCAGCATGCCAGGTACGGGCATTTCCCGAATCATTTGTCCAAAGACCGCCTTGGGGTCGTTTTGGGTGGGAAGCGTTAGGCTTTCCAGTTCCCCGAGAGTGATGCCTTCACGCGGGCTTCCTTGCTGCTGATCCTGATAGCGCCAGCCAAGCGGTGCCATAAAGCGGAAATACTCACCAGCCAGATCAACGGGGACATGCGGTTTGGTTGGGGATGACTGGTTCATGCGGCAACTCCTTCATTATGCATACGTTGTGCGGCCTGACGCAGGGACAGGCGGATAATCTGTTCATCGGTAGCGAGGGTGGGCGTGATGAGCTGGGCGCGTTCCGCCATGATATCATGCAGCGTTTCCTGAATTTTGCTGCCATCCGATATTTTGCGAAAACCGATAAGTTGGCTGCTATGCTTTGGCTGGAGAGACTCCGCCCATGTTTCGATCATGGGGGTGGAATAACTATCGCTGATGCAGATAATATCCAGCGTAACATAGGGAGAGGATTCAAACAGGATGCTAAGATATTTGGTGGAACGTTCAGCATCCATAAAGTCGCCATCTGAGATGAGAACGATATGGGTATAGGCGCCGACTTCGCTCTGTTGAGAGCGGTCTGCCGCCAGATCTTCGATGCTTTTGAGGATGGTGGGAGCCAGATAGGTGCTGCCAGCAAGGCCTTTGCGCAAGCCATCTATTTTTTCGCCCATCTGAAATGCATTATCATCCGGGCGGGCAAGGTTCACGGGGGTTTCGTCACCAAACATGTAGATGAAACCCGGCCATGCGGGAGATTGACGTTTGGCGGCCTCCAGTAACGTTACAGAGCCTTCCACCGCGTAATCTATGGGGGAGGAGCTGCTGCTGCCACTGTAACTCATACTGCCTGAGCCATCCAGCCAGATGAGCAGTTTGGGGGTGATGGGGGTCGTTTGCTCTTCATCTGCGCGGAAGTGATTCAGCATATCCGGTGTGAAACTTTGGCCGGTACGCATTTTGACTTCCATTTCACGGGCGCGTTCTTCTGAATAACGTTCCCCAAACCGGCTATCCAGCGGGATAAGGGTGTGATCGGAATCGGAGAGGGTGGTGTAGGGTTGTTTCTGCTTTTCCGCTAATGTGCGCAGGGTTTCTTGTAAGCGTTTGATGGAAGCTGCCAATGCGGAAATTTGTTCCTGATAATTTCCCCAATCACCTTTTTTGATGCTGGGTGTTTCCTCGCTTGCGGGTGGGGAGGAATCGGATGGTTCAACAGGTGATTTTTGTCGGCTTTGTTGGGTTTTTTTTGCTTCCTGACGGGCTTTTTGCATTTGTTGCTCTTCCGACTCTCCGTCCTGAGATGCGGCCTGCGATGCTTCTTTGGCTTGCTGCGAGGAGGGAGAGGGTTGCAGTTGTGCATCGGGGGCGGAAATACCCGGCATGGGAACCGATGTGCCGTCAGGCCGATCTACCTGCATCCCCCCTTTGCCTTGTTGCGGAGTGCCTCCCTGCTCCATTTGCTGTTTGACCTGCTGCATATGTTCTTGCAGCAGGATTTCTGCGTATGGCGCGGCAAATTGATCCCAAATGTTGTCAATAATGCTGGTGCGTCGGTCATTCAGGGCTTCTGCGATGCTGTGGTAAGCGGCGGCTCCTTTCAGGCGGTCAAGAGCCGTTGGGCGAAGGGCTGTCATGCCTTCGCTGCCTACCATCCAATCCATCAGGCGATGGAATGCTGCCTGCCAGTCATGGTCTTTCACTTCCCACTGGCCATCGGCGTTCTTATGGAATTGGCGCAGGTGTTCTGGCATGATGCCGGTTTGATGCCAACCTTCCAGCGTGTTGGGAAAGAGATGGTTTTCGGCATAAAAGGCCAGCAAAATGATATTGCTGAGTTGAGCGAATAGATGATGAGCGGCTTGAACTGTTTCTGGAAATTGCCATTCCGGTAGAGGGTCTGGCAGCGGGATGTCTGGATGAATGTCGCTAAGGGCTGCACGGACGTAATTCACGGAATCTGCCATGAATTGTCGACGAAATGCCCGAAACTCAGCGGCGTAGGCGTTGACGGTATTATCTTCTGCACTGTTCCATAGGTCATGGCGCAGCTCCCATTCTTTGCTTAAGCGCGCCATGCGCAGGTAGTCTTGTTCTGATAGATGGTTTTGTTGTTGTTTGGATTTAGCTTCCAGTTCGATCAACTCCTGATGGATCGCTTGCATGGTGGGGCTGTATTGGCGAGAAAGATCCGCATGGCCTATTTCATGCAGGGTAATGGCGCGTGTATGTTCAAAGCCGCCGATCAGAGATTTCAGGAGATCCATGTTTACCAGTTTTTCTCTGGGGTCCCAGTAGAAATGGCTATCCGGATTTCCCCAGCGGACAGGGATAGGGCGATCGGGAATTTGGCGGAGAAGGGCGGTTTTGTAGAAATCTAGTTCCGCCTGTGCGTCTGGTGACTGCACGAGCGTTTTCCAGAAAGAGCTTTCGTGTAGTAATTTGCCTTTATAGGAGCCAAATTCTGTTTCACGGGAGATATACTCCCTGCCCCAGGGGTGGCGTGCTTTTTCATTGGTATGCAGATGCAGGCTGGCAATACCCCATGCCAATTGGGTTGCTGGAGTGGATAAGTTAGGAGTGACAGAGATGCTACCGCTTTGAATGGCGCGCAAAATACGGGGTTTTTCTGTTTGAAATGCCTGTAATTGCTGGCGATAATGGCTGAGTGTTTCTTCCGGTAATTCAGGGTGATGCGATACGTGTAGGGCTAGAGCGGACTCCACAGTATCAAGCCATTTGATGACATCGCGTCGGGTGAGGGGGGTGAATGGCTGC
This sequence comes from uncultured Rickettsiales bacterium, assembly GCA_964538615.1. Classification (GTDB taxonomy): domain Bacteria; phylum Pseudomonadota; class Alphaproteobacteria; order Rickettsiales; family RI-342; genus CAZIGK01. The sequence continues at coordinate 96,756 of CAZIGK010000004.1, read as the reverse complement.
TGCTGTTGCACAGCGGCTTCTGCCTCGTGCATGTAGCGTAGAAGCTGTTTGCGGATTGTTAGAAAGGGATCCGCTTTCAGTTCGGTTGCACTGCGCGCCTGTTTGTTCATTGAGCGGCACTTTCTTGCAGCATAGACAGAATACGCACGCATTGAGGCCGTCTGCTGAGTGGAGACGGAGATACCATAGGAAGACACCCTGTTTAATTTTTGAGCATTTTCAACTACGGTTAACGGATTTTAACTTTACTGTAAAGGGAGAAATAGTTTTTGAGACAACAAGTAGGCCGATGACGGCAGATTGTTGCGCATACGATGCCTCAGAAGAGAGGGACTGACCACATGCAATGCAACATGCCGCTTGGGTTGTTGCTGCATTCATGTGGGTTTCATTATGCTGGCACTGCCGGTTTTCCCAGCCTGATGGTTCACCACACTCCCTATGAAAGGGGGATGCCGGCTAGGGAGAGGTTACCTCCTAGGCTTGCATGCTATGCGTTGTCATTTGGCGTTGGGAAAGGCTGCGGTGATGACTGATAAGTTGCAGTTCATGCATGCGGTTGAGCAGGGGGAGGATGGGAAGGCCAAGAATAGTGGCCTCCGTCCCTTCCAGATGGCTGAAAAGCTGTTTGCCGGTTTTTTCATAGTAATAGCCGCCACAGGCGCCGAGAGGTTTGTCATGTTCCAGATAGGCATCAATCTCACTTTCCCCTAGCAGTCGCATGGTGAGGAAGGCGGCTTCGTGGTATTCCCATTTTAGTTGGTTGCCCTGAAAAATACAGACACCTGTATGCTGTGCGTGCATTTTGCCCGATAGTGTCGCTAATTGATGTTTGGCTTCCGGCAAGCTTAACGGTTTGGGAAGAATGGTATGATCTACCACGCACATTTGATCTGCAGCGATGATGATAGCGTCTGGGTAGCGGGACGAAACAGACTTGGCTTTGGCACGTGCCATGGCCAGCACCTGTTCTTCAACGGGTAGGTTGGCGAGAGGAATTTTTAACGCTTCTTCATCGCAGCCTGGTTTCACGGTGGTAAAATGCAAGCCTGCCGTTTTCAGTAATTCTTGTCTGGCTTTGGAGCCGGAGGCCAGAATGAGTGGACAATTGGCGCTGTAAAGCGCGGTGTTGGCAGGTAATGGCGTCTGGTTGGTCATGTGATAATACTCCCCATAGCCCCCTGTGGAAAAGCTGTGGATGACTATACACGCAGTTTATGTGCAACATCAAGTAAAACATTGAAATACAATGTTGCATAGCAGCATGGTGTGAGGCGATTATATGGAAAATCTGACCGGGAGCTGCGAGAGAAGCGTGTTTTGTTTCTGGTGCTATGATGCGAGGAGTTTATCCAGCTCGCCCTGACGATCGAGAGCGGCGAGGTCATCGAAGCCACCGACATGTATATCCCCGATGAAGATTTGCGGAACGGTGCGGCGACCTTTGGCCTTGATAATCATTTTTTCCCGCTCGGTGGGGTCTGAGACATCCACCTCTGTCCAGCTTTGCCCTTTGCGTTTAAGCAGATCTTTTGCACGGGTGCAGTAAGGGCAGACAGGGGTGGTGTAGAGGGTGATGTTGGGCATGATACGACCTGATTACTGGAGGGAAAGCTGCAAAAGACTAATCGTCTTCTTGGGTTTCTTCAACCCTTTTGCCCGGAATGCTGGCTAGTGCATCCGCCATATACTCTGGTTTAACGATATGTTGCAGGATATGTTCGGTCATTCCTTCGGGAGGCTCTCCTTCTCCAGAGTAGATGAGCAGGGCGATGTCTTCTATGTCTTGCATTGAGTTTTCCACGCACGCTTCAAAGGCGGAGGCTTTGTCTGACGTGATGAGGTAGTAGCTGTAGTATGGGCGTTCTTCTTCATCGGTGTAGGTGACCAGACGTAGAGACGCGGTGCGAGATGCGATGAGTTTACTGATATTGCTATTCATTTATGGGGTGTTTGGGGTGTTAATGATTGTATTGCCACATACCATACATGTGCCCAATGAATGAAAGATTACTGATGAGTAGCAATATTAGCGTTGGTTGCCTTGATTTTGTCCCCATCCTAATGCCGCGGCAATATTACCGAATAGACCAGCTCTTGGCACAGTGGCTACGGGCTGTTGCTGTGGCTGGGCGGCACGAGGTCTTTCTTGCGGGATTTCTTGCCTCGTCGTTTTCGTAATCAAGTCACATATTTGATTGTATGCTTCATGTGATTCGGGAATGCGGAATGCTTTTGAGCCCGATTCAACAGTATAGTTTGTAACACCCAAAAGGCCAAGAGCTTCCGTAACACTTTGGAACTGACGTTCATTCATACGTGATGCAGGCAGTTTTAGATAGTCTTGACCTTGAGGGGCATCCTGAAAATGGTAGTGTGTTTTTTGCCAATGCTGAGCAAAAGCCCCTAAAGTATTTAATGCCTGACTGAGAGGAGGCTGATTTGGCATATCCGCCTTTTGTTGCAGTGCATCTAGGCTAGATGATGGGATGGTTACCAGAAATTCTCTTCTTCCAGATATGGTTCTGTCTGAGACTTGAGCATCAATGCCATTGTCCTGAAGTGCCTTCACTTTCTCTGAGGCATCTGATTGGGATGTGGCGGGTAAATGCACGCGATCCCCTCTCAGATTCCACCCGCGTATAGGGGGCAGCCATGTAAGCGGTGATTTTTGAGGGGGGGTGGGTTGTGGGGGTGGCGCAGGTTGGAGGGCGGGTGCAACGGGTTGTGGAGTAGCCACAGCTTGGGACGCGGCTGGGGCTGGTGTTGGCTCAGGTTGGGTGGCGGGTGCAACGGGTTGTGGAGCAGCCACAGCTTGGGACGCGGCTGGGGCTGGTGTTGGCGCAGGTTGGAGGGCGGGTGCAACGGGTTGTGGAGCAGCCACAGCTTGGGGAGTGGGTTGTGGGGGTGGCGCAGGTTGGAGGGCGGGTGCGACGGGTTGTGGAGCAGCCACAGCTTGGGACGCGGCGGGGGCGGGTGCGACAGGTTTCAGGGATAGCAGTTCTCTTACCTCTGATAGTATCGTTTCTTTATATTGGTTAATGGCTAGTCCCAAATCTGTTGGCACATGAACCAGTTCTGATGAACCGTTACTTTCAGGACTGGGGAATCCTATGGTCTTTTCCACCAGTCCAAGCTCAATTAGTGTATTACGTAAACAGGAAACATGGGCACGAAAATCGTCCGCTAAATCATAACGTTCGTCGCCCCCACGAAAATAGGCCGTTTGGCGGTCATTGAATCGGGAGCCGCCTAATTTACTTTCAAAAGCAGCGTAGGCGGCAGCTATTGCCTGAAGTTCCTCACGGGGCTTAGCTTGTAAAAAATTGTGTTGATCGCTTGAGAGAGCCATAGAACGATGCCTTGTTTAACGTGAGAACAAAAACTCATACTGATACGTTACAACTGAAATGTTGCGAGTTTATGACGATTCAAGACTGTTTTGCCAAGCAATACGAACATTGCGCATGAAGCGGTGGTAGCCGGTGCGTTTGATGGGGGTGCCAGCGAAGAGCTGGCGGAAGGTGGGTTCATTCAGGGTGAGGAGGAAGGAAAGAGGTAGAAGGCCCAGGGCTTCTGCTTGCGGGGAGGTGGGGGGTGTGGTGTTGTCGCTATGGGGGAGGCCATTGGGGTAGAGTTTTTGCAGATTTTCCTGAATGCGGTTTTTAGCGAAGGCCATGTGCTGGCTTTCCTTGGCATATTTGTTCCATGGGCAGGCGGCCAGACAATCATCGCAGCCGAAAATGCGGTTGCCAATGGCGGCGTGATATTCCTCTGGAATATCGCCTTCATGCTCGATGGTGAGATAGGCGATGCATTTGCGGGCATCGAGCTGGCCGGGAGCAACGATGGCTCCTGTCGGGCAGATATCTATGCAGGCGGTGCAGGAGCCGCAATGTTGGAAGGGGGCAGGTTCTTCCGTTTGATCTGGTGGGAGGGCGAGGGTGGTATAGAGGGCGCCGAGGAAGAGCCAGCTTCCAAACTCCCGGCTGACGATGCAGGTATGTTTGCCCTGCCAGCCGAGGCCTGCGGATGCGGCGAGGGGTTTTTCCATGACGGGGGCGGTATCTACGAAGACTTTGACATCTCCACCTAATTTCACCACTTGGCCAGCCAGTTGTTTCAGGCGGCCTTTCAGTACATCGTGGTAGTCTTTGCCTTCCGCATAGCAGGAAATGACGCCATAGCCTGTATGTTGCAGTCGATGGAGGGGGTTATCTGGCGGGGCGTAGTTCATGCCGAGCATGAGGACGGTTTGTACCTCTGGCCAGAGGGTTTTAGGATTGGCGCGTTGATCCTGACGGTCTTCAAGCCAGTGCATATCCCCATGGAAGTGGGCAGCGGTGAAGGCTGGCAGGTTGGCGAAATGGTGGGGGGCAAGCTCTGGTTTGGCGAAGCCAATGGCATCAAACCCCAGTGCTTTGGCTGACGCGATGAGCTGTTGTTTGTGTTTTTCCGGGCTAGGGGATGGGGTGGACATGGGATTGCGGTGCAGATGGAGTGAAAGCTGGGCGGTATTGTGTAGCATGATTTTAGAGGTTTGGCAGGTTTTTGCGTGGTAATGATTCATCACTTGACAGGAGCGCGTGAGTAGCGCAGAGATAAAGGGCTTTGCCCACAGGCTTTAGGGCTGTTTGGTATGGCGGGTTCTGAAAGCTATTGTCTGGCAATAGTTTGGCACGCGGGTGTAGTTCAATGGTAGAACGAAAGCTTCCCAAGCTTTAGGCGAGGGTTCGATTCCCTTCACCCGCTCCATTTTGGTGTTTTTTCTCAAAACTTCCTAAAAACATAGCGCGCTAATTTTGTCGCAATTTCCTCCACCGGCAAGGATTACTGGTAAGGAACCCGTGCGTTGCGTCACTTTCGAGTTATGGCGGATAGTGATAGTCGAAGACGTTTGGGTCTGTGAATTTTTTGAGGCCTTCGGGTTCGCCGTTGAAGCGTTGGTGCATGTGGCGGGCGATGATTGCTGCCGCGCCATAGTTGCGCAGGAAAGTTTCGCGCAGTTGGTCGAGGAGTTTTAGTTCTTCCTCGGTTGGTATGTGTTTGCGGTCGCGGTTATATTTATAGGCGATTTCTAATGCGTCGCAGGACATGGCGATAGCCTGCTCCAGTGGTGGCTTTGGTTTTTTGCGAAAGAACAGCATGAATACTCCCTTGCTTGCGGTATAGCCACCAACAACATGCTGGTGGCCGGGGAGTTAGAAAACCGCAATCAATCGGTCATGATAGCCTTTGGCTCCCCCCAAAGAGGAGTGCTTGGACATACGCCATCATCTCCCCAGCCATAGGCAAGGGAGACACAATGTCGGCTGTGCCAGCCGTTGATTGCAGGGGTTTCTACGCCCCAGAATGGCGATGGCCATTCCAACCACGACGTTAGGCTGTAAGGTGCGGAAAATCAACGGGAGAATGTTTCGGATGAAGCATGAGCCTACGGTTTCTACGCCCCTAGTCCCGGCGCGCAGCGAGGTTAGGAAACCGAGCGGAGCCAAAGGAAAGTTTTCCCGTGGATGCCTGCCTGCGCAGGCATGACGGGGAGTATTGCCAACGCGAGGGACAAGAACGGCGGCAAGGAGGCCGCCGTCTTTAGCGAGTGCTAGCGAGAAGGGTTGTTGCCGAAGGTGCGCAGAAACTCGCTTTCCGGTGACAGGACAATGGTGGTGTCCTCGCCGCCCATGCTGTTGCGGTAGGCTTCCAGTGAGCGGTAAAACTGATAGAAGGCAGGGTCACGGCCATAGGCTTCCGCTGAAATGCGTGTCGCTTCCGCATCGCCTTCCCCGCGGATAGCCAGTGCTTTACGTTTGGCTTGTGAGAGAAGGACGGTGCGTTCATTGTCTGCAATGGCGCGGATTTTCTGAGCTTCCTCTTCCCCTTCGGCGCGTAGCTCTTTCGCTTCGCGCAGGCGTTCCGTTTGCATGCGGCGGTAGACGGCCTCGGAGTTTTCCTCCGGCAGGTCGGCACGCATGATGCGCACATCCACCACTTCTACGCCAAAGCCGCCTTTCAGGTCTTTGGCCAGTTGCCGTTCCAGTTCTTCCTTCACCATTTCATCCACTTCCTCTGCGCTGGCTGCCGCACTATTGGGGGTGGGTTCAATCACATCCGAGAGGGTGAAATTTTTAGGTAGCGGTTTGCCACTGGTTTTGCTGTTGACGATGGTGGTGATTTTTTTCATTAGGGTAGAGCGGTCTTTGGAGATGATTTTATCCATGGTGACACTACCCAATACCTGCCGCAGGCTGGCATCTACAATAGAATCCAGCAGGTTTTGCAGGCGTGCCTCGTTGTTTTGGGTGACATTGAGGTATTTCAGCGGATCGGTGATGCGGTAGCGCACGAAGGCATCGACAATCAGCCATTCCTGATCCCCCATGATAACTTGTTTTTTGTCCAGATCATGTTCCAGTAGCCGTTTATCAAAATATTCCACATTCTGGATGAAGGGGGTTTTGAAATGCAGGCCGGGTTCTGTGATGGTGCGAACGGGGCGACCGAATTCCAGCACAACGGCCTGTTCTACCTGCTGCACGCGAAAGGCACTGCTGACAAAGAGAAACAAAGCAAGGCCGCCCAGAATGAGGGACAGAATGATTTTTGGGGACATGGGGTTATCTCTCTTTCGTGATGATTACTTCAGACGATCCAGTGGAAGGAAAGGCACCACGCCTTTCAGTTCGTCATCCACTACCACTTTTCTGCTGTCCTGCATGACCTGTTCCATGGTGTCCAGATACAGACGGGTTTTAGTGACTTCTGGTGCTAAGCGATATTCTTTATACAGGGCATTGAAGCGGTCGGATTTGCCCTGCGCTTCATTGACCACCTGTGCGCGGTAGGCAATGGCTTCCTGAATATCTTTTTCGGCCAGACCACGGGCTTTGGGTAGAATGTCGTTACGGTAGGCTTCGGCTTCATTGATGGCGCGTTCTTTATCCTGTGAGGCGGAGAGAACGTCTTTGAAAGCCTCGATCACGCGGGCGGGAGGCTCCACGCTTTGGACGTTCAGGTTGACGATGCGGATGCCGGAGTGGTAGCTGTCCATAATCTCTTGCAGGAGATTTTTGGTTTGCTGGGCGATTCTTTCCCGACCCTGTGTATTGGCCTCTGCCAGAGGGGTTTGGCCAATCACTTCCCGCATGGCGCTTTCTGCTGCATTGCGTACGGTCAGGTATGGGTTGCGCAGATTAAACAGAAACTTGTCCGCCTCATCTATCTGCCATTGCACGACGAATTTAATATCCACAATATTCCGGTCGCCGGTGAGCATCAGGCTTTCCTGCGGCTTGGGGATCATATCCCGTGCGGAGCCTTGCCCACGGCTGGTGAAGCCGATTTCTTCCGTATTCACGATGGTGACTTTGGGGCGATAGACGGCCTCAATGGGGGAGGGGAGGTGGTAATGCAGGCCCGGCCCTGTGGTGCGATGGTATTTGCCGAAGCGAAGCACGATGCCCTGTTCATCCTGCGCGACCGTATACATACCGCTGAACCCCCACAACATCAGCCCGGCAATGGCGGCCAGCGCAATCAGACGGCTGTTGCCGCCAGAGCCGTTCATGTTCTGGCGCATTTTTTCCTGTGCATTGCGCAGCCAGTCTTCCAGATCCGGGCGGGGAGGGGTGTTGCGTGGTCCTTGCTGACCGCCGCCGGAACCATTGCCACCCCATGGGTTGCGTCCACCATTCATTGCCATTGTGAAATCCCTTGAGCTTTATGCCGGTTGTGACTTGCGAAGGGGGACAAAATAGGTACTATTTTTCCCCGCATCCATTTTGTTATAGAGCATCCCATGGCACATGCAACCTCTGCCCCGACCCGTGAGACGATTTTACGCCAGCTACAACAGGTCTGGGTGCCGGAGTTGCAACAAAATCTGGTACAGGCGGGCATGGTGGGGGGAGTGGTGGTGCGTCCCGGTAAAGTGGGGTTTGCGCTGGAATTACCTGTAAACTGGGCTGGTGATGCCGAGGAGTTGCGGCGGCAGGCGGAATTGGTATTGCGCAAGCTGGATGAAGGGTTGCAGGTGTCTGTGGTGGTGACGGCAGAGCGTAGCCCACAGCAGCCAGATAGAAAGGTGGCAGCGGCTTCGCAATGGGTGCAGGATGCGATCCCCGGTGTCAGGCGGGTGGTCGCGGTGGCTTCCGGCAAGGGGGGGGTGGGAAAATCAACCACGACGGTGAATCTGGCGTATGCATTGCAGGCGAAGGGCTGGCGTGTGGGGATGCTGGATGCGGATATTTATGGGCCTTCGCTTCCTTTGATGCTGGGGGTACAAAAGCAACAACCAGCCGTGAAGGAGGGGATGCTATGGCCCGTGATGGCCTATGATGCGGCGGTCATGAGCATGGGCAACCTGACCCCGCAGGAGGGGCCGGTGGTTTGGCGTGGATCCATGGTGACCAAAGCGTTGAAACAAATGCTGCGTGGGGTGCAATGGGCCGCAAATGGGGAGCTGGATATTCTGCTGGTGGACATGCCACCGGGTACGGGGGATGTGGTGTTGACGTTGGCGCAATCCGTACCGCTGGATGGGGTGGTGGTGGTGTCTACGCCGCAGCAGGTAGCGTTACTGGATGCGGTGAAGGCGTTGCAGACGTTTCAAAAAATGCAAGTGCCGGTATGGGGCATGATTGAAAATATGAGTTATTTTGAGCAACCGGGCAGTGGTGTACGTAGTTATGTATTTGGTCAAAATGGGGTCAGGCAAGCGGCTCTGGTGCATCAGGTGCCTTTTTTGGGAGAGGTGCCGTTAGTGACTGCCATATGCACGCAGGCGGATGCGGGATATCCTCTGGTGTTGGCGGCACCGGATGATGCGGTTAGCCGAGCGTATGCGGAGATTGCGGAGAAGGTCATGCGCGCAGCGGAGTAAGATGGATGGGTGGGGGACTGCATCTCACCTCTTGTTTTATGCGCTGCCACTTAAACCTGTTTTTTGCAGGGATTGCTTCAGGGTATCTACATAATCACCGAAGCCTTTGAGGACGTCGCCAATTTCCTGCATATTGGTATAGGTGGGGGTGACATCCGGTGCGGTGAGGAAGTTGAAGTGGCGGGCATAAGGGCTTTGGCGCATGGCGCGTTCGTAGCGTTCCCGCGTGGTGTATAGCCCTTCCGGATTATTAGCAAACTGCTGCGCAATAGCCAGACGAAGAATATTTTGCGCCTGTGCTTCCGGCAGGGGGCGGGTTTCCGGCACTTCTTGCGGCAGCAGACTTTCCAGATAACCGGCGGTGCGCGGCCAGTCTTCCATGCGCCAGAGAATTTCCAGACGTACCTGCTGGCCTTCCACGGAATCATCACCTTCTAATGCGGCGAGTGCCTGTGTATATTCCCCCAGGCGAGCATGTGCCAGTGCGCGCAATTGGTTGCGCTGGCGCATGAGTTCCGGTGACATGCTGGTATGATCCGTGGCGTTGAGGGTTTGCAAGGCTTCTTTATATTTACGGTTCAGCACATGCAGGAGGGTCAGGCGCGTGCTGACACGATCCCGTTCATCGCCAGCGAGGCGGTATTGCACCTGATGTTTGAGCATGGCGGCTGCGCGATCCAGCAGATCGAAGGCTGTCAGGCGATCCGCCAGTTTCTGGATCATTTCATCCCCTTTATGGTCGGTAGGGGTTAGGTAGCTGAATTCGTAATAGAGGGCGAGGGCTTCCAGCGGCTCCAGTTGGTCTGCTTCGCCCTGATTGAACAGGCGTTCAAAGGTATCATGCATACGTTGGCTGATTTTCTGTCCGGTCTCCGTCTGCCCATAGGTGGCGATGAGATCTTTCCAGGTGCGCAGACCATCGGCATATTGGCCGTTGTCTATGTAGATCTGCCCCAGAATGCGGAGGGTTTCTTTCTCGATGTCGTTATTACGCCAGATGGTGCGGACTTTTTCCAGCATTTGGGCCACGTCTTCCGGCGGGGTCATTTTGCGTAAATATTGAGCTTGTGCAGAATAAAACAGCGCATGAGCGCGGGCATAGGCATCCTCAAACTGTTCGGTCAGGGATTGCCAATAGGCGATAGCTTTGCCAATTTGCCCCGATTTTTCTGCCATGCGGCCAAAATAAAGTTGCATGCGCTTTTCTGCGCCTTCGGTGGTACCGTTGGCATCCAACCGTTGCAGCATACTGAGGGCGCGGCTAACGTTATTTTGTTCAATGAAGGCATCGGCCAGTAAAAAAGCGATGCGTTGCTGCATTTTGGGGGGGTAGTTATTGAGCAAATCTGCGTTGCGGGATGAGAGATTGACCTGTGCGTTCCAATTGCCCATGGCGATACGGGTAAGCATTTGCCAGTAGGAAAGCTCAGGGGTTTTGACCAGATCCGGTGAATTGAAGGCGCTGAGGGCTTTGCCGTAGTCACCCCGCATGAAATGCGCCATGCCCATCAGCGCATCTAACTGATGCTGGCGGGTGATGATGGGTTCGCTTTTTTTCAGCCAGCCCAGCATGGCCAGCGCTTCCGGGTAGAGGTCTTCTGCCATGTAGAGTTTTGCCAGTTGTAGCCGGTAGGCGGCGATGTCCTCCGGCTTTGCTTTGGTCATGGCTTTTAGTAGCCGTTCTTCGGTTTTGACGAAGGGGTTGGGTTTAGGCGGGGCTTTGGCTTTGGGGTCTGCGTCTTTTGTGGGGGGAGGGGTGTCTTCTGTCTCCAGTTTTGAGCGCCATCGGTTAGCAGGAAAAAAGGTGCCGGTTTCCAGAAAGTCATTTTGTAGCAGGTTCTTGGTTTGACGGGCTTCCTCTGACAGATGAAGCGAGTATGGGCTGTAGATTTGGATACCGTTAGGGCGGGGCTGAAGGTCTACATCATCCATCAGTAGTTCTAACACAACCCCTTGCTGGGTGGTGGGAAGGTTGGCATCCGGAAAGGTGCGGGGCTGGGTGACGCCAAACCCCGGCAGGCTGGTGGGCACAAAGGCCAGACGGTTGCCGGTGCGGGGATCTGGGTGGGTGATAGGGTCATCGAACTTTTTAATGGGGATGAGCCGTTGCCCGCCTTCCGTAATGGTGAGGGCGATAGGGCGGATGAGGGGGGCTGTGTCCGGTTGAAACGACACGAGCCAACGTGAGCCTTCCAGCCGGACAGACGGTGGAATATTTTTTGGGTTTTCCAGCGTCAGTACCGTGTAATCCTCGCTGGGGCGCTGTACCAGATTGGCCAGACCCTGTGAGAGGGATGTGTTCAGGCGTTGGGTTTGCACCTGCGCTTTACCAGCAAAGACCAGCCAGCTACGCCCATGTGCGGTATAAACCGCACTACCGACAGGTTGAGGCCAATTGAAGCCCAGCGTTTGTGTTGTGCCCTCCCTGTTGTAGGTCGGGGTGAGGGGTGGGCCGGAGATGGTGGCAGTTTTGGAGCTTGGAGGGGGAAGGGATTCGGACTGCACATCCATCACCGATGTTCCGCTTCGGGGAGCCGGAGTAGGGGACGGGGAGGTAGTAGAGCTAGCAGAGGGGCTGGTGGGTGTTGCTGCCGGAGTGGAAGAAGAGGCAGACTGGCTGGGGAGGGAATGGTCTTTCGCTGGTGGAGCAGGAGGCGCAGCAGGTTTGAAGCGCGGCAAGGCACGTTGCAGGGAAGGGTGGCTGGGTTGGTTGACGGTAACGCGACTGTTGGCTGTCGGTGTGTTGGTGGGACGGGTAGGCGGCGTACGCGCATCAATAGCCTGAGGTTCCGTGGTCAGAGAGCGGTTGTTGAGCTGGATGCGACTACGAGAGGGCGGAGGGGAAGCGGCTTGGGTGGAGGTGGCGGCATTGCTGGCGGATGCTGGCAGCAGATCAACGCCGCTACTGGTGCCACTATTAAACGGACGCAGGGTGACAGGTTGCTTGAGTTGGATACGGATGAAACGACCGTTGGAGGCCATGGATGCATTGACGACGTTACCGCGCAAGCCTTGCAAGAGTGGAAATACTGAGAGATCAACCGGTTTGCTGAAGCCGATGGTGAGGGTATTGCCGGAAAGCGAGGGGCTAATGCTGACGGGTTCCGGCCAGTTGAAGAGGACGCGCTGATAGCCCTGACGTTGTATACCCTGAACGGACGCACGCACAGACTGTGCCTGCGCTACGGAAGGCAACAGAACGGTTGCCGCGAGCAGCAGGAGCATGCAGAGGTGCATCCAGCGGTGGGTTATCATGCCTTCCCATTATTCCTTTAAGCCTTCATCCAGAACTAGCATATCTACCCTTCGGGCTTCTGTATAGCGTCTGTTTTGCTTTTTATCCCCCATATCTGGTGTAAAATCACCGGCAGCATGGCCAGATATGCGAATGGGACGGGTAAACCCCTGATGTCGCAACTGCTGAGCAATGGCGGCTGCACGCGCAAGCGATAATTGCCAGTTGGAGGGAAACTCTGGGGTGGAGATTGGGGTAGGATCCGTGTGGCCTTGTAGTAGTAGGGGGTGTCCCATATGTTCCAGTGCTTGCCCCAGTAATGCAAGCACCGGACGTTGCTGCGGAGAGAGAGTGGCACTGCCGGCAGCAAAAAATACGTCTGCTGGCAGGCTGATGACCAGTGCATGTGGCGTGAGTTGAAGCCGGATATTAAGGGCTCCGGCACGCTGCAATTTGGCCTGTAGGATGCTATGCCAGTAGCTGAGCGAGGTATGGGAATGGATAGGGGTTAGCCACAGTGCCTCGTGCGTGGATTGCTGGATGGGGCTATCTGTTTGCTGGGGATTGAGGATGGCACCAACCTCTCCATGCACTGTAGCCCAACGTTGGGTATCGGGTTCGCGCATGGCGTAAACCAGAACAAAAAACGTGAGCATGAGTGCCAGCAAATCTGCTAGCGTAATCATCCACCCCTGCGTATGGTCGGAGGTTTGGGCAGAGGTGGAAAGAGGGGAGCGGTTGAAAGCCATGGGAAAACATGAGTTCAGGGGGTTGTGGGAGGAGGGTCTTGCGAGGGGAGGGTTATATCCAGCCGCAGGTGTTGTGGGGGAATGGAATCATCCAGCATGAGTTCCATGGCGGATTCCGGGATACCGGAGGATTGCAATTTCTGTGCCAGCCACCCCAGTTTTTGGATGGATGAGGCCAGACGTTGAGGGGAATCGGACTGTAGAAGGGAGGGATGAATGGGGGCGCGGATGAGAAGTTGTTGCGGGGCTTCTGAGGGGTAGTCCTGCCAGATGGCGCCCAGTGCAATCAGTCGTTGCATTGCGGGAGAAGAGGAATCTGGCTGCTGCATATCAGATGGAAAAAAATGTGAGGAGGGAGCCAGATAGCTGACGCGGTTGGGATAGAGCGAGGAGGCTGGGAGTTGTTGGATGGAGGGGTCATCCAGCAACTGTTGTAGCCGTTGCAGGATTTCATCATGCGCCTGCGAGGGGGCAGCCTGCGTTGGGGTGGGCAGGGAGTCTGACCGGGGATGATTGGCAAAGGTTTCCTGCAGGCTGCGAATAACATCCTGCTGCTTGGGTGGGGTGTAGTCGGAGAGGCTGGTGAGTACAATAAAAAACGCAAGCAAAACCAGATACAGCGAAACCAGAAGAGCCGCATAGCGGGGAGACGTGCCACTGGAAGATATAGCAGGTGGCTGGCTGCACACGGCGAGGATGGGGGGGGGCGGTGGCTGATGGGGATGGGGGATGGGTTCCATGAGTTGCTATGGCGATACCTGAGTGGCGGGGTTATTTCAGGCTGGAAAAAAGCGCATCAATATCAGCCTGAGAGGGAGCACTGTCTGGGGTTTGGGGGCCGTTTAGCAGGCCCGCAGCTTCTTCCTGCGCACGCGCAGGGTTGTGTGAGGAAGAAGAAACGCTGGAGGAGGTAGACGGTTCCTGAAATGTTTCTGCCAGTGGGGTTGGGAGGGTACCATCTTCCAGAAAGCGTTTAAGCTGATTCAGACGGGATTCAATAAAAGTAAAGGTGGCAAGTAGTTTTTGCACCCGTTGGCCTGTTAAATCCTGAAAATTACAGGCTTCCATGATGCGCATGCAACAATCCAGAATGGCATCTTTTTGGGGGTCTGTGCTTTCCGCCATAAGGGATTGGATCGCCTCGGTTGCATCCAGAATGCTATCCGTGGCTTCTTCCGTACTGGTGACAATCAGTTCCAGTGTATCGGTGACCTCCGCCAATTCACGTTCTCGGTGGCTGTCTAAGGCTAAGGTACGCGATGCTTCGCGAACGGCGTGGATGCTGCCGAGCATGCGCTCGATTTCTGTGCGGATAGTACCAGAACTGAGGGAGGGAATGGTGAGCAAACCTTCCATGGTGTGCACCAGATCTTCCAGTGCAATGCTATCCCCCTTGGTTTCGCGGATAGATTGCAAAAGCGCCAACAATTGATGGTGGATTGTGTCATTCATGTTGCCTGTTTTCCCCGCCAGTTCCCTTTACGCGTGTGTATTTAGCATAGATGTCAATTATCAGAGAAATATTAACAAACCCATCATCGTGAGGGGGAGGAAAGTTGTGGCTGGAGACAGGGGTTTGGATATGGTAAACTAATGGCTGGAGAGGTTTTATGAAACAGTGCGTTAGATATGTTCTGGTGTGGTTGTGTGCATTATGTGCCGGATATGTGCCATCTATTGTGGGGGCGCAGGTTCGGGTGGTGTATGAGCAGGGAGCGCCCGTGGTGGTGCGAGGTAGAGGCTATCAGGCACCTGCTTATTATGTGCCGCGAGAGGAAATGTACTATCAAAGCGGGCGCACCAGCGTGAGCCGTGTGACGGAGCCTGTGCCTGTATACCGAATCAGCCCATGGGATAGGGCATCTTATGCGAAGCCGTATCATCGGGATCGGTATGAGCGACGTGCCTATCATCAAGGAAAAATGCGTTCAGGCGGTGGTCGGCAGCATCGGCAAAACCGTGGTCAATGGGGGGCGGAAGCGCAGGAAAGAGAGGCCTTTCCGGATGCTTTTGACAATAATGACCAGTGGCGGTTTTTGCCTTCCACTCAGGGGTGGCGGTGAGTTTTTGAAGGCGCTGCAGCGGTTTGCGGAACCGTCTGGTACAGGGATTCGGGCGAGGAGAATGGAACCCGCATAGCAAGTCTGGCCATGTTATTCGGGATGACAGAACGCAGAGGGCAAGGATGCATGCCACAGCGTCGGTTGTTGCCATCCGCAGGCAAGTAGCCCTGCGCCAGTCATGATATACTTCATTTCCGAGATAGCCGAGAGTGAGCTGTCAACGCCTGCTCACTGAATCTAGATGAGCGGGGGGATAGGTTATGGATTGGCAAGCTGAAGCTCGAACAGCGTAGGCTGGTGGTCCGTAGTGGAATAACCTCGAACCGCGCAGTTTTCCTGCTGCGAAAGGGTATGGCGGGGTAAAACCGGATTTAGTCCGGTTTGGTGGGCGGTAGAGGACTCGAACCTCCGACCTCTACCATGTCAAGGTAGCGCTCTAACCAACTGAGCTAACCGCCCGCACTAGACATACACACAGGGTGCATATTCTGCTTTGTATTGCACCACGGGGAACATTATACCGCCGCTGAGTACTTCACCTCGCCATCTTTCATGCGGGGAGACATTTCATATCCCATCCCCCGCGCGCTGACAACTGTTTTTCTGCGCTCCACCCTATTGCATCCCCTATCTTCTCGCCCTACCGTTCTACTTGTGCCTTAATAGATTACTTGGCATTAATGCACATTTAACCCGCTGTTCCTACAATGGTTTTATGGAAGAGAGCTTTATCACCTTCGATATTCCGACGGATATTCTTGCCGCAACCGATATGCAAAATATCTTTGCCCGCAAGCGCCTTGTCCGTGATTGCGCAACAGAATGGCACCTTTCCCCGAAGGATCTGGAATGTATGGAGCTGGAAGGGGAGTGGAAAATTCTCGTTTCCGGTCAAAGTGCCATTCGCCTGCAAGACTGGCTAGCCGCGGAACTCACCATCTCTCTGCCGGAAGGCGTCAGCATAGACCCCAGTGACACCGTTGCGGTTGATTTGCTTCTACAGGACTGCGCAAAACAACTGGGTCTGCAAGCGGAAGACCTTTGCCTGATGGCAGATGCAGAAACACAGGAGCTATGTGTCATTCCCGGTGGCGAAAGCCTCAGACGGCTGCAAAAGGATCGCCTTCAGCCATAATCACACATTTTGTGACAACTTGCACGGCAGTTATGCAATCGGTTACACAATAATCCCGCAAGCCATGCAGAAAACACACGTGTATGACCGCATAATGTAACATAACATTCATTTGCACATAGCGGTAAACTCATTTATGGTACAGGACATGAGTTGAACAACCAGTTACCTTTTTTTCTGGCTTTCCACCAGATACCTGTGCTAAAAGCAAATTAGCTGATTTGGACAGTCAAAAATAGATATTTTCGCGTCGTCATTCCTGCCCAGGCGGTGAGGTTAGCCTTCCCTTCCTCCTCCCCCCTGAAGCTCCTCACCGTCTGCGCAGGGCTGACGCACCTTCCCCCCCCCTCCCTCCCCTGAAATGCGTTAGCCCTCTCTACGTTTATCAAAAGCAGATGTGCAGAGTTTTCCTGCTTTAAGGGAACTGTAACAAAAACTTCATTTGCAAATATCTCCTATTGCACTTAAAAAGCGATGCGCGTTCAAAGTAATGCGTCATGGTAGAGTGCATGCAGTGCAGCAGCGTAATGATGCCATGCAAACAGAATATGGATACAATTCCCACGGGAGTGAAACATGGCATCTCAAGGTTCACGGCTTTTCAGTGCAGCTATTGCAACAGCCCTTGCGGCAATGATAGCCCTAACAACAGGCGCGGTAACTCAGGCAACTTCTCCTGTTGAGGCAGCTCACGCAGCGGTCATGACCCAGCAACAGTCTCCCGTTATCCAGAATGACTCCAAAAGCTCCGGTAACCTAACCATTTACCAATGGCCTATAGGCGCCCCAATTACAGACCCCGGTTACGAAGGCTTTTACTATCGTGTTGCTTATGGTGGCCAGAATCAAGGCGCAACGCCTGCCTATTTTGTCGCCGCTGAATATGATGAAAATACCGGACAATGGAATGTTGCACGCTATACTGTTGCCCCTAATTCAATAAACACCAGAACGATCACGAATGATGTGGGGCCTATTTTTGCAGCATTTGAAACCTCTCCGGGTGCCATAACATTTACCAATGGCAACCCAACCGTGAATACTGCAGGTGTTGTTGGCGGGCTGTTTTACTATCAGGGGCATTTTTACCAACTCGCCCCCACGCCCACCGCTACCTTAACCCCCACGCCCACCGCTACCTTAACCCCCACTCCGACGGAGACG